>PGYU01000022.1 GCA_002839825.1 Ignavibacteriae bacterium HGW-Ignavibacteriae-1 | reverse complement strand
AAACCCCAAACCCCAAACCCCAAACCCCAAACCCCAAACCCCAAACCCCAAACCCTTTACCCAAATCCCTACCTCTCGTCCTGTCAGTTGCAACAAAGACGGGACAATAATTATTAAACCAAAATTGAAAAAGCCACTAAAGCAATAATTTAGTTAATTTTGAGTTAGTATAGATTTTAATTTGAAATATGAAACTTATTGCAAACGAATTGGACGGCTCATCGAAGTTAGTGCGTGATTTTATCCGCTCTGACGACTTTGCCGCGCGCTTTTTACCGAATAATACTCGTAAAGATGATAAGCACTTTTTTGATGCTATTTTGAAGAGTAAAGACGATTATCAAAGGCTTCGCGAGGTTTGCCAGAGTACGATGCAAAATTTGCCCTTGAATGAATTGCAATCGCAAAATCTCGATAAATTATGCTCGGGGAAAGCATTAGCGGTTGTGACAGGTCAGCAACCCGGGCTTTTCGGAGGTCCGATTTACAGCCTGACAAAAGCATTTTCGGCATTTGATTACGCTCGGAAAATGAAGCTCAATCATCCCGAATATGACTTTGTTCCGGTATATTGGGTAGCCGATAACGACCACGACGCTGATGAAGCCGGTAATATAAGTCTCTTTGATATTAATTTATCCCTTGTAAATCTTAGTGCAGATTATGATTCGCAAAACATAAGCCTTGCACACCGATACTTTGGCGAGGATGTTATCGGATTAAAAGAGCAAGTGGTAGATGCGATTAAAAATACTCAATATGCTGATGAAATCATGAGAATGTTACATGAATCTTATGCTGTCGGCAAATCTTGGTCTGAAGCATTTATTACATTTATCAACTTTTTTATTTCAGATTGCGGATTTGTATTTATTTCAGCAGAGAAATTTCGCGAACATGGTCTTTTTGCCAAATTTGCTGAAAAAGAACTCTATAGTACCGGGCAAACGGCTGAAATCGTTAATCAAACAAATGATGAATTGTTATCGCTCGGCTATCATTTGCAAGCCCAAGTTTCCGATGTTAATTTATTTAATCACCAAAATAATATTCGCGTTAATATTAATTCTGAAAATCGGAATATGTACCAGCTATTATTTAAAGTTGACCCAGATTCATTTTCCCCGAAAGTGTTATTGCGACCACTGATGCAAGATGCGATATTACCGACTGTGGCATATATCGCAGGTCCGGGCGAATTAGCTTATTTGGTACAATTAAATAAATTATATAATTATTATAATATTATTATGCCACGAATAATACTTCGCCACAGTGTCACATTCTTGGATAATCGCAGTTTACGATTTATCGAAAAATATGATATTAATCCCGAAATATTCAAATCGCACCAAGATGATTTTATGCAAATAATTCCCAAATATATTTTTAGTGACGATACTGAATTAGCGTTCTCGAATGCTGAAATAAAACTAAAACAAATTTATGATGAATTGTCGGGACATATTATAGAAATTGACAAAAATCTCGAAAAAAGCATGGCATCGGCTTATACAAAATCTGCAGAGCAACTTACCCACATTAGAAAGAAAGCAATATCGTCTCAGAAAAAGTCAAACGAAGAGTTCATTGATAGATTTATGCAAATTAGAAATTTGATTTTACCGAATGGTAAATTGCAAGAAAGAGTTTTTGGGATTTTAAATTTTGTGGCTATTGCCGGAATTGATGAAATTAAACAAAATTTGAGCAATTTATCATAAATTTGACTTGAATTTACTATAAAATTTAAAAAGAATGTTGTGATTTGACATTTTGAAACTTAAAATTAGCTGATTCGTATCATATCAGTATTTTTATAAAGAAACGTAAATTATGAAAAAATTATTTGTTTTGATATTTCTTATGCTTTCGAGTATGATGCTGCACGCTCAGGGAGACGGTCTCGGCTCGTTATCAGGTTCGGTAACCGAAGAGTTGTCGGGCGAGAATGTCATTTCGTTGACAATAGCTATCTTCCCCGATTCAAATGTAACAAGCTCAAAACCTATTGCCGGTGCGGTCTCGAACAAATTTGGTTACTATTCAATTCCCGGAATCAAACCCGGCAGCTATTATTTGGTGGCTCGTGGCGTTGGTTATGCCACATTTATCGAAAAAATCTCCATCGTAGCTAATGAATCAGTTCGACGAAATATCAAAATGAAGGTAGAAGATGTGAGGATGCAGGAAATCACTGTCGAAGCCCAACGTGACGAGCCATCGGTAGCACGTATTTCTACCGTTACAGTCACACCGGATTTTGTCAGCAAAATGCCCTCGCTGGGTGGCGAAGTTGACGTATTCAGAGTTCTGCAGCTATTACCCGGTGTGCAACAAGCAAGTGAGCTTTCGAGCGGGTTATACGTTCGCGGGGGCTCGCCTGACCAAAACTTGAATCTGCTCGACGGTGTAATTGTTTATAATCCATCGCATTTGGGTGGATTTCTGAGCGTCTTCAATGCCGATGCACTTCGCGATATTAAGCTCATCAAAGGTGCTTTTCCGGCTGAATACGGCGGTAGATTGTCGAGTGTGCTCGATATGACAATGAAAGAAGGCACGAAGGAGAAATTTTCCGGTTCCGGCGGCGTTAGCATGATTAGTTTACGGCTTACTCTCGAAGGTCCGATTAACGATAACTCCACATTTATGGTTTCCGGTAGAAGGATGTATCTCGATGTTCTGACATGGCTCGCCGGCGGTGGCACAAATAAAGATGTACCGACTTATTATTTCTATGATTTTAATGCAAAATTGAATTATCAATTATCAGATTCGGACCGGCTTTTTGTCAGCGGATTTTTCGGAAGAGACGTACTGAAAGAGCCTGAATCGTCGAATGACGGTTTTAGTATTGATTGGGGCAACTCTACTGCAAATATCAGATGGATGCATATTATGTCGCCGGAAGTATTTACAAACTTCTCGCTAATTTATACTGATTACACCTTTGGAACTGAAATTTACAATAAACAAAGACCGAGCGAAAATTTCAACAGTACTTCCCATATTAAAGACTTTATGTTGCGTGCAGAAGCCCAATATTTCCCGTCGCAAAATCATACTATCAAAACGGGCATCGAAACGATTTGGCATAATTTCCGCTCCCAATTAGGTTTCGAAATGTTCGATGAAGTTTCAAATGAATTAAAAAGCAAGGAATTGAAATCGCTCGAAGCATCTCTTTATATTCAGGATGAATGGAAAGTTTCGGAATTGATGAATGCAAATATTGGTGCGAGGATGTACTATTTTCAAGGTGGCGATTACTTTGCTTTCGAGCCACGACTTTCTACATCTTATAAACTGACGGATAAAACTTCTATGACAGGTTCGGTCGCTTTGGCACATCAATTCTTGCATTTGATTGTCCGAAATGACATTACTCTACCGACGGATTTGTGGTTCCCTTCAACCGAGCAAACCAAACCAAGCAAATCTTGGCAAGGTGTTTTGGGTGTCGAACATATTTTTGCAGAGGGTGAATACCTATTTTCAGCCGAAGTATATTACAAGGATATGAAAAATTTGTATGAGTACAAGGAAGGTTCATATTTTTCGCTCGGAATCCCGATTGAAGAACAATTCACATCCGGCAGAGGCGTTGCATACGGATTAGAACTGTTTTTGAACAAGCAAATCGGCTCGTTCACAGGTTGGATTGGCTACACACTTGCATGGACAAAACGCCAATTTGATGAAATTAACGGTGGCAGATGGTTCTCACCGCGTTATGACAGACGACATGACATAAACTTAGTATTGACTTACAAACTCGGCGAAAACTGGGAACTTGGGGCTTCGTGGATTTACGGAACAGGTCAAGCTTATACAATGCCGACAGGTGTGTATTCATTCAACGATGTTGGTGATGAGTATTACGGCGGTTACGAGAAATATCAATATACCGACAGAAACGGCGCCAGATTGCCTGCATTTCACAAAATGGATTTGAATTTCATGTACAAATTCTCGTGGTTTGATTTGCCTTTCCAACTTTCGATGAATATATACAATGTTTACAATCGCAAAAATCCTTTCGCCTGGTATATTAGCGATTGGGACGAAGATACCGGCGAATATAAAAAGACTGTTCGACAAGTTACGCTGTTTCCAATTATTCCGACACTCGGACTTAGTTTCAAATTTTAATTCGGAGAAAATAAAATGAAATATTTATTAATAATAGCAATTATATTCAGCGTCGCGCTAAACTCTTGCGAAGAAACAGTTTCGGATGTTGAATTGCCATATTTGGAACAATTAGTCATTCGTGCAGTTATTGGTCCCGGGCAGGGAATCAATTCTATCAGAGTTGAACGCACTTTGCCGCCGCTTGAAGAATACATCCAGGAAAATGCAATCGTCAGAGATGCGAAATTAACTATTTCAGATGGCACAAATGATTATGAATTAAGCTTCGACGGCGAATATTACGGCAATGAAGATATATTTGTGGAAGTTGGCAAAACATATTATTTGCGAGCCGAATGGAAAGGAAAAGTTGCAACATCGCAAACAACTATCCCCGAACCTGTTGAAATGGATGACATTTACTACGAAATTGTCGAATCCGAATATGAATACGAGAACTTCAAATATAAAGAAGTTTTTGTATATGGTGAATTCACTCCAAAACCCGGTGCAGTATATCAGACGAGCTATAATTCTGAGTCACTACAATTAAGATTCGATTTTGATATTTATAGCTATAATAACAGAAATTCGGCAGGTAAAATCCGTACGGTATTACTGCGATTCTCCTATGATGAAACAATGGGCGAAGAGTTTATAAAAAATTACTTAAAAGATTATGAATTTTTGCTATACTCTTACGATGAGCAATATTATAGTTATTTCAATTCCAAACATAATGGAAACAGCAACAGCGGAATCTTTGGCTCAGATGGTTTAAACATCCAATGGAATGTGCATGGCAACGGCATAGGATTATTCATAGGTCATTCATCGACAATGAAAAGATACGAATAGGGGGGAAGGGGAAGTCCGGATTAATAAACTTCGTCATGAGTGCCGATATCTATTAGATGAATCATACTGTCATCTAGTAATTTAAATACTAAACGGTAAGTATAATTGAGCGAACAGGATAGGTATGATTTTAATCTACCTTGCAATTTGTGTGTTTTTAAAGATGGGTGGTAAGGTTCAAGTTCCAAAATTTTAATCTTAGCTCTAAAAATGCTCTCGATTTCGGGGTTGTTTTTTGTGAGTCTACTTAGTTTACGCAAAAAAGAGTCATCCCAAACTAACTTATACATTGTTCATTTCCTCAAACAAATCGTCAGCGGAGCCACTCTTAACTTTTCCATCTGTGTAATTCTGTTCGGCTTCATATATTCTGTCCACCAATGCTTGTCGCTTGAGTTCTGCAAATCCTTTTTGGAGAATTTCCAAAGTCATTTCCTTCTCCTCATAATCTAAGGATTCCCAAGTTTCGACTACTTCTGCAATTGTACTCATTTGTCATCCAATATATCTAAACACATAATTTATAAACGAATTTTTTTGAAATGTATTTTTAACATGAACTGAGATAGCGATTCGCTTCGAGCACATCAGAATGGCTAAACAGTTCTTCAGAATTTCTTTCGGCAATCAAACGAAGGTCCTCGATTTCTTCCAGGATTTCAATGTAATCGGCTAAAGGCATCACGACATCTGTTCGTTCACCTTTATCGTTCGTTATGTACTTAACTTCAAGCATTTTTTACCTATCAATTATCAACCAAAAATTTTATGGACACCAAACCTATAGTTTTATTTTTGAAATGGAAAAGCCCAAAGTGTCTATCGAAATAAAGCGTCCCGTCACTTAATCGTACTTACGGACACCTAGTTACGCATCTAACAATTCGATATAGATTTCTTGTTTCGACTTACCGATGTGACTTGAAAGTTCTTTGATTATTGAATTCAAAGTGCCTATTTTTAGAGGGCTGTGACTTGGTACGGTTAGATGATGTTCGCCGTTTTGAATAGTCGTTAGCCTGATATGGCTGCCCGTTTGCCGACTAATACTATAACCATAAATTGACAACAACTTAGCAAGTTCGACGCCACTTATGTTCCTTGGAGTTTTCAAGAGACTTTAAATAATTCATGGTGGACAAAATGTAGCCGCACAACTTTGGGTATATCAACTTCGAAATGGCATTTGATAGCATCAATGATGTTGCTTTTTAATTCTTCCATTGTATCACCTTGGGTTACAATGCTGAAACCGAGTGCAGATGCAGAATATCCGCCCTCCAACTCCTCGTCCACTTTAAAAATTATCTCATCCATATCAAATCCTTTTATACATAATCTACTTCATTATTCCACGAAACAGCGGTTTTAATATTTCACTTCAATATCCTGAAGGTGGTCTCAACCTCTTACTCCACAAACTCAATATGCTCAAATAAACTTCTATCAAATGATGAAAAGCTATGGTCAATCGTAATTTCTTTATATTTTTTATATATGTAAACTCCTTCGAAATCAGGATAAAGCTGTTGTAATGTTTTAATACTTAAATTTGTAGTTATAGTGTCAGTAAGTTTGTTAATTCCCCATAAATAAAATGGTATTGCAACATCAGGGTTATACTTTAAATCAGAAATATTCATGGGTTTTGAAGACCATTGAATATAAGCAGCCCCATTTGCTAAAGTATCGAAATTATGCTCAAAAGCCAATATTAACATTTTTTTTCTACCTAGCAATTCTAAAGGATATTCAAGTTGGTACATTTTTCCTAGATAATCATTTGATGTGTAAATCATGTATTTGTAAAATAAAAAATCGCTAATATTATCTTTATAATATTCTATTAATTGCAATGTTAAATATGGAGTAGTATCTACTTGATTGATCTTGCGATAATTTATAAAATTTGAACTATCATTTAATACTTTACCTATTATGTCAGTATTTAATAACTTTGTATTTTCAGTTAATGTATATCTGATAAAATGATCATAGTATTCAGGAAAATCCTCATAATACGTTCCTTTAAAAATTCTAATTTTCTTATCACCATCACAAGAAAATATAAACATTGATATGCATACAAAAAATAGTATTCTTTTCATCATTTCACACTTTTATAAATAAAAAAACAAATGATAGTAAAATTATAAATAGATTGGTCAATAGAAGAATCTTTGAATTTTTACTTAGTTTAGGTTGTATTGTAAAAATAATAATACTAACCAGCATTAGCTCAAGTCCAATAAAAGCAAAAGCAAAGTACACCGCATTATAAACTAAAGGCACAGTATACAAATATTGATAAAAAACACCAGACAATCCTATAATATGCAATAAAAAATTTAAAGCATAAAATATCAACAATATAATATTCAATATTATAAAGAATTTCAACAGTTTTTCTTTCATATTACCCATCCCAATCGGAATTGAACAGTCCCGTCTTGTAGTCATACTTGTGGACAACGTGATGTATATGTTTGTTCAACTTAATCATAATAATTATTCAATTTAACCCAATTTTTCCAATAACGAATAGCGGAATCGCTTGTTTGGTATTTGCCACTTTCGTTTGTTATTTCTTCAAGACAATATACAATATAGTCCGTTTCAAAAATATATTTTCTGTCAAGTTTATTGAGTAGTTTGGGAATAGCTTCATTGCCTAAATCAATTATTTTTGCTGCGCTATTTTCTCTAATCTCTAAACTTTCAGAACTAAGATGCCAAACATAATACTCAAATATTGCTCTGTCTTTTTCCTCTTTAAACGCTATCTTCATAATTTCTCTATTTATTTTATAACTAATGCAGGAATATCAAATTCAACGAAACTCATCTGGTTCCCCTTCAATCACAACATTTCTCTTGAAATCAAACAACTGATTGTCTTTAAATATGAAAGTATCAAGATATAAGTCGTTGTAAAATTTATTATGAAAATATGTTTCCAATACCAATGTATTATTCATTATTGTTATTTTGGGGAGACTTGCTTTGTCTTCCAAATTATAAAGCTTCAATTCATCCAATGTTTCAATCCATCTAAAGCCGATATCTATATATTCATATTCCATTGTTCTGTAATATAATTTTGCAATTTCCATAACATTTGCCTCATCAACAGCTCGTATTTCGTTTTTAATAAATTCATTAAAGCTACTTGTTTTGAATCCACCTAAAAAATAATATCTATATCCTGCACCTATTGCTACAAAATAATATTGATTAAAGGGTGAAGTGCAACACTGGTATCCCATATAAATTTTAAATCTATCTCTCAAAAAATCATTTGTCGTGTCCTCCCAAACCTTTATGGTCTGTATATAGTTATCATGCATGTAAAAAATGTCTTTGATTGGTATCGAATCATTCTCCATTGATGTCCAATTTCTTTTAATTTGAGATTGATAATTTTTAGTAAATTTATTTGATACCAACTCAAAAAATAATAATCTTTTAACAAATTCTATTTTCATAGAATCTGATAACTCATAGGCATGGATAGGTAACCTTGTAATAAAGATACAAAGGACAGCAATTACCCAAAAATATGTTCTACTTTGATTTTTCATTGTTTTTCCTTTTCAATTAGTCTTGATTCATTCACATTCAAAATAACTTTCCAAATTTTTTATATAGTCATAATATTCTTCTTGAGAAAATGGTTGTAATCGCTCGGTAAATAATTTTAATAGTCTTATTCTTGGTTTATATAAATTTTGATTAAAGACTACGACAAAGCATTCTCCAACAGCCAATGTGTCAATTTTACCTGAATTTCTGAATACCAATGCAACTAATCTATAATCACTGCAATTATCGATATATACAGGGGATGTGAATTTATTGAATTCATCTTCAAATAAACTCAATAAGGAATCAGAAGTTATTGTATCTCTATCTATATACCCCGGATAAGTTTTTTCTATGAACAGGTCTAAGGGTAATTCTGTTTGTGTGTGTATTCTCAAATCAGTATAATTGACAGCTATATATTTAATCGGATCACCATTTTGAGAATATACGATTGATGAAAACAAAAATATAGTCAATATCATAATTGTTAGTCTCATTTTACTTCCCTCACTCCTTCTTCAACCTCTTTTCTTTGAGATTCATTTCGTAAAATTCTGAGTTACCAACATTGATTTTGATAGAGACGAAGCCATATTTTTCGTGAAAATAATAATCGTATAAAAATTTTGAACCATTATATTTATCGCCCTCTACATTGTATGTAAAGTTGATTTGATAGTGTTCGCAGCTATCATTAACTACCGGATTTGAATAAAAGGATTTGCCTAAATACTTTAATTCATAAGGATATTTAGTCGTTTTAGGTTCCGATTTTGCATTTTCAATATCGTCAATTAGATTTCCTTCTTCATCATAACTTTTTGATGATGTTTCCCATTTTTTAATTGAAAATGTCTTTTCATCAGATTCATTTGCTTTTAGAGACTTGTCAATTTGTAAGCTGGGCAATAAAGACCAAAACTGTTCATCTGTTAATCTTGGAGTTGACAATTCAATCTTCAAAATTGAGACTTCTGATGTTGAATATTTTTCGCTTAGCAGATTTCCATCCGGATAAAACGAAGAATAGTAAACCCATTTATTGATAAGCTCCCCTTTTCTTGAATTGTCCTCCTCATCAATTTGGGTATATAGCTTTACAGAATCGCCCGTTTTGGCGTGTGTCTCTAAGGCAAAATGCCAATAGTTGCCCTCAACATAGATATTGTTCTTGAGATTTTCAATTTCTGAGCAAGAGCCGAGCACCAAGGCTATAATAATTAATAGTATTTTCATGGCAAATCCCATTAGTTTAAAAAGCATTCTCATCAACAAATCTTTCAAATTGCAAACAATCACTTTCCAAAGTAAAAATAGTTTATGATATAAACAAATATTTTTTAATTAACGTGAATTCCGCACTTTACCTTAAATATAAAAAAAAAACCGCCACAAAGTGACGGTATTAGGAGGTCTTATGAGATATAGAGAGATTAGTTTGTTACGAAACTTGTACCGACGTTGAATGCTTCCATGTTTAGTGGAACTAATTTATGGTAGCGTTCTGGTAGCACTTGCTTGAGTGCTTCGGTGATTGTTTCTTCTTTTACTATTTTTGTAGCTCTTACAAATGCACCTAACATCAACATATTCAATACTTTGATGTTTTTGAGCTTTACTGCTTCTTCGCTGCCGGGCACATTGTAAATTGTGATGTCGGTACGAGTGGGCGGAGTCAATATATTTGTGCTATCGTAAATTATCATACCACCGGGTTTTACTCTCGATTCGAATTTATCAACGGATGGTTGATTGAGTGCGATTACCGAGTCAAATCTCGATATAATTGGCGAACTGATATAATCGTCGGATACAATTGTGATTGCATTTGCTGTGCCGCCGCGCATTTCGGGTCCGTATGATGGCATCCAACATACTTCTTTGTTTTCGAGCATGCCCGAATAAGCCAAAATCATTCCCATCGAAAGTACGCCTTGACCGCCGAATCCTGCGAAAATTGCTTCTTGTGTCATCTTATTTGCCCTCCGGAACTTTTATATCGCCAAGCGGATAGAATGGAATCATTTTTTCTTCGACGAATTGATTTGATTGCTTGGGTGTCATTTTCCAGTTGGACGGACAATTAGTCACGATTTCCACCATGCAGAATCCGAGCCCTTGCTTTTGATATTCCAAAGCTTTTGCAATTGATTTTTTTGCTTTGCGTACATTATTCGGAGTATGGACTGAGTGACGACTTACGTATGCCACACCCGGCAAATTTGCCAATAAATTGCTAATATAAAGCGGATAGCCTTGAGTTTTGACATCGCGACCGTAAGGTGAAGTTGTTGTCACCATTCCGGGTAATGTAGTAGGAGCCATTTGACCGCTTGTCATTCCATAAATACCGTTATTGATGAAAACTACAAGAATATTTTCGCCGCGATTTGCTGCGTGAACTGTTTCTGCGGTGCCAATTGCTGCCAAATCGCCGTCACCTTGGTATGTGAAGACATATTTTTCGGGCATAATGCGTTTGATACCGGTAGCAACTGCACAAGCACGTCCGTGGGCTGCTTCTTGCATATCTACATTCATGTAGTGATAGGCGAATACGGAGCATCCAACCGGCGCTACGCCGATGATTTCTTCTTGAATTCCCATTTCGTCCACAACTTCCATCAGAATTTTATGTGCTGTACTGTGACCGCAACCCGGGCAATAGTGCATCGGGACGTCAATCAGAGTTTGTGGTTTGATATAGACCACATTTTCTGCCAAACAAATATCTTCGTCAAAATTGATTGGTTGGTCGGTCAATTCAGCTTCTATATCAACATATGTTCTTTCGCTCATTTTGTTTCTCCTTTGATGTAGATTCTTTCAAAATTTTCGAGAATTTCTTCGGGTGATGGAATCATACCGCCCATTCTGCCGTAAAATTCAACTTTTGTGGCTCCATTTACCGATAGGCGAACGTCTTCTACCATTTGCCCTGCGTTCATTTCCACATCTAAAATTCCTTTGAGTTGCGGAGCAACGTCTGCGTAAACTTGCGTTGGGAATGGGAATACTGTAATCGGTCTGATAACGCCCACTTTGTAGCCTTTGGCGCGAGCCATTTCCATAGCTTTGATACAAATCCGAGCAACTAAGCCAAATCCTGTGAACACGTATTCGGCATCTTCAAGATTGACAGTTTGGTAACGGATTTCATTTTTTTCGATTTCTTTGTATTTTGCTTGGAGACGAAGGTTAATTTCTTCCATTTTTTCGGACTGAATATGCAAGGAAGTAATATAATTTCTGTCTTTGCCGGGTTTTTTGCCTGTAGTAGCCCAATCTGGGAATTCAGTTTTGCGAGGCATTTGCTCGAACAAAACGACTTTTTCCATCATTTGTCCGATAGCGCCATCAGTCAAAATCATCACCGGATTGCGATATTTTTCGCCAAGTTCAAATCCGAGCTTGACAAAATCTACCATTTCTTGAACGCTTGACGGAGCTAAAACGATTAATTTATAGTCACCATGTCCGCCACCTTTTACAGATTGAAAATAATCAGCTTGCGAAGGCTGAATAGTGCCAAGTCCGGGACCACCTCTGACAACATTCGCCAAGAGGCAAGGCAGTTCGGCACTTGCGATATATGAAAGCCCTTCTTGCATAAGACTAATGCCTGGGCTTGATGAAGTAGTCATAACACGTCTGCCGGCGCCTGCAGCGCCGTAAATCATATTAATAGCCGCAACTTCGCTCTCGGCTTGCAAGACCACCATACCCGTACGAGCAGATGCTTCACGAGCAAGATATTCGAGTACTTCGGATTGCGGAGTGATAGGATAACCGAAATATGCATCACATCCGGCTCTAATCATAGCCTCGGAGAGTGCTTCGTTTCCTTTCATAAGCTTTAGATCGCCCATTTCTGTTCCTTTTAGTTAATCTTCAATTTCTATTACTTTGACAGGTCTTTTTGTTTTGTCCACCTTGCGGTAAACTGTAATTACAGCGTCAGGGCATACCAATGCACAACTTGCGCAGCCATTGCATAAGTCGTTGACCTTGATTGCAAATTGGTATCCTTTGGAATTTATAGTGTCGCTCAACTGAATAGCTTCTTTCGGGCATGCATCGAAGCATAGTTCGCAACCCTTGCACCTTTCGATATCAATGATGATTTCGCCCATTACTTTTGCCATGTTTTACCTCGTTCTTATCTACGATGTTACTAAATGTTAGCTATTATGCTAATCTTTTCTCATAAAAAAATGTTTTTTACCATTTTGTTACATTTAAAATTACGAAAATTTCTTTACATGGCAAAAGAAAATCGTATTTGTAACAAAATAAACGCTTTAATAATTAAGGACTTGCGAATAATGATGTTATGCTTGACTAAATTTATTGTATCTGAAATCACATTAAATAGTTGCTTTATGTTACATTTGAATCCTTTGCTAAATTTCGATGAATTTCAAAATTAACTTGCATACTATAAAATTATTATCTATCTTTGTTAAGTATAACTTTTTAAAGTTGCTTATGAAAATCAAAGAAGTTGATTCGGAGAGTAAAATAAAGCCACTACGTAAGTCTTTCCTGATAATTTTTGTAGCGGGAATTTGTATTCTATTGATTTCGATTGCTTACTATTATTACAGTTCTACACGTGAGATTGTTGTAAACGAGAAGTATAGTGAGCTGAAAACCTTATGTCAAATCAAAGCAACTCGAATCAATCAATGGCTCTTTGAACGACATTCCGATATTAAATTCTTTTCGAACAACAACTATCTCAGTGACTTGATAATCGAATATAATAGCAAAGTCCATTCTGATGAACTCGAAAGCCATATAATTGATATTCTCGAGCCTGTTTTGCTCAATGATAGATACCATGATATTATAATTCTGGATACAAATCGCAAAATTTCATTATCGCTCAAGAATGGCTCTTCATTAATGCCTTCGATTCTTGATGCATATATTGACAAAGCAATTGCTGCCGACAGCATTGTATTGAGCGATTTATATAAAGATGAAGTTCGAGACGTGATTTTTATTGATTTTATCGCCCCAATTAGAGATAGTTCCGGAATCGTAAGGGCAATTATGCTGTTCAGAATTGACCCTTCAATTAATTTTTATCCTCTGATTGTTGAATGGCCCGGACCAAGTCCATCGGCGGAATCTTTCTTAGTAAGATATGAAAATGACGAACTGCTTGTGTTGAACGAATTACGGCATGCAAAAAATACAGCGCTGAAGCTAACTATTCCTTTGCGATATGTCGAGAATACTGCTGTTAAGGCTGTAATGGGTCAAAGTGGAAAAATAACCGGTGAAGATTACAGAGGTGTGCAGGTTCTGACTCACGCACAGCCCATAAAGAATACAAATTGGTTCATTATCACCGAAATTGATATGGATGAAATTGTAAGTGAATTACGTAAGCGAGAATTTGTTATTATGTTTGCTGTAGGGGTTATAATTATAATTCTTATACTCGGCTTATTAATTTATTACAAAAATCGAAAAGAACAGATTTTCCACAAACTATATCAGCGAGAAAAGGCGCTACGCGAGACTAACGAGATTTTCAAAACCACATTATACAGTATTGGCGATGCTGTAATCACTACAGGTGTGGATGGAAATATCATTAGAATGAACAAAATTGCCGAACAACTCACGGGTTGGCTCGAATCTGATGCCTTAGGACAAAATATAGAGAAAGTTTTCAGAATTATTAATGAAGATAACTTAAAAAGTGTAGAAAACCCAGTAAGGATTGTTCTCAAGCAAGGAAAAATTGTAGGATTAGCAAACCATACATTGCTGATTTCAAAAGATGGAAATCAAATACCAATCGTAGATAGCGGTGCTCCTATCAAAAACGAAGCGGGCGAAATATTTGGCGTGGTATTGGTATTCCGTGACCAAACTGAGGAGCGGGTAGCACAAAATCAAATAAACGAATCTCGGGAGTTTTTTGTCAGATTATTCAATTTATCGCCTTTGCCTACTGCCATTCTGAATGCTGATGAGATGCTGTACCTTAATATTAGCGACAGTTTTACTGAAGTAATTGGCTATGCGCCGGAAGATGTTTTTAATAAGAGCTTTTATCATCTGCCAATTTGGATGCACCCCGAATCAATTATTGAGCGGATGAGTGCGTTAATGACATTGAAAAAAATCACAAAGCACGAAGTAGAAGTCATTACCAAAATCGGCGAAGTAAAGCAGATGTTGCTTTTCCTTGATTTATTTGAACAGAAAGAAAGGCAATATATTTTCTTGAAATTATTGGATGTTACTAACGAGCACCATTACGTTCAGACAATTCGTGACAGCGAAAACCGATTCAAAACTATGTTCGTTTCCAATCCGCAGCCTATGCTGGTATATGATTTGAAAACCGAAAATATATTGGAAGTAAATGATGCCGCAATTAAGCATTTCGGGTTTAGCTACGAAGAATTCATAAACATTAAACTAAGTTCAATTAAAGCTCAAGATAGTGCAAATCTAATTCAAGTGAAATCCTTTTATGGTCCCGGTTGGGAAAAGCTCAAATGTTTAAGAAAAAAATCCGGTAGTTCTTTTGTTGCTGATGTATTAACCGATAAAATTAGTTGGCAAGGTATTGATGCAAGAGTGATGTTGATAATTGACATTACAGAAAGAATTAATGCTCAGAAAACATTAATCGAAGCAAAAGAAAAAGCAGAAATGAATGATAAGCTGAAATCTGCTTTCCTTGCAAATATGTCGCATGAAATTAGAACTCCTCTTAATGGTATAATCGGTTTTTCGGAGTTATTGAAACAAATGGACTTCTCGCAAAATGAACAATTTGAGTTTTTCGAGATAATAAATAGTAGTGGAAAGCGGTTGTTAGCATTGGTGAATGATATTATTGATTTGTCCAAAATTCAGTCCGGCAACATCAAAGCAAAATTCTCCCAATTCGATTTAAATAAGACTTTTAATGATTTATATATCTTCTTCAAGCCAATTGCAGAAAAGAAATCCTTAGCTTTATCGAAACAAATCTCTTTGCCCGATCAGGAAACGCTCATTGTTTCGGACGAACAACGAGTATATCAGATTCTTGCCAATTTAATCGGAAATGCTATCAAATATACCGATAAGGGAAGTATTGAAATTGGGTACAAAATCAACGACGCGAAAATTATATTCTACGTCAAAGATACAGGCATCGGAATACCCGAAGAGGCTCGAGAGCAAGTTTTTGAGCGATTCATGCAATTAGAACGCCCTGACAAACAAGTGGACGGTACCGGGCTTGGGCTGGCAATTACAAAGGGTTTGTTAGATATTCTTGGCGGCACGATTGACTTTGAGTCGAACAAAGGCGATGGAACTACTTTCTTTGTCGAAATACCTTATTTGAAAAATATGGAATAGCTGTCTAAATCGCTCTGTTCCGTCAGTTGTTACAACTAATGTATATTGATGAAACTGTATTATAGTGTCAGTTGTAACAAATGAGGATTCACTAACTATGGAACAACTGACGGGACAGCAATTAGAGCAACATATTGAATCTTTTCTCGAATTTCTCTTGTATCTTGTACCCTACGCTTAGGTAACTTGCATACCACGGTGCATCGGGCTTTAATTTCAGCTTAATAGTCCAAATGCCGAATAACCAGATTGGGCTATAAAAATCATATAGGATTTTGTTGTCTTCAATCGCAATCTCAAGAGCAATGAGTGAGCCTTTTGGTCCGATTATATAATAAGTTCGGTAATTTTCTCTTTCGATTAGCTTGAAGACAATTGTGCGAGCGCCCCAATATGTGGAAATATAATCTCGACCTTTCTTGAATTCTGCTTGTTTAAATCCGTGCGATTCTATCCAAGCATAAATTGAATTCATGTCGGGGCTTATGCTAATTGAACCGTAATCTATAATTTGAGTCTCTGTATTCATATCTATATATCTATATCCCAATTTAACATCTCTATATATTTAACGAAAAATTCACGGATTTGTTTGGAATATAATATTTTTTAGGATATTTAAATTTAAATATGATGCTAAAATCAAAAAAAAAGGCAAGGCATGTAACACATACCTTACCATTATTATTTAGAGCCACTTTACTTAATCAATCGAAACTTCGATTTGCTTTGGTTTGACAGGCTCAATTTTTGCCAAAGTCACAGTCAAAATGCCATCATCATACTTTGCCGAAATGCTGTCCTTGTTTATATTGTCGGGCAAAGTAAACGAACGAGTGAAGTCACCATAAGCCCTTTCGGCTCTTATATATGTTCTCTCAGGCTTTTGAACTTCGCCGTCAACAACTTCTTCATTTGCATACGGGCTTTTCTTCGTACCCTTGAAATAGATGATTTTGTCGTCGCTTACGGTTACTTTCACATCTTCTTTCTTCACACCGGGTAATTCCGCTGTAAAGTAGAGATTGTTTTCGTCCTCGCTAATGTCAATCCTTGGAGCGAAAGGACCGTACTCGATTGAAAATCCTTTATCGAATTCATCGGCAATATTTGCCATTCTGCGAGATAATTTCTCGAACCCTTTGAAAGGGTCTAATCTTAAGTATGTCATGGTAATACCTCCTTTGATTGATTAATTAATAATAACTTCATATTGTTTTGGTGTTTCTGGTATTTTTTTGTCAATTGTCAATTCTAATACGCCTTGGTTGTAAGTCGCTTTGATTTTTTCGACATCTGCGGTCTCGGGTAATTGTAAATTGCGTTTAAATGCTCCGAAAACGCGTTCGCTACGCAATAGATTCGATTCATCGGAGCGTTTCTTTTCGCCCTCGATAGTCATCAAATATTCGTCGTTGACCGATACTTTCACATCGCTTTTAGCCACACCCGGCAATTCGATATGGACGATAAAATTAGCATCATTTTCGGTAACATCAAGTCTGGGGCTAAAATTGCCCGTTTCGACAGTGATACCTTTTTCGATTGAGTCGGCAATCCCTTGAAATTGTTTAACAAATTCTTCGATGCCGCGTGCAGGATTCATTCTGTAATATCCCATTTTAAAACTCCTTGTGTATAATATTTATGAAATAACATTTTCAAATTCGAAAGATGAATTACGAAAAGCGTGCCAAACCAAAAAAGCGCCTATTTGTCACAAAAGAGCGACAAAATGTCGCAATTTAATTGCCAAGTTGTCAGCACGAAATGCAACAATGACACATTGTCGCGAATTTACCATTATTGACACTGCGATAATTCTCAAAATATAATTTTTTTATTATCAGAACTTTTGCTAATTTTACATATTGCGAAAGTAGCTCAGTTGGTAGAGCGACGGCTTCCCAAGCCGTAGGTCGCGGGTTCGAATCCCGTCTTTCGCTCTAATGATTGAAGTAAGTACTTAGATTGCGGAAATCTAATTTCATAAACTAAAATGGAAATTCATAAGTCAATAATTTATCAAGGGGACGCGAACAACTCCTAAGCTTCATTTCATACTTTTCCGTATGATGCGTTCCCTTGGTGCTTATTTTGCTTTGACTTTGCTTTTGAAATGCTTAACAATTCGCAAAATTTCTTCCAATTTTATTTCGCTGTGAATGCGCAGTAATGCTAAATCGGTGGCGAACTTCGTATCATTTTTCTCGAAAAGCAATATAGTCTCGTCAAGGTCGTGCCATTCACCAATTTGCTCTTGAATTTCATCGAGATATTCATCATTCAGATAGACTTTGTCCTTGAGTTTTGAGGGCATGAAGCGATAAGTATATATCAGATTTTTGATTCTTTTACGGCATTCGTGGAGATGTCTTTCGATTTCAGATGAATTTAAAAGTTCAGCCAACACATTCACTTGATATTTGTAAAAGCTCTTGATGTCTTTTTCTTTAATTCGGGAAATTTCGCGGCTGATTTTCTTCAAAGAGCGGCTCAGTTTTTCGGTATTGTCATAGTATTTCATCCTGAATTCCATCAGATGATTGTCTAATACGGCGTTTTGCATCTCGATTATTTCTAAGTCTGCAAGTTGGTATTTTTCGGCAAGATTCAGATTGAGTTGAGCCATTCTAACTAAACCGGCTTTTTTGAATACCGGGCGAAAGGCTTTGAGTTGCTTGTTCCATTTGGAGTTTTTGTTAATCAGAGTCAAAAACAGCACAAATGAAGAGATTTTCTTCATTTCAAGACGCATTTTATGCAAATCTTGGGGATTCTCGAATTCGTTAAAAAGGTGATAGCTGCGAAGTAATTTCTTAGTTCGCTTCTTGAGATATGCTTTTTGTGAACTTTTAGGCAGCATTTAAAATTCTTGAATATGTACGACAAAACAATGCAATATATGCTTTTTGAGGCATTTTCATCTTCACATTAAACACATACATTCTATTCCCCCAAAAAAAAATCACAAATATTTTTATACCCTTACAATAAGGAAAAATATTGCACGTTAATACATTAGATGTTGTTACATATAAATATAAAAGCACCTATGAAATTAGAAGACGAAATAAAGCAAAATAAGTTCAAAAGCGAGCACCACAAGATGGTTTTGAACATCATTTATACTGCTCATTGGGTAGAATTGCAAAATACACGAATGTTGAAACCATTAGGTATTTCGCCCCAACAATACAATATACTCAGAATTTTACGAGGACAGCATCCCAATCCTGCATCAATTACTTTGCTTCAGGATAGGATGATGGACAAGATGTCCAATGCATCGCGATTAGTCGAAAAACTGAGAATCAAAGGCTTAATCGAGCGTATCCAATGCGAAGAGGACAGACGCCAATGCGATGTTTTCATCAGCAAAATGGGGCTCGAAGTGCTCAAACAATTAGACGAGGTATTTGACAATCAAAACGAATCGCTCAAAGTGCTTACCCATGAGGAAGCCAAAATCGTCAATGAATTATTAGACAAATTAAGAAATTAAATTTTTTATTATAAATTTTAGGAACGTAATTATGTTTACGCAAACAGCACTTACCATTATCATCGGAGCTTTTCTGATGTTTACAGCTACTGCTATGCAGGCACAAAAATATACTTTGGACACGAAATCCAGTTCAATCAAATGGATTGGGGAAAAAGTCATAGGCAAACATTGGGGAACTATCAAACTTGAACAAGGTCACTTGATACGCAACGATAACCAAACACGTGGAGAATTTCGCATTGATATGACAACGATAAAAATTGACGATTTGAAAGATGCTGAAACAAATGCCAAACTTTTGGGACACTTGAAATCAGAAGATTTCTTCAATGTTGATAATTTCAAATTGGCAACATTTATGTTGGAAAAAATTACACCATACAACCCGAAGCCCGGAGAAAATTACAATTATTGGGTGACAGGCAAATTGATTATCAAGGGGATCACGAACGAAATTCGATTCCCTGCAAAAATCAATTTTGATGAAAGAACTTTTTCTGCAAACGCAGAATTTACGATAGACCGCACAAGATGGGATATAAAATATAACTCGGGCAGTATGTTCAGCGGTTTAGGCGACTCGATGATTTACGACGACATCAAATTTGAGTTGAATTTGAAAGGTATAGCAAACTAAGAATAACTTACATGTAACTTCAATTTCTAAAATATTGGAGCATCAACATATGACTGATGCTCCATTTTTATTAAAACAAATACATCGCTTAAGTGTTTATAAATATATAATTTAATCGGAGGAAAAATGACGGAAAATATGCTATTTGAATCGTACAAATATGGTGGAATGGAACTAAAAAACAGACTTGTCATGGCGGCAATGACACGCAGTCGTTCATTTGAAAGAGGTGTACCGCACGAATTGGCTTCTTTGTATTACACTCAACGTGCTTCGGCGGGATTGATAATCACCGAGGGTACAGAAATTTCGCCCAAAAGTTCCGGATATTTGTGGTGTCCGGGAATTTACACGGAAGAGCAAATCACGTCTTGGGCAAAGATTGTTAAGGCTGTCCATAAGAAAGGCGGCAATATCTCTATGCAATTATGGCATACAGGGCGAATCTCCCATTCTGATTTTCATGGTGGCATGAAACCGCCCGCTCCTTCCGCAATTGCGGCAATTGGCAAAACCTATACAAATGAAGGATGGAAAGAATTCTCGGAGCCGCAAGAAATGAGTCGTGATGAAATCAAAAGTGTAATCAACGATTACAAAACGGCTGCTAAAAATGCTATGGAAGCAGGATTTGACGGAATTGAAATTCACGGTGCTTTTGGTTATCTGCCTGACCAATTTTTATGCTCAGGGTCGAATCAACGAAGTGACGAATATGGAGGTTCTGTAGAAAACAGAGCGAGATTTGTAATTGAAATTATTGAAGCCATTGCCGAAGTTATGGATTCACAGCGAATCGGTATCAAACTATCTCCGTCAAATATCGGAAATTCGATGAGTGATGAAAATCCTACCGAAACATTCGGCTATCTCATCAAAAAATTGAATGACTACAATTTGGGACACATCCAACTTATGGAAGCAGATGAAGCTGCAAAGAAATTGCCGAATTACGTTGCCAATGTTGCTGCTCATTTTCGTAAAATTTACAAAGGCACTTTGATTTCGAATAATAACCACAATCGCAAAACGGCAATCGAATTTGTCGAATCGGGCAAAGCCAATTTGATATCCTTTGCAAGGTGGTTCTTAGCCAATCCTGATTTGCCCGAAAGATTCAGATTGAATACACGTTTGAATGAACCTATCAAAAAAACCTTTTACGGTGGTGGCGCCGAAGGTTACGTGGACTATCCTTTTTTATAATCAAAGCTAATGAAATACGATTTTAAGTATGGTGAAATCGTCCTTTTGGATGGTTTCGCCATACATTCCCAAAATGTAATTATGCAAATTGTTGAGCTCCGATGCCTTTTTATCTTTTCGTGTATCGAGGAAATGAATCAAATCATCAATTGTCCATTGAGCGCCATCAGACTTGACAATTTCAAATGTGCCATCGGAAAACACAAATAATTCGCTCTCCGGTTCTAACTTCAAAGTCTCCTGTTTGAATTTGTATTCCTCCATACCACCAATAATAAAATTGCCCTCGTCCAACTTAGAAAAGGAGTCATCAGAATTGAATAATACTGATGGATGATGTCCGGCGGCAGAATAATTCAACTCGCGCTTAGGAATATTGTAAACGCCATACCAAATCGTGAAATACATTCCATGATGAGATGTGGTCTGGAAAATTTTGTTCAAGGAAGCAAAAACATCTTTAGGTTGACGGAAATCCGTATTTGGTAGATTTCGGAAGCGAAGAATATTCAATAAGGAAACTGAATAAAGCCCCGAAGCAATACCATGCCCGCAAACATCGAACAGGTAAAAAACAAAATTTTCGTCATCGAGCATAAAATACCCGAAAGCATCTCCACCTAATTTTTGAGTTGGGACATAATGCCAATATGTCGAAATTGACTTATTGTCAATCTTTTCGGGAAGCAATGAGCGGAAATACTCTGCAGCAATTGATAAGTCCGAGTTTAGTTTATCGTTCAACAAATTGATTTCGTCAGCAAAGGCTTTCAATTGGTCGCGAGAGCGTTTTAGCTCAATTTGGCTTTTGATTCTTGCCTTGATTTCCTGCTTGTGAAATGGCTTGGTGATGTAATCAGTCCCACCGACTGCAAATCCTTTCAATATATCGTCAATATCATTCTTCGCCGTCAGAAAGACCACCGGAACGTCGGCTGTTTCCGGCATTTGCTTTAGCTGACGGCATACTTCATAACCATCCATATTCGGCATCATTATATCAAGTAAAATCAGATCGGGTTTGATTAACTTTGCCGTTGTTAGAGCTTGCTCACCTGTCATAGCCAGCGATATATCATAGCCGGTTTCAATCAAATGATTGCCAATGATTTGCAAATTTCTTACAACATCATCCACAATCAAAATCAACGGTTTTTTAGTATTCTTATATTTATCCGACATTGACATCTCCTTTATACTCCAAAGTAAAGAATTTGTCGCATACTAAAAAATTGTTAGTGATTTTCAAGGTCAAAATTTGACGATTTCAAATTTCTGAAATAAAAATAATAGGGTTCGTTTGCTTTCATTAAAAATTGCTTATGTTTGTTTATTCTTTAAAAAGGGAAATATGAAAAAGGAAATTTTACATCCGATTGTGTTAGACAAAACACAACAAACGATTGTGGATATGCATAGTTTGATGAATATTATTAACATCATTGTAAGCGAATTATACTTTTTGCAGATTAACACTTTCTTCGACAATGAACTGAATGAAGCTCTTGACCTAAATCAATCATTTGCTAAGGATATGTATTCAGAAAAAGCACGTATGAAGCGCTTTTATTTGATAGATGATTTCATATCACAAAATAATCTTCATCTTGATAAATTTGCCAAACAGCTTCCATCTGACAAACTTCCAATATTTGAAATTGCTCGTGATAATCTACGTTCAATTTTTAGCATATTGAAAATAAGGATAACAGAAATTTTGAATAGAATTGATTCTGAAGAAAAGTGGTTCGAACATGGTATCGCACAGCTAAAGAGAAATTTTTCTGATGTCTTTGCCGCGATTGAAAAAAATAGCAAAGGTCGTTACAAAATTGTTTACTCTGCTGATGAGCATGACGAAAACTCATATCTTGTTGATTTAAAAATCCAAAGTTCGGATGAAGAAATAATTCTGATGCCTCCTATAATGCAAGATGTCTTTCGCGATTTGATAGCAAATGCACGAAAATATACAGAGCCGGGTGGCAAAATAAGAGCGCACTTAATCAACGACGGAACCAATCTTACAATTGAAGTCGAGGACTCCGGAATCGGAATCCCCGAAGAGGAGATTGACTTAGTTGTAGATTTTGGCTATCGAGCAGATAACGTACTTCACATCCAAACCAAAGGTGGAGGATTTGGATTGACCAAAGCATACCACTTAACCAAAAGGCATAATGGCAGATTTTGGATTGATTCCAAAATTGGTCATGGTACTTTGATAAAAATTGAAATACCTGTCAGTGATTAAAAATAAATACTATTCCATGAATTGTACTTCGCCGGTTGCAATATCATAAAATGCACCAACTATTGCGATTTTCTTCTCATGGAGTAACTCGCTTATTACAGCACTTTTCGCCAAAATATCTTCGATAGTCATTTTGACATTGTTTTTAGCAGTTTCGTTGATAACATCAGAATGGCTCAAATCACTTTTGATTGCAGGTTTGATTTGTGCTAACAATTGAGTCAAATTACCCAATTTCACATTATGAATGGCACCTGTAACTGCTCCGCAACTACTGTGACCCATCACGACAATTAGTTTGGCGCCTGCATGGTCAACAGCATATTCCATGCTACCGAGAATGTTTTCGTCTTCGACATTGCCTGCATTCCGAATAGCAAAAATGTTCCCAATCCCTTGGTCGAATATGATTTCCGGTGGTACACGCGAATCCATGCAACTCAGAATAGCCGAATGTGGCTTTTGACCGGATTTAGTTTCTTCAATATTTTCGCTATAATTAGTATTAATCAGCTTTTCTGACAGAAATCTCCGATTTCCGGCTTTGAGTTCAGCGAGAGCGTCACCAGGCGTTAATATCTCAACCTTCTCGACAGTTTGCAAAGTGTCTTTGTTTTCTGCATTTTCTGCTTCCTTATCTTGCTTATTACAAGAAATGAGAATCAAAGCAAAAATTAGTGACAACACGGTAAAATAGGACTTTTTCATAGCACTCCTTATGAAAAGTTAAAATTTGTTTTTGAATCTTTCAAAAAACTAAATTACATATAATTCAAAATTACAAAAGAATTTGGATAGATAAGAAAAAAACTTTTTTTGCATTATTTCAAAAGTTTATGTAATTTTGTCCATGGCGAAATTGATGTACATATTATTTTTTGTGATGATTATCTCGTGCTCCCACAAGGACGAGGACGAGAAGTATGTAGAGCTCGAAGGTAACTGGATTAGCCGGTTTGACAGTAGCAGCTTAGAGATTACCAAGGATGAAACTTTCGCCGTTCAACTTCAAGATGGTTCGGGTGCAACAATCGAAGGCACTCTTTGGCACAACAAGGGCTATGTTTACTTCCTCAACTATCCCGACATTGCTCGCTGCAAAGGTGATACCGGCATTTACCAATATGTGTTAATAGGCGGGAATCTCGAATTTTCAGTCGTCAAAGACAGATGCAATAGCCGAATCGAGCATCTTACAAACATCTGGTATAAGAAATCCAAAGCGCAATAATCGCCATTCGCAAACTTTTTATCATAAAATCCAAATCTGACGTCTATATATAATTGTAGTATTTATACTTAGAGATTATGCGAAAGATTGAAATAGATAAAACGATTAAAAGTATCAACGTGATGACACTCGGTTGTGCTAAAAATCTTGTTGATTCGGAGCGATTCACGGGCTTGCTTTTGGCTAACGGTTTTGAATATACCGACAATGCCGATACAGCCGATGCTTTGATAATCAACACTTGCGGCTTTATAAAGTCGGCAAAAGAGGAAAATGTACAACTGATACTGCAAGCTGCAGATATGCGGCGCCGCGGAAAGTTGAAAAAGCTGATTGTAACGGGCTGCCTAAGCGAGCGCTACAACAAGGAACTGAGCACTCAAATCAAAAATGTTGACTTTTTCTTGGGTATAAATTCTGACGAGAAAATCCTGAAAATCCTTAAGGGCGACTCAAAGTACATTTTGCATGGAGAGCGAGCCTTATTCACTCCCAAGCATTATGCTTATCTGAAAATTTCGGAAGGTTGTAATCAAAAGTGCTCATTTTGTGCGATTCCGCTCATGCGCGGCAAGCACATTTCCGAGCCGCAAGATAAATTGCTGAACGAAGCGCGCAGACTTGCTAAAAACGGTACCAAGGAATTGGTCCTGATAGCACAAGACAGCACATATTATGGAAAAGATGCCTCCGGGAAACAAATTTTAGCCCAGCTTTTGCAAAATATTGCCGATATCGAAGAACTGAAATGGGTGCGCCTGATGTATGCATATCCGCGCCAATTTCCTCACGAAATATTGGACGTAATCGCCAATCACCCAAAATTATGTAATTATATTGATATTCCGCTCCAACACATTTCGGATAATGTTCTGAAATCAATGAAACGCGGAATTAAAGCATTTAAAATCAAGAATTTAGTCGATACAATTCGCGAAAAAATTCCGAATGTTGCAATTCGTAGCACATTTATTGTCGGCTATCCTAACGAAACTGAGCAAGATTTTGAGATGCTATTAGACTTTATCCGCGAGACCGAGCTTGACAGAGTCGGCGTGTTTACTTATTCGCACGAAGAAGGAACTTCGGCTTATCCGCTTGGCGACCCAATTCCACAAAGTGTCAAAGATGAACGCCGCGGCAGACTTATGTTGGTGCAGCAGGAAATTTCGCTCAAGAAAAATAATGCTAAAATCGGCAAAAAAATCGAGGTCATGATTGACGGGCGAGAAAACGGGCATTATATAGCACGTAGCCGCCATGACGCACCGGAAGTGGACAATTTTGTGTTTGTCGAATCGGATGCCGAATTGCAAAATGGAGATATTATGGAAGTTATTATTAACAAAGCAGAAGAATACGATTTATGGGCGACTCCGACAAATTAATCCCGAAAATACAATTAAAAAAGTATCATAACAAATACCAAAGCGGGTATTTGTGGATTTTCAGCAATGAACTTGTTGAAGTACCAAAAATTGAAGCCGGAACTTTAGTTGAAGCTATTGCCGGCGATAACGTCAGTCTGGGTGTGGCATTCTATAATCCTAACAGCTTGATTTCATTGCGATTATTGCTAACTGAAGTTAATTCAAATATTTCCGAATTAATTAAATATCGAATTATCGGAGCAAATAATCGCCGCAAACAATTATTAGCGAATTCTGACAGCTACCGCATGGTGTTTGGCGAATCGGATTTGTTGCCCGGATTAATCATTGACAAATATGGCTCGTATTATGCCGTTCAGATTCAATCTGCCGGATTTGAGAGTATGAAAAAATTAATTGCCGACACAATTTTGGAAATTGATTCAAATGCGAAAGGAATTATTTTAAAAGCAAATTCTAAATCTCGCGAAATCGAAGGTCTGTCCACAATAGATGAAATTCTATTTGGCGAAATTCCTGAATTAATTCAAATAAATGATAGAGAAATTAAAATAAATATTAATATTTCCGACGGGCAAAAAACGGGTTATTTCTTAGACCAATGTAATAACAGACATTTATTATCGCAAATTAGTCGCGGAAAAAAGGTGCTGGATTGCTTTACACATATCGGCGGATTTGCCCTAAATTCAGCTTATGGTGGTGCGGCAGAAATTACGGCAGTAGATTCATCAGCATCGGCAATTGAATTAGCAAAGCAAAATGCAGCAAATAATAATTATAATATTAATTTTATTACGCAAGATGTTTTCGACTTTTTCAAGAATAATCCCGATAAAAAATGGGATATAATTATTCTCGACCCTCCGGCTTTTGCAAAAAATAAAAAATCTGTAACAAACGCAAAAGCAGCTTACTTAAAAATGAACCAAATCGCTCTCGAAGCCTTAGCACCTAATGGAATTTTGCTAACTGCAAGTTGCTCGCACCACATCTATGAAGATGTCTTTTACGACATCATCGCAAGAGCAGCTTTGCGAGCGGACAAAACCGTTAATATGATTTATCGCGGCTCCCAAGCCCCAGACCATCCGGTTTATCCGCCAATGCCCGAAACCTCATACTTAAAATTCTACGCATTGCAAAGCATGGATTAGATGTTAATTGTAGGGACCGCAACAGCGTTCTGTCCAAAACATAGCCCACGGTTTTAACCGTGGGTGAAAACAATACAAACCACTCCGTCTGCTTCGCAGACACCCCTCAAGAGGGGAATTAATATCGTAGGGACACGGCGCGCCGTGTCTCTTCTTGAATTTGTTCGGTAAGTTGTTACACCTGAAACGAAAAAAAATCACAATTTCCGGGAACAAATTCCATTTTTTTGTGTCATATAATATATGAAGGTACAAATTTGAAAATTTGAAGGATAGACTATGAAAAAGTTTTTGACTATTATTTTAGCTTTGTTGTTTGCTTCTACTTCCACGCAAGCGGATTTTAAAGTGGAGGAATATATCAAATTCCTTGAAGAGCACAAGGACATGAGCGTAGATGATTTGCTTGGGATGTATCCCGCCGGAGCTTTTCTCAAAGAAGCAAACACAGATTTCATGAATGCCGATTTTTCGAAAGAAATTGATTCCGTTTACACATTGACTGATTATGAAAAAGCTTTAATTGCAAAACATGGCTTCATGGTCACGGAAAGATTGAACTACCCGACATTTATCCATGGATTTTGGGATGTTTTCATCAAGGATATGCCTATTTATATTTCCGCAGATGCAATGCTTCATGCGCTACATTACACTTATAGCAGTATATTACCGAATATTGAAGAGGGCAATATATCACCAAGACTTGAAACCGGTATCAATACCGTAAAAGAATACATGAAAGGCATTGACACAAGCGATTTGCCGGACAATTACTACAAAGCCTTGTTAGATATGGATTTATATTTCTCGGTAACAGAAATGTTGCTTACCACTCAATTTGAATGTACATTCCCTGATAATCAAGCTAAAGTTGAAGAAATAAAGCAAATGGTTAAAGATTTATCGCCTGTAGAATATCCTCTTTTTTGCGATAGTCCTCGCAAATTAGATTTCAGTCAGTTTCAAATTCGTGGGCATTATACCAGAAGTGTTAATTTACAAAGATACTTTCAAGCTATGATGTGGCTTGGTAGAACGGAAATTTTAATCTCGGCACCCAAATTTGACCCTGTTAATTATTTCACAAAAGGTGACTTAGACCAAATGACGCTTTTGACAGGTTTGATTGCAGAAACAGTACATAGATCAGGTGCTGATAAGGATTTTGCGTGGATAGACAGTATGCTGGTAATTCTTGTAGGTA
Organism: Ignavibacteriae bacterium HGW-Ignavibacteriae-1; assembly: GCA_002839825.1. Classification (GTDB taxonomy): domain Bacteria; phylum Bacteroidota; class Ignavibacteria; order Kapaibacteriales; family UBA2268; genus PGYU01. The sequence goes on along the minus strand of PGYU01000022.1, from coordinate 43,519 downwards.
GGCAAGATAACATTAATTTATGGGAAATTATTAATGCTATGGATGAGCTCCAAATTACTGCTCTTGAGCTTGCCGATACTAATAAATTAGAAATTTTCCGAAATAAAATTCTTGAGTTAAATTCTGCAAATCAGCTATATAGTTCGCAGATACTATTTTCTGACCCTTTCGACCCGAACCAAGTAGTGCCACCTGCGGCATTTTTACTAATGGGGCAAAGACCAATTATTGACGGATTTATAACTGCGAATGTTACATATGACAAAATTCTATATAAAGGCGGAAAAGTTGGAAGAATGGTACCTCAGACTTTAGATATTCTTTTTTCACTTGGAAATGATGCCGCTATACAATTAATGCAGAAAGAATTAAAAAAATATCCTTATTCCTCAAATTTAGCTGCACTTCGGTATCTGATTGATTCATATGATGATAGCTTTTGGGATGAAAATGTTTATGGTAGTTGGATAAATTCAATTCGTTCATTGAATCCGCCTTTGAATCGTGAAAATTTACCTCCTTTTATGCAGACTGCTGCTTGGTGGCAAAAGACAATGAACACACAACTTGCTTCATGGGCGGAACTCCGACATGACTTCCTATTATATGGCAAACAACCATATACAAATGGTGATCTTTGTTCATATCCTCATGGCTATGTAGAGCCCGTCCCTGAATTATATGAAGAAATGAAGAATTTAGTAAAGAGAATTAACGATTTTCTTCCCTATACCATCCAAAATACATATCATTATTGGGAGTATGCCTGCGATAACCTTAAGTCCATTTCAGAAAAAATACTTGCCGGAGAAGAATATTCTGAAAGTGATATTGATTTTTTATGTTCCACTATAAAGAAAGATATGAGTTGCGGAGGAGCTGATCTCGGGTGGTATATGGGGCTATATCCAAATTTTACTGCAAATGAATTCAAGTATGATTATTTAGAAGATGATGGATTTGACTCCGACAAAGCTGTCGTGGCAGACGTACACACAATTCCCACAGATGAATTTGGCAATAAAGTAGGCTGGGTATTGCATGCCGGTACAGGTAAAATTAATATGGCTGTGATAACTGCACCCACGCCAGAAGGTGGAATGCGCTCATATATAGGTCCTGTTTCGAGCTATTACGAGTTTATTTCTAATGATTTCAAACGACTTACAAATGAAGAATGGCGGGAAATGGATGGCGCCCCGGCATATCGCCCGGCTTCTACAAATTTGTATCTTGCAGATAAAGAGGGAAATAAGCCCGATGGCGATATAATGTCATTATTCACATATATCAGCAATAGCACCGAAGATTTACCTTTGGCAACAAATAACATTCGGATGAAAAATCATCCTAATCCATTCAATCATACAACTGTCATCAATTTTGTAATCCCTTGGAATTTGGATGGTCAAAAAGCTAATTTGAGCATTTACGATATTCAGGGTAATAGGGTTATCACTTTATTCGACCAAAATGTTCCCGCAAATTCATATTCTATGATTTGGAACGGCTTGGATGCGAACGACATAGCAGTGCCGACGGGAATATATATTTACACTCTCAAGATTGGCGAAATAATTCAATCCGGTAAAATGAATTTGATTAGATAAAAAAGAAAACATAGCCCATGAATTTATTCGTGGGTTTTGTGAAATATGTAGGGACCGCAACAGCGTTCTGTCCCAAAACATAGCCCACGGTTTTAACCGTGGGAAAGAATTATTAGGACAATAAAATTACTCTCTTTCCCCGCATTTCATACGGGTTTATTCATATTTAACCACTTTTCATACGGGTTTATTCATATTTAACCACTTCGTGGTTTGAAAATTGCATATGATTCTTTCCCCGCATTTCATACGGGGTTATTCATATTTAACCACTTCGTGGTTTGAAAATTGCATATGCTTCTTTCCCCGCATTTCATACGGGCTTATTCATATTCTATCCCTTCAGGATATAACACCCAAACCCCGAACCCCAAACCCCAAGTCCCAAGTCCCAACTTACACCATTTTCCGCATAACGAACCAGCCACCAAAACTTGCGAAAAGGAGTCCGAGAGCTATTAAACCCCATTCGCCAAGAGTCGGGATGGTGGTGAAGATGCGTTGCTGACCGTAGAATATGCCATCAGCATTCACCATGTAAGCACGGACATAATACTTTGTGCCTAACTGAAGTCCGGTCAGATTTGATGCGAATGTTGTAGAATTGCCACTCGTTGGTCCGGCTCCTTGTTCGGTTAATCCGGTGTAAACTTCAATTGTTGGCATTGCAGAAGTTGACCAAACGACGCCTTTTTCGAGGACATCGCTATCATATTTAGTCAAATTGATAGAGCCACCACTTATTGCCGAATTATTGGTGATATTATAAACCGGTTGGGTTAAAATCGTTGCTCCGAATAAATCCTGGGCATTTAGAAAACCTTCCTTATTTTTGTAGGTAGAATTTGAGCTTGTGCTCGCCGCCGGTTGAGCAGTGGTTCCGAAATTCTTGTACTGAGAATTTTCCGATTGCCCGCCACCTGAAGGAAAAACATCTGCTTTTTTGGTTTGGCTGTTTGCAATCACTGATATCATCAATATTAATAAAAATATAGATATTAGTAATTTGATAATTTTATTTTGAATCATTATATTTCGCCTAAAAATTTAATTTATACTTTCAACAGCTTCGAATTTCATTTCCCAGCCATTGCCTGTTATAAAGTCATTTGACAAAAACCAAATCATAACCTGGTTAGTGTTTGATGTGATTATTGGAGGTTTATTAGCTCCTGAAAACTGAGCTAATAAGTTTTCCTTTAAACTTGTATCACCATCATAAATATATACAAAATCTACGTTCGGTTCGGTATGCATTTTTGTAAAATCAAGTTTGATTCTCTTATTTTCCGATGCAGTGATAATCCATTTACAGACAGATTTGTTTGCATAATTATTTTCTCCACTGCCATCAGTTATAATTCCTGAGTCGCTTTTTATATAAACAACGTCGTTACAAAATAATTTCGTAGAATCAATTGTTTGCATAAAATAATTAATTTCAGTCGAGTTATTCTTACCTTTTATTGCACCTGATTCAATCATAATTGCATTACTTTCGATATATAATCCGGTTTTGAATTCATTGGTCTTACCTTCGTAATAAACAGAATCATTTGAGTATATTTTAAGCTTTGCAGAATTATCAATTTTTATCGGCAAGATATGAATTCCACGATATTCTCCAATAGGATTAATTAATCGAGTTTGAATTTTACTACTTGCTCCAAATAAAACCTTACCTTCGGGTAACTTTTCGTTAAAGTAACTGTACTTATAACTTGGGTTTAGAATGTACTCAACAGCATTCTCCATATTTGGAAATCCGGCACCTAATTTTCCGGCATAAGTAAGATTATGCCCATCAATTGGTTTGGCAGTAAGAAACAGAGCATCCTTAATAAATTCTGTATTATAAGTATATCCTATAGATTTTAGTATAGCAACACATCCCGAAATGAATGCAGTTGCTGGCGACGTTCCATTACTGAAAGTGAAAGCATTATCAGCACTGGGATATGCACCATAAATCGAATCTCCGGGAGCACAAATATCTACACGCATATCGTAGTTAGCTTTTGGAGTTTTTCGATAGTTAACATCAACACCCGAAACCGTTATGATACCATCATGTTTTGCAGGATAATTGACATTTTCTGTGAAAAAATTACCGGCTGAACTAACAATAATTTGCCCTTTTGATAAAGCCTCATCAACAATTGCTTTTTCATCTCCGCCAAATTCACCACCACTCCAAGCACAGCAAATAATATCAGCACCAATCTTAGAGGCATATTCTATCCCTTTGTAACCATCTTTCAGATAAGTATTCTTGGAATGGTCAGACAGAACTTTTACAGGAATTATTCTTAAATATTTTGGTGCATCTTCGCCGTAATATCGCTCGAATACTTTTATTATAATGCTGGCAATGTAAGTTCCGTGCTTAAACTCGCTTTCTCGACCTTCAATAATACCAACATTATTGTCATTATCGGAAACATCCCAACCAGAAATATCATCTATAAAACCGTTTTTATCATCATCACGAAAATTATTCGGAATTTCATTCTCATTTTTGAAAACGTAATTCTTTAAAACTTTGTGCGATAATCTAAAACCATCATCTACAATTGCAACCTTTACCATTTTGTTATTCTTTGATTTCTTAGCAACTATATTTAGCATATCATAAGCTAAATTATGGTACAAAGTATCATTAGCAAAAATCGAGTTAATGCTTGATAATAAAATTATGCCAAATGCTGCTAATTTGATAATCATTTTATTCGTATATCACTGTATGACTATGTGCTGGAAGCTGACCAACTGTTATCGTTACGGTTTCTGTACCACCGGCATTACCTATTGTTCTTGATGATAAACCAGGTCCTTGCCCATAGTGAATAGGTGTTCTACCTCTCAAATCAGGTAACGCAAAAGTTGTTGTTCCATTTCCACCATACATAGTTCCCAGCAAAGAAAACAGCGCCGTATTTTGAGAAATAGAAAGAATTTGTCCATTACACAACGCCCATCCCTGAGGTTCAAAGTTGAATCCATAAATACAAATTTCGCCGATATAGTTATCAGCACCATTTCTTGATGGGTAAATACCTTGTAATGCTATACTATAATTTACAACTAAATATGGTTGCATATTATTTATGGCTTGACCTGAGCCGGTAGGTTGTATAACTATATTTCTTGCAATCCAGTTTGTACCATCAAATGTAAGTAAGTCATTGGCTACTGCATCAGTTGGAGATTTGATTGGAGTCAACCAAATAGTATTTCCAGTTCCATCAGAGGCGATAACTTGCTCATTATTACCACGAGTAACAGGAAGTGTGAATGAATTTGCCCCTGTTCCTACAGTAACGGTAGTAAATGCGCCGCTATTTGGAGCCGTCGAGCCAATTGCACCTGGCGAAGCCCATGCACTTGCTGTTAAATTATTTGATATTATCGAAAATGGTACGCTGGTAATACTTGTCCTTGGGAGTGTAGTAGAATTTACTCTAACTTCCAGATATGGCGTAATACCATTTAAAATGCTCGGTTCTATGACCTCGTCATTGCCTGAACCAGTTCCAAGAATTACTGAATATAATCCATTTACTATGTCAATGGATTTCGTCGCAGCAGAATTATTTGGGGGCCATATTTTGTTGCCACCTGTTTCAGCATCATATAAAGCAAAAGTAAATGCTACAGCCGATTCGTTGATCGGCTTGTCACTATTGTCAAGCAGCTTACCCTGGTATGTTATAGTAGTTGGCTGCGCGAATGCAATCAAATTGCATAATAGAAACAAAACGATGAAGAAGAATTTTTTCATAAAGTATCTCTTAAATTAATTTAGAAATTAAGAACATTACCATTAAATATCAAAAATACAAAATATTTTTAGAATTGCCTAAAATATTTTTTTTGCCCTTTCTTTGTTACAAAGACAGCCTAAAATAAAAGAGCATGTTCTCATAAGTTGTAACAAGTGTCGGGACAAAAATGATAGCAAAGCCTCCATAAAAAAAAATCATCCGATGACTCAAAGTCATCGGATGATTGTATATTCCACACTATATCTAATCTCTTAGGAAGGTCCTACTTCGAGAGCTACGATTTGGCTACGATTCGGATATTTAACGTTCAGGATGATTACGTCGCCCTGCTTTTTGCTGTCTAATATCTTTTTCAATTCATTGGGCGAATTGACAGGCTTGCGGTCAATATTTGTAATTACTCCGCTTGGCATCAAACCACGTTCGGCAGCAGCACCGTATCTCGCTACATCGCTTACCAAAACTCCGCTTTTTACATCATATTCGTCCTTAATGTCCTTTGTCAAAGGTTCTACCGTAAAACCGAGATTGTCAAATTTTATAACGTTATCTTCATTATCTTCTGTTTCATCGGGGATATCTGATTTGCCCGCAATTACTTCATCATCTTCTCTCGCTTTGAGTTTTACCGGGAGTTTTATAGTTTTACCATCTCTCCATATCGTAAGCATTACTTTGTCGCCTGCTTTGTGGAATACTATTCGGCTTTGTAATTCGGAGGGTGAATTGACTTCTCTGCCTTCGATTTCGAGTATTACATCGCCTTTTTCAACACCTGCAGACCTAGCAGCGCCATCCTCTACTAAATTTTCTACCAAAACTCCTTGAACTTTGGGCATTCCAAATCCTTTGGCAATCAATTCATCTACATTTGTGATATAGACTCCAATATAGCCGCGATTAATTTTTCCGTCATCAATCAAATCATCTACAACGGCTTTCATCAAATCAACAGGAATTGCGAATCCGTAGCCCATGAAGGCACCGGTTTCTGTTGCGATTGCAGTATTGATTCCAATTAGCGAACCGTGTATGTCGAAAAGCCCACCGCCACTGTTGCCGGGATTAATCGCCGCATCAGTTTGAATGTAGTGTTCGATGCTGTTTGGTTCCGATCTGCCACGTGCGCCTCTGCCGGTTGCACTGACAATACCGCTTGTAACGGTATGATTCAGCCCGATTGGGTTGCCGACTGCAAGCACTAACTCGCCAACTTTTAGATTATCAATATTGGCGAAGTGAGCCGAACTTAGCCCTTCTACCTCGATTTTAAGTAATGCCAAGTCTGTCAAAGGGTCAGTACCAACTACTTTGGCGGTATATTCTTTCTTATCGAAAGTCATTACTTTGATACCACCTTTTGTAGCATTTTGTACTACGTGATTATTTGTTACGATGTAACCGTTCGACGATATGATGACCCCCGAGCCGCTTCCACGTTGGCGACGTTGTTCGGGTTGAATATTGGGATGACCATCGGGCTGTTGTCCAAAAAATCGTTCTATCCAATTGTCAGCTCCACGGGTAATTTCAGCGTCAACACTAATATATACTACCGTTGGAAGTACAGCTTCACTAACTGCAACAAAAGTTCTGTTCAACACCATAGCAGATTCATCCGCTTTGATTGGGGCATTGTCAGCTCCTAATTTTGTATTTTCGTCAGCAAAAAGCGAATTTAAAGAGCCCAAGCTAAGGTTGGACACAAGCAAGACACCCATGAAGATGCCGATTCCGACCATCAGGACTGAGACAACTAAGGTCCTTTTCATTATTACTCCTACCTATATTTATTATTATAATTTAACAAGTAAATAAACGTTCAAAATATCAAATTCTTGTTTGTTAATAGTATAGACGAAATTAGCAATCAATAGGTAACTAATAAATTTTCGAGCATAGAATTTTTTTATGAAATGCTAATGAAACATTTTTTCTTGAGTTCCGTTTTACAATTATATTTTAAAACATATAAGTGGAGATACTTATGACTAAATTATTGACTATCAGCTTGACAGCTTTCGCGTTGTTTGCACTTTTTTCTTGTTCGGATGATGAGACTCCAAATACCAATACCGACGCTGAATATTACCCAATGACTACCGGTTCTTACTGGGTTTATGAATCCAAAGAACTTGATGGCGAAGGAAAAGTAACCGCGACTACGACTGATTCGGTAGCTATTTCAAAGACAACAACCAAACTTGGTAAAGAATGCTTTGAATTCAAAAACTATGAAGGTGATGACCATGATGGAAACACTTACCAATATAAAACTGAAACGGAGCTATATACACTTATAGATGTGATTTTACCCGACCCGGAAGAATTACCGTTACCTTATATAGATGAACAATGGGTGAAAATTGCTGATGAAAATCAATCCTCATGGGCTATTTTTGAGCTTGCATTAAATGATTTTGAGATTGAAATTGAGGGTGTGAAAGGTAAGTTGACAGGTACATTAAAAATCACCGGTAGAAAAGGCGGCATGGTAAGTCTCTCCGGAATTATGGGACAATCTTACAATACTCAAGAATTTACTATCGAAAACCATATTGTAGGCACATTCAAAGAAGCATCAGTTGGTTTGACTGGTACTATTGACGAAAAAATCAATGTCAGATATTATTATGCTGATAATGTTGGTCTTGTCAAATATCGTTCTGAACCTTTATTGGCTAAAATAAAGACAGCTTTTAACACAATCCAAGTACCGATTAGCGGCAGAGAAGAAATTTTGTTAAGAACTAATGTCACTGTAAAATAAATCTTGTATAAAGCAAAAAAAAAAACGCTGTCTTGATTGCTCGAGACAGCGTTTTTTTATATGTGAAACCCAATCTTATATGGCGTCAACGTAGATATTTCTACCCACTTCGTTACCAACGATATATTCTTTTCCGCTGTACTTAATCGTGAGAGGACCGTTGAAGGGTGCTTTGGAAAGTACCATAATATCAACTCCCGGAATCAATCCGACTTCTTCAAAATATGCAACCATTTCATGATTGTCATCGGCAATTCGCTTGATTATGTATTGCTTGTTGAGTTCAGCATCAGTCACAGGCAAATAGCTGCTTTCGGGAATTCTGCCTTCCTTCGTCGGAATTGGATTACCTAATGGGCTGTACTCGGGGCGACCTAACAAATCATCAATACGTTCAACGAATTCATCGGAAACGTAATGTTCCAAACGACAAGCTTCATCATGAACTTTTGCTAATGAAAAACCGAGAGATTCTTTAAGGTAAAGCTCTAAAAGTCTGTGGTGACGTAAAATTTCAAGAGCAACTTTTGTTCCGTCTTCGGTCAAACGAACACCCTTGTATGAGTTATAATCCACTAATTTCATAGCAGCTAAACGCTTCAACATGCCGGTAACTGAGGCACCGGATATATCCAACTCTTTGGCTATCTGAGTTGTAGAAACTGCCGAAGTATTTTCCTGCAGTTTATAGATTGTTTTCAAGTAGTCTTGAACTGATTGACTTAACATAACATTTTTTTATAATTTTAACACAATAAATTTACACTTAGAAAGAAACTAATTTTTAATCTTACCTAAAGTAAGAAATTTTTTACAAATATCTAAATAAAATATTCAATTACATAAAATAAAAATCTAAAAATAAGTGCCGAACCGATTGCAACCAAAATACTTAAAACCGCCGAACCTGTTGCTACCTTTGCTCCAAACTCCTTCCAGATGACTACAAAAGTTGTGAAGCACGGAAAATAGAAAGTTACAAAGGCAATGAATGTCATTACTTGTGCTGTCGTCAACGGCAAAAGTTCCAAACTTTCTACTCCTAATGCTTGATTGACCATAACCAGAATCAGTTCTTTCCTAAAAAATCCAAACACTAATGTAGAGCCCAATTCTTCAGGTAAATTCAATACATACTCGAGTATAGGTGCGAAAAGCAAATCTACATACACGGCAATGTCAAAATATTCTATCCATCCCAAAAATATACTACCAAGAATCAAAAACGGCAATGCTTCCTTGAGAAAATCTATGATTTTGTACCAGGTTTTGCGAAATGTCATAGATATTTGTGGCATTCTTAGTACCGGAATTTCCAAAATCAACCCAATCGGCTTCTTTAAGAATAATGAAATCAATTTGCCATTGACTGCGATTACTAATATCACATACAAAAATATTACTATTGCCCAAATAGGACCTGCAAATGCGGCTGTGAGTGCAAATATTACGGCTATTCTTGCCGAACATGGCACAAATGGCACCAATATGCCTGTCAAAATCCTGTCTCGTCGTGATTCGAGTATTCGAGTTGCATAAATTGCAGGTACAGTACAACCGACTCCTAAAATAAATGCCGCAACTGATTTGCCGTGTAAGCCGATTCGGTGGATTGTGTTGTCTATCAAAAATGCTAAACGAGCCAAATAGCCTGTGTCCTCGAAAAATGCAGTGAGGAAGACAAGCGGCAGGAAATAGGGCAATACTATCCCGATAGCACCCGTAATTCCCTGCACAATCCCATTTACTGTAAACCAAGCGAACATATTCCATTCTTTCAGAGGGGAATATAAGTTGCCTATGAAGTCGAAAGCCGGTTCAATCAGTTCAGTTAGGAAATTTCCTACATAAAATATCGTTACAAACATCAGCCCGAAAAATATTGGCAATGACAAAAATCCATAACTCGGATTCATGATGAATCTATCAAGTCTGTCTATGAAGCTGAATTTATCCTTAGGCGTAAATCGTGAGGCTTTTTCGGCAATTTTCATTGATAAATGATGCCGCTCGTACGAAATTGCTTCGTAGGTATCAACATTGTGCTCGAGTTTGATTTCGCTTTCGACCTCTTTCAAAGCTGTACTGAGCGATGATTGCAATTCCAAAGGTAAAAGCTCAGGGTTTTCGATGGCTTTGATTGCCAAAAATACATCAGAAACCTTGTAAGATATTGTGCTATGCTTCTGTATTTCCGCACTGATTCGTTGTACGTGTTGCTCCATATGCTGAGTATATGGAAATCGAGTAAAATTAATTTCGCTTTTGCGGAGTACCTCGTAGCACTTTGTAGTGAGAGTCCTAACTCCTTTGCCGTAAATTGCAGAAATCGGGACAATTGGAATTTTGAGTTCATTAGCCAGAATATCCTGATGTAACTCCAAACCACTAAACTTTGCTTCGTCCATCATATTGAGAGCCACAACCATCGGAATGCCTAATTCCATTATCTCGACGGTCATCTCCAAGCTCCGAACGAATAGTGACGCATCCATCACATTGATGATTAGGTCAACTTTTTCATTTAGGAGGTAATCATAAGTCACTTTTTCGGCGTTATCGGAATAGTTCAGCGAATATGTCCCGGGCAAATCAACTATTTTGAAGTAATCTCCATAGATATTAATGAGCGATTCTGACATCTGAACCGAAGTACCTGCAAAATTGGAAGTGGAGGTCTTCAAATCCGAAAGTACGTTAAATAAGGTGCTTTTTCCTGCGTTTGGTTGCCCAACAATCGCTATAGTTTTAGTGTGGGGCATGGATATAGGATATATATATGTTCGATGCCAGATTTTGCCCCAATGCTATCGGGGTGGACATATTTGATACATTACTTATTAATACAGGGCTCGCGGAGTTGCCACCGGTTTTGACATAAATATTACGTGCATGAATACCCATAGTATGCAGCCGTAATTTAGATTCCTTGTCTAGATCTATCTTTTCAATTACAAAATTTCTACCTAATTCAGCTTGAAGTAAATTCAATTCTTTCATTTGATACACACAATAATCATTAGAAAAATCTAATTACAAAATTAGACAAATCTAACTAAATAGCAAGTATAGATTGCATTATTATTTTAAAATCAAAAATAACTTTGCTTGAGCATCATCTAAAGCTTCTTTAGGAGTTTTCTTGCCGTATAGCGCTTCGACTGCTGCCTCCTCGATTATAGCTTCAATATCGAGCCATTTCGGGTGAACAGGTGTCATCAAAGCATGATTAAGCTGATTTGCGAAGACTAATCTATTCGGTTGACTTTGGTAAAATTCATCATTGTAGTAGTTAATATCTGCCGGAAATCCGGCTTCGATAATTTTGCTGCTGAATTTTATGGCATTTTCGCCGGAAGTCATATATTTGATAAATTTCAATGCAAGTTCCCGATTTGGACTTGATTTGCTGATTGCGAGGTATTCTCCACCTGCAAAAGATATTCCGAGACTGTCATTGACGCCCGGAACAGTCTGAACTTCAAAATTTAGCGTCGGATTCTCGTTCTTGATTTTTTCTAATAGCCAACCTCCTGAAACCCAATATCCGAGTTTCCCTTCTGCGAATCGTGAATCTAACTGGCGCTGTGTCTCGATTAAGCCATTTTGGGATAGTCGAACGTATGAGTCAAGAGCTTTGATGTTTTGTTCAGAATTGATAATCGGTTTGCCTGACGAATCCAAAATTGTTCCGCCATAAGTCCAAAATAATGATACAACTTTTTTGTAAATCATATGAGAGCCCGAACCTGTCGCCCCGTAACCATAGACTCCTTCTATAGCATTAACTTTCTCCGCATTTTCAAGTAACTGCTTTGTGTTGACAACTTTCGCGTCAGCAATACCTGCTTGATTCAACAAAGCCTTGTTGACGAACAACACACGTGTATCAACTATCCAAGGTAAGGCATAAACGCTATCATTCCACAGTGAGGGCGCAGTCGAAAATTCTACATATTGAGCTAAATTTGCCTCCTCATCTGTCAATTTTTCGAGAACACCCGAAGATGAAAATTGTGCAACCCAATCGGAGCCAAGTTCTAAAACATCGGGAGCAGTAGATGAATTGAACGCCGCAAACAACTTAGTTTTGCCGTCGGACCAACTAAGCTCAACAGTTTCGACCTTGCAATCGTATTCTTGCTCGAATCCGTTTATGATTTCCTTCAGAACTTTTCGATGGTTTGGTTCGCTCCAGAAGTGCCAAAAGACTAATTTTCCTGTTTCGCTTGTTTGCTCTTCTTTTTCTGAGCATGATATCACAACAAGAGTCAAAATGATAATAAGTAACTTTTTCATTGTATAAAGTTTAAATTTAGAGAATGTTTCAAATTTAAATATAAGAAATTTTTCAAAACTGTCTTTTTTTTTACTCATATTCCTTAGTAATTTTGTTAATTTGTAACAGATTTTTGTAACAATTGAAATATTATAATGTCAAAAAATAAACAATTTACGACTAAGTATGTATTTATAACGGGCGGAGTGCTATCTTCGTTGGGAAAAGGCATTGCATCAGCGTCACTTGGATTGCTCTTGCAACAACGCGGTTTCAGCGTAACTATGATGAAGCTCGACCCGTATATAAATGTTGACCCGGGAACAATGAACCCTTTTCAACACGGCGAAGTATTCGTTACTGACGACGGAGCCGAAACTGACTTGGATTTAGGGCACTACGAAAGATTCTTGGGCTATTCCTTGAACAAGAAAAACAACCATACTACAGGTCAGGTTTATTTCGAAGTTATCACCAAAGAGCGCAAAGGGCAATATCTCGGCAAAACGGTGCAAGTTATTCCGCATATTACCGATGAAATTAAAAAACGCATTTTCAGTTTCGAAGGCGAATACGATTTTGTGCTTATCGAAATTGGCGGTACTGTTGGCGATATTGAATCATTGCCATTTTTGGAAGCCCAAAGACAAATCAATCTCGAATTAGGTTCGAGTAGAACGATTAGTTTGCATCTGACATATGTACCATACGTAAAGTCTGCGGGAGAAGTTAAGACTAAACCGACGCAGCACTCTGTCAAAACGCTCATGGAATTCGGTATAAGACCCGATATTTTACTATGCCGCTCCGAGTTCAAGCTTTCTAAGGATGTACGCCAGAAAATCGCTCTCTTTTGCAGTGTCGAGGAAAACTCAGTAGTCGAAGTTGTTGATGTTGATAATACAATTTACGAAGTTCCGATTATGTTTGCCAAAAGAGGCTTGGAAGAAATCGTCCTCAAAAAGCTAAATCTTCCGGAAAGCAAATTGGAATTTGAAACTTGGACCAAGTTCGTAAATCGTATCAAAAGTCCCAAACACGAAGTGACTATTGCATTAGTAGGCAAATATACCAAATATAGAGATTCATATAAGAGCATTCTCGAAGCATTCATCCATGCAGGTTCAATAAATAACACGCGTGTAAACGTTGAATTAGTAAACGCCGAAAGTATAACCGAAGAAACAGTTGAAGAACTCTTAGGTAACGTGAACGGAATATTGGTTGGTCCCGGATTTGGGCACCGAGGCATCGAAGGAAAAATTACTGCTATTAAATATGTGCGGGAACACAATATCCCATTTTTCGGTATTTGCTTGGGTATGCAATGTGCAGTAATCGAATTTGCTCGCAATGTTTGTGGTATGGCTGATGCAAATTCCGGTGAATTCGAAAAAACCGAGCATAATGTAATTGATATGATGGAAGAACAGAAAAAAATCACAAACAAGGGCGGAACAATGCGTTTGGGTGCATACCCTTGCACTATCGAAGCCGGAACTAAAGCATTCCAAGCCTATAAAAGTTATGATATTTCTGAACGTCACAGACATAGATATGAGTTAAATAATAGTTTTAAAGACGATTTGGTTGCAAATGGTATGATTATGAGCGGTCATTCGCCGGATGGACATTTAGTCGAGATTGTTGAATTGAAAAACCATCTTTGGTTTGTCGGAGTTCAGTTTCATCCCGAACTGAAATCTCGCGCCGTTACCGGACATCCGCTTTTTATCAGCTTTATCAAAGCGGCTTTGCAATCTAACAACAAGACCAATCGCAACAAAAAGGCAGAGGATTAATCACCGCATGGATATAAATAACATCATATTGTTCGAAAATAATAATACAGTTGATTTGTATCCATTTTCAATAATGCATTGCAGTTGGGAATTACGGACTGGAGTTTTCAGGAATTACGACAGAGTTCAACACTTATTCCCAAAGGTCAACATAGGATTTATAGGCAGAGCTTTGCATATTGCCTCTTTTACTGCTCGGGAAGGCTTAGAAAATAATTTTACTGATGGTAATGCACTGCTGATTGATGGTTCAGCATATATCAATTATGATTTCCCCGAGCTTTTAGAATCAAAATTGGATTCTATTGGCGATAAACCGATTATTTTGACTTCTAACGGCAAAAGATTTGGATGTTTTATACCGGAAAATTATGATTTTAAATCTTCGTTAAATTCTCAAAATATAAATCTTGATGACGATATTTTCAAAGTATTTGATGAAATTGAATTTCCGGGTATTATTCAATACAATTATCTGTGGGATACGCTCGATACGGTAGGGGAGAATATTGCTAAAGACGCAAAAATCGTCACAAAAAACTACCACAGATTATATTTGCCCCAATTCCATGGCATTCATGCTCATAACCCCGATAATGTACTTGTAGGAAAAAATATTAGCATTTCGCCAAATGTTCTGCTCGATGCCACAGAAGGTCCCATCATTCTTGGTGACGGAGTGCGAATCATGCCTAATTCTACAATTATCGGACCGACATCAATAGGCGATAATACTGTAATTAAAATCGGTGCAAAAATATACGGCAATAATATTTTCGGTCCACATTGCAAAGTTGGAGGCGAAATTGAAAATAGTATAATTCAAAGCTATTCCAACAAACAACATGATGGATATCTCGGTCATTCCTATATCTGCGAATGGGTTAATCTGGGCGCTGATACAAACACATCCGATTTGAAAAATACGTATTCCGAAATTAGGATGGAATTGCCACATAAATCAATTGATACAGGCAAAATTTTCGTGGGTCTGATGTGTGGCGACCATACCAAAAGCGGCATTAATTCCATGTTCACTACAGGCACTACAGCAGGTATTTGCGGGATATTGGTAAAAGAATGGTTTTTGCCAAATTATATCAAATCATATTCTTGGGGCGGCAAATCAACATCGCCGGTTTACAAATTCGATAGCGCCATCGAAACAGCCAAAATTGTAATGGCAAGACGGAACAAAACGATAACTGACGAAGAAATTGCACTTATGCAAATCGAATATGATAAAGTTAGAGAAAGTCAAATTTGAAAATGAAATCAATTTGGCATATTGCTATATGTATAATAATTATCATACCTGTAATTTATTTTCCATATTCGGGTGATTTGTGGATTTATGTAACCGGTGGTCAAGTAATTGCCGAAGGTGGCAAAATATTTAAAGATTTTGTGGACTTGAAGCCACCCTTCCTATTTATGATATTTTCCGTTATTTATTCGATTTTTGGCAATTCCGAAATTAACGTCCGTTTTGCAGAGTTTTTAATCCAATCCGGAATAATTATTTCTTTATATTATTTAATGCGAAAAGTGTTTGATTCGGCTAATTTAGCTTTTTACGGTACGTTTTTTTATGCCTTATCTTATGGTGCTCTTACCCATACAAGTACGTTTCAAACTGAATCATTTTTGCCACTTTTCATATTACCAATTATATATTTAAGAATTAGAAATCAAAGCAATCTTAATCTTTTCCTCCAAGGTCTATTTATTGGACTATCGGGAGGATTGAAATATACGTTTATTGCAATTTATCCTGCAATGTTTCTTGCAGATTTATTTGCCAAAAAGCAAGCAAAAGTGTTTATTCGTGAGCAATTAATCATTATTTTAGGTGTTGTTATCGGATTCGGGCTGACTTTTGTTTTATTATTGGATTCGGAAGTCAGGACAGGATTTTGGGAAGTTCAGAATTTTACTTATTTATATGCACAGCTACCTGAAGTAAATTTTGCATTATTCAAGTTTGCACACGAGAAAGTAACTTATTTTTTCGGGAATCATTTATCTATGCTGTTTGTATCAGTTATCATTATAGGTCTATTCAATATATTCAGCAAAAGTAATAACTATAAAGATCAAAAACAGATAATCTTTCTTTTATTATCAATAGCTCTATTCCTATTATTAACTGTTTTTGTTGAGAAAAAATTTGCTCCTTATCACTTCACCAGAATATTCATCCCTTTATCATTTATTTTTGCTATCGGAACAAATGAATTAATAAAAATATTAAAATATAAATTTAATAATATCACTATCCCCAAAATCATAGTAATACTCATTATAATTCCTTTTGTCATCTTTTTTTCGCCTCTTCCGCGTTATATGACCGTATTGACTCCAATTCCGCATTACTATTTGAATAAGGATAAATATCTCGAACATTATAATAAACCGGAAACTCATTCAGTAATACTTAAGGAAATGGACGATGTCGTCAAATTTGTCAAGAATACTGAATATTACAATGAGAATGACAAAATCATGGTTATGAGTGTTGGATGTCAGACATTAAACTATTATTTAGATAACAAACATATTTCAAAATTTCCTTTGCCGTTATTTCCGATGTCTGGTGTCAGCAAATTATGGCTTGAAGAATATATTGTAGAAATTAAAAATTCTGATATTTTAATCGTTCAAACCGATGATTCGCACCCGATTGTAAGTGGATATATCGAACCGACTCTCGAGAAAATTAACGAGAATGCTGAAATTAAGAATATTTTGCAAAATGATTTTCATATGATATATCAAGACGACTATTTTGTGATTTATAATCGAAATTAATTCTTATTTAGCGACGATAAAACCAATCAAAAACACCCGTAATTATTAATATCATAAATATTAATGATGCTAACGGTATCAAAAGCATATGATATGGACCAAGTATTGCTTGGAAAATTCTGCCATTATGCAATTCAAACAAAAAATTCCAAAAAGGTAGTTCTGCCGTATTTAATATATGTTCAGGCATTATGAATTTATCGCTGTCAGCCGCCTTTTTATTAGCAGGCATCAATCCCGCAAAATGTGTTGCAATATATTCTTCGCCATCAGGAGTTGCAAAATAGCCCGTCACCAGATTTGTGCCCGGACGGAGTGCCGCAACGTTATAAGGTGGTTTTCCGGTGGCAACATCCACAATATCCCCTTCATAATTGACTTTAAAAAGCCCTGCAAATGACCCCAGCAAATGATTTCCGGCATAATCAGTTTCCAAAACCGTAGCACCCATCGCAAATATTGGTGCCGGAGGAGCTTGCTTTGTGTAAAATCCCCTTAAGCCACTCTCAGAAACCCAATAGCCGTCTTTCGTGTCTATAATGAATTTATCACGCTTTTCGTCGTACATAGCATTGCGAATTCTATGATTCCATGGATTCGATTTATCCATCCCGAGTATCCAAGATTTATCAATATCACTACCAAAAATCACCGCAATCATCGGAGGACGCATAAAAAAGCCTGTCAAACCGAAAATGAAGAGAATTACAGCAGAATATATCCCAAGTTTCAGATGATATTTAGTAAAAAACTTATACAGAGTCCATCGCGATTTACGATATTTTTCAAGTAATTTGAGCTTAAAAACGCTCTTTTTGGGAGTAATCCACAAGAAAAATCCGCTTATGGCGAGGAATAATAATATCAATCCTGCAACATCGAACAGCAGCTTACCCGGTAAGCCCCAAAGTTCGCCCGTATGAAGGCTGAACATGAATTCGACCATCGTCAGTTTATTATTATCATCAAACCTTCTCAAATCGCTCTGCTGAAAATTCAAAGGCAACGAAGCATGGCTGATAAAGGCATTCGATTCGCTAAAAACCGCTATGCTGTCCTTATAACTAAGCACTTTCGCAATTCTGGGATTTTTTCCGCCAAGTTCAATATTTGTCCATTTATTGATGTTCTTATCGTAAAAGTACAATCCACCGTATGTCCCCGCCAGAAGCAACTCCTTGCCATCAATGTCAGTGAGCATCATAGATTTGACGCGTCTGTAATATCTCGAATCGGGCAAACCTTCTACATTTAAGCTCGAAAAATTCACTCCTGCATCAGTAGTTTTCCACACGCCCTCAAAACCTCCGATGTAAGCGAGCTTTGGCTCGTCATTAGAGAATTGAACATTGTTCAGAGTGCTTCTTGCCCAATTGTGGGCACTATAATTATCCGGCAGATACTTATAAGGAATAGATAGTCCGCTTATAAGCTCCGGATGATTCATCAAAATCCCCGAAATGCTCATCCAAATTAGGAATACAATCAGCGTCAAGCTGGAGTATTTATGTAAAAACTTCGATATTCTATATAATCTTTTCATATAATTCTCAAAACAGATAAAATAATCTGATTCAAAAATAACACTAAATTTTGTAACAAGCAAGAAAAATCGTAGCAATAAATAAAAAATTAACAATATAAGAGCACAATACAACAAACGCAGTCTAATTCGTCGCTATTAATAACCCGGGGATGTAACGGATTCGACGGGGTGATGGACGTTTGATGTGGCATGTCGTGCTTAGTCGGTGGCGCACGTAAATTCAACTGACACAGCTATAAATGCTGACAATAACTATGCTCTGGCTGCTTAATTAAAACGTAGCCACATTCTTTTAAGGACTTGCCTGTTAGTTCTTACGAGGGTGACGCAAACAAACAGGATAGTGTGTGTGCTCTCATTCGGTACCCATGCGAAATAACAGAATGATAGGTTTTCGGAGACCCGTCCGTTGGTCACCCGAAGAAAGAAAATTAGAAAGCGGAATAAACATGTAGAGGCTCAGATTGAAACTCTTCGGACGCGGGTTCGACTCCCGCCATCTCCACAACAAGACCCTGATTATGTCAGGGTTTTTTGCGTTTAAGTTCGGCTTTTACTATATTTCAATTCTTGCTTGGTTTTTATATTTCTTTTATTTATGTTTGCAATGTGGATATTGGTATATAAGGCTTTTAAATGAGTATTTTGATGTTATACTTGAAAAAAGGAAGCACGATATGAAAAAGTTATTTTTGTCAGCAGTTTTTATGCTTTTTGCAGCAAACACCCTTTTCTCGCAATGGGAGGCAGTGAATAATGGTGTTTACGGTGGATGGGTAACCAGTTATGCCATAAGTGGAAACAACATTTTTGCCGGAACTCGGGATGGAGTATTTCTATCAATAGACAATGGTGAAAGTTGGGAACCGAAAAATAATGGATTAAAAGGTTTAATTGTCATGACTGTTAATATCAGTGGAAATAACTTATTTGCAGGAACTTTCAATGGTGGTACATATCTATCAACAGACAATGGTGATAATTGGACCTTGAAAAATAATGGATTGCCTGATAGTGATATAATATCAATAGCTAATATTGACAATAAAATTTTTGCCGGAAGTTATTGGAATGGCGTTTTTTTATCTACTGACAATGGGGATTCATGGACAAGAAAAAGTAGTGGTTTGGACAAAGGGGCTATTAGAACTATTGTAAATAGCGGAAACAATATTTTTATCGGAACTGATAGTGGTGGTGTGTATTTATCAACGGACAATGGAAATTATTGGGCAAGTATAAATAGAGGTTTACCGAGATTAACTGTCAATTCTATTATCATCAGTGGTGAAAATATTTTTGCTGGCATTGAAGGTGGTGGAGTTTATTTATCTACAGATAACGGTCATAACTGGACACGTAAAAAGAATGGATTGACAAATTTAAATGTTTTTGCTTTGGCGATAATTGATAGTAACATTTATGCCGGAACTTGGGGCGGAGGAATTTTCTACTCAACTGATTTTGGCGATACTTGGACCCAGAGAAATTACGGTTTAACTGATTTATATGTCTATACTATAACACGTAATGGAAAGAACATTCTTGTCGGAACTTATCACGCGGGAAATTTTTACTCCACAGACTTTGGAAAAACTTGGGCGGAGAATAATTCTGGGTTTACAAATTTACGAATCTGGAATTTATCAGTCAACGGAAATAATATTTATGCTGGTACTGAGGGCGGCGGTGTGTTATTATCCAATAACAATGGGAATAGTTGGACAAAAAAAAATAATGGATTAACAAATTTAAGCGTTTATTCGATTGCTGTAGATGGGAACAACATTTTTGTTGGAACTGAGGGTAGTGGTATATTTCATTCCACTGACCTTGGAAATACTTGGTTACAGATTAAAAACGAGATTGTGTCAAAACTACATGTCTTTTCAATTATTATACATGAAAATAATATTTTTGCAGGTGCTGCAGGTGCAGGCTTTTGCCACTCATCAGACTATGGATATTCTTGGACGCAAAAAAATAAAGGTTTGCCAAACAAGAATGTCGTAACTATAGCCAATAATGATAACAACATTTTTGCCGGATTGTGGAATGGCGGTGTCTATTTATCAAAAGATAATGGTGATAACTGGACTTCAAAGAACAATGGTGTGAGTATATATATGCATAATATTACAATTAGTGGGAATAATATGTATGCAGGGACTTTGTTGGGTACCGGAGTTTATCACTCATCAAACGAAGGAAGTTTATGGACTCAGAAAATAAATGGTTTGACAAACTATAACATCTGGACTTTAGCCGCAACTGGTAACAATGTTTTTGTTGGAACAAATGGTGGGTTCTTTCAATCCACAGACATAGGAGATAATTGGAAGCAGAATAATTTTGGCATGTCAAATTCAGACGTCTGGTCATTAGCTGTTAATGGAGATTATATTTTTGCAGGAACTTTGAGTGGCGGCATTTTCAGAGCAAAAATATCGGACTTAGTTTCTACGAGTGTGGATGATGAATATAGCTCAAATAGTAATTTGAAAATCTATCCTAATCCGGTTACTGAACTACTCACTATCGAAAGAAATGGTGTCGGACGGGCTGAAATTGTCATAACAAACACTCTCGGGCAAACTGTTTATAGTGGCACGATACAAGCCGGAAAGCTGAATTTAAGCCTACCTTTGACGGAATATCCCGCAGGAATTTACTTTATAAATATGAAATACGATGACGGAACAACGGAATTTCAAAAATTTGTGAAAAGCGGGAAATAGAATCCTTTTCTCTCGCCTTTAGAATGTCAATATTTTAGATGTGCCACACTCCGTAGGTGTGGCACATCTAAAATATTGTAGTGACCGCAACAGCATTTTGCCTCCAATGTTTTACCCCGATAGAGTTAAAGATCTATTCATTTAGCTTCTCATAAATCACATAAATCATATAAATCATAGTTCAGACAACTTATTTATTTTAATCACCTTAATCACAAAAATCATTTAAATCATAGTTCAAACAAGTCTAGCAGGTTTGACACATTTGAATTTTCCCTCTTAGCTATTTTGAAATATTTCATTCTCCATTACAAAAAAATTTACCTTTGATTTCAATAAATATATTATATTTGCATAACTTAAACTATATGTTATGGTAACGTATAAGTAAAAGTTTGCATTGACTAAATTGTAGGTTTTATTAATTTATTTTATGAGGTTGTGTGTGAGAAATATTTTTACTTTTGCGATAATCATAACTATGGTAGTTATGTTAACCGGATGTCCTGATACGGACAACCCTGTTAATCAATCCGGATTGAAGGGCTATATTTACTATTCTAATGGCGGGTCAGTATATAGGATACGCCTTAACGATGAAAAAGATGAAGAATTGTTTTCAAACGCTGATATGCCTGATGTTGCAGCAGACGGTAGAATTGTTGCAGTAGAAGCATATCCCAATACTAGAATTATTGTTACTGATCTAACGGGCGCAAACAGAGTTTCAATTATTGAAAGTGAAGGTTACAAGGGACCAGTACATAAAAAGTACTTTGATAAACCCAGAATATCATACAATCAGCAATATATTGCTTACGAAGGTGACGCTGTTTTAAATCCGATTACCTATATTATAGATGCTAATGATGGTGAACTACTTCTGACAATTGGCGATTACGATGATAGCTTTCCTTGTGTAGCACCCAGTTGGGCTCCTGATGGCTCAATTTACGTTGCCGGATGGACTTCAATGAACAATGGAATATACCGAGTATCAGCCGATTTCACTACTATGGAAAGAATTGATCCGGATTTGAATAATGTATATTCACCAAGTGTTAGTCCCGATGGTACAAAAGTTGCATTTATATGTAATGGAAAATTATGGACAATGAACTCGGATGGTTCGAACGCTACACAAATCAACACAACTATAAATAATTTCGCAATGCCTACATGGTCACCTGACAGCAAAAATGTTGCAGTAACAAGTTATGGTACAATTTATATTATTGATTTGGTAGCCTTGACAGTAACGGAGATTGACAATGCTTATGCATCTTCAGGAAATCAGCTATGTTGGAGATATTAAATTAAATAAATATTTATTATTTTTTAGATGTGCCATATTTCGCAAGTGTGGCACATCTTTATTTTTTACATCGTCATTCTGAGGCGCAGGCGAAGAATCAAGTTTTGTTTTAAATACATGGATTCCTCACTTCGTTCAGAATGACAATTCAATCTATCAAAATCACGTTAATCACATTAATCATATAAATCATAGTTCAGACAGCTTAATCATATAAATCAGTTCAGAAAAGTTATGATTTTGAATTAACCATCTTTGATAAAGGATAATTACTCAAACGTGGTTGCCAATGCCAATAGTTACAACCTGCACATTGCTCAATTGAAATGCCGTTGTCTTTTTTATGAGCTATTCTTAAATTATTCAATGATTCGGAATGCCAAACTTCGCGCAATGATACTGTATTAATATTGCCTATAATTAATTCGTGCTTCCAATCCATACAACATGTTGAAACTGTTCCGTCCGAATTTATATCCATCGAATTCCATAGAGAATAGCATGGATAGCGATAGGATACGGAATCAGAGTTGTCATACAAACCCCAAGTCAGTTTATCCCATTCTTCAATTTTTACCGGATAAGCCGACCAAAATTCTTTAAATAATTTTAGTTCCTCCGCCATTTCGGGAAATTCCGGTAAATTAATTATTTGTATTTTAATTAATGGTTTTGTTTTATAATTTTCTGACATTTCCAGAAAAGCTATAATATTTTTAATAACATATCCAAAGTTGCCACCCCTGACTTTCTTATAAAAAGGCTCCGTAGCTGCACCTAAGCTGAAATTGATTATATCTACTCTGTTTTTTAGAATAGATTCCGAAATGCTTTTATTGAGTTTGTGGGCATTCGAAGTTAAATATACTTCATGTTCATGATTTAATTTTAATCTTTCCAGCACGTTAATAATTTTAGGATATATCAGCGGTTCACCGTCTTTATGCAAAGCAATTCTTCTTTTTCCGACCGAATCAATTTCATCTATAATTTTAAGAAATAAGTCATAATCCATCATGCTATGTTTTGGGCTGCTACTTTCAGTTTGCGGTGGACAATGAACGCACGAAAGATTGCATATGGAACTGATTTCTATACCTATAAGTTCCGGAAAATGAATACTGGGAACCTCTAATTTCCCTGTAAGTTCTTTAAATCCGGAAATGAATTTATCTCCGACTTCAAATTTCCTTATTTCTTTCTTCAACAAAGACTTTATATCTATCATCATATCTTTTCCGACACTTTTTTAAATCAATTTACTTCAAAAAATCAAAACTTAAAAACATAATCCCATACGAATTTAGTTAAAATAAAATTTTAACAAACGAACAACAAAAAACGAATTATTTATTAAAATAGAAACGATTTTGTATCCTTTGTATTATTTGAGTCTCGTCTTTTTTTAAACTGACGAAACGGGAAATGACGGAACGATATTAAGATTATACTTTGTAGGGATAGAACAGCGCTCTGTCCACAATGTTGTACATGGAGGGTTTGAATATTTATATTTCTTTAATCACGTTAATCACGTTAATCACAAAAATCATAGTTCAGATAACATAATCACGTTAATAACAAAAATCATAAAAATCATAGTTCAGACAACATAATAATCTTAATCATATAAATCATAGTTCAGATAGAAATAAATAAAAAAAAGCAAGGAATATATATCCCTTGCTTAATTAAAATTATTTTGTCTCGTCAGTTGCAACAAATGACGAAACGATTTATCTTACTACTTTCAAAGCTTTAGTTAAAGTGTAACCATTGAAATTTAAAGTGCAATAATAAGTGCCTGTTGGTAAATTCGCAGCTGAAAAATTAGCCTGCCATAAACCTTTTTCAGTGAATTGATTCCGGACATTTAAGACTTTTTGACCCAATGAGTTATAAATATCCATCGTAACTAATCCCGAATGGTCTAATTGGTAATTAATATATCCTTCATCATCAATCGGATTAGGAGATACACTCAATATTCTAAAGCTATAATTTTCTTCGTTTACACTAACAGTACCAAAAACTCCTTCAGGTATTTGAAGCTCCGGATTGCCGATTTTCTCGGGATTCATAGCGTCAAACGAAGCAACAAGAATATGATTGCGAATTGAAGTGCCGACTACATAATTTTGAACAAAGTAAGGATATTCGAATCTAGGGTCAGATGGATTTGTGAATTTTACGGTTATATTTTCTATTATCGGAATATTATTCAAACTCGGAATAATTGTCGGAATCCAGGTACATTTATTAAACCAAACATCGTCAGTTAAATTCTGTGGTGTAGACCATTGCGTACCGTTTACGGGTCTGTAGGAAATAAAAATATCTGTAGATAACAAAGAATCAGCAATTCCTGAGCCGATAATTGTAACGGGCGGGTCTAATCGGACGAACTCATCACGAAAGTCAATCCACTTTGCTACTAAATATTGTCCGTCGGCAGTCATGGATAATTGCACTTCGTGTTGTCTTGAACTTTCCATGATAACGTCTTGTTCTATTGACGCACTTGTATCTTGAATTACATAAGGAATTCCCCCCTTAAAGGTCGAAACTTCTCTCAATCCCCATTGTCCGTCTTTTCTGAAGGCTTCAACTATATATGCGGTGCTCGATTCTGTTGAAGCCCAGCTAATTATTCTATATATAAAGCTGTATTCATCTTCAGCAACTACTTTAAAACCATTAGAACTATAAGGATAATTACCCGGCATTGGTACCCCGATACTTGTGCTACCACCTGTTGAAGTAACAAATTCTTCTATTAATGACTTAGACATTTTGTCGAACGCTCCGTAAGTTTTACCATTGTCAATTGATTTTGCTACTCCTACAACTCGGTCTCTTCCATCCTCTTCGTATGGTTGAAAATAATTATTAACAGCAGTATATACATTTCCTATAGGGTCCACGTCAATTTCAATTTGACCTTGGTATGATACATTGCTTGTTGTTCCGGGTCTAAAATTACCATGTCTAAATTGTTCCGGAATTGACGAGCCTACATCAGATTCATCTATATTAATATATCCAACTCCATAAGAGCCGTATTGGGTGAAATCATTAGACGGCGATAATAAACCCGTTGTGTAAACCCAATTTCCGTTTTTGCTATCAGATGGGACGTTATTGGTCATTGTCCATCTCTGCTGAACACCCGGATTGTCGGATAAAGGTCCAATTTCATCGTATTCGAGATAATTCCAATTATTTCCCTCAAAAATTAGGAATTTACAACCGTATAATACAAGCACCGGTACTCCGTTTACCCAATTAGTAGTAAAATATCGGTTATTGATAACGTATTGAAAATCAGCAGGGTCTGTTGAATTATTGGGGTTTAAAACAGCAACCGAAGGGTTAGTAGGAATTTCTCCCCACTTACGATAAATTTCGTGTTTCTGCCAATTCTCACCTCCATCTTGCGAAGTGTAGAGATATAAAAACCCCGTGTAATCGGCTGTATCCGAGCCTTCAGGCAATCTTGCACGATATGATTGAGCAAGTATAAGAGTGCCGGATTTTGGCTCGTAAACGAATGGATTGATTCCCGGAAAAAATGTGTTCGAAAATAAATTGAAAGCAATATCCAATTCTTTATATTTGCCCATCAACAAAGGCGATATATCTTTATCATAGCCTAAGTAGGGCGAACTCTCGTTAATTGCTGATTCAATGTCATGATTTGGCATTAGTGAAGGCATTGATTCAATCAAGACATTGCCCTGCGAAACAACAATTACGGGGAAAAATAAGAACACAAAAATTTTGTAAATATAACTTGTCATAACTACTCCTTAAATTTATGATCAAATACTTTCTGATAATTTCAAATCAGATGAAAGTTAAATTAAGTATTTTGTGTTAATCTGCAAAATAAATCTGCTCTTTTTTCTTAAAATCGAACAAAATATTTGCCTGAAGTATAAAAATTCTAAAATTAAATCCTGAATCCGGCTCAATCAACCAAATTGTATTAAATTTTGATTCTTTCATTCATTCGAAATCACAATAAGGCTAAGACATTTTAACATCTTTCACCTCGAATCAGGCAAATTTCTGTGTCTTTTTGCGATTTCTGCATATTTTGATATAAAAACGAATAAAACAAGCCAAAAAAGCCCTTAAAATCAGCATTTATCATTGCTATTTCAAGTATATTTTTATTTTTGTAAATAGCAACAACTAATTTGAGAAAAAAATGACCTTTATGAAATTCTCGCAGATAATGATTGCATTTCAATTGTTAAGCATAAGTGCCTTCTCTGCAAACGATACCGCGACATCCAAGTACGGAGTATATGGTGGAATCAACCTAAATTTTCATTCAGCCCAATTCACCAATTTACCCGGCATCCCCAATTGTTGCCCACGGTTTGAATCAGGCTCAGGGCTTGGATACAACTTTGGTGTGCTTTACGAACATCGACTCGGCAAAAAATTCAGCTTGGGTGTGAGATTGGGACTGCATACCCTGAGCGGTACTCTGTCAGCAGAGGAGGGAACTACTGTCATAACCCCAACCGGTCCCTTAGACGGTGTGTTTGAGCACACCGTAGAAAGTGGTTTCATGAACGTTGGTCTCGAGCCGGCACTCATTTATTCCCTCTCACCAAGATTCAATATCAGCTTAGGTATGAGAGCGGGGCAAAATCTCACTTATACTTTCAAGCAAGTTGAAACAATTGTTCAGCCTGAAGGTGTGGGTACATTTATGGATGAAGCCGGTAACGACACCAGAAAGCGAACTCGCAACGAATTTGAAGGTGATTTGCCTGATGCAAATACTTTTCAGTTGGCTTTGTTTCCGGGGATAAGTTACGAAATGCCATTAAATTCGGACAACACCATGCGAATAGTTCCCGAGCTATTTTATTATTTCGGGCTATCCAATATGGTCAAGGAAACTGATTGGACAGTTAATAGCCTGAGATTATCAGTGGCGATAAAATACGTGCCACTCCCGAAACCCGTCAAAACGGAAATCTTCAAAAAAGAATTTAAAATTGATTCTGTCAGGATCGAATCCGATATGATTACTGCCGTAACTTACAAACGTGGTATCGAAAATCTTGAAAATCACACAGGTGAAACGGATGTTGAAATCATCCATACAGAAATCACATCACGAGTTGATACGCTCATGATACCCAAATCATATGCATTAGATGGTTCGATTGAAGCCGTTGGCGTTGATAATGCCGGAAATGAAATTCCCAATCCGATTTTCAGAATTGAGGAATTTATTTCAAACAGGCTCGACCCGCTGCTCAACTATGTTTTCTTTGAGGATAATTCACATACTTTGCCTGCTCGCTACAAATCAATCAGCAAAGATGCCGCCAGACAATTCGATTTGACAGACCTTTTCAGAGATTCTACACTTCAAATTTATCATAATATACTTAATATTGTTGGCGAAAGATTGAATATGTATCCGGCTGCAAATGTGGTATTAATCGGTTGCAATTCTGATTATGGTTCAGAAAGCAAAAAACTTGAACTTTCTCGAAAGCGTGCTGAAACAGTCAGAGATTATCTTGTAAATGTGTGGAATATAAACCCCGAACGATTCAAAGTTGAGGCTAAAAATCTACCCGACAAAGCATCTACACCCAAGACAGAAGCAGATAAAACCGCAGAAAACCGCAGAGTAGAAATTTATAGTGACGATTTCAGAATTTTGGAACCAATTTTCATCGAAAAAATTGACCGTTCCTCCAATCCGCCGATTGTCAGATTCAAACTAAATGGACAATCTGATGCCGGTTTGAAATCCTGGGAATTGAAAGCATATCAAAATAGTGACGATGAGAGTATTTTCACAAAATCCGGTGATAGGAATTTGGTTGAAAGCGTTGATTGGGAATTGGCTCAGTTCCAAAAGCTCATCCCCAAATCACCGCAACCGCTAATATATTCGCTAAATTTGGTTGATAACAACGGTAACGTCAAGTCAATAGACAATCAAACGAAAGAAATCGAAGTAATCACCGTTCAGCACAAACGCACCGAACAAATCGGCGATTATGAAATCGAGCAATTCAGCTTAATTTTGTTCGATTTTGACAAACACGCCATTGCTGATAATGACAAAACGATTATCGAATTCATCCGAAGCAGGCTGAAAAAAGAATCGGAATTAGAAATTTTGGGTTATACGGACAGAACCGGAATCGCCGACCACAACAAAAAGCTTTCCGAGCGACGTGCCGAAGCGACAAGAACTGCACTGCAACGCCCCGATGCCAAAGTAGTGGGCTTCGGTAGCGATGAATTACTATATAACAATGAATTACCCGAAGGTCGTTTCTATTGCAGAACCGTAAACATAATAGTGAAAACAAAAGTGAAATAATCAATCTGACGGATGCTCGGCGTAATACTATCCATCTGTTATTAGGAGAAATAAAATGAAAACCCCCATCAAAATTCAAAGCTTTTTCGCCGTAGCGCTACTATTTTTAGCGCTGTGCGTTAATCAATCAAGCGGACAAAGTCTGTCATTATTCGACCTTGACATTTCCAATTTCCCGACTATCAAAGCGAAATTTTATGCCTTCGATGCCGATGGGAAGCAGATTTTAAACCTCTCCCCATCGGATTTTGAATTGATGGAGAATGGACTTAAAAGGACTGTTACAAATGTTTCTTGTCCAACGCCTGCACCACCTATTGCAATATCAAGTGTTCTGACGATAGATGTCAGTGGCTCTATGAGTGGTAGAGGAATAGCGAATGCCAAAGCCGCAAGCAGAGCTTGGGTAGAAGGTCTCCCACTCGGGAAATCCGAATGTGCAATTACGGCATTTGACCATTTGAATTATATAATCCAGGATTTTACATCGGATATCAGTAAATTGCTCGATGGGATAGACAATCTAAATGCAAAAGGAGGAACTGATTATGATGTGGCGTTAATCAATCCACTGGCTGGGGGTTTGTTAGTCACACAAAACGCAAAGTTTAAAAGAGTTATTGTATTTATAACAGATGGAAAACCTAATCGTGAACCTCAAACAAGCAAGATAATTCAAGAGGCTTTATCTCAAGATGTTGTAATTTATGGAGTAACTCTCAATATGCTTTGTCCGCAGAACATCAAAGATATTACAACTCAAACTGGTGGGCAATGGTTCGAAAATGTTACGACAATAGATGAAGCAGTTGAAGTTTATAGAAAAATCCTTCAAGAAGCCCAAGGTGGTGAACCCTGTGAAATTGAATGGGAAAGTGGAGCACCCTGCATTGAGGGTATTACAGATGCAGAATTAAAAATATCAGATTTGGGGTTAAAAGTTAAAACAAGCTACCAAAGTCCCATTGCATCAGTTGCAAACTTAGAATTTGACCCCTTAACAGTGAAATTTCTTAATCCGGTAATTGGCATTAAAGTAGAAGAAAAAGTAAGAGTAACTGCAAGAAATGCAGATTTTACAGTAAGTAATATTACTGGCAACAATACGGCATTTACAATTACACCAACAAATTTTATTTTGAATAAGGGTGAAAGCAGGGAATTAACTATAAGTTATACTCCATCAGACAGCAGTTACAATTTCTGCAAGTTTGAGATTGAAAGTGCTCCATGTACTATGCAATATTATGCAGTTGGAGGTTATAGAGGAATAAAGCCAAAAATACAGACCCTAAAACTGACTCACCCGAATGGTGGCGAAACTTTCGTAGTCGGTAATGACACTTTGATAACTTGGGAAGGGGTTCTACCTGATGAAAAAGTTCATTTGGAATACAGCACAAATTACGGGCAAAATTGGCAAACAATAACAAAAAATGCAAGCGGATTGGCTTACAACTGGACGAATATCCCCAAACCTGCAAGCAACCAATGTTTGGTACGAGTTAGTCAAGGTGGAGTAAAAAATGATTCAAATGAATCAAAATATTTAGAATTTTCTCTTGAACATTCTGAACGGGTGAACAATGCAATATGGAGTCCCAACGGCGATATGATATTAACTGTAAGTGATGATTTTTCTGCCATCATTTGGGATAGTTGGAATGGATTACCTTTACTTACTTTAAAATATACGTATAATAAAATAATTAATGGAGCTTGGAGCCCTGATGGAAAGTTAGTAGCAACAATAACTGAAGATAGGTATGGAAGTCCCGGCAATGCTACTATTTGGAATGTTGAAAATGGGGAAAAATTATCTGAGATTTATAATACAGGGACATTCCTAAAGTGGAGTCCAGATGGTGCCCGTATTGTAAGTCAAATTACTAGGGTAATTATTTGGGACCCTTTTACAGGAAAAGAATTAGTGCATTTCAAAAATTATTTGGATTTCGATTTCGCTTTTTGGAATAATGATGGTACTAAAATTTTAGTTTCTTCTTATATTGGAAAAGGTGGTGTTTACAGTGCTGTTGATGGTACACTTTTAATTGGGTGGTCTGATTATCCTAGTGCCACTTATGTAATTAAATATGCGGACTGGAGCCCAGATGGAACAAAATTTCTTTCTACAACAAAATTTTATTCTACAAGTAGATACAATAAAATAAGTATTCATAATTCGATTGGAGGTGGAGTTTATAAAGAGCTTCCTGATACTAATATTCATTTTAATAAGGCTGTCTGGAATAATGATGGAAGTCAAATATTAGGGCTTGGATATTTACAAGCTTATGTTTGGGATGTTAATAATTCACAATTGCTATATACCTTAGAAGGGCATAATTCGCATGTATTCGATGGTGCTTGGAGTCCGGATAATAAATATTTTGTTACTTCAGGAAATCATGCAATAGTTTGGGATGCCAATTCTGGTAAGAAACTAATTGAATTATTTAGTAATCAAGAAATACCATGGAATTATTCTTCCTGGAGTCCTGATAGTAAGAGAATATTAACAGCTGGTTCAGACAAAAAAGCAAGAGTCTGGAGATTAGAAAGTAATGATGAATTTCCACAATCCGATGTCTCCGATGCAGTTTTTTCAATTGTTGAGCCCATTGCTTTATCGAGAGACATTGATATGCTCCAAGTTTTGCTCGGCACTACAAAGGATTCTGTTGTTAGTGATTTCATTATGAATATAGGCACTTGGAAATTTAGAGTGGATTCGATTTATATCCAAGGCGCGGATGCTTCTGCTTTCTCGCTTGTATCGGGATTTCCTGAATATACGATAGAGTCGAACAAAAGCCACTTCGCTGAATTTAGTTTCGTGCCTAATAGAGTGGGTCTTCACACCGCAGAAATAGTAATCATAACTCAATCTGATACTTTGAAGCAAAGCATCATTGGCGAGGGTGTAGAGCCGCATCTCCAAATAATCAATAATTTGATTGATTTTGGGACAGTTCCTTACCAATCACAAAAAGATTCAATTAGTGCTCAAACAATTAAAAATGTCAGTAGCAGCCCAATCACAATAACCTCTACTAAGCATAATTACCCGAATATCGTAGATTTCTCTACCATAAATGGTGGCGGTTCATTCACTTTGCAACCCGGTGAAACGCATTTGATGGACCTAAGATTTGCGCCCTCGTCGCTTGGCAGAACGAGCGGCACTCTGGAGTTTCATTATGATGGAGTCGGCAGTCCCGCAATAGTGCAGCTTTTCGGTAATGGACAGCTTGAACCAAAAATTGTATCTTTCAGTCCTTTATGCGTCGGCGATTTGCTCTATTTGTTCACAAACGAAGTTCATAAAGGGCAGTATCACTGGATGGGACCAAATGGTTTCACTTCCGATCAGCAGTACATCGTTATCCCAAATGCGCAACTGCACCACTCCGGACGATACAGCTTGTATATCGAAATCGAAGGAGCGATGACCGATACAACGCATTTCGACGTCCTTGTAAATGAAAATATCGTTACTCCCAATGATGAGAATTTGGTTTTCTTGGGCAATACCAAGCGAGATGATTTGCACATCGAATTGACCGAAGCTACCGTGTTTAACTCAGGCGCAGTGTGGATGAAAGAAAAATTCTCGTTCAAAAAAGATTTTTTCACAGAGTTTAAATTCAACTATACACTCGGTGACAATGGTAATATGGAGGAAACTTCATTGCCCGGAGCCGACGGCTTGGCGTTTGTAATCCAAAATGAATTCAACCCGGCACTCGGCGAAAAAGGCGGTGATATTGGCTACACCGGCTTTAAGAATAGTATGGCGATTGAAATTGATTTATTCCGTAACCCATATGACCCGAACGGAAATCACATTGCAATCCAATCCTTAGGACCAGAGCCTAACACAGCCGACCACAGCATCAAGGAATCAACTCTTGCGATGAACAAAAATATCATGCTTTTGGAACAAGATTCAGTTTATTATGTTCGTATAGCTTATAATTATGCATTAAGAAGATTGAACATTTATTTAAATAATGAACGCATGTTCACCGAACCTGTACTTACTTTGAATGACATAGATTTACCTGAATATTTGAGTCTCGAGGATGGTGAATTTGGCTATGTTGGGTTTACATCTGCCACCGGACGCGCTTTTCAGGTGCATAATATTTATGATTGGATTGTTCCATGCAAAAATTCCCCACTTAGTGTCTATGATACACCAAAATCAAATCAAGGAATAGTCAGAATTTCACCCAACCCGGCAAATAACATTCTCGAAGTGGATTTGCAATTAAACGAAGTAGGACAGACGGAATTGTTGATTTATAATATGCAAGGCGAAAAAGTAAAAGAGCTTTTAAAACAATCAATAAGCTCGCTTGGAGCCAAGAATTTAAATAGCGACATCTCAGAATTAAGCTCAGGACAGTATTATTTAGTTTTGATTACACCAACTTACATCACTACAAAAAATCTAATTATAATGAGATAAAAAAAGGTACTTTATGAAAACCCCCATCATTAAACAAAGCCTTTTCGCCGTGGCACTACTGCTTTTAGTGCTTTGCGTAAATCAAGCAAGCGGACAAAGTCTGTCATTGTTCGACCTTGACATATCCAATTTCCCCACAATCAAAGCGAAGTTTATTGCATTTGATAAAGACATAAATCTGATACGACCTACACAAAATGAACTGATAGTATCTGAAAACGGAATTAATAGAGAAATTACGAATTTGAATTGTCCTATGCAAAATCCGGAGAGACTTTCAGTTGTGCTACTCGTAGATGTGACAATTTATAATAACTTAAAAAATGCCAAAAATGTGTTACTTTCTTGGATTGATATGTTAGAAATTGGAACTAATGAAGTCGCTTTAGTTAGCTTTGATGGTAATAGTTATATTAACCAAGATTTCACAACAGATAGGAATCGATTAGAATCTGCAATAAATAATTTACAAACACTTAGTAGTTCGGAAGATCATACTGGAGCTATGATTAGACCTCTAACAGGTGGTATTTCAGTTGCAGAAAAAGGCAAATATAAGAAAGTAGTTTTGTTGTTAAGCAGTTGCAGCCATTTTGATAAAAATTCAATTTCAATGATAATACAAAAAGCAAATCAATCAAGAGTCACATTAAATTTTGTAATATTTGACAATTATGATTATACATCGGATCTGTGCAAGGAAATGTCATTTAAAACAGGAGGTTTTTCAATTAATAATATCCCTTATCATGATTTAGAAAAAGCAAAGAATGCACTTCATATGATTTATCAAGTAGCACAAAATGGGGACCCTTGTGAAATAGTATGGGAAAGTGGAATTTCATGTAAAGCAGGATTGACAAATGTAGAATTACAAATATTAGATTTGGGATTAAAAGCTATAACAAGCTATAAAAGTCCCATAGAAACAGTTGCAAAATTAGAATTTAATCCGCCAACGGTGAAATTTCTAAATCCTGAAATTGGAGTTAAAGTAGAGAAAAAAGTAACCATAACGGCGAGAAATGCTAATTTCAATGTAACGAGTATTATCGGGAGCAATGCCGCATTTACTATATCACCATCAAATTTTGTACTTTATGAAGAGGAAAGCAGGGAATTAACCGTAAGTTATACCCCGACAGATAGTGGCTACAACAACTGCAAGTTTGAAATCGAAAGCGAACCATGCACAATGACATATTATGCAAGTGGTGGTTATAAAGGAAAAAAGCCAACTGTTCAGACGTTAAAATTGACACACCCGAATGGTGGTGAAACTTTCGTAGTTGGCAGCGACACGGTTATTACGTGGGAGGGAATTCTGCCTTCAGATAAAGTACATTTGGAATATAGTAATGATAATGGACAAAATTGGCAAATAATAACAAAAAATGCAAGTGGATTAACTTACAATTGGACCAATGTTCCCAAACCTTCAAGTAATCAGTGTTTGGTCAGGGTTAGTCAAGGTGGGGTGACTAACGATTCAGACCCTGATAATCCCGCGCCTCAAATCGAATGGCAAAAGACATTTGGAGGTAGTGATGTCGAAGGAGCGTATTTCATTCAAGAGACGAGAGATAATGGTTTTATAGTAGCGAGTTCTACATTGTCCAATGATGGTGATATTAATGAAAATAAAGGTGATCACGACATATGGATATTAAAGTTGCGCTTTGATGGAAGTATTGAATGGCAAAAGACTTATGGGGGAAGTGAAGGTGATTTTACAAATTACATTCAACAGACTAGGGATGATGGTTATATAGTAGCGGGTACTACTTGGTCAATTGATGGCGATTTAACAGATACTAAAGGAAATGGAAACATATGGATTTTTAAATTAAATAGAGATGGAGATATCGAATGGCAAAAAAAATATGGAGGAAGTTCAGGAGATGATGCAAAATCTATCCAAGAGACACGAGATGGTGGATATATCGTTTCAGGAGATACTTTCTCTAACGACGGAGATATAACTGAGAATAAAGGTTTGTTTGACATTTGGGTTTTTAAATTAAGCATTGATGGAAACATAGAATGGCAAAAGACGTATGGCGGAAGTGAAAGTGATTATGTACATAGCGTAAAAGAGACGAGTGACGGTGGTTATATCGTTGCAGGTTATACAGACTCAGATGACGGTGATATAGCCCAGAATAAAGGTGTTGAAGACATATGGGTACTGAAACTAAGTAGTAATGGAAATATAGAATGGCAAAAGACTTATGGAGGAAGTGGCCGTGACGTAGCATTTTCAATTCAACAAACCATTGATGGTGGTTATGTGATTTCAGCTAATACTATTTCAAAGGACGGTGATGTTACAGAAAACAAAGGTCAAAATGACATGTGGGTATTGAAACTTAGTAATAGTGGAAATATCGAATGGCAAAAGACTTATGGAGGTAGTAATAATGATTTCTCAACTTACATCCAAGAATTAAGAAATGGTGGTTATATCATGGTAGGTTATACTTGGTCAAATGACGGTGATCTATCTGAAAATAAGGGTAATAGTGACATCTGTATAATGAAATTAAAGCTTGATGGAAGTCTTGAATGGCAAAAGACGTATGGTGGGAGTCTTCATGAGCGTGCATATTTCATCCAAGAGACTGATGATGGTGATTATATTGTTGCAGGTTATACAGAATCTTTAGACAGTGATGTCACAGAAAACAAGGGTAAAGGTGATTTATGGATAATAAAAGTACAATCTGATGGAAGTCTCGAATGGCAACAAACTTATGGAGGAAGTAATAATGATGATTCACGAAATATCCAAGAGACGAGTGATAAAGGTTACATCGTAGCAGGTTATACAAAATCAAATGACGGTGATGTTACGGAGAATAAGGGTCTGGAAGATTTTTGGGTGATAAAACTTGCAGTTGGGGCGACTGTTTTGCAATCTGATATCTCCGATGCAGTTTTCTACATTGTTGAGCCACATCTCCAAAAAATCAACAATTTGATTGATTTTGGGGATGTTCCTTACCAATCACACAAAGATTCCTTAAGAATTCAAACAATTAAAAATGTCAGCAATAGCCCTATAACAATTACTTCAACGAAGCATAATTATCCGAATATCGTAGATTTCTCTACCATAAACGGTGAAGGTTCATTCACTTTGCAGCCCGGTGAAACTCATTTGATGGACCTCAGATTTGCGCCCTCGTCGCTCGGCAGAACGAGTGGTACTTTAGAGTTCCATTACGATGGAGTAGGCAGTCCAGCTATAGTACAGCTATTCGGCAATGGGCAGCTTGAACCAAAAATCCTCTCTTTCAGTCCATTGTGCGTCGGCGACCTGCTTTACTTATTTACAAACGAAGTTCATAAGGGGCAGTATCACTGGATGGGACCAAACGGTTTCACATCCGATCAACAATATATCATAATCCCAAATGCGCAACTGCACCATTCCGGACGCTATAGCTTGTATGTCGAAATCGAAGGTACGATGACTGATACAACTCATTTCGATGTCCTTGTCAATGAAAATATCGTCACTCCAAACGATGAAAATTTGGTTTTCTTGGGCAATACAAAACGAGATGATTTACACATCGAATTGACCGAAGCCTTCGAATTTAACTTAGGCGCCGTGTGGATGAAAGAAAAATTATCTTTCAAAAAGGATTTTTTCACAGAGTTTAAATTTAACTATACTGACGGCGACAATGGCGGTATGGAAGAAACATCACTGCCCGGCGCGGGTGGCTTAGCATTTGTAATATTAAATGAATTCAACCCTTCACTCGGCGAACAAGGCGATGATATCGGATACACAGGATTTCGTAACAGCTTGGCGATTGAAATTGATTTATTCCGCAACCCGTATGACCCGAACGGAAATCATATTGCAATCCAATCTTTAGGACCAGAGCCTAACACAGCCGACCACAGCATCAAGGAATCAACACTTGCAATGAACAAAAATATCATGCTTTTGGAACAAGACTCAGTTTATTATGTTCGTATAGCTTATAATTATGCATTAAAAAGATTGAACATTTATTTAAATAATGAACGCATGTTCACCGAACCAGTACTTACTTTGGATGACATAGATTTACCGGAATATTTGAGTCTCGAGGATGGTGAATTTGGCTATGTTGGATTTACATCTGCCACCGGTCGCGCTTTTCAGGTGCATAATATTAATGATTGGATTGTTCCATGCAAAAATTCCCCACTTAGTGTCTATAATACACCAAAATCAAATCAAGGAATAGTCAGAATCTCTCCCAACCCCTCGGAAAATATGCTCGAAATAGATTTGCAATTAAACGAGGAAGGACAGACAGAGCTACTGATCTACAATATGCAAGGCGAAAAAGTAAAAGAACTGTTTAAGCAGACTATTGGCACACTTGGAGCCCAAAGCCTCAAATGCGACATTTCTGACTTAAGCTCGGGTCATTATTATTTAGTATTGATTACACCAACTTACATCACTACAAAAAATTTGATTATAATGAGATAAAAAAAGGTGATTTATGAAAAACACCCTTAATAAACAAAGCCTTTTCGCTGTAGCGCTACTATTTTTAGTGCTGTTCGTAAATCATGTAAGCGGACAGAGCTTGACTCTCCAAAGCCAGACTCTAAAACTGACACACCCGAACGGTGGCGAAACTTTCGTAGTCGGTAGCGATACAGTTATAACTTGGGAAGGTGTTCTGCCTTCAGACAGGGTGCATTTGGAATACAGCACAGATAATGGTCAAAAATGGCAAACTATAACTAATAACGCAAGCGGATTAACTTACATTTGGAAGAATATCCCCAAACCAACAAGCAATCGATGTTTAATAAGAGTCAACCAAATAGACCCAAATAATCCTGCACCTCAAATCGAATGGCAAAAGACCTATGGTGGTAGTAAAGATGATAGAGCGTACTCTATTCAAGAAACGAGTGATGGTGGTTATATCGTTGTTGGTGAGTCTCGGTCTAATGATGGCGATGTAACTGAGAATAAAGGCGATTACGACGTCTGGATATTTAAATTAACGATTGATGGAATTATTGAATGGCAAAAGACCTACGGTGGAAGTAATGAGGATTTTGCGTATTCAATTAAAGAAACGAAAGATAGTGGTTATATAGTTGCAGGTTGGACAAGGTCTAATGATGGCGATGTAACTGAGAATAAAGGCTATTACGATTACGATGTATGGATATTGAAATTAACTTTTGATGGGAGTCTTGAATGGCAAAAGACTTTTGGTGGCAGACATTTAGATTTTGCACAATCCATTCAAGAGACAAGTGATGGTGGTTATATCGTAGCTGGTAATGCGAGTTCAGAAGACGGTGATGTAACAGATAGTAAAGGTTTAGGTGACGTATGGGTTGTGAAACTAAGTATTGATGGAAATATTGAATGGCAAAAGACATTTGGAGGAAGCGAAACAGACTATGCAAATTCAATCGAAAAGACTCGAGATGGCGGATATATTGTTGCTGGTCAGTCAAGATCAAATGATGGAGATGTATCAAAGAATAAGGGTGAACATGACGTATGGATTTTAAAATTAAGTACTGATGGGAACATCGAATGGCAAATGTCTTTTGGAGGAAGTTCTTTGGAATTTGCATTTTCTGCTCATGAGACCAAAGATGGTGGCTATATTGTTGTGGGTTTTGCAGAGTCTAACGATGGCGATATAACTAATAATAAAGGTAGTTGGGACGCATGGGTGCTAAAATTACGCTTTGATGGGAGTCTTGAATGGCAAAATACCTTTGGTGGATCAGGATCTGATAGTTTCCGTTCCGTTCAAGAGGCGAGCAATGGTGGCTATGTTATTGTAGGCTCAACTGGCTCAAACAACGGTGATGTCACAAAAAATAAGGGAATGAGTGACGCATTGGTGATAAAATATGAAATTGATGGAAGTATTGAATGGCAAAAAACTTACGGTGGTACATTATCTGACGGATTAAGATCAATTCAAGAGACGAGTGATGGTAGCTATATCGTTGCCGGTTTCTCAAATTCCAACGACGGTGATGTTACAGAGAATAAGGGACAGAGTGACGTATGGGTGGTAAAACTCGCCGGAACTTCAATTTTGCAATCAGATGTTTCTGATGCAGCATTTTCCATCGTAGAGCCAATTGCTTCATCAAAGGATATTGATATGCTCCAAGTGTTAGTCGGCGCTACGAAGGATTCCGTTATAAACGAATTTGTGAGTAATGTCGGGACTTGGAAATTCAGAGTGGATTCATTATACATCCAAGGTGCGGATGCTTCTGCTTTCTCACTTGTAGCAGGGTTACCCGTATATACAATTGAGCCCAATGATAGTTATTTCGGTGAATTTCGATTCGTGCCAAATAGAGTCGGTCTTCATACAGCAGAAATCGTAATCATAACTCAATCAGATACCCTGAAGCAAAGCATCATCGGCGAAGGGATAATTGATTCATCGGCTATAACACTCAAAGTATTAGATGCTGAAGGATATGCCACAGATGGCGTGAAAGTCTATATTATTGTCACAGACAGCTACTTATTGAAATTTTCTCGCACTGAAAGTTTCAGTTTAGAACTCAATTTCAACCCGAGTATGCTCTATCCGCTTGACTTCCCGATGGATTACATAGACGACCGTAATGCAAAAATCAAAATTGAAGATTTACCTGTTGATGTTGAAACCGGTGATACTCTTGCTACTGTATGGTTCAGAGCGGGTCTTGGGAATGCCGAAATCAGCAAACTCGAATTGACAAACATCGAAGCAATTGGCGGCAACACCACAATTTCCCACGAAGACGGCACATTCAAACTTCTCGGCATTTGTTATGAAGGTGGCACACGACTCTTCAATGCAAACAGCAAAGCCGGAATCGAAAGCGTGAACCCCAACCCCGCAGAGAACTTACTCGAAGTGGATTTGCTATTAAACGAGGAAGGACAGACGGAATTGTTGATTTATAATATGCAAGGCGAAAAAGTAAAAGAGCTATTCAAGCAGACTATTGGCACACTTGGAGCCCAAAGCCTCAAATGCGACATCTCGGATTTAAGTTCGGGACAATATTATTTAGTTTTAATAACACCAACTTACATCACTACAAAAAATCTAATTATAATGAGATAAACTGGTGCTTTATGAAAAACCCCATCAAAATTCAAAGCTTTTTCGCTGTAGCACTCGTGCTTTTAGTGCTTTGCGTAAATCATGTAAGCGGGCAGAGCCTATCATTGTTCGACATTGACATTTCAAATTTCCCGACCATCAAAGCGAAATTTTATGCTTTAGATGCTGGAGGGAAGCTCATAAATCTATCTCCATCCGATTTAGAAGTTACTGAAAATGGGGTAGAACGAAATGTAACATTTGTTAGTTGTCCGCAGCCGAAGCAACCTATAGCGGTTTCCATCGCTATGAGTTTAGATGTATCCGGTTCTATGTCTGTTAGTGATTATGGTAAAATTCCTCTTGAACTTGGTAAATTAACTGCAAAAGAATTATGCAGTATAGTTCCGATGCCACCATCAGAATTTGCTTTGCAAACTTGTGATCACAAAGCACTTATTATTCAAGATTTTACAGTATATAAATCCCAAATTTTATCAGCAATCGATCCAATAATAGCCCGTGGAGGTAATGATTTTTTTGAACATTTATTAAATAGATTGACTGGTTTGTTAAATATAGCGAAAACCGGATTAAATAAGCGAGTAGCAGTATTATATACCGATGCTTGGTGGACTGAATTGCCCGAACAAGAGCTAAAGTTATGTAAAGATATTTGTTCCCAGTATAATATTACTTTTTTTGCAGTTATATATTCAGGACTCGAAGCAAGCCCTAATGGTATAAAAAAATCCCTCAAAGAACTGGCAGATTTTACAGGTGGTTATTTATATGATGGTGTAACTTCTTTAACGGCTGCCCAAGAAATAGGTA
Source organism: Ignavibacteriae bacterium HGW-Ignavibacteriae-1 (assembly GCA_002839825.1). Classification (GTDB taxonomy): domain Bacteria; phylum Bacteroidota; class Ignavibacteria; order Kapaibacteriales; family UBA2268; genus PGYU01. The sequence continues at coordinate 2,076 of PGYU01000022.1, read as the reverse complement.
TGTCAATACAACATTTAGCCCAAGGTGGAACGCCTTGTGAAATAGAATGGGAAAGCGGAATATCGTGCATAACAGGTATAACTAATGTTGAATTACAAAATAAGGATTTGGGTGCAAAAGCAACTGGAAGCTACCAAAGTCCTAATGCATCTGTAGGAACAGTAAATTTCAATCCTACATCCGTGAAATTTGCTTATCCTGTTGTAGGTGTGAAAGTTGAAGAAAAAGTGACAGTAACAGCATTAAATGCTGATTTCACTGTAACAAATATTACGAGCAATAATGGTGACTTTACGATTTCGCCTACAAATTTTGTATTGAATCAAGGTGAAAGTATGGAACTAACAGTAAGTTACACTCCAATTGACAGCAGTTACAGCTTCAGCAGGTTTGAGTTTGAAAGTGAGCCATGCCCTATGGTATATTACGCAAGAGGCGGGTATAAAGACAAAAATGCATCAACGCAAACCCTAAATCTGACACATCCTAACGGTGGCGAAACTTTTGCAGTCGGCAGTGATACGGTAATAACTTGGGACGGTATTCCGGCTGACGATAAAGTGCTTTTAGAATACAGCATAGATAATGGTCAAAAATGGCAAACCATTACTAATACTGCAAGCGAATTAATTTACAAATGGAACAATATTCCGCGACCGACAAGCAATCAATGTTTGGTAAGAGTGAGCCAAGGCGACGGAATATTAGACCCGGATTCGGATAATCCTGCTCCTCAAATCGAATGGCAAAAGACTTATGGTGGAAGTAAAGAAGAAAGAGCAAATTCTATTCAAGAGACCAGCGATGGTGGCTATATCGTTGCAGGTTGGACGGAATCAAATGACAGGGATGTAACAGAGAATAAAGGTTCTTGGGACATATGGATATTGAAATTAAACATTAATGGAAAAATTAAATGGCAAAAGACTTTTGGAGGGCTTGATCGAGATGAGGCAAAATCAATCCGGGAGACAAGGGATGGAGGTTTTATAGTAGCAGCATATACTTATTCAAATGACGGCGATGTAACTGAAAACAAGGGTGAAAGTGACGTTTGGATATTGAAATTAAGAATAGATGGTAGTATCGAATGGCAACGAACTTTTGGTGGAACTGCTTTGGATTACGCTTATTCCATCCAAGAAACGAGGGAAGGTGGATATATTGTTGCGGGATTTACTCGTTCAAAAGACGGCGATGTAACAGAAAACAAGGGTGGATGGGACTCATGGGTAATGAAATTAAGAAGTGATGGCAGTCTCGAATGGCAGAAGACCTATGGTGGGAGAGCTAGTGACAGAGCTACTTATATCCAAGAGACAAGTGACGGTGGTTTTATATTAGCAGCTTATACTGACTCAAATGATGGTGATATAACAGAAAATAATGGCTATAATGATATATGGATAATGAAATTAAGCGTTGATGGAATTATAGAATGGGAAAGATCATATGGTGGCTATTCTTATGATCAAGCAGATTTCATCCAACAGACGAGTGATGGTGGGTATATAGTCGCCGGTAGTTCTGATTCAGATGAAGGAGATGTAATTGAGAACAAGGGTGGCTGGGACTCCTGGGTGTTGAAATTGAGTATAGTTGGAGACATTGAATGGCAGAAGACATTTGGGGGAAGTCGTACTGATGCAGCCAGCTACATCCAAGAGACAAGTGATAATAGTTATATAGTATTAGCAAACACTCAATCCAAGGACGGTGATATCACAGAAAATAAAGGTGGGTTTGATGTATGGGTGATGATGTTAGGTAATGATGGAAGTATCAAATGGCAAAAGACTTATGGTGGAAGTGATGCTGATTATGCAAGCTCTTTAAAAGTGACAAGTGATGGTGGATATATCGTTGCCGGTTACTCAAATTCCAACGACGGTGATGTATCAGTGAATAATGGACAGAGTGACGTATGGGTGATAAAACTTTCTGTGCCTACTATTTTGCAGTCTGATGTGTCTGATGCAGTATTTTCCATCGTAGAGCCAATTGCATCATCAAGAGATATTGATATGCTCCAAGTTTTGGTGGGTTCCTTGAAGGATTCCGTTGTTAGCGAATTTG
>PGYU01000041.1 GCA_002839825.1 Ignavibacteriae bacterium HGW-Ignavibacteriae-1 | reverse complement strand
ATAAGTATCATCCGGACATAATATTTCTTGATGTCAATATGACTGACGAAGCAGGAAATACACTTTTGGATAGGATTGATAAATTTCAATTCGACATAATTATATTGGATAATCATGAGTTCTACAGAATGATAGCCAAAGACAGCCAAAAAGGTGGCTTTATCATCAAAAAAATAGCTATTTCAGAGTTAACTAATTTATAATTTTTTTTAGGAGATTTTATTATGAAGAGATTTTTGACGACATTATTGGCAACTGTGATTTTAATCGGATTGGGTTTGGTTTTCCCGATAAAGGGATATTCGCAGTGGGTTAGCACTTATGGTCCTAATGGGGGCTATGTAAGTTCAATGGTAGTAGTCGAGAATAAAATATTGGCTGGTGCAATGGGAAGTATCCTTTCGACAACAGATGATGGTGAGAGTTGGGTTAAAACAGGTAATGGTTTGCCTGATAATGCATCGGTGAGTTTATTTTCAAATGATTCATTTATCTATACAAGAATATTTGGTGTAGGTATATTCATGTCATCGGATAAGGGTGAAAACTGGGAGGAAATAAGTAACAAGTTAATAGACAAAAATGTTCGTTCACTTGCTTTCGTTGATGAATATATATTTGCTGTTACCAATACAGGTGTTTTTCGGACTTCAGATAAGGGATTAAGTTGGGAAGGAGTTAACAATGGATTAACAGTTGTTGCTAGGTCTCTTTTCGTTAGCGGTTCCAATCTTTTTGCGGGAACTTTTGGTGACGGTGTTTTTCGTTCAACAGATAAGGGTGAAAATTGGTTGTTTGTTGAAAATGGATTGCCAAGCAATTTTAATATCAGGAGTTTTGAAACTGGCGGTCAAAATATTTATGCTGGTGATTTTTCCAAAGGCATATTCCGTTCGACCGACCAAGGTGAAACATGGACAGAAATTAATTCAGGATTAACCAATCTTTCTATTTATTCAATTGCTTTCATAGGTGATAAGCTATATGCCGGAACTAATGGTGATGGTGTCTTTGTATCAACAGATAATGGCTTGAACTGGACTCAAACAGGATTGACCAGTTTTCAGGTGCTTTCATTTACAGATTTGGGTGGTAAAATATTTGTTGGTACCGGTGGAAATGGAGTTTGGGTTTCATCGGACGAAGGAGCAACTTGGGAACAAACAAGTTTCAACGGAGGTGATGCTTATATTTCTTCATTCGTATCTAACGATGAGTATATTTATGCCTCTATGTGGGGTGGTGGTATTTATCGTTCCAAGAAGGATAATATTAAATGGGAATCTTTCTTTTCACACAAGTATAATAATGCAGTAACATGTTTGGAATCATCAGGTGATAATATGTATGCAGGTACTTGGGACCAAGGTGGTGTTTACCGCTCTTCGGATAAGGGTAAAACTTGGGAAGATGCTGGGGGTTACAATGAAGGTTTGGTGCATATGAGCATCGCTGCAATCAAAAAAATAGGTGATAAATTGTTTGTCGGTACTTGGGGTGGTGGAATTTATGTTTCTGAAGACAACGGCGATACTTGGACTGTAACAACTTTAACCGGACAAAGAATCTATTGTTTAACAAAGATTGATAATATTATCTTTGCAGGAACAAGCGTTTCAGGAATATTTATTTCGAGCGATGATGGTCAAACTTGGGAAACATCTAACACTGGTTTAACAAATTTAAATGTGAAAAGTATTTGTACACATGGCACAGATATATTTATCGGAACAGGCGGAGGAGTATTCCGTTCTGCAGACAATGGCAACAATTGGGTCTCGGTTAGTACCGGACTAACTGATAATGATGTTTTTGGACTTGTTTCTTATGATACTTATGTGTTTGCTGGCGATTATGGTAATGGTGTTTTTGTTTCATCTGATTCCGGTGAAAGTTGGACGAATTTAGGAACGGAATTAAATGATGCCAAAGTGGTTAGTTTGCATATTGCGGGTTCGACTCTATTAGCAGGAACCGAAGGATTTGGGGGATGGAGCTTTGACCTGAATAAAATCACTAGCGTCGAAGACAATCTTTCGGCTGACGATTTGACCGTTTATCAAAGTCCTGCGAGCGATTTCATAACAATTACACTTGAAAGATGGACTCCACTTTCAAAGTGGAGTCCATCTGAAAAGGTGAAGATATTTGATATGCTTGGGATTGAAATCATGTCTGTAGAGACTGTGCTTGACCTGTCCACCCAACGAATAGATATATCGGCTTTACCTTCAGGAATTTTCTTCATTCAATACGGCAAAATTTCCAAGAAATTTGTTGTGGTTAGGTAGATTCTTATTCCAGATGTGCCACACTTTGAAAGTGTGGCACATCTTAGTTTAACAAAAAATTTTTTTCATTTTTTTAGGAGATTTTATCATGAAGATATTTTTGATTTTAGTTTTGCTTGCATTAAGCATCTTGGCATATTCGGCTAATGCACAGCGACATGTACATGAAAATGACCATAATCATAAACATGACCATGAACATCCTTGCGGTACTATGGAGTATCTGAAAAAACAAATTCAGGAGAACCCAAATATTGAAATACTGATGAAACAGTATGAAGAACAGACCCAAAGGATGATGAAAGATGCTCCGGGACTACAAAGCAATGGGACAGTTACTATACCTGTTGTTGTACATATTTTGTATAATACGGAAAGCCAAAACATTTCTGATGAGAGAGTTTTTCAGCAGATACAGCAATTGAATGAAGATTTTGCAGGATTAAATCCTAACCCAATGGGCGAATTTTCACCATTGCTCAAGGTAAATACCGGAATAAAGTTCTGCCTTGCCCAAACGGCTCCGGACGGCTCGCCAACCAACGGCATCCAAAGAAGACAAAATGTCCCTGTTTTTTATTATCCTGATAATGGAATGAAATTTTACAGAAGAGGTGGGTTGGATGCATGGGATCCCAATTTTTATTTGAATATCTGGGTCTGCCCTATGCAGGGAGTTGGTGCTTTCGGTCAATTCCCGGGTTCAGGCATAAACGAAACTTATGGTGTTGCTACAAATCCCGATTTATTCGGTAAGAGCCCAAATACAGGTTTTGATAAAGGGCACTTACTTGCTCATGAAGTTGGTCATTGCTTCAATTTACGTCACATCTGGGCTGATGACGGTGGTGCCTGTACCGGAAGCGATTTATGTGAAGATACACCGAATCAGGGAAATTTTATCCGAGGTGATCATAGAGGGATACTTACAGATGATTGTACTCCCACAAGCCCGGGTGTTATGTATATGAATTTTATGGATTATGTATATGATGATACTTATTCCAACTTTACACCTGACCAAAATGCAAGAATGTGGGCAAGTTTGAACGGACCTCTGTTATCATTAACTACTTCAACGGTTTGTAACCCACCAAGCGGATGCGAATCACCAATGAATTTGAAAGCAACGTCAATAAACCAAACTAACGCAGTACTCAACTGGGTTGCTATGGTTAATTCAGCAACTTACAATATAAGATATAGAAAAGCGAACAGGGGAAGCTGGACTACAATAACTTCTGTAACCAATTCTATATATATATCCGGTTTACAAAAGAATACTTCTTATGAATTTCAAGTTCAGGCTGTATATGTGGATTGCAGCAGCGATTTTTCTTACATTGAGTCTTTCAAAACTCCACAAAACAACCCACCGACAACAATAGCTGTTCCGTCACTTGTTTCACCTGCAAATAATGAAGTCAATGTATCAATTACTTCAACATTAAGTTGGAATAGTGTATCAAATGCACAAGGATATACACTCCAATATTCTGAAAATAGTGATTTCAGTTATCCTTATTTTCAAAAAACGTTTTCCGGGACATCATTTGTTTCCAGATTAAGTTTTAATACGAAATATTATTGGCGTGTAAGGGCAGAAACAAGCGATATTATCGGTGATTGGTCAGAAGTTAGAACTTTTACAACCGAAACCGGAACTCTAAATGCTCCTGTACAAATTAAACCTTTAAACAATTCTCAGAATGTTGCTATTGACCCGTCTCTTATTTTTGTTATTGAACCGGTAACAAATGCACGACGTTATATTTATCAATATTCTATAAATAGTGATATGACCGAAGCAGTTGAGCCCCTCTATAATTGTATGAAAGGATTAGCCAAGGGAACAAAATATTACTGGAGAGTTAAAGCTGTTAATAATGATATTACAAGCGATTGGTCTGAGATTTGGAACTTTACAACCGATGATGGCACATTAGTAGTACCCACTCTGTCATCACCTGCTAACAATGCCATTAATGTTGAAGTTAATCCTGTATTGTATTGGAATAGTGTGGCTAATGCAACTGAATATACACTCCAATATTCAATTAATAACGATTTGACCGATTCCGTTTCGATAATAACTTCAAATTCATCAATAAATATAAACTCGTTGAATTATGAAACAAGTTATTTTTGGCGTGTAAAAGCAGCAAACAGTGATACGGCAAGTGAATGGTCTGAGATTTGGAGTTTTACAACAGGCAGCATGGCATTAGATGCTCCCGCACTGTCCTCACCTACTGATAATTCACAAAACGTTTCAAGAAGCCCGACTCTTAGCTGGAATTCCGTAAATGGTGCAACATCCTACAATTTGCAGTATTCGACATCATCAAATTTCAGCACTTATTCTGAGGTGACAGGAATCACAAATACCTCTTGGCAGATTAGTAGTTTGTCAAAAAGGACTACTTATTACTGGAGAGTAAACGCTCAAAATGAGAGTATTACAAGTGAATGGTCAACGGAATGGCAATTCAAGACATCCAATAACAACAAACTAAGCGCAGAAGATGATTTTACTGAATATAATGCAATAGTGAATTTCCATAGCTATCCAAATCCGTTCACTGATGAAACAACGATTGAGTTTACGTTACCTGAGCAGTCGGAAGTAACAGTCAAAGTATATAATTTGCAGGGGAATTTAGTCAACACGCTGCATGAAGGTATGACAAGTGCCGGATTGCAGATGCTGAAACTAAGCACCAGAAACTTCCCGGCAGGAGAATACTCAATTGTCCTAACATTCGGTTCCGAACAATTCATACACAAAGTTATGAAAGAGAAGTAATAATACACAATTACCCTTCCGAAGGTTTCAAAGCTTTCGGGAGGGTAATAAATAACGAACAAATATTTTTTACAATTTTTTACAATTTTTTACAATTTTTTACAATTTTTTACAATTTTTTACAATTTTTAGGAGATACTATTATGAAGAAAGTATTGATTTTAATTCTGATTGCAATTACAATACTATTTGTATCTTGCAACAAAGAAAGCAATCCTGTAAAACCAATCACAGATACTTATGTACAGGCAAAAGTTGGCAGTTCATTCACTTTTGATGAATACACAATCGATCCCGAAAGTGGACTGCCTATATCTGAGAACAGAGACAATACGATGCAGACTATTCTCACGACAGGTATGAACTTCATGGGAAAAACAAATGTTACAAAGGTTGTATCAAATAATAGA
>PGYU01000021.1 GCA_002839825.1 Ignavibacteriae bacterium HGW-Ignavibacteriae-1 | reverse complement strand
CACAAAGAAACCCCAAAAGTCGTTCCTGCTCTATCAAGAGCAGGGTTAGGGGGTGTGTTGTAAACTTATTTTAGGACGATAACCAAATAAGTGACACTGAATCCCTCTTGACTCCGAAGGAGTCACATGGTTATAGCAAAAATTTGTTAATTGAATCCATCTTGACTCCGAAGGAGTCATATGTTTATAGCAAAAAATTGTTGATGGAATCCTTCTTGACTCCGAAGGAGTCACATGTTTATAGCAGAAATTTGTTAATGGAATCCTTCTTAACACCGAAGGAGTCACATGTTTATAGGAAAAATGGTTTATGAATCCCTCTTGACTCCGAAGGAGTCATATGTTTATAGCAAAAATGTTGATGATATAAATGCGACCTCTACGAGGTCGCACCGCAACAACCTACAAAATGATTTTCTATAAACATATAATCCCGTTGGGATTATGCCACCTAAAATTGAAAAGGTATCCATCAAAAACAAACCCACGAATAAATTCGTGGGCTATGTTTTTTTCTTTCTCCCTCTCTTTCGGAGAGGGTCGGGTTTAGGTGTACTCCTACAAAAATGGCATTTTAATGACTTCTGCGGGGAATCTTTTGCCGCGAGCCGCAATTTCTATGCTTGAGCCTGCTTCGCGGAATTCGGGAGATACATAGCCCATACCGATTGGCTTATTTAGTGTTGGAGAAAGATTGCCACTTGTAACGTGCCCAATTTGCGTATCACCGGAAAATATTTCGTAACCGTGACGTGGTATGAATTTATCGGCAGCTACCACAAATCCGACCAAATGACGGCTTGGCTTGTTCTCTTTTACTTTCAAAATCACTTCTTTGCCGTTGAAATCACCTTTATTAATCTTGGTTATCCAACCCAAACCTGCTTCGATGGTATTTGTTGTGTTGTCAATATCGTTGCCATAGAGGCAGTAACCTTTTTCGAGTCTCAGCGTGTCTCTGCAGCCCAACCCGACAGCTTCTATTCCGTATTCTTTTCCGGCGTCCATTAGTGCATCCCAAACCTTTTTGGCTGTGTTTTCATCACCACCGAAATAAAGCTCGAAGCCGAGTTCACCTGTATAACCTGTACGGGAAATAATCATATCAACACCGGCGACTTTGCCCATTTGATAACTGTAGAACTTTTGGTTTTCTTCGCTAATGTCCGAATCAGTCAATTTTGACAAAGTATCGCGTGAAAATGGTCCTTGGAGCGCCAAAAGGCTGATTACGTCGGATGAATTTTTCAATGTTATATCGAAACCTGCTTTGTTGTCCACGCACCATTGCCAATCTTTGTCAATATTGGCGCCATTGACGACGAGCATGAATTCATCATCGGCAATTTTGTAAACGAGCAAATCATCAACGATACCGCCGTCTTGATAGCACATCGCCGAGTATTGCACAGCGCCGATAGTAAGCTTGGAAGCGTCATTTGTAGTGATTTTCTGAACGTAGTCTAATGCCTGTGGTCCTTTTACTTCAAATTCGCCCATATGCGAAACATCAAATATGCCGACTTTTTCGCGGATAATATTATGTTCGTGAATGATACCGCCCGGGTATTGGATAGGCATTGTAAAGCCCGCGAATTCTACCATCTTGGCATTGAGCGACTTGTGAATTTCTGTAAATTTTGTAGTTTTAATCATTGTTTTGTTACCTCGAATTAATTTTCTTTCAATTTGTACAATTTCCAAACATAAAATTAAGGAATTTTTACCTAACTTCAATCATGTCTTTCATTTTCTCGAATTTCTTTGCTCCTATTCCTCTCACGTCCATAATATCTTCGGGTTTGGAGAATGGGTTTGATTTTCGGTGAGCGATGATTTTTTCGGCAGTTTTCTCGCCAACGCCCGGCAATCGCATTAGTTGCACTCTCGATGCTTTGTTAATGTCAATCACTTTGGCGATTGCTTTAGGAGTCGGCACCGGCGTATCGTCAGATTTGGCTAAGGTTTCTTCTTGTGCCTCTGCACGCAAATCGCTATCGGGAGCGATTTCGTTTACTATCGTCATTTCCTTTACTTCGATTCCAACTGCTGAATCGCGAAACTGCTCTGTGGCGGAGCTGATTAATTGCTTTTGCAGCGAATCAATATTGTTGGTTTTGTGCCTCGAATTGTCGGATGCTGCGTTAAAAATTAACCCGACAGCAATTCCCGATAGGAGAATAAACACAGCTGTAAGCTCCGCACCTGTCATCATTGTGAGGCTTTTGATTTTGCTCTTTATATCCAATATATTCATTTTGCAGAATGATTTTATCGGAACATCGTTTACTGTATTACTAAATTAATGGTCGGACACCATTTATGCAAATAAAAAATTCTACTTTTGATAAAATTTTTCATTTTTTGATTATAGCACAAACACTAATGATTTGTATTTTTGAATTCTTTTGTTTGTCCATTAATATTGATACAATATCGTTTATTTGGTATATGAATTCGGAAAAATATGATTAAAATTTTTATTTTGTTGTCATTGATTATTATTCTCACTCTCGAATTACCGGCATCGGAAATTAGAGTCGGTAATATATACATCGAAAGACGTGAAGTGTTCGAGCCAAACGACCCTGATTGGTTCTTCCTTTCTCCGTTGATGAATACGCTTCACACAAGGACTTATGAATATATCATACGCGACGAATTGTTATTTTCCGAGAACGAAATGACGGACTATGACTATTTGATGGAAACCGAGAGAAATATTCGGGCGATTGGATTATTCACAGATGTAGTCTTGGAAGTTGATTCCATCGGATTTAATTCCTACGACGTATTCATTACTACTAAAGACCGTTGGTCAACTTATCCTGCGCTGCTTTTTGGAACGGGTGGCGGTGAAGTTAATTATGGTGCGCGGCTCGAAGAGCATAATTTTGCAGGTACAGGTACATACTTAGGTGCCGAAGCATTGTACCGCTCGGTGAATGACATTGGCTGGCAGGGCAATTTGAGTTTGTCGCAAAGGCGTTTGTTCCGAAGTGAAATTGGCGGGAATTTTTCATTGACTGCTAATCAATACCGCACAGACCAATTTGCGTCAGTGGGGAAACCATTCAGAACCTTAGATACCAGATTATCTTATGGCGTTTCATTTGCCAATTCATTCGGTAGTAATTTTATTTTTAATAGTACTGAAGATAGAATACTCGACCCCTTTCATATTCAAGTGGGTAAATTTCAAATATCACGAGCTTGGATGCGGCACGACAGGATTTTTGCAGCAATTGGAATCGAATTGGACAAAACTGACCGAGGATTGCTCGGAGTAAGGCAAGCATACGATAATTCAGGGAAATTTCTCTTACAATTTTCTTCGGTTTCGCAAGATTTTTATACTGTCCGGAAAATAAATTATTACAATCTCGAAGATATGCCTGTTGGTGGCTATGGCTCAGCAACTTTGGGTAAGATTTTCTCTTTGGGAAGAAATGGCGAAAACCTCTTCTATGTTGGGGCACAAGGGGAAATTTCGCGATATAAAAATAATTTGTACATGTTTGCCCAGATGACAGGAGCTACTTCATTCAAGGGCAACATCGCAAAATATACTTATCAGGACTTCCTTGGGACAGCATTTTATAAAATTGTCGATGGTTTGATATTGACTTCGAGAGTTTGGCAACAAACCACATGGAATTGGTTTGCATTCAGGCAATTGATTCTGGATGATTTGCGTGGTTTGCGCGGCTACAGAGCTAATGAATTAGTCGGCGACAACAGATTGTTATCGAATACCGAACTACGGTGGTTCCCCGATTTGCCTGTTTGGATATTCAATTTTTCGGGAGCCATTTTTTACGATATTGGTTCGGTTTGGAAGCGGGAAACTAAGATTACGGATTCGAAATTTCATAGCTCGATTGGTGCAGGCTTTCGTATCCATTTTACAAAATCCGCGTCACCAAGTCATACCTTTAGAGTTGATTTCGCATATAATATGGACGAAAAGAGATTTGGAGGCATAATATTTTCCACTCGCCAATTATTTTCGGCATTTGGCAATCATGACTATAAATTGCCTACAGTATTCGGCAGAGACATTGACTTAGAATAATTTAGACCAATTCTACAGATTTGACTTCGGGCAGTTGAAGTTGCAAAATCTTCTCGATTCCACCTTTTAATGTATAATCTATAGCCGAGCAATGAGCACAAGCTCCGGAGAGTCGCACTTTGACGATTCCGTTCTCGTAGCCCATAAATTTGATTTTACCGCCGTCGCTTTCGATAAATCCTTTGATGTCTTTTTCAATCACATCTTGAATTCGCCGCTTTATATCATTATCCATTTCTCAGCCTTCTATATCAGTGTCTTCAATTGATTTAATTATCCGAGAAGCTGCAATAAGGAATGGATAGGGCACAAATATTTTGACAATTGCAAGGTCGCCAACATTGAACATTCTTGTGGAATCAATCTGAGACATCACATGAACAGGAATTTCGGCGCTTTCGATATTTGCAGCAAACATCTCGGCTTCTATCACATTATTTGTAGTGTAAACTACTTCCCATTCCTTGTCCTTATCGTATGTGACTTCATTTTCCGAATCGCAAATAGGGCAAATCGAACTCATTTCAATTTCGTTCAAACAATTTGTGCATTTAATTTTTTGTCGCATTATTTTATCAATTTCACTTTTTCAACCTGCAAGATTTCCTCTGTATCGTTGTCCCGAATCATAACTACGAGCGAAAGATTCTTAGGCACCCAGTCTTTTTCTTCAGGGATGACGAAGGATAAATTCTTCTTGATGCTTTGGTTGATTAGCAAAGGTTCATCGCTAAGTTCAGTTCCCCACGAACCATTCATGCCGCCTCTCAAAACGTGCATATGGTTGTAATCTTCGACATGGATATTGGGATATAGCCTATCGTCTTGTTGATATTGAATCACGCTATCTTCGATAATATATGCCGAGATAAAATGATTGTTAGCTCCCATTGCTAGCGCCTTGACGTTCGCTTCGAGATTAATCGTTTTGCTCGAACTTTCAAATTCTGCAGCTAATTCTAACTTATATACTGCATCAAGTTGGATTTGAGCCGTAGCTGCAGTTGCCCAAGATTCCGGTGCGAGAAGAAATTGTCCATCAACAGCTTTTCTGTTAATCAATCCATACGGAGTAGCGGGCAGATTGAATTTTTTTTCTATATCCTGCCCAACAAAAGTAAGGAAATTATACTTCCTTGTTGGTGAAGGTTTAGCCAAAGCACCTGCATGAACTGCAATTACAATGACATTGTCAGGATATAATTGTGCAATTTCGTGAGCTACTGCGGCTGCTTTGGGGCAATTGCCACAGCGAAATCCGGTTATATCCTCGATAAGCACTTTTTTCTTAGTCGAATCAATTTCAACAGGAGTGAAATTTTCTTCGTATGGCGCTTCTATTATATCGCATGAATAGAACAGCATGGAAACTAATATTAGCGAAGGAATTATATATTTAAATGTTTTCATTTTTTATTCTCCAAAAAATCAATCTAAAATGATGTAGCTAATGATAAAAATAATCCGTTAGAAGCCGGTACTGCACGGCAAACGCCGCCTACGCAAATGATGCCGCCGCGTTGTCTGCCAAACCCGACTTGAATGCGAGTAGCACCTGTCAGATATGCAACCGAGCCATTTAAATAATGAACGCGTTTGTCTTCGTATTCGTTTCCGTAATTGTATTGATCATAAACCGTAAAGAACCAATTTGGCGCCACAGTAAATTCCACCAAAACGTGAGCCCAATCTCCGTTAACGTTATCCGGCTCAAAGAAAGCCGAATCTTGCGACGATGTCATATGCTGCAATTCCATGCGAATTGCATTTGTTTCGCTTGTATTGTAAGTCATATCAAGTATTATAATGTTTGCATTGACTTTGCCGTATTTCGGTGCTCCTTCATTTTCCATTACATCCTTATCATAAATAAGACTTACGACATTGAGATTTGTTTTGAAATTTTCAGACCAACGATGAGCAATATCGAAATTTATATCGCGGAAGAATGTTCTGTCGCCAATTCCCAAAAATGGAGCATCATAGGTGTATTTGTCTATTTGGGTAGAATCAATAGAATTGACCAATGAAAAATTGACATCAAAGGTAGTACCGTACTTTCCACCCAAGAATGTATTCCTGGGGATTTTATATGTAAACTCGGCTTGCACACCTGCTTCGCCATTTGGTTGAGATGCGTAAGGGTAGAATGCCGATAGAGCGTATGCGTGCTGCTTAGTGAGCGGTGGAATGAAATTGATTAACAATTCATTCGACCTTGCTGTTCTGTCGCCTCGGAAATCCATGTTATCCACCCAATGCGTGTTGAGCGAAAAGCCAAATCCATCACCAAAGACGGAGCCTGTTAGCAGTAGCCCTTGTCCGGGATTGTAGTTCAGCTTATTCGTACTGTTTGGGTCATTATATTTATAGGAATATTCGGCATCGAACATGAAGGACATTGACGAAAGGGACAATCGTCCCGAGTAAGCAAGCACATTTTCGGGCAATCTGAGAAATGGATCGCCATCATTTTGGAATCTGCTCACAAGGCTGCCACCAAGGCGAACGCTCAAATCATCAGGCAGAACTTCTTCTGCTAATTCATTAATATCAATATTAAGATTTGCACCTCTCACAATTCCGGCACCTTTGTCCCAAAATAGACGTTGTTTGCCGAGCAAACCCGTCAATTCGATTCCGGCAATAGGGCGAAATTTGACTCTGATACCGTCAACGGCATTGTCAAATCCGAGCGAACGCTCTTCGTAAGCACGGAAAATTAGTCCGCTTCCGAATTGTTCGTAAAAATCACCTGCGGTGATGTCCAGCATTTCCGTATTGTATCGAATATAGCGAGAAGCGATGCCTTGCCCTTGAAATCTTGGGTCATATCCTAACAAAGGATTCATATAATTCTCGTAACGGAAACCAATTTCGATATCTGAATTTCGGTAAATCAAATTCAAATAGGCATTGCTCAGAATTTGTTCGTCAACTTTGGGAGCGCCGATTACTGAATCAGCGTTATATGTCTGAGCGTCAATTTGGAAATTGCCACTCAATGTGCCGCCATCACCAAATCCTTGGCTTATGGCATTGCAAGTTCCAATAAACAAAAATACGAATAGAGCAGTATATATTAATTTCATAATTAGTCCTTTGTTTAGTTTTGAGCTAAAATTTCTTCTATCAATCGGTTAACTTCTTCTTGCAATCCGTCGGAATTGCCATTTAATTCGAGGTATTGGTCAAAATCTTTCAAAGCGGAATCATATTGCTTCAGATATTTTCTGACTACAGCCCTGCCGTAATAAGCTTTCCCGTAACTAGGGTCATTTTCGATTGATTTGCTGTAATCTTGCATCGCAAATAAGTCGTTTTCCAAATAATAATAAGCATTGCCGCGAGCATAATACGCAGCTGCATCATTTGGGTTCATCTGGATTAATTTTGTCAAATCTTCGATAGCTCTGTTATAATCCGATGTTTGGGTGTTGCATAGGGCTCTTGCAAAGTAAGCATCTTTCATTGTGTTATCCAATTCGATAGCTTTGGTCAAATCAAGCAGCGCCTGCCTGTAGCTCCCTGTATAATAATAAGCCAAACCGCGCCCGTAGTAACTCGGTGCATAATGGTCGTTTATTTCTATGGCTTTTGTATAATTCTGGATTGATACATCATAATTTTTGCTTTTCAGTGCATTATATGCAGTTTGAAGAATGCTCTGCTGTTGAGCATGAACACTCACAAAGCCAAAAAATATGATGAGAATAATCAATATTTTTTTCATAAATTCAAATCCTTATCTTTAATCATTTTTAACGCAATTTTAATTTTTCCATCGGCGAAATTAAGAAATTTTTGGGCAGTATCATAATCTGAATCACTTAATTTCATTAATAATGCAGTTTTTACATGCCCTTTTGCATTATCAAGCAAAATTTCCGCTGCGGAATATTCAATTCCGGCAATATCAATGAGAATTCGTTTGGCTCTTTCGCGAAGTTTTTGATTTGTGAGTTGCAAATCTACCATCACATTGCCGTAAGTTTTGCCGATTTTAATAAAAGCAGTAGTTGTGAGCATATTCAAAATCAACTTTTGGGCTGTTCCGGATTTCATTCTCGTGCTTCCGGCAATGACCTCGGGACCTACATTTGGCGCAATTATCACATCGGGTGTGACACCATATTTAGTGATGCTCTCTTTTGAAGATGTAGAAATATAAATTGTCGCCGCTTGGATTGATTCAGCATACTTCAGAGCGCCGATTACGAATGGAGTCCTTCCTGATGCTGCGATCCCACAAACAATATCATTATTGCTAATATTTGCTTCAATCAAAGCCTGTTTGCCGGATTCTTCCGAATCTTCAGCTCCCTCTTGAGAGCGAAAAACTGCTTCTTTGCCGCCTGCAATTATTCCGCGAACCATTTCCGGGGCAGCTCCGAAAGTAGGAGGACACTCCGAAGCATCAACTACTCCGAGCCTGCCGCTTGTTCCTGCACCAACGTAAATCAAATGCCCGCCGTTTCGGAAAGCATCTACAATCATTTCTATGGCTTTTTCGATATGCTCCAATTCAAGCTGAACGGCAGCAGCCACAGTCTTGTCCTCATCGTTGATGAGAGCCAATATTTCAGCTGTCGTCATTTCGTCAATTGTGACTGAACGAGGATTGATTTGCTCGGTTCGCAGTGATGATATTTCGTTAAATAAGTCGCTCGGATGCATTCTTGGGTTGATTTATTGTTTGATTACGCCCTTGTCAATAAATACGACTTTCATATTTAATGGGTCTTGTGGTGGTAATGGATTTACAGGAATCGTATTTCGGTAATCAATATAAAGGAATTCTGCATCATGGGAGAACCAAAGCTCATCGGAATAAATCACTCCTTCGTCAGTCCAGAATATTCTGGTTGAAGGCAGTGCCTCCCAAGAGCCATAACGATTCTTGTAATAGCACATTACAGACATATTTTGCGGGTCATATATTCTATCTACCGGCACACGATGTTTTTGGAACCATTGGAAACTTGTAGTTTCGTCTTGCACCCATGAACTCGGCTGTAGCGTGAAATATTCGGTTTGCATATTGATTTCATAATATTCGTTATAAGTCGGATTTTCTTCAAAGCATCCACTTATAGACATCATCAACATCAATAAAATCGTAATTTTTAAAAATATTTTCATTTTTTCTCCATGTACAATATTCAAAAGACCGTAGAAAGCGATACAAAGTTACAAAATTTTCACTTTAATTTAAATATTTTTTTACATCAAGTATTCACGCAAAATTAAATATAATTCCCACGTAGCGACCACATCTCTCATGCAGTATTCGGCTATAATATCGGTTTTGCCATCGCGGAAAAGCTGCGGCACCATCGAACCGTCAACTCCTGCCGATTTCGGAGATACTATGCCAAAAGCTTGAGAGTAGAAATCGAAATTGTATCGCCGAGTAGGACCATAAAATGAGCCTGAAAAGAAAGTCAACTGGTCTGCCAAATCAATGTGCTTATCATAATTGAATTTTGTGCCTTGCATCAGATTCCGCGATGCTTTCACACGCAATAATGCCGAGCGCAACATTAAAAAAGGACAATCGAAATTTCTGCCGTTGAACGATAGCAAAATTGCCCTAGGATGTCCTTCGAGCGTTTTCCAAAATTTTTCGAGAATGACTTTCTCACTACCTGTTAAATTTATCGTGCCATCGGCAAGTTCCGTTTTTTCCAATGGTGAATCTTCGCCAAATGAGTTACTTGCCGAAAAAGAAGATTTGGCTTTTATTTCCAATTCGCCCAACTCATTTTTTTGTGCAAAGATTAGCCCGATACAAACCACTTGAGCAGTGAAAGGCGATAGGGACATTTCAAATTTGGTTTTTTCGATTTCGTCAGGTGTATCTGCCCTCCGAATCAAGTATTCTTGCTGTGAGTTGCTTAGTTCATCCCAATTGACAGACGATGTTTCGATATCAAAAACTATATATTCGTTCATTATTTTCAATTTATTAATTCTAATTGATATAAAAATATCAAATTTATGGCGATTGACCTAATTTATTTCTTTTCGAAATTGAAAAAAAATTGATTTCAAATGTAACAAATCGAAGTTTCACTTGTTTTTTACAGTATGGAGAATTCAGGAAATAAAAAACATGAAAAATTTAAGTTTACATTATTCAATTTTGTTGGTGTTAGTGTTCTTTTATGCAGATTTGCATAGTGAAGAAATTACGCTCGTAAGTCCGGTTGCAGGAACTGTCATTTGCTCCGACGATGCATTAGTCGTGCAATTCCAAGAAATCATGACGCAAGCTGTCAATATTTCCCTCATTGATTTCCAATTCAATGAAAGGAAGCTATTGGCAAAATCATTCATTGGTTCAACTTTTATTTGGGAAATTAACGACCCTGCTTGGTTTGATAAAGAGATAGGGCTCGTCATCGAAAATTCTCAAACACAAGAATTATTAATTCAAATAGCCCCACTAAAAATTGCCATATCACCGAAAATCACTTCCCAAACTGAATCTGCAATTGTGTGCCAAGGCGAACTAATCGTATTGCAAGTAGATGCCGATGGCAGCGGACTTAAATATCAATGGTACAAAGATAGTGAATTAATCCCCGGAGCGAATAAAACTGCATTGATTTTCGAGAATGCAGAGCATGATTTGATTGGAATTTATCAATGCGTCGTCAGCTCCGAATATTCGTGTCTTCCTGTTATGAGCAGTCCTATCAGCGTATTTGTATCAACGAAAACTGAATTTACAGTGACACCGCTCAATATTCAGTGGACTTATCTCGCTACAGTTCAATTCAAAGTTGGAATCCACTCTTTGGATTTGGAGGAAGCCAGAAATACCAAATTTCGGTGGTATCGAGATACTTTAAATGTATTTACGATGTCGTCTGAAATCATCGCACTCAAAGATAGTGGTAGAATTAGCGGTGCTTGGTCAGACCATTTGATAATCAAAGATATGATATATTCGGATAGAGGCAGATATTTTTGCATTGCTGAGGGACGCTGCGGAAAAGATACAATTTACACCTTTATTGGTGATGACTTATTCATGGAAATTTTCAACTTAGGATATGATTATAACGATTGTGAAGGCGGCACTGCGTTTCTCGAAGTCGAAGTTAAAACTTTGGTAGATGCCGAAATTGAATACCAATGGTACAATACAGGGCTGAGGTTGATTGAAGAATCCGAAAAATTTGTAGGAACAAAAACATCAAAGCTACAAATTAATGATGTGCAGAAAGCTGATGCAATTGCATATTATTGTAGGGTTACGATGCCGAAATATGATTTATTCCAAAATTCGGAAGTATTCACAATTGACCCTGCCTACCTCCCGGAAATATATCAACAACCCAAAGACTATGTTGTACGTGACCGCGAAAATTTTTACGCTAATCAAATTTTCTTACGCACAGTGATTGGAAGCAATAGGAATTGTTTGTTCGAGTGGTTCCGGAATGATACCTCCGTTTTCAAAGAATATAGTACCGGAGGTTCTACTTATTTGCTCGGACCGCCTTGGGCTCCTCGTATGGCTAAACTTACTGACGTAGGCAGGTATCATTGCGTTATCACACATCCTTGTACTACATTGACAACTAAATCAGCTTATGTAGTTTGGGGTTATGACGATGTCATTCATTGCAATTTCGAAAAAGGTGTCCTCGAAGTTGATAAAGCTAAAGATGGTGAAGAAAACTACAATTACATTTGGTACAAGGATAAGAAACCCTTTGTACCTAATTTCCGAATTAAAGGCAATGGAACTCATAAACTCGAATTTTCTTGGGTAATAGTTGATGATAGCGGTTCGTACGAAGTCTGGCGTCAACATAAAGAAAGCGGAGAGCTCGAATATTTGGGCAAAATTTATCTCGAAGTCAAAGGACCGCCTGAAGTTAGAAAGCAATTCCCCGCTTTGATAGTCAATGAAGAAAACTACTTGCCAAAGAAGAATTGTGCAGTCTATTCGCATGGACCTACACTATATGCCCAACTATATTATGAAGATTCCCCTTTTGGTGAAGTTGAAGTTCGTGAAATTATCAATATCAACGAAAAATTCCATGCTTACTATCTTGGTGGCTATAATACCAATCTACAATCCGGCATTTACAAATACAAATTCTGGAATGAATGTGGCGAATCTTGGTCAGAACCATTCGAAATTATAAACACAAACTATAAGCCTTCGGGCGAAGTAAAACCCGGTGGAGACGATGATTACATATCTTCTGTATCGGATTTGACTATTCCGCAGATGTTTATATACCCGAATCCTGCAAATGATTATCTGACCGTACATTTTGCGGATTTAAACGCTTCAGTTATAACTATTAGAGATTTATTGGGCGTCGAAATAGATAGAATCGAAATCGAAAACCACTCTAACTCGGTGATGATAGATTTATCCGGATATAATTTGCCTAAAGGTACGTATTTCATTCATGCCACAGATGGTTCACGAATAGTTTACGATAGATTTATAGTCGAATAGCGTTACATATTTTTCTGTGATTTTTGTGTGAAGTAGGATATCTTAAAAATATTTGAATAGAGCTTCTTTGCCTAAAAAGTACAATGCTTAATGAATTCAATCGGAGTCTTTATGTCGCGAAATTATATTATAAAATTGGTCATAATCGGGCTTTTTCATTTTCAATTGGCGTTTGCTCAATCGGAAATCGAGATTGTAAGTCCGGAGCCGTATTCAGTGGTTTGCTCGGAATCACCATTAATTATCAAATTTAATGATAATATTGAAAACCTAAGAATTAGCTTGACGGAATATCAATTTGGCGAATCAAAAATATTGACCAATATTTTTAGCGGTAATGAATTTACTTGGATAGTTGATGACCCTGCTTGGTTTGACAGAGATTTCAGCATCATTGTAGATACCGGCGAATTAAGCGACCAAATAGCAAGAGTTGACAATATTCGAATTGCCATCACTCCGAAAATAACTTCCCAAACTGAATCTGCAATTGTATGCCAAGGCGAAACAATCGTGTTGCAAGTAGATGCTGATGGCAGCGGACTAAAATATCAATGGTACAAAGACGGCGAACTAATCCACGGAGCGAACAAAACAGCACTAATTTTCGAGAATGCAGAGTATGAATTAAATGGCACTTACCAATGTGTCGTTTCCTCCGAATATTCGTGTCTGCCTGTGATGAGCAGTCCTATCAGCGTATTTGTATCAACAAAAACTCAATTTACAGTTGCTCCGCTCAGTAAACAATGGACATATCTTGCTACGGCAGAATTCAAAGTGGGAATTCATTCCTTGGATTTGGAAGAATCGAGAAATACTAAATTTCGGTGGTATCGCGATACTTTAAATGTTTTTACAAAAAAGCCTGAAATCATAGCTCTCAAAGATGGTGGCAGAATCAGCGGTGCTTGGTCTGACCATTTGATAGTCAAGGATATGATTTATTCCGACAAAGGCAGATACTTTTGCATTGCTGAGGGACGCTGCGGAAAAGATACAATTTACACTTTTATTGGGGAAAGTTCTTTTATGAAAATTCATAATAATGGCTTTGATTACGAAGATTGCGAGGGCGGCACTGCATTTCTCGAAGTCGAAGTAGAAACTTTGGTTGATTCCAAAATAGAATATCAATGGTACAACACCGGACTCAGACTGATTAAAGAATCTGATAAATATGTAGGGACCAAAACCAAAAGACTTACAATAAACGATGTCCAAAATAAAGACGCAATTGCTTATTATTGCAGGGTAACGATGCCGGAATTTGATATTTCTCAAAATTCGCAAATTTTCACAATTGACCCCGCTTTTTTACCTTTTATTACGAGAGATCTTGAGGATTTTGTTGTTCTTGATAAAGATAATTTTTACGACGGGCAACTCGAACTCAGGACTTATATCAACAGCAATAAAATGTGTATATTTGACTGGTTCCAAGATGACAGTCTAATCCATTCTGATACTAATATGTCAGGTGCGATTTATAATTTGGGAGAAAGAGGCTATCCACGTATGGCTGTGCCAAGTGACGTTGGCAAATATTATTGCGTTATCACACATCCTTGTACAACATTGGTAACTAAAACAGTAAATGTATATTGGGGAAATGAAGATCTTATTTATTGCATTTTTGATAAAGGGTCCATCGAATTTGAAAAAGCAGAAGACGGTGAAGAAAATTACAATTACATTTGGCACAAAGACAAAAAGCCCTTTGTTCCCAATTTTCGAATCAAAGGCAACGACTCATACAAACTTGATTTTTCCTGGCTAATAGTGGATGATAGTGGTGCTTACGAAGCTTGGCGACAACATAAAGAAAGCGGAGAGCTCGAATATTTGGGCAAAATATATCTCCAAGTCAAAGGTCCGCCGGAAATAACAAAGCAATTTCCTGTATTGATGGTGAATGAAGATAACTTCATACCAAAGAAGAATTGCACTGTCTATTCACATGGACCTATACTCTATGCCCAACTGTATTATGAAGATGAACCCTTGGGAAAAGTTGATGAACGCAAAATCACTAGTTTGGTCGAAAAATCGCATGCTTACTACATTGGTGGCTATAATACCAATCTACAATCCGGCATTTACAAATATAAATTCTGGAATGAATGTGGCGAAGTATGGTCTGAACCGTTTGAAATTATAAACACAAACTATAAGCCTTCGGGCGAAGTGAAGCCCGGCGGAGATGATGATTACATATCTTCTGTATCGGATTTGACTATTCCGCAGATGTTTATATTCCCAAATCCCGCTAAAGATTTGCTAACGGTTCACTGTGCGGATTTTTCGCCGCGAACGATTACAATTCGCAATCTTATGGGGCAAGAAGTCTATCGGATTGAGTTAGAATCGGAAGTAAGTTCAGTCCAGATTAATTTAGCCGATAAAAAATTACCATCGGGAATGTATTTCATACATGTCACCGATGGTCAAAATTTCTTAGTAGAAAAAATTAATCTGCAATAGGTAATTTTATTTCGCTTTTTTGACTTTAGTTGGGTCCGGAGATAGGATAACAGATAGATTTCTGCCTTCCATTTTGGGTAATACGTCAACTTTGGCAATGTCTTGCAAGGCTTCGATGAATCGCATTAAGAGTTCTTTGCCGATTTCTTGGTGAGTAATTTCGCGACCACGGAACATAACGGAAGCTTTCACCTTGTTGCCTTCTTCGAGGAAAGCACGGGCGTGTCGAGCTTTGAAATTAAAGTCGTGAGTGTCAGTTCTCCATTTGAATCTGACTTCTTTCATTTGCTGCTGAACTTGGTTGCGTTTTTGAATCTTGTCTTTTTTCTGCAATTCATAAGCAAATTTACCGAAATCAATGATTTTACAAACCGGTGGTTCGGCTTTTGGAGCAACTTCTACCAAATCAAGCTCTTTTTGTTCAGCAAGTTTAATAGCGTCACGAGTTTTCATAACACCAAGCATTTCGCCTTCGGCATCAATGACACGTACTTCGGGTACTTTAATTTCGTTGTTAGTCCTGTGAGATTTTTGTGGTTCTTTCATACCCCTTGGGGCTACAAAATGCGCGAAATAAATTGACTTCAATCAGTTCCTCAAGAATGTTAATAATACAAAATTGTGCTAAATACAGTATTTCTATTTGTTAAAAATAATAAAAAAAAACCACATAGTGCTATTTTACCTCAAAATTTTGTTAATTTGCATGTTTATTTTCAACTTAAACGAAAATTATTTTTCAAAATATGACAGAACAACACATAGACCCCGAATTAAGAAGGCTTGAAGAGATTGAACTTTTAGAGTCCAAAGGAATCAACCCGTATCCATATTCTTTCGAGAAAACTCACAATTCATCGGAAATAATGAATAATTTTGACGATGAAAATCCTGCGAACTTCGCATCAGTTAGTATCGCAGGGAGAATCATGAGTTTCCGCCGAATGGGCAAAGCTACTTTTTGCCACATCTTAGACCAAAGCGGTAAAATTCAACTATACTTTAAGAAAGACGAAATAGGTGAGAATTATGATAATTTAAAACTTTACGATATTGGCGATATCATCGGAGTGCATGGCTACGTGTTCAGGACGAAAATGGGCGAAATATCCGTTCATGTTCAAACTCAAGAATTGCTTTCTAAATCTCTCAAACCACTTCCGGTTGCGAAAGAAGAAGTTGATGAAGCCGGCAACAAAATTGTCCACGATGCTTTTACCGATAAAGAATCTCGCTATCGTAAGCGCTATATTGACTTGATTGTCAATAGCGAAATTCGCGATACTTTTATCAAGCGTGCAAAAATCATCAGCACAATGCGAAATTTCTTCGATAGTCGCGGTTGGCTGGAAGTAGAAACTCCAATCTTGCAACCCATTTATGGCGGTGCTACGGCTCGCCCATTTGTGAGCCACCACAATGCACTCGATATTCCGCTTTATTTGCGTATCGCAGATGAACTATACCTCAAAAGATTGATTGTTGGCGGATTTGAAGGCGTTTACGAAATTAGCAAAAACTTCAGAAACGAAGGCATGGATAAGATGCACAATCCTGAGTTCACGGCAATGGAAATCTATGTTGCCTACAAGGATTATAATTGGATGATGCAACTGACTGAGGAATTAATCAACAAAATTTGCAAAGAAGTCAACGGTAGCGAAAATGTCACTCTCGGCGATAATAATATAAGCTTTGCGCTGCCATTCCGACGCGCCAAGATGTTTGATTTGTACAAGGAATACACAGGCAAAGATTTGAAAGGTTTGTCGCGTGATGAGCTTGCATCTGCCGCCAAAGAAATGGGAATAGAAACTGACAAAACTATGAGTTCGATGAAAATTCTCGATTTGATTTTCGGTGAAAAAGTCGAACATCGCCTAATCGAGCCTACATTCGTGGTTGATTATCCGATTGAAATGTCGCCATTAGCCAAAAAGCATCGCACAGAAGACGGATTGGTAGAGCGTTTTGAACTATTTGTAAACGGTAGCGAAATCGCGAATTGCTTCTCGGAATTGAATGACCCTCGCGACCAAAGAGCGCGCCTCGAAGAACAATCCCGAATCAGAGCCGACGGTGACGATGAAGCAATGGTCGTAGATGAAGATTTCCTCAATGCTTTGGAAATCGGAATGCCTCCTACTGCCGGATTGGGAGTAGGCATTGATAGATTGGTAATGTTGATGACTGGTGAAACTTCTATTCGTGACGTCTTGTTTTTCCCGCAAATGCGACCCGAAAAAGTAAAAAAAGCCGAGCAAAGTGAAAATGGATAGTGCTATAGATTTAATATTAGAGCAACTTCACACTTGGTATATAAATTTTTGGAGCACATTTCCAAATTTGATAGCTGCCATTCTGTTTTTACTCGTGTATATTCTATTCTTCAGATGGTTCAAACGTGCTTTGGTTCGGCTTCTCGAAAAAACTATTGATTACAACCCTGTTTACAAGCTGATAGTTAATATAAGTTATGTGACTATTATCACTATTGGCTTGCTTATAGCTCTGGGAATTTTGAAATTAGACGGTACTGTCAATAAATTACTTGCCGGTGCCGGTATAATTGGGCTTGGTATTTCATTCGCTTTCCAAGATATTATCGCAAATATCTTCTCGGGCGCTTATATTACTATGAAGCAGGTCTTCCGAGTGGGTGATTATATCGAATCGAATGGCATTTTTGGTTCGGTAAAAGGAATCAAACTTCGTTCGATTGCCATCAATAATTTGGACGGTCAAGAAGTCCTGATTCCAAGCCGTTTGATATTGCAACATCCACTTACAAATTATTCCACAACCGGAACGAGACGCGTGGTAGTCAAAGTTGGCATATCATACGGTGAAGATTTGGAAAAAGTCCAAAAAGTAGTTCTCGAGGCAGTTAGTTCCGTAGAAGACAGATTGAAAGACAAACCTATTGAATTTTTCTTTACCGAATTTGGCGAAAGTTCAATTAATTTAATGTGCCGTTATTGGATAAAATATGACCGTGAACCGGATTACAAGCATTCCTTGAGCGAAGCAATCATGAAAATCAAAGCTGCCTTCAATGAAAATGATATTACGATTCCGTTCCCAATACGTACTCTTGATTTTGGAATTAAGGGTGGCAAGCAGCTTTCTGAGACAATATTGCAAATTAAATCCGATAACCCCGACGAAAAATAATGAAAGCTCGCACGATTGTAATTCATTCGTTGCTTTTTATAGCAACTTTCGCTACTTGCATGATGGCAGGTGCTCAATGGGCGTTCAAAGACTTTTGGGAAATCACGAATTGGATATATGGTATCGAATATGCTGCTTTGGTGATGATATTCTTATCATTCCATGAGTTTGGGCATTATTTCGCAGCACGCTTACATGGCGTAGATGTCACATTGCCTTATTACATCCCATTTCCCTTTACTTTTACAATCAATTTCGGCACTTTTGGTGCAGTCATCAAGACTCGTACACCAATTTTAAGCCGAAAAGCTTTATTTGATATTGGCGTTGCCGGACCCTTAGCCGGATTTGTGGTTTGTGTGATTTATCTTATTTATGGATTGAACAATCTCCCGCCGATTGATTTTATATACGCTATCCATCCGGAATATTTGCTCGAACACAATGGTATTATTCCTACTCATGGATTGCATTTTGGCAATACAATGCTATATTCATATCTGAGCAATTTGATTTCTACGGGTAATGGATTTCTGCCTCCGATGAATGAGATTTATCATTATCCATTCCTGAATGTGGGTTGGTTTGGGCTGTTTGTGACTACTTTGAACATGATGCCGATAGGTCAACTTGATGGCGGTCATATTTCGTATGCGATGTTTGGCAGGAAAATGCAATTCAAAATTGCCAAAATCACTTGGTGGATTTTGATGACAATAGGCTTTTTCGCTATCTTATCATTTGTTCGGGAATTTTTGAGCTTACAATCCGATATTAAATTTGTAATATTTTTGAAAGATATTTTCTTGATGCCTCTTAATTTCTTGTATAATCTATTTCCAATTGCATTCCAAGGTTGGGGTGGGTGGTTGATTTGGGGATTGATTGCCAAGTTCTTTATCAAGCTGAGACACCCACGAGTAGAAGATGAATCGCCAATCGGAACCAAAAGGATGATAATCGGTTGGATTTCATTCGTCATACTGTTTTTGAGTTTTTCATACTCAGGAATTTATATTATTGAATAATTCAGGAATTTTAAAATGTCAAAAAGTAGAATAGACGAGCTGCAAATCAATTTGAATCTAAACGTCAGAGGTTTGGTTACATCTGCTACTTTAGCTATTAACGAAAAATGCGCCAAACTCAAATCCGATGGCAAACCTGTTTACAGGTTCGGACTCGGGCAATCTCCTTTCCCTGTGCCGGACGAAGTAATCCAAACTCTCAAGGACAATGCTTTTCAAAAGGACTACCAACCCGTCAGAGGTTTTTATCCTTTGAGGGAAGCAGTCGCGAATTTTCTGACCGAAACACAAAAAGTGGATTCATCACCTCGAAATATAATAATCGGTCCCGGCTCTAAGGAGCTAATCTTTTTGCTCCAATTAGTCTATTACGGAGATTTGATAATCCCGACTCCAAGTTGGGTGTCATATTCTCCTCAAGCTCGAATTATCGGACGCCATGTGTATTGGGTTCCCACGAAAAAAGAAGAAAATTACAGACTATCTCCCGAAAAATTAGATATGATTTGCAGGACAGACCCGAACAAACCGCGTGTTGTGATACTGAATTACCCTGCAAATCCTACCGGAAGCACATATTCTATCGAAAGATTGAAGGAATTGGCAGAAGTCGCCCGAAAATATAAGGTGATTTTAGTTTCGGATGAAATTTACGGACTATTGCATTACAATAATCAACATGTTTCGATAGCAAGGTATTATCCCGAAGGCACAATTATCAGCACAGGGCTTAGCAAATGGTGCGGAGCAGGCGGTTGGAGATTGGGAGCATTTTCATTTCCGGAAAATCTCTATTGGTTGCGTGATGCGATTTCTACAGTAGCAAGCGAAACGTTTACTTCTACAAGCGCACCAATTCAATATGCCGCAGTCACGGCATTCAATGGCGGAACTTGGATGGACGACTATCTCCATCATGCGCGACGAGTTTTGCGAGAAATTTACAAATTCATTTCCCACAAATTCGATAAATTGAATATTACCTACCCAACAGTTCATGGAGCTTTCTACATTTTCCCTGATTTTGAATTTTACAGAGAAAAACTGAAATCCAAAGATATTTACACTTCAGTAGAGCTTTGCGAAAGATTGCTCGAGGATACAGGATTTGCGATGTTGCCCGGTACAGATTTCGGTCGTCAACCCGAAGAACTGACTTCACGAATTGCTTTTGTTGATTTTAATGGTGCCGAGACATTAGAAGCATCACGAAAAAACAATGGAACACGTCTATTAGATGGCGATTTTGTCCGAAATCATTGCGGAAATATTTCTGTAGCATTTGAAAAACTTGAGCAATGGTTAGGAGATTTGTAAAATAATGACTTTTTTTGTAGGTAAGAAAATGTTATCTTGTAAAATTAAATCAACCCAAATAGAATAATTTAATTTTAATAACATGATTATAAAACGATTACGGGAGAATAATAATGATTAATTATAAACTTAGCGGCACAATTACGGCTTTGGTAACACCTTTTAACAAAGATTTATCCATTGATTTTGATGCTTTCGAGCGTTTAGTCAAACATCAGATTGAATCAAAAGTAGAAGGATTGGTGATTTGCGGGTCAACCGGCGAAAGCGCTACATTATCTAAAACCGAAAAAATTGCTTTGATAGTAAAAGCACTCGAAATTGCTGACGGCAAAATTCCAATTATCGCCGGCACGGGTAGCAACAACACTTTGGAGACCATTGACCTGACAATTTTGGCAAAGGAACAAGGTGCAAATGGTGTATTGCTCGTGGCTCCTTACTATAATAAGCCCACACAGGAAGGTTTGTATCATCATTACATGGCAATTGCCGAAAAAGTAGATATTCCGATTATTATCTACAACGTCCCGGGGCGTTCAGGAATCAATATTACGGCTGAAACACAATTACGATTAGCCGAAGAATGCTCAAATGTAATCGCAACAAAAGAAGCATCTGCGGATTTGGAGCAAATGTCGCAAATTATGAAATATGCTCCCGAAGGATTCAACCTTTTCTCGGGCGATGATGTGCTGACTTTACCCATTGTCGCATTAGGTGGCAAGGGTGTCATCTCGGTAATATCGAATTACGCTCCGGCTGAATTTTCCGAAATGACAAGAATGGCATTGGATGGAAAATGGGACAAGGCTCGCGAGCTACATTACAAACTGCTGGATTTGATGATTCTGAATTTTTCCGAATCCAATCCTACTCCGGCAAAAGCAGCTTTGGCATTGATGGGAATGATTAAAGAACATTTAAGACTACCATTAGTACCGATAACTGAACCAAACAAAAAACTAATCAAAACTGCTCTTCAAGAAGTAGGATTGTTGAATTAATTATTTTGGATTTTAATGCAATACGGTGAAATAGTAAACCAAAGAGATGTTTACAAATTAGTTGAACGGATAACTACCGGCAACTTTAAGAATGAACTTGAATTTTTGAAGCATTTAGTTTCCGAAATTGTTAGTAACGACCAATTTGAAATCATTGGTGGTAGAGTTTGGGAAGCAAATATTCCCAACGGTACTTATGTTCTGCGTTATCAGCACGGCAATGTGCAAACAATTCCCGAAAATTACGAAGTCAAAATTTCCGAACAACCAATTTTAGATGAGTTGGTCGAAAAACGAACAACGTTAAACCGCGAAGTTGACCCACTTCTAATTGAAAAGGGTATTGTGATATATTCGGTTACAGGTGTTGGTGAAATAATAAAAACAGGGAAAGGCAAATTTTTTAAATATGTACTTGGATTTAATGCAAACGAAATTTTGCAGTCATTTTACGAAACTCTTTCTGTCATTTCCAGCTTTGCTACGATTACAATCCAAGGATTGAATTCGCGCCAACAGCAAGAAAAATATCAAAAAGATATAAACAAAGCTTCGGAAATACAACGCAATTTATTGCCGGAGCATTATCTCGAATTTCAAGATTATAAAATTTACGGAGTCTGCATTCCCGATAGTGATGTCGGGGGAGATTATTTCGATTATCTCAAAAACAATGACGACGAGGAAGAACGAATCGGAATCGTAATTAGCGATGCGGCTAGCAAAGGGCTTCCGGCTGCAATTCAAGCACTATTCGTTTCCGGTGCGATGCGAATGGCACAAGCATTTACTCCCAAGATTTCCACCTTGTTTTCGCGGCTTAACACATTGATTTACGAAACATTTCCATATGAAAGATTTGTGACATTGTTTTATTGCGAATTGACTCTTACGAGCAATCGCCTCGTTTTGTACGCTAATGCAGGTCACTGTGCACCAATTTATTACCGTCGCGACAAAGACACACATGAGTTTTTGCAACCAACAGGCGGTTTGCTCGGCATTGTAAAACATCAGAAATTTAATGTAGAAAATATAATCATGCGCCCCGGCGATATTTTGGCAATTTACACAGACGGAATTACCGAAGCCTCTAATAAAGAGGGCGATTTTTTTGGCGAAGAAAGATTAGTCGAATTAGTTAAAAAATATAAAGATTTGCCGCCAAAAGAAATGACTTTACATATTATCGAAAATGTTCAGAAATTCGCCACCGGAAATGATTATACCGATGACCGTACTTTAGTTATAATTAAAAGAGATATGAATTAATTAATAATTATCACACGATAATTAATTATTTGGAGAAATTAATGTTATTTAAAAAAAGAAATACTAATTGTGGTATTTTACGTCAGGAAGATGAAGGCAAAAAAATAGTTTTAAACGGTTGGGTAGCATCGAGACGAGATTTAGGCGGATTGATATTTATAGATTTGCGAGATAGATGGGGATTGGTTCAAATTGTTATCGAACCGGAAAATCGCCCCGATTTGGCTGAAAAAGCTAAAGACATTCGTGATGAATTTGTGCTATGGGCTGAAGGTACTGTCCGAAGCCGCTCCAACCCGAATACAAAAATCCCTACCGGATTGATTGAAGTCGTGGTCGAAGATTTCGACATCATAAACAAAAGCGAATTGCCTCCATTCCCGGTTGATGACAACATCGAAACCGGCGAGGAAACTAAATTACGTTACCGCTATTTGGATTTGCGTCGCCCGATAATGCAAAATTATTTCGCAATCAGAAACAAAACATACCAAGTATGTCATAGATATTTCGAGAAAAATGATTTCATCGAAGTAGAAACACCCGTGCTAATGAAATCGACGCCCGAAGGAGCACGAGATTTCCTTGTGCCAAGCCGTATCAGCAAGGGCAAATTTTACGCATTGCCCCAATCACCACAAATATTCAAGCAAATACTGATGCTATCGGGATTTGAGCGCTACATGCAAATAGTTAAGTGCTTCCGTGATGAAGACTTACGTTCCGACCGCCAACCCGAATTCACCCAAATTGACGTCGAAATGTCATTCATTGACCGCGACGACATCTTGAATTTGATTGAAGGCTTCATTATTGAATTATGGAAAGAAGTGCTTGATTACGACGTTGCGGCTCCATTTATGCGAATGAGCTACGACGAAGCAATGAACAGATTCGGCAGCGACAAACCCGATTTGCGATTCGGAATGGAAATATCCGACATCACAGATGCAGTACGCAGCACAGAATTCAAAGTATTCAACGACACAATCGGCGAAGGCGGAATCATAGCGGCAATCAACGTCAAAGGTGGCAGCGAAATGTCCCGCAAAAATATTGACGAATTAACGGAATTTGCCAAAAAGTACGGCGCAAAAGGCTTAGCGTGGATGAAATTTGCAAATGGAGAAGTGAATTCCCCCATTGCGAAA
The DNA here is from genome assembly GCA_002839825.1 of Ignavibacteriae bacterium HGW-Ignavibacteriae-1. Taxonomy (GTDB): domain Bacteria; phylum Bacteroidota; class Ignavibacteria; order Kapaibacteriales; family UBA2268; genus PGYU01. Next base: position 20,912 of record PGYU01000021.1, on the reverse strand, counting down.
TTTTTGGACGAAGCCGTTATCAGCAAATTAAAAAGCCAACTTAATGCCCAAGACGGCGATTTAATCCTCATTTCCTCCGACAAAAAGCGACGTGCTCAAACAATTTTGGGCGCTTTGAGGCTCGAATGTGCCAAAAGATTGGGCATCATGGACGCCGTCAAGGACAAATTCTCATTCCATTGGGTGATAGATTTCCCGCTATTCGAGTACGACGAAGACAACGAGCGCTGGGTGGCAATGCACCATCCGTTTACATCGCCAATGGACGAGGACATCGCACTATTAGACACAGACCCGGGTAGCGTCCGAGCCAAAGCCTATGACTTAGTAGTCAACGGCGCCGAACTTGGCGGTGGCAGCATCCGAATCTTTAGCAGCGACTTACAACAAAAAATGTTCAACAAGTTGGGATTGGGCGACAAGGAAATCGAGGACAAATTCGGCTTCTTCATCAAGGCGCTCAAATACGGCACACCTCCACACGGCGGGATAGCACTCGGATTAGACCGCATCGTGATGACATTAGCCGGAACAGACAACATTCGCGACGTAATCGCATTCCCCAAAACCACCAGTGGACTATCTCTCATGGACGGTTCGCCATCATACGTGGTCGAAGAGCAACTCAAAGAATTGGGCTTGAAATTGCTGTCCGAGAAGCAAAATCCGGACTAAATGAAAAAATATTAAGAAAAATCGCTTTTTTGTGACTTTTCGGACAAAAAAGTTTTTGCATATGCGAAATATTCGCTATTTTTGTAACGCAATTGCCCTGTAGTGTAACCGGCAACACGTCTGATTCTGGATCAGAAGAGTTCAGGTTCGAGTCCTGACGGGGCAGCTTCGAGGAAGTGAAAAAGCTTCGGCACATCAGTGTCGAGGCTTTTTTGTATGTGGTCATGTTAATTGATAAGTTGAGCTTGTAGAAGTATTAAAAAAAACTTGCATTTCTGATTTTCAATCATTATTTTTGTTTAAAGTTGGAAGGATAGTATGTAGTTGTTTTAAAATAATTTCAAAGGCTATCAAACGTTTACATAAATGTAAATGGAAAATGAACAATGATTGTGAGAGATTTTAATGTTTTATATACAAAGAAATATGATATGAACCTTCCTAAGACAATAAAGCCGTGTCCAATCATAGATGCATCAGTTGAAATTAGGTTTATACCCAAAATCAATCAAAATGCTGTTTTTGGGCTTATATACCAAGTTTTACAGGATGAATTTGCAACAGTGGAGAGTTTACCAATCTTACAACTTCCAGAAATTGTAAGGTCAAGTGATCCAAATTTCAAATTCAAACCATTATATAAAACTTCAAATAATGACTATGTGGTTCAAATAGGTCCAAACGTTCTGACAATAAGTTCTTTTCCAAATTATGTAGGATGGGACAAGTTTTCAAAAAAAATATTTGAGATTTTACATAAAGTTGAAACAATTGATATAATTGATAGGATAGAGAGGCTTGGTTTACGCTATATAAATTTCTTTGAAGATAATATATTTGACAATATTCATCTTAAGGTTAGATTAGGCTCCCAAGTTATTCTTAACAAGAATACTGTAGTTCGAACAGAAATTGAACATGGTGATTTCAATAGTACTTTACAAATTGCTAACAATGGCATTAACAATAACAGATTGGGTTCCATCATCGATATTGATGCTTTCACTTCAATGGAATTAGATAAATTTTTTATCAACAAAGAAATAATAATCAATAAAGGTCATGCATATGAAAAGGAACTATTCTTCAGTTTAATAACAGATGATTTTTTGAAAACTCTTAATCCAATCTATTAATTATGGGAACAAATACTTCATTAGTGGACCTTTTTGCATTTGCAACTATAATCAGTTCAAGTTTAGCAAGTCCAAATTTTGATTTTGAACATTTAAATCCAGATAGAAATTATGAGTTGAAACATCACAGCATCGTTTCTGACTGGAAAGATAATGCATTTAATCAATCACCAGATTATACATTACAAGATGAAAATATCATTAGAATTCAAACGATATTAGAGTTTACAAAGAAATTGATTGGGAACTCAATAGATATTGACCCTGAGTTTGTTAAAATTGTTGATGAAAATTTTTGGGACCTGATATGAATCTTGACGATTTAAAAGTTTATCTTCCCAAGTATCTTTCCGTTGAATCCGAACGAGAACTATTTAATGGCTTAAAAGATTTTCCTCACAATATTGACGAAAGATTGTACACACATTATCTTAAGGATTCTGAATTAATTTATCAAGGTGATGGTCTTAAGGATCTATTAGTTGTTAACCTACCAGAGAAAGAAATTGGAGCTGCACCAGGTATCATATTATCAAATACATGTGATATAGATATCCATAATAAGAGATTTTTCAATTCTCGAGTAGTTTACGCTCCTATATTTAATTTAGATAAATATAAAAAGAATCTTATATCGAATTCCCAAAAGTCAGAGGAACAAATATCCAGCCACATTTCGTCTATAAGAAAGCAAGAAATTACTCAAGTATTCTATCTTCCCGGCAATCAAGGTCGTTTAGATGAGTCAATAGTTTTTCTTGATAGACTCAATAATATGCCAAATGATCTTATTGTCAGAGACAATGTTAAGAACTTAAGATTGTTTACTCTAAGTGATTATGGTGCTTATTTGTTTGTACTTAAACTTTCAATTCATTTTACAAGAATACAAGATAAAGTTGAAAGAAAAGGGTCCCTAATTTAGAACTTCAATATTTTCTAACTCCAGCTTGCTCTTCCCCTTTGTTTCAAATCCTCAACACATTTACTTAATTATAATCCTCTTGAAAACGCTCTCATTGCCGCTTTTAATCTCAAGTAAATACACTCCACTGCTGAGACTTCCGACATCAATTTTACTGCTTATTCTATGGTTTCCTGTCAGAAGCATATTCCCGATTAGGTCATAAATCTTAATATCGGCACTTTCTATTCCTCTGATTTCAATAAAATCATCTGCGGGAATTGGCGATATGATGATATTGTCCGATAAAGTGTTATCCTGAACATCGGTAGTAAGGGTGTATTGCTTGAAAAATTCCCATAAGACATCTGCTGCTGCAAAGGGATAGTTGTTCCCATTCGGGTATTCGTGCGCCAGGTCTTTCATTAAAGTAGCTCTGAACTCCGTAGTCTCAGTCTGTGTCGGATTATTGACGTCAACGGGACCCGGAGTTTTGAATATCAAAGTAATCGTGATTGGCGTTTCTTCCCTTTCATAAGAAGTATATGTCAACCCGAGTGAATGGCAATAACGCCTGAGAAGGCCTCCAAACAAAGCAAAAGTAGTATCATTGAAGGGCAATTCAGGCAAACCAACAGCATTATAGAAACGGTCGTCTTTAGTGCCAAAGCTGAACCATACGGGAAGATTTTTAACGGCATCGCCTGAATCAAGCCTGTGTAATCCACCGCCTGCAGCATGTAGAGCGGCAAAAAGTTCGCTTGCTTCTACTGCCATTTTGCTGGTGAAGCAACCACCATTTGAAAAGCCTGTTCCGTAAATCCTGCTTCTATCAATAGGATAATTATTTACAAGTGTATCAATCATTGCACGGACAAATTTTATATCATCAACAATTTCTTCCTGAGGGCAAAGGCTATCAACGAGATCGCCACATATCCATTTCGTATTATTCTTTTCTACGCCGTCATCAATAAAGCACCAGCGGAGCGAGGATGGAAAAACGCAAACAAAATTTTCCTTATCGCCCTTCTCTTTCCAGCCGGAAACATTGAAGAATTTTTCACCATCGCCGCTTGTACCGTGGAACATAAATACCACAGGATAACCTCCTGCAGGAGGTGTTCCGTCGGGCTTGGTGACGATGAACTCGCGTTCGTAGCCGTCTATAGTCATTTTTCCGTTTACCTTGGTAAAAGCAAAAATGTCATAGCTTGTTAATACTAATACGATGATGTAAATAAAAATTCTCATAAAAACCTCAAATATTAATGGGACACTACATTTCTAATATGCAAGATAATTATTTAATACAATTTTAGTTCAGATTAATGTTATAATTAGCACATACAAATATAAGTTTTTGCGCAGAATAACAAAAGAAAAATTTTATAGATGAAACAGGTTTTCCCTTTCGCATCTTCTTTACCATCTGACATGACAAAATCCCACTCCACACACTCTACTTTTCCCTACTTCGTCCCTAATTTTTTCATTTTTGAAGGGAGAACCATATGAAATTAGGAGCATTTTCAATTAGCTTGAGTGTCAAGGATATTCGGGCATCGCAAGAGTTTTACCACACGCTGGGATTTATTGATTTTGGTGGCGATATCGAGCAAAATTGGCTGATAATGAAGAATGGAAACGCAATGATTGGGCTGTTCCAAGGAATGTTCGAGAATAATATAATCACTTTCAACCCGGGTTGGGACGAGCATGCCAACAATTTGGAAGCTTTCGATGATGTTCGCCTAATTCAAAAGCATCTGAAAAGCCATGGCATCAAACTCGAATCCGAAGCGGATGAAAGCACTACGGGACCTGCAAGCGTAGTATTGCTTGACCCCGACGGTAATGTGGTTTTGCTTGACCAGCACAGATAAAATTAGTATAATAGCGGGCTTACTTTTCGCAGCTATTCATTCCCAAAATGGCGTAAACTCCGCAAAATTTGAATGCTGCAGTAAGTGCTAATACAATGGCTCCAACCAATAGTATTATGCCTAATGTGCCTGTGACTACATTTGTAAAATACAAAACCGCTAATAAGATTGCGATGCCAAATCTGATGATTCTGTCTGTATTGCCGACGTTTGCTTGCATAAAATACTCCGAAATATGAATAATAATAATATATATTGCCATTTGTTCATATAGACGTTTTGCCAAATATTATCTTACAAACATATTTTCAAATATTCGCTGATTTTCAATTACACTTGAACTAATGTTCATTCGTTTATTAGTTAGATATATTTGGAGAAAATGAAATGGAAAAATTTAGGGAATTGAGTGTAGATCAACTCGTTAAGATAGCAGATGTGCTGAAGACAATCGCACATCCTGTAAGGCTCGATATTATCAAATTGCTCGAAAAGCATGACAAACTTTGCGTGAACGACATCGTGGAGCATACTAAAATCGAGCAATCGCTGCTGTCGCACCATCTGACAAAGATGAAGGACCGTGGCATACTGAGTTCCAAACGCGAAGGCAAGCACATTTTCTATTCCATTTCGATGACAAATATACCAAGTATTTTTGATTGTATGGAACGTTGTAAAATTTAATGGTGGACAAATGTCTTATAAGAATTTGAATTTAGAAGAATTTACGAATTTAGCCCAATCTTTACCCGATGCGAAAGTGATTGATTGCCGTACTTTTGGCGAGCTGAAATTCAGAAGCTTGAAATACGACATTCACCTCGATGTGTCAAATCCGGGATTTTTGAACCAAGTGAATGAACTTGACAAAAGTAAACCTTATTTTGTGTATTGTGCGAGTGGTAGCCGCAGCTCAATGTTATGCAGCTATCTCGAGCGCCAAGGTTTTGGGAATTTGTATAATCTTGCAACTGGTGTTATGTAGGTATAGAACAGCGTTCTGTCCTTTTAGTTTTTGTAGGGACACGGCGCGCCGTGTCTCTACTTGTATTTGTCCTATCAGTTGTTACAACTGACAATAAACACCCCAAAACCCGTTCCCCCACTATCAAGAGGGGGTTAGGGGGTGTGTTGTAAACTTATTTCAGGACGAACAATACAATTTAACCGCAAAGAACGCAAAGAGAAACATCCGGATGCATTTTCTGAATCGTCATTTTTAAAGAATGACAAACCGTCGCCTCTTCTCGCTTTTGCTACAAAGACAGAACGGAACAGCTCACCTCTCCTTGACAGACAAAACCACCCCACAGCCCCGCTCTCGTGGCGGGGCTGACGTGAGGGGAGATATGGGTATGGGTAGATGAAGATTTACTTTCCTCTAAAAAATTGAATTTAAGTAAATATGAACCATACATAAATATGGAAAACTAGAAGAAAAGCTAATAAAATCAATTGCTTTTTCTCATCTTTTAAGGTAATCGTAGTAGCTACTATTATAAGCGATACTATAACAATTAGGACTATAAAGCCAAATTCTACAAATAATAAATTGAATAGAATGACTACAATAATACATGCTAAGTATAAAAGATTTTTATTATTTTTTATAATTTTCATTTATGGCTATCCTTTAATATGGTAAAAATTCAAATAAATAAATCGAATATAACATTGCAGGGAATAAACCGAAAATTAGGCATATTTCTTCAGCAAAGATTTTTTGCTTAAAAAGTCTTAAGAAGATGATTATGACAATATTTATTACAAAATTTAAACCAATAATCCAATTGTAATCATACACAAAATCTTTAACTTGAATTCTGGTGATATTTAAAATTGGTATTGAATAATCACCATAATTTGAAGGCAAATTTATAAAAATAATAATTGAAACGATAGGAGCTATAGTCAGTATTAGAGGTAAATATTTTAGTATAGTAATCAAAATCATTTGAACATTCTTCATGGTTATCTCCTAGTTCTATTAAAATTGTTAAAATTCCCTATAAAAGAAATTTTGTTACTATCAGTGTGGATCAAATGAGTTACCTATAAGTATAATGATTATAATAGATATCAAACTTAATAAAAGTGTAGATTTTGGATATTTTACCTTTTTTAAAAATATTATTGTAATAATGATATTAATTATATTCAATAAAAAAACATTACCAATATTTCCCCATATGAAATATGTTATCGCAGTGACCTCTCGTCTCATGATTATGTTATCGTAAAGTAGAGCGAATGTAATAAACATTACAGATAGAATGGCTATTACGACATTTAACCATTTAATCACTTTCACCATTTTTTGAAATTCCATTGTACACCTATAATATTTGAAGTTTTAATAAGATTCCAATAGAACCTTCCAGAGTTAAAATTTATGTAATTACCTGTTTCACGATAGTACGAACCAGAAGATATTGTTTTGCCAATATATAAGAGTGAATTTGGGTGTGAAGCATTTAAATACTTGCTTGCTCCCCGCACCCCATTTAGCCAATTAGAGTCTCCCTGCAATATATATATGCTTGACTTTGTAGCAAATTCTACTATTTGAACATGATTGCCCCTTTTCCCATCTTTTCGTTCAATTAATAAATCGCCTGATTGTAAGCTGTTTAAATCAACTTTAATTGTATTCCCAAAAGAAATAAGGTCATTAGCTCCGGTTGCATCCAGTACAGCATTTCGGAATTCCATTATATCACCTCCCCACTGAGAGTCAGATGCATCGAAAACACCAGATTCGGTTTTAATAGAAAATGGTAAGTGATTTTCAGAGGCAAAATCAATCATTATTTGTAAAGCAAAATCTTCGCATGTAAACTCTTTTCCCATATCTTGATACAATTTTGCTTGCTTGTCTGAGAATATTCTATATTTTTCAATCATTTCTTCGGTCCATTCATTTTTAATTTCCCAAGCTCCATTATCCCCTTTTCCCTCAGCTCCTAAACGTCCTCCTCTTTCACGAGCATTCTGCATTTCACTTACCCTTTCATCCATTTCTTTATTAAAGGCTCTTACTTCGTTACCAGCGAAATCGACTTCAGTGACACATTGTATATAATTTTCTTCACTTCCTTCTGTTTGACCAAAGATTCTAGACAAATCCATCAACCTGTCCTGGTCTTTTTCATTCTCTGGAATTAACCCTGAGGGGTCTCGCCAAACAAGTGGGGAATTGAAGGAATAATGATAGGGGGTGTGGCGTGGCATCGCCTCGAACAGCGGGTCAACACTCAGGAATCGCCCGAGCTCTGCCGAATACATTCGCATTCCCATTGCAAAGCAACTCGATTCGCCGTCGTATTCTGCCGTAGCAAATCCGTGTTTCGTCGGTTCGTCACCACCGTCCAACTCACCGAAGGGCTTGTAATCAAAGCTTTTGATGTCCTTCAAACCGACATTATCCCAAATCACTATACTCCGCACCGAGCCGAGATTGTCGGTGATATGAACCTCCTTCGTCGTGCCGTCCGCTTGGAACTGCAATTCACCACCGGCAGCATAATATTTGAACGGAGAAATATATACCCGTCGCCCGGCATCAGTCTTGTTTTCGTTCGGCACTGTCGTTGTCGCCGTCTGCAATCCCTTGTAAAGCACGTAAAGTTCGCCAGCAACTCCCGAGAGCGAGTATTCCCACAAGTGAGCGTAATCATCGCCGTTGTCGTCCGTGCCGTCACCATGTGGCGAAATCAGCAATCGCTTTTGTTCACGAGTATCGAATGCACCCTTGCGATACTGCCAGAGCCACTTTTGTGGGTCGTAACTTATTGCATCGGGGCTGGCGTATTCTCTATGCGAGTTGTTCCACATCGCGATATTATGAATTAATTTGAAAACAGAATTCAATTCTTCCACAAACATATGAAAAAATCGAATAGTAGCAAATTTTGAAATTATGTTATTATCACCTCTCACTCCTTCGCTATTGCATCGAGCTCTAATTTGAGTCCGAAGTGGAGCTCTTTGACGGGAACGACGGTACGAGCGGGTTTATGGGCGCCCAATTTGGCGGCGTAAATGCGGTTGAATTCGTCCCAATCGTTGATATTGGTGACATAGACTGTTACTTTGAGCAGTTTTGACAAGTCGCTCCCGGCTTCGTTCAGAATTAATTCCAAAGTTGAGAGAACAAGTTCGGCTTGCATTGCAAAATCTTTATCGCTAGATTTTGTGCCGTCAAAAGGGTCAATTGGTAAGATGCCCGAAACAAAAATTAAGCCGCCGGAGACTTTTGCGGGGCTGTAATGTCCGGCTGGTGACGATGCGTTCGGAATTGAGATTGTTTTCATAATTAGCAAAATCCGTATATTCAAAATTCAAATATAGGGATTCGGCTATGAAATATCAAACTTGCATCGTTTTCCATCGTCCTTTGGTGAAAATCCAAAGAGTGAACAGTCCTACTGATGTTTCTGAGACGAAAACCGCCCAAAATACGCCTGATTGTTGGTAATCCAAATGTATCGCCAAATAATATGCAAGCGGAATTTGAATCAACCAGAAAAATACGATGTTGATCAAAGTCGGTGTGCGCGTGTCTCCGGCGCCGTTGAATGCTTGAACGGTGACCATCCACCATCCGTAAACAAAAAATGAGAAGGACAGAATTTGCAGCCATTCGGAACCAATAGCAATTACTTTGGCGTCGTCAGTGAAAATCCTCATCAGCTCTTCGTTGAAGGCAAAAAATATTACCGATACCAACACTAAATATGACATATTGTAGAATCCTGCACGCCAAACGGCTTGTTCAGCTCTTTCGGGGCTTCCGGCGCCCAAGTTTTGCCCGACTAATGTTGCTGCGGCATTGGAAAGCCCCCATGCAGGCATCATCATGAACATCATAATGCGAATTGCAATTGTTGCACCGGCGACGGCTTCGCTCCCAACGTCGGACAATATACGCATCAAAAACACCCATGCAGACATCGCGACCAACATTTGTCCGATTCCTCCGATTGAGGTTTTCAAAATGTTAAGCATGACTTTTGCATCCAGGCGAAGGTGCGAAACTAAGACTTTGATATGCTTGCCACCTTGGAAAAGAACGAAAAGTTGAACTAAAACAGCGGTTCCGCGCCCGATGTTTGTGGCAATTGCAGCACCTTCGATGCCATAAGCCGGCATTGGTCCCCACCCGAAAATCAAAATCGGGTCTAAAATTAAATTGATTCCGTTTGAAATCCAAAGCACTCTCATTGCAATTGCAGCGTCTCCGGCACCTCTGAATATAGCATTGATGATAAAGAGCAACATAATCACGGCATTGCCGCCGAGCATCCATTGCGTATAGCGATAACCATGCTCCAATGCCCACGCATCGGCACCCATCAAGGCAAGTAAGTCTTTTGCGTAGAAAAGTCCGGCTACCATAAATGGCAAGGATGCAACGAGTCCGACTATGATTGATTGAACAGCGGCTTTGCTTGCACCTTCCTTGCTTTTTTCGCCAATGCGCCGAGCGACGATTGCCGTGACAGCCATCGAAAGCCCCATAGCGATTGAATAGAGGAAGAACAAGTAAGTTTCTGTCAGCCCTACGGTTGCAACAGCTGAAGGGTTAATCTTGCCGACGAAGTAAATATCTACAACGGCAAAGGTGGATTCCATCACTAATTCTAATATCATCGGCACCGACAATAAGAATATAGCTTTTTTGATGGTGATTTGTGTATAATCCGCTTCAGTGCCTCTGATAGCGTCTTTGAGTTGTTGCCAAATCGAATCGTTCGGCTTGGGCGCCTTCTCATCTATGATTAAATGCTCAAAATTGTTTTCCTTCATACGCGCGTTTTATTTTATCAATATAAAATTTGCCCATTGTCTGCAACACGGCATTAATGGCTCTTTTTCTTTTGATGGCGGCAGTAGATACAAATAAAAGAAGGGCTTGATAATCAAGCCCTCAGTTAAAAATTTTGTCGGTTATTTCAATACTAATTTTTTCGATTTCAAGGGGTCGAAAACCAAATCGGAATCAAATTTTTCTCCGGTAGGAGTCATAGACACATTTTTGCCCAAATTAATCAAATCCGGTCGGTGCGCCTTTTGGATTTTTTCCTGAATTGTCATCAATCCTTGAATAACAGCTTCGGGTCTTGGCGGGCATCCCGAGATGTAAACATCAACAGGTAAAAACAGGTCAATCCCTTGTACCACAGAATAGCTTCTGAACATACCGCCGGAACTGGCACAAACGCCCATAGACATTACCCATTTTGGGTCGGGCATTTGGTCATAAATTTTACGAACCACCCAAGCCATCTTGTAAGTTACAGTACCGGCTACGAGCAGAATATCTGATTGTCTCGGAGTCATACGAAATACTTCAGAGCCAAATCGCGCCACGTCGAAACGAGCAGCAGCGAATGCCATCATCTCGATACCGCAACACGAAATTCCCAGCGGCATGGGCCATGCCGAATTCTTTTGCGCCCATTTAGCGATTGCCTCAACCGATGTGGTGAGGAATCCATCTTTCGATAATATATTTTCTAATCCCATTCGAATCCTCCTTTTTTCAATTCATAGAAATACCCTACGAAGAGAATAACTATGAACACTAACATTGCCCAGAAAGCCGTAAAGCCGATTTCTCTTAATTGCACTGCCCATGGATACATGAACACTACTTCGATATCGAATATCAAAAAACTTACAGCTACCATGTAAAACTTAATTGTGAAGCGATTTCTTGCTGTACCCCGAGGAATCATCCCCGATTCGTACGTGGATTGCTTCACTTTTGTTGAACGCCTTGCCCCGAGATACTCTGAGCCAAACAAAAAGGCAACCCCGACAATGGCACCCAAGGCTATCATTATAAACACCGGTAAATAATCAACTAACATTTTATTCAAATTCCTAAAATTTCGAACTTTACGAAGTTCAAATTTAGCTTATTCATTCCAAATAAACAAAAAAATTTGATTGTTATATCTAATGACGTAAAAAAATATTTAAAATTGGACTAAATTAGTCGTATTTGATTAAATATTCGAAAGGAGTAAATATATCATAATTATTGGACTTACAAACATTATGCTGTCAAATCTATCAAGCACACCACCGTGTCCAGGAATGAGATCTGAGCTGTCCTTAACTTCCGCATCACGTTTAAGTTGCGATTCAGCGAGGTCGCCAATTTGTCCGGCAGTTCCGACGATTATTCCGAGTACGATGGCATGTATGGACGGCAGTTCCGGCAAAAAGAACAGACTGAATGTATAAAATGACAAAACTGCGAATACGAATCCTGCAATTGCACCTTCCCAAGTCTTTTTCGGGCTGACCCTAGCGAACAGTTTATTTTTCCCGTATGCTTTGCCAATGAAATATGCAGCCGAATCGCAAATCCAAATGGTGAAGAAAATTATTATGACAAAAAATCCCCAAGTGCTGTTTTCTAAAAAGACAGAGTCTTTTAGATACGTGCCGGACATACCGAAAGTATCAAACATTTGGATGACTAAAAAAAACTCTCGCAAAAGCAGCAATGGACCCAAAAGGAAGGTCATATACAAAACGCCTGCAACGGTTGTCGCCAAATTGACTATCGCTTGTTCGTTCCGCATATAGAGTTGAATGAGCATCGAACCAACAAACAACACACTAAGCTGGATAAACATAACAATTGCGAAATATCCTTTATCGAAAAATAGATAAAAATTTAGCAACATCGCAACGTTCATTATAAGCCCAAAATACTTTGCAGGTCGGGCGTTTTTCCTTTCGGCTAATGCGTAATACTCCCACAATGCCAACACGGAGAGCAAAATCACAACAGAGGCGAAATACCAATAACCGAAGTAAATCACAATAAGTGCTAACGGAATTCCGATTGCACCTACCAAGCTACGTTTGGATAGTTCGTTCAATTGTTCAGCCTTTTTTCTTAATTTTACCAATATTAATTTTGCAAAATAAGAATTTAATCTTTTTAAATGTTATGGCTGTAGATAAAAATACGAATTTCGAAATAAAAATTTTCTGTGATTTTGATGGAACGGTGACTTCCAAGGACTTAGGAGATGAAATTTTCAAGCGTTTCGGAGAATTTGATGAATTGAGCAAAATGCTCAAAAGTGGTGAAATTGATATCAAGACTTATTGGTATCGCATCACCGAAACTTTGGACAATAAGCTTAATCCGGCAATCATTGCCGAATTTGCTAAAGAATTTGAGATTGACCCGTATTTTGTGGATTTTGTCCATTTTTGCCAAGAGCGTCGAATTGAAATCACACTTGTTAGCGATGGCTATCGCGAATACATCGAACCACTTCTCGAATTGGCGGGTATTTCCGAATTGCCCTTGTATGCCAATAAATTGAATTTTGGCGACAAAATTTCACCGGAATTTTACGGTGCTGATGAATCATGCAATTGCTTGAGCGCCTCGTGTAAGCGGAATGTATTGCTCACACATTCGCCCGAAGATGCGATTATCGTTTATATCGGCGACGGTTACTCGGATTTTTGTGCTGCCGAGCATAGCGATATAATTTTCGCGAAGAAATTTCTTGCTCGATATTGCAACGACAACAAAGTGCCACATTATCCATTCAAAAGTTTTTTCGATGTGCGAAATATTTTTGAAAATGTGATTTTGGCAAAAGTCAAAATGAAGCAACGTAGGGCTGCCATTGTAAAACGCAAACAAGCATTCGAGACAGAATAATTGAAACAATTAGACGCTCTTGACGCTTTCGACTGCCTTATGATTTTTCAATTTATTTGTAAATTTCGTTAGGTGATTGATGTCGTTCACCTCAATTTCGAGCAACAAGCCCGTTGTTGCAGCACGATTGATAATTCGCGAGGAATCCATAATCCGCAACTTGCATTGGTCGGCTTCGTCCACAACGATTGAAAGCAAATTCGAGTAAGATTCGCCAAAAATCCGCAATTTAACGACTTGATAAGAGTCGCCATCAGTCCATTCGGCTTTTTTGAAATTGCTTTGGTCAAGATTCTGAGTCTTCAGATATTGGCAATTAGCCGAATGAATCTTTAGTTCAGACCTTTTTGTGATGTATGCAATGACCGGCTCGCCTTTAATCGGGTTGCAGCATTTAGCCAAAATGGTTGTAATTCCGCTCATACCTTCAACATTAATTTTCGGCATCACATCTTTGGGGTGTGAACTGCTTGATTTTCTCTCTGAATCCTCTTTCTTGCGGAAAGCATCAGGATAAATCCTTTTGAGCGTGAACAATGAGCACTTCGCAGAGCCATTGGCAATCGCATAATAAAATTCATCGGGCGATTTATAGCCGAGTTTGTTCAATCCATTCTTGAATTTATTTTCGTCGTCAAATCCCTTGAGCTTTTTCACATTTTTGGTCTTGAGCTTTTCCCAAGCTACTTTCCCCTCGAAAATGAAAACTTCCTGCTCGTTTTTCTTGAACCATCTTAAAATTTTCGAGCGGGCGCGGTTTGTTTTTACAATTTTGAGCCAATCTCGTGATGGAGTAGAAGTTTTGGAGCTAATTATATCTATTACGTCGCCGGATTTTAGTTCCGTGTTCAGCTTAACAAATTTCCCGTTTACGCGTGCTCCTGTCGTTCTATAGCCCAAATCCGTATGAACCGAAAATGAATAATCCAAAGGAGTCGAGCCTTCGGGTAGTGAAAATATTTCGCCCTTTGGTGTGAGTACGTTGATGTAATCCCGCTTCATTTCCGATTTCAACTTGTCGAAAACTTCATATGGATTATCGAAATATTCTTCATTTTCGAGGAATTCGCGCAATCTGACAATCCAACTATTTGTAGTTGATTGAGCGCCTTGCTTGTAAGCCCAATGTGCCGATGAACCGTATTCGGCTTCTTGGTGCATATCTTCGGTGCGGATTTGAATTTCGAATTTGTCGCCGTTGCGAGTCACAACTGTCGTCTGAATAGAACGATAGCCGTTTGCTTTGGGGAATGAAATCCAATCGCGGAAACGTCCGTCAATTGGAATCCAATTGCTATGTACCGCCCCGAGAGTCAAATAGCAATGCTCTACCGAATCAATAATCACTCGCAGAGCGAGCAAATCATAGATTTTATCGAGCGGAATTTTCTGCTTATTCAATTTTCGATAAATGCTGTAAGGTCTTTTTACACGCGCTTGAAATTTCGCTTTAATCGAATATTTTTCTAAAACTTTGTTCAAATCGTGCCGCATCGAATTCAATTTAGCGTTGAACACATTGCGTTTGGCTTCAATCATCTTTTCCAAATATTTGAAATCATCCGGATACAGATTGCGGAAAGCAATATCCTCCATTTCGGTATAAAATTTTCGGATTCCGAGTTGTTGGGCAATCGGAGAATACAGATATAGCGCCTCTTCGGACAATTTCAAAATGTCTTCGTGCTGCTCTTTGTCAGCAAAGTTCAGGTTGCATAGTCGCTCGGCAAGTTTGATGAAAATAATTTCAACTTCTTCAGTCAATTCGATGAAATGCTTCCGCAATGCCGCGATGTTCTTCGTAGTTTCGAGAAATTGCACCTTGCCAATGCGTCCCAAAAGTTCAATATTATCAACAACTTTTTGACCGAATGTCTCAGCGACCAGCTTTTTGGTCTTCGGATCACTCAAATCTGCGTTGATGAGAAAAGCCGTAGCCAGAGCCGTATCGCCGAGCTTTAGTTGCTTCACTTCATCGAAAACAGACTTGGAACGCACCAAATCGAGCGTTGGGATGAAACTTTGTGCAAAAGATTCTAATTGATTTTCAATATCGAGCGTCATAAGTCCTGTTAATATGTTTCTTATAATCTCGAAATAAAGAGTTAAATATTTTTTTTGCTATTCGGAAAATCTTGCGTACATTTGTAGTTCTTTGATAGTAAATTACTCAGGAATATATAGAAATGGCAAAGAAAGAGCAGAGAATAATAATCACGGTCGAATGTACCGAGGCAAAAGCGGCAGGAGTGCCGACTTCACGTTATTCTACAACGAAAAATAAGCAAAACACACCTTCAAGATTGGAACTCAAGAAATACAATCCATTCATGAAGAAACACACTTTGCACAAAGAAATAAAGTAAAGTAACAGCGCCCCTCATAGTGCTTTTACTACGCATACGCCTAATAACAGGCTAAACTAATTCAATTGAATTTCGTTTAGCCTTTTGTTGTTTGGGTGCATACAATAAAAAGCTTGAAGAAGCTCACCCCGACGAAAGAAAACCACCTCACCCCGACCCTCTCCGAAGGAGAGGGAGAAAAACATAGCCCACGGTTTTAACCGTGGGAGGTGAATATCAACCTCGTAGATGTGCCACACCTCCGAGGTGTGGCACATCTGAAAAGCAGGAAATGTAGTCTGAAAATTTGCTACTATTCGTTTTTTTCATATGTTTGTGAAAGCAATTGTTGGAAACGGAAACAGAAATGAAAATTTTGTTAAAGAAAGCAAACATGAAAAAGATTTGGATTATTTTGATACTATTAGTGCTAAATGCGCAATGTATTTTTTCAACAGAGCTGATTAGTTCAATCGAAGCACAGTACATAAATGATGAAGTGATCATAAATGTTAAGATTTATAACCCGACTGATGAATCATATATATTTGCTCTATCGGATTGGACTGTCAAAGTGAATAACGGAAATTACCCTTCACCCACAAGAGGAAATTCTTTTAGTTTTTCTAATGAAATCTATTTTCTTGTAGAAAATGGAAGTATTCATATGCCATTCTTAGGGGTATTTGAACATAAATTTGATAAAATGCCTCATTTTGTTCACTTGTTTCGCAAAGATACATT
Source organism: Ignavibacteriae bacterium HGW-Ignavibacteriae-1 (assembly GCA_002839825.1). GTDB lineage: Bacteria > Bacteroidota > Ignavibacteria > Kapaibacteriales > UBA2268 > PGYU01. The sequence goes on along the minus strand of PGYU01000021.1, from coordinate 4,515 downwards.
AGATTTAACAATTCATATTAAGCAAAAAGATTTTTTTGAGCCTCTTATAAAGGATACAACTTATATAGTTTTTTTTAATATGTTTTATTCAGATTATGGAACTTTTATCAGGTCATTAAGGAACTTTCATTGTAAATCTGATGATATAGTTTCACATGAAAATCATTATAGAATTGATTTACAAAAGACTAAGAATAAAGCTTTTCATCTGGGTGTACCTCATTTTAAAGGTTGCAAATGGGATAAAAGATATTCTGAATTATTAGATATTGGTTTTGTGAATTGGTTGGAGCTAGTAACCCAATTTTATGTTCCGGGAGATTGAAAAAGTAGAATTGAAAATTGTCAACGTATTTCAGGATAAAAAACAACACACCCCCTAACCCCCTCTTGATAGAGGGGGAAGGACTTTTGAGGTATTTTGAAAACTTTGTGTTCTTTGTGTTTACTTTGTGATCTTTGCGGTTAAATTGTATTAGTGTTGATTTAATCCTGTCAATCCTGTAATCTTGATAATCCTGTTCAAAATGGGCTTTGCATTATTTAACCTTCCGAAGGTTCGGAACCTTCGGAAGGTTTCGATATCTATCTACAATCCAAAAAAATATCGCCCTAAATTTCACTTTTTGTGATGATGTTTCGGAAAATGTTGCTATTTTGGATTTTTTGAAATATTGCACGGGTAAAATGTATTCGAGATTATATTCATCATCGCTGATTGGAATCAAAGGATTCGTCGTAGAAATTGAGACGCATTTAGACAACCAGCTTCCGGCATTCAACGTGGTAGGGCTTCCCGACTCTTCGGTGAAGGAATCCCGCGAAAGAGTGACCGCCGCAATCAAAAATTCGGATTTCATTTTCCCGAATAAGAAAATTACCGTCAATCTCGCTCCGGCTGACGTCCGCAAGGAAGGCAGTGCCTTCGATTTGCCGATTGCTCTCGGGGTGCTTTGCTCAACCGGAATTTTAGAATACGATAATCTCAGCGAAATGCTTTTCCTTGGCGAATTATCTCTCGAAGGTACTTTGAGACCGATTCACGGGACTTTGTCAATTGCTGTTGAAGCTCGCGAAAGAGGTTTCAAGAAGCTCGTCATTACCGAAGATAATGCTCCCGAAGCCGCTTTGGTGGACGGGTTGGAAATCATCGCCGTTAAGAATTTGCGCCAATGCGTGGACTACCTGAATGGCGAAATCAAAATTGAGCCGACGAAAGTAAATGTGGACGAACTATTCAGTACTGCAAAATCGGATGAATTCATCAATATGAGCGACGTCAAGGGTCAAGAAGCCGTTAAGAGGGCGCTCGAAGTATCGGCAGCCGGTGGTCATAATATGCTGATGATTGGACCTCCGGGCTCGGGCAAAACGATGCTCGCCAAACGCATTACGACCATTTTGCCGCCGCTTTCGATTGAAGAATCGCTCGAAACGACGAAAATTCATTCGGTTGCGGGTTTGCTTGCCGACCGAAATGCTCTGATTACGATGCGTCCCTTCCGTTCGCCGCACCATACAATTTCCGATGCGGCTCTCGTGGGAGGCGGTATGAATAAGATTCGTCCGGGCGAAATTTCATTGGCTCATCATGGCGTTTTGTTCATGGACGAATTGCCGGAATTTGCCCGAAATGTGCTTGAAGTGCTGCGTCAGCCAATCGAAGAGAAAAATATTGTCATTTCGCGAACAAAAATGACAATCGTTTATCCCGCGAATTTTATGCTAATTTGCTCGATGAATCCTTGCCCATGCGGTAATTTCGGCGACCCGACAAAAGAATGCACTTGCACTCCGCAGAAAATCAAAAATTATTTGGGCAAGATTTCCGGTCCGCTATTGGACAGAATTGATATTCATGTCGAAGTTCCGGGCGTAAATTATAAAGAGCTGTCGTCCGAAAGAGTGGGCGAGAGCTCTGCAAACGTGCGAGCACGAGTGATTAAAGCTCGCGATATACAAATTGACAGATTCAAAGGCACGGGCATATTCAAAAATGCAGACATGGGCACAAAGCAACTGCGCAAATTCTGCAATTTGGACTCGGCATCGGCAGAGTTGCTCAAAATTGCAATGTCTCGATTGGGCTTATCAGCACGGGCATACGACCGAATTTTGAAAGTAAGCCGCACAATCGCCGATTTGAGCGATAGCGACTCAATTCATGCAATGCACATCAGCGAAGCAATTCAGTACCGCAGTCTCGACCGCGAATACTGGCGTTAGGCGATGTGAAGTTCGCGGTTTAATCTCGGGAATTCATAAACCGGTTCGCCTTCAGAATTAAAGTTGAGTTCGCCCTTCAGCTCGATTACTAATTTTTCGAGCACTTTTTTCGCATTTTCGATTGTTGCACTATCCGAAATATTCGCATTGCTGAGAATGTCGCTTAACTTGGCTTGTTTGCCGTGATTGCGGACAAATGCCCCAATTAATTTTTTGCGTAAAATATTATATTCGCGTTTCTGATTTTTAGCTTTTGTAATAAATACTCGGACAGCCGGGATAATAAAAAATAATGACGAAATTACTAATGGGAAATATCCCAATACCCAAGCAACCCACGAATACTCGCTAAGTGAATCAACTACAACTAATTGCTCCTCGTATGAAAATTGAAATCCTTGGTCAGAATTAAATACATTAATTACAACAATTGACATTATTAAATTAAATGTATTCATTGCAGCAATTGCAAAATTTCTGCCTTTAGTGTTTCCGGTAACTTCATATGGTGCTTCAACTTCGTCTTCGTAAAATACAATTTTCCCGCCTTCCAAATCCTTGCTGACTTTATTCATCATTCCGGTAAAATCGCCCACAATCGAGCCTTCGTTGTCAATATACAAATCGCCATTGAATCTCGAAGCATATTCTGCCAAACGATATTCGGCATCTTCATAAGTCACACCGGACAAAGCAACGATATGCCCTGCGGTAATTTTGCCATTATTCTTGCGGATGAATGCTGCAGCTTCTTTGGCATCATCAAGCGGGTCATATTTCGGGTGCTCGGGACCAAATACAAAACTAAATATCGAGAAAATAAAATTTTTCCCTTTATTTTTTTCGGGAGCATAAGTGCGGTATCGGTAACCGTAGGCATCGGTATTGTAATTTATAGCCCGCGACCACATCATTAGATAAAATACATCGAAAATCCCTCGAAAAATGCCACCAAGCATGTCGCCAATATTAAATTTGGAATCGCGGTCGTTGTCTCCCCTGCTTGCCAAGAGAATTGCAAGCAAAATAACTGCAAATACCACAGTGTAGAGAATCATGATAATGCCGACTGATGCTTTGTAAACGAAAGTGAAGCCTTTCCAAATGACATCGAGAACCGACATTAGGACTTCTTTGAAAGTCTTAGAGCCGCGTTTGTGCAGCGGATATTTGAAAAGGAATTGCAATCTGCCGCTTTCGCGGTCCATGGTGACGCGAGACTCGTAAAGTTCAATCAAACGCGATACACCATCGTTGATTTGGTCGAGCGAAAAGCCCGTTTCCGATGCCGCATCTTCGGGCGAGAGCTTACCGCGTGCCTTTTTGACAACTCTTTCTAACTCAACAACAACTTTACGGTCTGCATTTTTCGAATCCATTTTTATTCCCTGACTTTATCGCATAAAAACAATAATGACGTTATTTAAGCCCTTGTGATTGTCAGGAAAAAGAGGAAAATCGTGGAAATGATTTAGCTTTGGGTTCGGGAGGCAATATTTCATTTGGCTATTTGGTTAAAATTCATTAGTTTTAAAGTTGTTTATCATTATAAGTAGATAAATGATAATTTGCACTTCAGATAAAAAAATATGGCACTGAGTTGGAATGAAATTAAAGAAAGAGCTTTAAAATTCTCAAAAGAATGGGCTGACACTTCAAACGAAGCAGCAGACGCAAAACCATTTTTAGTCGAGTTTTTCTGTTAAAGCTTTATAGCGACGTCCCCAAAATTTATATTTGGTTAGAGAAGTATAAACCATAAATCTTTCAATTGCTCTTAAGCGCATAAGATAATGCATAATGCAATAACATATTCCCAGAAAAATTAAAAATACTAAAGGTTTAATAAAAAAAATAATTGTTTCATTTTCAATAATCCCGGAAAATTTATATTTTAATAATTCCGGATCCTTCAGTTGAATATTTATATTATACCTTCTGGAAAGCGATACTGCTAAACGGTCTAGGTCAGTACCTTTAATAATCCACCGTTTGTCTTTCCATGAAGTTTCGACTTGAGGATCACAGTTTTCAACCCTTAAGGAAGCAACTAAAACAGAGTTATTCTTTTCAACCTGATTTTTAATAATTGCCTTTTGACCAGGCTGTAATACAACCTCGCTAATATTTGATTTGCTTGTATATTCAGAATTTAGTTTTACAACAACTGAACCTTCAGCCAATATCATCTCCGAAATATTTTCATTTGGATAAGCAGTAACATTAAATTCAGTTCCCAAAGCCCTGATACTTGCATTTGAGGTATGAACAATAAATGGTTTTTCCTTT
>PGYU01000002.1 GCA_002839825.1 Ignavibacteriae bacterium HGW-Ignavibacteriae-1 | reverse complement strand
TACCCCGTATTTGAGAGCCGTTCGCTTGACGGGAGATTCGCCAAGTTTCAGTCCGCGTCCGCTCGGCTTATCCGGCACAGTCACCACAGCACTCAAGCCATACTTCTCGTAAACGGCTTCCATCGCCGGAACTGAAAACTCCGGAGTGCCCATGAATACAATTTTTAATTCCATAGTAGATTCGTGAAAAATTGGTTACCAATAAAATATAATGCAAAAATAATCACTGAGAAGCCAAATAACTTACTCAAAAATCCTGATTTCATTTCCGATGAAATTCGCGCTCCAATTAATGAACCCGGAAGCACGAATATTGCGAGTAAAATTGCAGTCGGCAAGTGAATATTTCCCAAAAAGTAATGATAAATGGAGTTGAATAGGGAAATGAAAACTACTCCGAAAAGTGAGGTCGCCACCGCATTTTTGAATTTAAGCCCATGAATCATACCAAACAAAGGCACGAAAATGATGCCGCCGCCGATAGCAAATAAACCGCTAATAATTCCCGCAGAAACACCTGTGCTAAGGCATAATAAAGTGCCATCTTTGACTTTGCCACCAAAATCTTTTTGCGGAAAATAGCGAACAAACAGCACCTGCAAACCGATAAATAGCAACAAAAAAGTCTTTCCCGTCAGAAGCCATTCCGCATTCATATATTGCGTCAAATTTGTGATAATCAAACTAACCGGTATTGCTGTGATGAGCGTAAGAGAGGCGATTTTAATATGAATCATTTTTTTGCGGAAAAAGACATAACTGCCCGCAACAGATGAGAAAAATGCCGTAGAAAGTGGTGTAGCAAATGCCTGAATAGCTGTCATTTTGGTGAATTCCGCTAACATCGGCGACGAAACTACCGAACCACCAATGCCGAACATACTTGAAGCAAAACCCGAAATTAATGCAATGACTCCAATTTTGATGATTTCAATCACTTCCTACCCTCAATCCCCGTACTCCCGAAGCCTCCGCTTCCGCGTTCTGTATTGTTCAAATCGTCAACCAAATTCCATTCTGCCCGAACAAATTGTGCTATTACTAATTGTGCAATTCTATCGCCACGTTTGACCTCAAAATCCTTGTCGCTGAAATTCGATAAAATTACTTTGATTTCACCACGATAATCGGGGTCAATCGTGCCCGGAGCATTTAACGCAAAAACTCCGGATTTTGCCGCAAGACCGCTACGCGACCTGACTTGACATTCATATCCATCGGGTAATTCGATTGCCAATCCTGTTGGAATCATTACCGTTTGCTGCGAAGCAATTGTAATTGATTCATAAATATCAGCATAAACGTCCATTCCGGCAGAGCCACCGGTTGCATAGCTTGGTAATGGTAAGTCGTTTTTTTCGTTAATTCTTGTTATTTTTATTTTCATAATACTTGTAATTCCTTAAATTCAAATTTTTCACCGTCGAATAAACCCTTATCACTCAACTTGATATAAGGAATGACGAGCAAAGCCATAAATGATAACGTCATAAATGGAGAATGAAGCGGCGAACCCAATTCACGCGCCTTGCGAGAGATTGTAGCGTATTGCTCGGCAACGATATAACCATCGCCATCGCTCATCAAACCGGCAACAGGCAAGGGGATTTCGTAAGTTTCGCTTCCGTCGTAAAGTACCATTCCGCCTTTGAGCTTGATTACAGCGTTTACTGCAATCGCAAGGGATTCGTCGTCAACGCCGACAGCTGTAATATTATGCGAATCATGTCCGACACTCGAGGCTATAGCACCGCGTTTCAAGCCGAAGTTTCGGATGAAAGCCACAGCCGGCTTGACATCTTCATAACGATTGACCACAGTTAGTTTGAGTACGTCATTTTCGACATCACTTAAAAGTAAATTATTTTCAATTTTTGCAGGAAATACAATTCTTTTGGTAATCAATTCGCCATCCAAAGCTTCGATAACATTGAGATTGCTTTTGCCATTCGATTTAATTTCAAAATCTGATGCTGATTTTGGCGAGCAGTTGAACTGATTCAAATTTGCAAATTCTACTCGCTCAATAAGTGATTTCCCATTTTCCGAAGTCAAAACGCCATCTACATAAGTGCGGAAAACATCGAAATCGGTCAAATTATTGACTAATACCAAATCTGCGGGGTCGCCTTCACGCAATAATCCGACATCCAAATTGTAGTGCGTGACAGGATTGACACAAGAAACTCTCAAAACATCGAACAAATCATGCCCTTTGGCTATCGCTCGAGATGCAATTTTATTTATATGATTGAGTACCAAATCGTCGGGATGCTTGTCATCACTGCAAAACATCACCATATCATTATGCTCGGAAATTAAGGCGTGCAGCGCTTCGAAATTTTTTGCTGCAGTACCTTCGCGAATTAAGGTTTTCATCCCGAATTCGATTTTTTCTTTCGCTTCATCATAAGTAAAACTTTCGTGGTCTGTCGTAATACCGGCAGATGCGTATTTTTGTAGCCCATCGCCACGCAAACCCGGAGCGTGACCATCAATTGGTTTGCCGCTCGCGTGAGCAATTTTGATTTTCTCCATAACATCGGGAAAATCATAAATCACACCCGGGAAATTCATCATTTCGGACATATATTTGATGCGGTCGTCAGCTAAAAGTTGCTCGATTTCATCTGCGCTAATCGTTGCTCCTGCAGTCTCAAAAGTAGTGGCAGGAACGCATGAAGAAGCCCCGAAATTAAATTTGAAGGGCACTTTGCCGCCATTTTCAATCATAAAGCGAATGCCTTCGATACCGAGCACATTTGCAATTTCATGTGGGTCGGAAACTGTTGCAACAGTGCCATGCACAACTGCCAAACGAGCAAATTCGGAAGGCACTATCATTGAACTTTCTATATGAACGTGAGCATCTACAAAGCCCGGCATTATATAGTGCAAATTGATTGAATCTTCGATTTCTTCAATTTTTTCAATAATGCCATTTTTTACAAAAACTTTGCCCGGGAAAATCCTTTCATTGTGAATGTCAACGATTTTCCCTTCGAGTTCGAAAGATTTCATCAAATGCGACTCCAAAAATTCTAAACACTTCAAAACGAAAAAGTGAAAGATATGGTTTACTTTTTTATAATTTTTTGAAAAATTATAAATCGAAAATCAAACTATTTCCTTTTCGTGAAACGATTTTTCTTGGGGAAATCACCACCGGCTTTTTTGGGTCTGAATGGTTTCACACCCGAACCAAAAGCTTTTGGTTTGCCGCCAAATTCCTTACGTGGCGGTCTTTCGCTGTCGTTAGACCACGAACTTCTTCCTCTTGAATCACCATCATCTCTTTTTGGTCTGTCATCGTACTCTTTGCGTGGTGGTTTGTCGCTCCATTCTCTGCGAGGTGGTTTATCTGTCCATTCTCTGCGAGGTGGTTTGTCACTCCATTCTTTGCGTGGAGGACGGTCACCAAATTCTTTACGAGGAGGTCTGTCGCCGTATTCCTTGCGAGGAGGCTTATCGCTCCATTCTCTGCGTGGTGGTTTGTCGCTCCATTCTCTGCGTGGTGGCTTATCACCAAATTCTTTGCGTGGAGGTCGGTCGCCATATTCTTTGCGAGGAGGTCTGTCACCGTATTCCTTGCGGGGAGGTCTGTCACCGTATTCCTTGCGGGGAGGTCTGTCTCCGTATTCCTTGCGGGGAGGTCTGTCTCCGTATTCTTTGCGAGGAGGTCTGTCTCCGTAATCTTTGCGTGGAGGTCTGTCGCCGTAATCCTGTCGTGGTGGACGGTCTTCATATTCTCTACGAGGAGGACGGTCATCGTTATCTCTGCGAGGTGGACGGTCGCCACCGCTTTCTGTACGGCTATCGCGGTTATCGGAAGAGTATTCGCCTCTTTCGGAGCTTTGTTTTTTATATGCAGTGTTGAAATTGCCTTCAAAACAAATCACAAACTCAGATTTGATTTTCTCATCTTTCAATTTGTTGTATAGCTCGGAAAATGTGCCGTAATGATGCGTTTCGTAGTGCATCGTCAAATTCATGCCCAAATAGGCACTTCTTTCGGGCATCACTTTGTTCAAATCTTCGAGCAGACTTAGCAGCCTGTACGGTGTATCCATCAGAATAATGGTACGACGTTCGTAGGATAATTCTTTGATTTTTTTGACTCTGTCATCTGAATTGCGGCTCAAAAAGCCTGCATAGACGAATTCGTGCAAATCAAATCCACATCTTACTATCGCTGTCATTATACTCGATGCACCCGGAACAACCTCAATTTCGATGTCCGATTTGAGAGCCAACTTGAGCAAAATCCTTCCCGGATCAGCGAAAAGTGGTGTACCTGCATCAGAAATCAGAGCGGCAGTTTTGCCGGTTTTGATAATTTCAATCAGTTCAGCTGCATTTTCTTCTTCATTATGCTCATTCAAAGTGTAAAATTCCTTCGAAAGATTGATTTGCCTTAAGATATTGGCGCCCATTTTTAATTCTTCGCAAATAACGAAATCGCTCATTTTGAGAGCTTCAATTGCTCTGATAGTGAAATCGTCCTTATTGCCGATTGGGGTTGAAACTAAAATCAATTTGCCCCGTTTTTCTTTACTTTCCATAACCTATTGTTTTATAATAACGTAAAAGTCCCAAACAGCAAATAAACGAAAAAATAATTTGATAGAGCCCATTTATATTTGTAAATGTGAAAATATACTTGCATTTGATAAAATATTATTATCTTTGAACTTTGGAAAAATACGGATTGAGCTATGGCAAAAAAGGTAATTAAAAGTACAGCTAAAAAAGTAATTTGGGAATTCCCGCTTAAAGCAGGAAACTTCAAGCTGTTTGCGATTGCAATTGGCGTGATTGTATTAGGTTATCTGTTGATGGCAACGGGTATAACTGAAGACCCGGCAACGATTGACGGCAAATGGAACAACCCATGGGCTGTGAAAGTAGCACCGATGCTTCTTGTAATCGGATATTTTGTGTTGATACCATTTGCGTTACTGAAGCAATTCGGCAACAAGCAAACAGAAAATTAGTACCACTATGCAAACACGTGCCGGATTTGTTTCGATTATCGGCAAACCAAACACAGGGAAATCCACCCTGTTGAATGCATTGCTGGGTACTAAACTCTCTATTACCAATCCCAAGCCTCAGACTACGAGGCGGAAAATCTTGGGCATTTTGACCGAAGATGATTACCAAATAGTCTTTGCTGATACTCCGGGATTGCTTAAGCCACGCTACATGATGCAAGAATTCATGATGGATTATGTTGCCGAATCTGTCGCCGAAAGCGATGTTTTGGTGCTTGTATCTGATTTGGAAAAACAAGAACCGGAAGAAATTGACGAAAAATTGCTCGAAATTGTCAAAAATTTCAAAGGGCAAACAATTCTTGTGCTTAATAAAATTGATTCATTAAGCACGAAAAAAGCGGCTTTGCCAATGATTGCAAAGTATCACAAGATGGGCATTTTCAACGATATTGTCCCAATGTCCGCATTGTACAAGGATAACATTAAGAAATTAGTTCAGGTAATCAAGGAATTATTGCCCGAAAGCCCCTTCTATTTTGATTCCGACCTTTTGAGCACCCTGCCCGAAAGATTTTTTGTTTCCGAACTAATCCGCGAAAACGTTTTCACTATTTTTGCAGACGAAATTCCCTACTCTACCGAAGTTCAAATCAATGAATTCAAAGAGCGAGAAAACGGCAAATGGTACATTTCCGCCGATATCGTGGTGGAACGTGAATCACAAAAGAAAATCGTTGTGGGTACTGACGGAAACAAAATCAAACAAATTGGAGAAACTTCTCGTCGTATGATAGAAGACCATTTGAGAACCAACATTTATCTTGAACTTTTCGTCAAAGTCAGGCAAAATTGGCGAAATGATAAATCTAAATTGAAGAATTTCGGTTACTAAATTAACACAAATTGGATTTTTATAATAATAAAATTATTATTAGTTTTAAAAATAAATTAAAATCAGATAAGAAATAAAAAATGAGAAGAATTGCATTATTAACAAGTGGTGGAGATGCGCCCGGAATGAATGCTCATATCAGAGCAGTAGTCCGAGCATCATTGCATCACGGGCTCGAAATTTATGGCGTGGAGAATGGCTTTTCGGGGCTAATTGACGGCGAATTTATCAAGATGGACAGAAAATCTACTGCAAACATAATTTCGCGCGGTGGGACAATCCTTCGGACAGCTCGTTCAAAAGAATTTATGAATCCGGGTGGCAGAGCAGCTGCGGCAGCACGAATGAAAGAAAATGGCATAGAAGGATTAATCGGTTGCGGTGGTGATGGCACGTTCAGAGGGCTACACGCTTTATGGGAAGAACATAAAATCCAAGTGATAGGCACTCCGGGCACTATTGACAATGATTTGTACGGCACATTCTATACAATCGGTTACGATACTGCGGTTAATACTGCTACCGAAGCTATTGACCGGATACGCGATACAGCGGATTCGCACGGAAGAGTGTTCCTGATTGAAGTTATGGGGCGTCATGCAGGTTTCATCGCTATGGATGTAGGTATTGCATGCGGCGCAGAATATATCGCAGTCCCTGAAACTGTAACAAACATGGACATGCTTTATCAGAGAATTTTAAAGCAAGGCAAAAAAAGACGCACAATCATTCTCGTTGGAGAAGGTGATGAAGAAGGCGGAGCAACAGAAATTGCCAAGAAATTGCATGATTTATACGAAGTGGATACTAAAGTCACAATCTTGGGGCATATTCAACGTGGTGGCAGCCCGGGCGTTCGCGATAGAGTGCTCGCAAGTCATCTTGGTGTAGCAGCGGTTGATGCAATTCTTGATGGCAAAACAGACATTATGATAGGTAGAATTCATAACGAAATTACTAATACTCCACTTTTAGACACGTGGTCGAAAGTTAAGCCTTTGAAGTCTTATTTCCACGAACTTGCCGATATTTTGGCATAAAATTATATGAAGTTTAGCTAATGAAAAGAATCGCTATTTATGCAAACAAAGACAAGCCTGAGGCAAAATTTCATGCACGTAGGGCTGTAGATTTAATCATCAACAGCGGTGCTGATTGTATCGTCAGAAATGAACTTTATATAACACTTGACCCCGATGTCAAGTCGAAAGTGAAGTTGCATGACATAAGCGAATATGAAAAACACGCCGACATGATTATTTCCTTCGGAGGCGATGGCACGCTACTAACGATTGCCAGATTACTGTTGAATGCTAATATCCCGATAATGGGTTTTAATGTTGGGAAATTGGGTTTCTTAGCCGAGTATTCTGTCGAGAATTTAGAAAAGTCAATAAAAGATTTGTTGGACGGTAACTATAGAGTAGTTGACCGCTCTGTGCTCGAAACTTCAATCGGAGGAAAGATTTTTTACGCTATCAATGATTTTGTGATTGAAAAGAAAGACACTTCAAAAATGATTACTGCAAAAGTCTTTTCCGACGAACACTTTGTCGGCGACTATCGTGCAGATGGAATTATCATCACTACGCCAACCGGTTCGACCGCTTATTCCTTGTCTTGTTCGGGACCAATTATCGCACCATCGGCAAAAGTGATTTGCATTACCCCGATTTCGCCACATACTTTGACATTGCGACCATTGGTAATCCCCGATAATAACTGCATTTCCTGCCATATTACCGAAGCCGGCGGCGGAGCAATCCTTGTAGCGGATGGCGAAACAGTTACGATGCTTGATGTCAATGACGATGTGAAAATTTCTTTATCCGAATCACGCGTTAAATTAATCAAACCACACGACAGCTCATATTATGATGTCTTACGCACTAAGATGCTTTGGGCAGCTAATACTTTAAATACAACAAAAATTACGTAGATTAATGATGAATGTTTTAGCGTATATTGACTGGAGTATATCTCCCGAGATTTTTTCATTAGGTCCGGTTGCACCAAGATGGTACGGTTTATTATTTGCAATGGGATTTGTAATTGGCTATTTCATAATGGCAAGAATTTTCAAAATCGAACGCAAAACTCAGCAAGACCTTGATGCTTTGTCTATAACGATGATTTTGTCAACTATAATCGGTGCACGGTTGGGGCATTGCCTGTTCTACGAACCTGAGATTTACCTTGCAGACCCTATTAAAATTCTGTTTATTTGGCAAGGTGGATTAGCAAGTCACGGTGCGGCTGTGGGTATTGTTTTTGCTCTTTGGCTTTACGCTCGTAAGCGAGCAGACATAGATATTATGTGGATTTTGGATAGAATCGTTATTGTCATTGCTTTGGCAGGATTTTTTATTCGTATGGGCAATTTTTTCAATTCCGAAATACTCGGATTGCCGGCAGATGTGCCTTGGGCGATAATTTTCAGCAATATTGATAATATCCCGCGACATCCAGTCCAACTTTATGAAGCATTTACATATCTGGCAATATTTGTATTCTTATATGCTCTGTACAACAAGTACAAACAAAATACTCCCAAGGGTTTATTATTTGGAATATTTTTGACAACGATTTTCGGCTCACGATTCTTTTGGGAATATTTCAAAACTGCTCAAGCATCCTTCGAAACAGACGATTCATTCAAGATGGGACAGTTTTTGAGCATACCTTTGGTATTGATTGGCTTGTATTTTATTTTCAGATCGCAAAAAAAATAAAATATTTTCGGAACATTTTGCCTTTTCATGTGTCATTATATATAGGAATACGATATTTTTTTCGTATTTTTAATTAATTGTGAGCTAAATGACGATTTTGGAAAGAATTATGAAGCAAATTATTACACTTTTGATTATTTTCTGCGGGTTCAATTCTGTCTTTTCACAGACTGATGAGGAGCTTTTGCAGTCATTGCCCGAATTTGTCAAAGGCAGTAACTACGGCACTGAGTTTTGGCTGACAATTCCTCCGGGTTTGACAGAAAATTCAAGTACGGATGATTTTGTCAAATTATTCATTTCATCGCCTTGGGACAGCAAAATCACTGTAACTGTCGCCGGCAAAGGCTATACTCGCAATATCAACTTAGCAGCTAACACTCCTGATGTTATTTCAATTTTACCCGAAATCGCTCAACCATATCTAAAAACCGCATTTGACCCTGTAGTCGAGAGCAATATTTTCCGAAATAGTGCCATCAAGGTGATTTCCGATAATCCGATTACGCTTTTTGTTGTTGTACGATATAAGCAATCTTCAGAAGGTTGTTTGGCACTTCCGACCTCAGCTTTAGGAACAGAATATCAAATTGCATCATATGGCGATGCTTCGCAATACTATCCAACTTATAATTCATTCCCGTCTCTTGCGGGAATCGTAGCACCTTTCGATGGAACTGAAGTTACTTTTGAAATGGGTGGAACGGCATCTTCATCTACATCTGATGGGCTTACAGCAGGACAAACAGTTAAGAAAACATTAAACAGCGGCGACGTATGGCTATTTTCATCTATGGGTCGAAATAGCGATTTGAGCGGAAGCAAAGTCTCGTCCAATTTCCCTGTTTCGGTGCTTACAGCAAACCAATGCTCTAATGTTCCGATGGAAAATAAGCATTGTGGTTACATTTTGGAACAAATGCTGCCCACAAAATTTTGGGCTACAAATTACATGATTTCAAAATTCCCCGGGCGAAAGTATAGTCCTTTGCTGCGGGTGTTTGCATCGCAAAACAACACAAATATCAACATAAACGGAATTCCTGCGGCAACGATTAATACTGCCGGTGGTATTTTGGGCGAAGGATTTATCGAGATTCGCCCTGATAGTGATTTCAAAACCGGAAAAGGCGACAACTTAAAATCCGACAAGCCGACTATGGTCATCATGTACAATACCGGCGTCGTCGAAGACGGTTTGCCATTGCCTTCGGGTGCTCCTTTTATGTCAATTTTGGGTGCTGACGTTCATTCCCAAAGTAATGTGCGTTTCATTTTGCCCGGATTGCCAAACGATTCAAAATTCAATTCCAATTATTTGACTTTAGTTACCGAAACCAATGTAGAATCAACAATCCCCGATGATATTTACGTGGGGCATTATGACGGAACCCAATTCCAAAAGTCGAGAATCAAGGATATGAATCCCGTTATTACAGGCGATTTCAATTCCGATGGCGAAAAAGATAAAATGCAAATTACGGTAAAGTTGCCCGATTACGGCACTTTTGATGTCAGTTCTGATGAACATAAATTTATGGCTTATTTGATTGGCAACAACGAAAAAGAATCATACGGCTATCCCGCCGGGCTCAAGCTTGCGTCAGGATTGAATCCCGAAGACACTCTTGCACCCGAAGTTACGTGGAGCATAGATTGCATGGGAGTCATAACCGGCAAGTCTACAGATTTGCCAAAGGATGCTTCAGTGAGGTCGAATCTTGCAGGTTTAATTTATCACTCCAATGAATCTGATAATATTATCAACGCTGAATTTGACAAAATCATTCCGGGAATTACATCGGAAATGAATTGGAAATTAAGAGTTCAAAATATTAACGAAGATGCTACCGCTGTACTTACTTTTTGGGACCAAGCTGTGAATACGCGCAGTGTTGTCATAAGATATACTGCTCCAAAAATTGCAGCCAAACCGGCTCTTGAATTTTTTGGTTCGATGAAGCAATATGAAACAAGCCGCAGAACTATTAAAATTAAGAACAATTCCGATTCTGCATTCGCGATAAAAGACATCAAGCTCAAATCCGGTACAATGGGTTTTGAAATCACGACTAAACCCGATATGCCTACAGATATTCAATCGAAGCAAGAGCTTGAGGTAGAAGTATTATTTACAGCGTCAGCAAATGGTGTTTTTGTAGATTCAATCGGATATGTTGGCAATTGCGGTGCTGTTTATTTGGCTCATCTCGAAGCTGTAGTGGGTAATCCCGTTATCGAAGTTCCGGATGTAACTTTTGGCGATGTAACAATGGGCAAAACCAAAACAATTACGGCGACAATCAATAATACAGGCGTTTCGGATTTGCAAGTTTTTGGATTTACTCAACCCGTCAATGATGTTTTTGAAGTCGAAATCGCACATGATTTTGCACAAGGGGCGCTAATTATAGCTCCAAATCAGCAATATTCGTTCACAATTCACTTTACTCCAATTGCTGACGCTACTTACGGCGATGAAATAATATTTTCGAGTGATGCCACAACCAAGGACAGCATTTGCAGGATAATCAACACTAGAGGCGTGAAACCCGGTTTGGTGGCAGAATCATTCGATTGGAACAAACGCCGCATTCACAGATTCGATTTTCCGGCTGGTCCATATGCTGTAGAAAATGAATCCGGTGGTTTAAGTATCCGCAATACTGGCGATGCACCAATAACAATTAGCAAAGTTGAGCAAATTGATGAGCTAAATGGCGAAGCTTTCGAGTTCAACCGTTTGCAATTCAACAATTTGACAATTAATGCAGGCTCTGAACATGTGTTTGATGTCAGATTCCGCCCCGAAACATTAGGAAATCATAAGTTGACATTGATTTTCACCGACACATTCGGCAATCAAACTAAGTCGGAGTTAGCCGGATTCGGTGTGGCGCCTAAAATTCGCAATACGATTTTGGATTTTGATACTGTTCCGGTCAGAAGCTATGCTACACCTAAGAAAATCAAATTGAAAGTCGAAAATTTGGGCTATTCCGAATGGGAATTTGCAGATACATTGATGATTTACGATTTTCAATTCGACAGCGATGAAATTTCGACGATGAAAAATGAATACGGCTCAAATGGTTTCAATATTGATATGGATTTAGTTCCAATCCCGACAAAGTTAGCTCCGGGTGAATTTATATTGATTGATGTTCATTTCGTACCCGAAAACGAAGGTTCGTACAGTTCTGAAATTATATTAGTGGGCGATGCAATAGATAATGGTTTAATCACTCTTTTGGGATATGGATTAAGCAAAGAAATAAGCGTACAAGGCGGTTCGGGCAAAGCCTGTTCAAATTCGTCAGATGTAATAATCAGTACTGTACGCAATAATGGCACTCAAGACGTTCAAATTGCGCCGCTTAGCTTTAAGGAAGCCGTTGCCGAATTTACCTTTGCGAATGCTTCAGATGTAGATGGTTTCAATCTGTCGCCCGGTGAGATGCGTTCGGTAGAGGTTTTATATACTCCAACAACAAGTTCAAATTCAGTTGCAGAAATTATTTATGCTGATTTGAATGATTTGACAAATGCGAAATCTGCCAAATTATTTGGCGAAGTGATACTTTATACTGCCAATATAAAAATTTCGCCGATTGAGCAATCTGTGGATATCGGTTCAGAATTTACTGTAAAAGCTAATTTCAATTCAAATATTGATTTCGAAAAAGCAGATTTGAACGAATTCATTGTCAGTATCAATTATGACGCTCAAATTCTGAAACCGACAGAAAATTTCATCGTTCCATCGGATTTATTGAAGGGAAGATTTGAAATTCAAGCTGTTCCGGGCGTTTCAACTGCGGGACAATACCAATTTAAAGTGCGTTCCTTGGGTGCGTATTCTTTGACCGGCGCAGGAGAATTATTCCAAATGTCATTCGATGCCTATTATCCAAATAGCATTATGACTTATTCGCTAATCGAAATCGAAGTGCTCCCTATAAATAATCATTGCGCTGAATTGGAGTCAACACCGGCTAAAATCAATATCAAACCGGTTTGTGTTGATGATTTGAGACAATTTGAAATGTCCGACCTCAGATATAAATTCTCAAGCGTCAGTCCTAATCCCTTTACAAACAATTCGATGGTCTTGAATTTCACTGTGGCAATTAATGCTCATACAACAATTAAATTGACAAATTCATTGGGCAAAGTAATTGAAACGCCACTTGATAGCTATTTATCGAAAGGTGAATACGAACTGAATATCAATCTCAAGGACATCAGCTCGGGTGTATATTTTATCGAAATTCAATCAGGACCATACTCCGAAACGCAACAAATCATGATTGCGAAGTAATTAGCTTAGTTTGATTTCTTGGTTCGTTTGTGCCGACAAATACATTGCATCAATAATTCTCATAGTTTGAACAGCTTCAGAGACTGTTGAAATTATTGGACCTAAGCCCAAAATCGAATTTACGAAATGTTTGATTTCGCTATCAAATGATTTTCGATGAATTGTAATATTTGAAAGTGTCTCGGCATTGCCAATCGGCTCGAAAACGTCACCATCGCTCTTGAACAATCTCAAGGGATTAATTTTTGCAGCGCCTTGGCTTCCGTACACGTTAAATGCAAAATTGCTGCGGCTGCTGAAGAGCGACCAACTGATTTCCAAAGTAGCAATGCTCTGATTTTTGAATCTGACATTAGCAATGCAAACGTCTTCGACTGTTTTTGTTTTGTGTTTGAACATCGAAGCATTAACAGCCTCGACTTCGGGAAATCCCGTAATCCAAAGCAAGGAATCAATCAACGAAATACCCAAATCAACTAAAACACCGCCGCCCGATTTTTCGATTTGATGTCTCCATTCCGAACCGCGTTTTTGTTGCAACCAACTGCCTTGCACATAGAATACTTCACCAATTTCGCCCATTTGGACATAGTTTTTGAGCATTTTAGCATCATAACGGAATCGTTGGTTTGTGCCAATCATGACTTTGCATTTCGAGCCCACGAGAGCATCTTCAATCATTTTGGCTTCTTCGTAATTTCGAGCAATCGGCTTTTCGATTAGTGCATTCTTTTTGGCAGCAATCGCTGCTAAAGCAATATCGCAGTGAGCATCGGTAGATGTGCAAATATCAACGGCATCTAATTCATCTATTGCGAGAATATCGTTCAAAGTCTCACATACATAAGGTATATCATATTTTTCAGCAATTAGCTTAGCCTTTGTGATGTTTTTGTCATGAATGGCAACAACTTTTACATTTGGCAAACGGTGCAGAATCGGCAAGTGGAAATTTTGAGCGATTTCCCCCGAACCAATTAATCCAATTTTAACTTCTTTCATCTTCTTTTCCGAATTATCAAATTATTTACAAATATCGTGAAATTCCGCATGATAAGCAATATGAAAATAACCTCTAATAGAAATATTTTTCAAAAAAGTCTCTTTTGCTATCATTTTCCGAGTAATTGAGCAATATTTGTAACAACGTGTTGAGGTAAAATTGATTTCATACAATTGAAATGTCCCTTTGGACAAGATTTTCTGCCAATGTGCGAACATGGGCGACAATCTAACTCGCTTTCAAGCACAATATTTGGAGTGCGATAGGGCTCAAATCCCAAATCTTTGACAGATGAGCCGAATATCGCAACGACGGGCGTTTGCATGGCTGCGGCAACGTGCATCATTCCTGTGTCGTTAGTCAGAAGCAAATCGCTCTCGCGAATGAGCGTGGCACTTTGGACAAGGTCTAATTTTCCGGCATGATTGGAAATTGAACCTTGCTTGAAGTTTTCTTCGATATATTGGCATAATTCGATATCGGACTCGCCACCAACCAACGAAATTTCTGCGTTAAATTTTTTATGCAGCATTTGAGCTACTGCAAGGAAATTTTCAGGGAGCCAGCGTTTTGTAAAGTATGTCGCCCCGGGTGCAATCGTAATTTTAGGCGTATCCGAAACTGATTTCTGTCGTTCATGTGGAAGGTATTTGCCGGCGGCTTTGTCAGATTCGAGCCAAAATTCCAAGCCTAATCCGTCATCTTCAAGCTTCATCGCTTTTGCGGCAGTATCAAAATAAAGCTGCGGAATACTCAAATGTTTGCCGCTAATATTCTTCTGAAATGTGGTCAGTGCAAGTTTGAAAATTCGATTTTTGGAGACGGATACCTTTTTTGCCTTCAGAAAAAATTTGATAAGCGAAGTTCGCAAATTATTATGCAAATCAATCACAATATCTTTTTTGGTCATTTCGGGGTTTAGTTGCCTACTAAAATTAATTGACTCGGCGACATTCATTGACTTATCATAAACGATTGTTCCGTTCAAATGGCGATTATATCTAAGTATCGAGCTATATTTCTTATCGGTGATATAATACAGTTCGTGTTCGGGATGTGAATTCCGAATGATTCTGATTAGAGCCGTCGTGAGAATAATATCGCCAATCGAACTCAATCTTATAATAAATATTTTGGGATTACTCAATGATTTCATATATTGTATATGTATTTTTTGCTAATTTTCCAAAACAAATTTAAGCATTTTTATGCATTATACAGTTGAATATAAAGATAACATTGTCATTCTTGACATGAAAAACAAATCAGTCGAATCTGATGTTTCTGCCGAACTCAAAGCAAAGCTGCTCGTATTGGCGCAACCGGACATCGAAGCTCTAATCGTGAATATGTCGAACGTAGATGCGGTGGACAGTTCCGGGCTTGGTGCCTTGTTACTTGCTAACAGACAACTTCGCGAGCACGCAATTCCTGTAAT
The DNA here is from genome assembly GCA_002839825.1 of Ignavibacteriae bacterium HGW-Ignavibacteriae-1. Classification (GTDB taxonomy): domain Bacteria; phylum Bacteroidota; class Ignavibacteria; order Kapaibacteriales; family UBA2268; genus PGYU01. The sequence goes on along the minus strand of PGYU01000002.1, from coordinate 173,555 downwards.
TTTAGTAGGAGTTAAGGGATTTGTAAAAAGTTTGATGTCAATGACCAAGATAGACGAAGTTTTTGAGTTTTATCCGACAATCGAAGAAGCTTTAGCAGCACTCGACCAATAGCATTGTTGAGGTATTAAACAAAACACTCCGAATCGCCCAAGAATGATTCGGAGTGTTTATTATTTTTTGTAAAGATTATAAGGGCAAACTTCCTGTCAAAAACTCGTTCAATTCATTGTAAGTTAACTTAATTTGATGAATTGGAACATGTTTGGAATCGGTTATCAGAAATTTAATTCCGTCAGCTTGGACGATAAAATTTTGTTTGCCAACTGTATTAGATGCTTGATAATTTATTTTCTCATCGTTGAAAGTATCTTTAAATCTTTCGTTAACTAACTTTGTCCATTCTCCCTTCAAAATATTATCGGTTGTAATTACGGAGTTTGACTCTTTGTTATAATTCAAGATAAAGTCGCTTTTTATCTCATCCTTTTCATCTTCTTTGATAGTTCCTGCCAAATGAACCGAAACAATATTGCGGTCGTTCATCTGAACATCAGTCATTATACGATAGTTTTTGCGTGGAGGAGCAGTGTTGTTGGTATCGGATACGATTTTCTTGTAATTTGCAATCGTCTCGTCGAGATAATCCATCATGGGTTTTTTGCCGGAGCCAATAAAGGAATCTGTATAAACTTTAACAGCGTCATCGAAAACTTTTTCGCCAATCAGTGGGTAATTGATTGTAATGTACAATACCATCCCGTAGTCGGATTTCCGGACGTCATCACGAATTGTATTGAGCTTGATTTCTGTCGCGTCCTTATAGCCTTCTCTGAGCGAAAATTGAGTTGACTGATTCGTTTCTGCAATTCGGTGTGACCCGTCAAATTTTGGACCTGCAAGAACTCCGCTCAATGTTTCGATAGCAGAAGTGCCTACTTGAGCAGAATCGCTCAAAATTTCAAAATATGCATAAGTACCGGCAAGCGTACTCTTTCCGCCAAACTCTTTAACCACAGGGTTATCTTTGATATAATAATTTCCACTAAGCCCTCCGGCTTGATATGAAAAGTTTACCACCATGTGTTGTTTTCCGTATTTGCCTTCATATCTGCGATAAAAGGGGGATTGAGAAAATGCGGTATATTCCATAGCAAATAATACCACAACGAAAATTAAAGTACGTATTGTAAGCATTTCAAAAACTCCATTCAAATTAAACAAAACAAGATAATGAATAAAACAGTTTAACTGCACAACTCTATCTGACGAATTAAATTAATTTTTGGGTATAAGATTTTTTTTTGTAAGTTTGATTAATATGAAATTTCGAGTTAAAAATTAAAAATATTTACGAAATATGATTAAATTTCCATCATAATGCTTCAACATCCTTAGTTGAATCATAACATTAACCTATCAACATTATGAATACAAACAAAATCAAATACAATGCTTTTTTGAAAATTATATAGAGGAACCCTCATGAAAACTTCATTACTATTGCTTTTTCTTATGCTCTTTGCAGGCAATTCTATTTACGGAATGGACGATAATATAGGATATGACCAATCCGGGAACAGGTTTATACGCGGAATTATCAAAGTAAAGCTGACTGACGAAGCATCCGCCCGAGCTATGATTATGCAATCGGCGCCGAACTCATTAAACGGATTCTTTGGTGTGGCAAATTTGGACAATACACTGCGCTCATTCGGGACATATAAAACCGAACGCTCGTTTGGTGAAATCAATCCCAACTACAAATTGCCTAATGCAGATGTACCAATGGTGCAAGAATACGTCCAAGAATTGGAGCGTTATTATACGATATATATTGATGAAACTATTGACCACAATCGTGTAATTACTGCTTTGCTTCGTGATGAAAACATCGAATCTGCTGAACCAATCTGGGTTTATGACGCTTTCGATATGCCGGACGACGAGTCATACAGCCAAATGTTCCAATTTGCACAAGTTCAAGCCGAAGCTGCTTGGGCAGTGCACAAAGGGGAAAATGGCATTCGTGAAGTATTAATTGGGATTCATGATACGGGCGTTCAATGGTATCACCCCGATTTATTGCCCAATCTTAAGATAAACGAAGCCGAATGGACTAACAAAGACGAGCCGATTCTAATCGAACAAAGCGGAAGATTAGTTATCAATCCCGCAGCTATTGACGGCAAAGATTCGGACGGGAACGGCTACATTGACGATGTAATTGGATTCAACTTCTACACTGCTGACGGCACTGCACCCAACGACCCTAATGGTTCTGCTCAAAACAGACATGGCACTCACGTAGCAAGTATTGCAGCAGGCGCCACAAATAATGGTATCGGCGTTGCATCAATCAGTTGGAATGTGAAGTTTGTAGGTACAAAACACAGCCACAACAGCTCGGGTCAATCGCTTTATAATGTTGACCAAGGTTTGCTCTATATGGGAGCCATCGGAGTTGATGTAATCAATATGAGCTGGGGCGGCGGCGGATTTTCGCCTTCGTTGATTGATATATTCGGATACCTTAACTCTTTAGGTATAACGCTTGTAGCCGCTTCGGGAAATGGCAACAACGACAATCATTTTCTCCCTGCTTCTTATCCGAATGTGCTTTCTGTAGCATCAGTAACTTCAAAGGACAAAAAAACATATTATTCGACTTACGGTCATGCAGTTGATGTCTCGGCTCCGGGTGGCGATGTAACGGTTGATGGCGGTATTCTTGCGGCTGTTCCTGTTAATTCGTATGCAAAATTTCAAGGTACATCAATGGCTTCGCCTATGGTCGCAGGGCTAGCAGGCTTAGTGAAATCTTATTATCCTAATTTGGCTCCAAATCAGATTAAAAGAAGGATTGTCGGGACTTCAGATCCGATTGACCATTTGAATCCTCAGTTTGTAAACAAATTGGGCGAAGGCAGAATCAATGCCTACCGTGCTCTAACAGATGATGAGTTTAATTTCCGTAAGCCATTACGACTGTATCCGCTTAGTTCGCAAATTATTGACGATAACGCCAATAATATGGTAGAGCCGGGCGAAATGTTCAGAATCAAGGTTTACATGGTTAATTTTAACGAATTCAACGGGTCGGACAAAGTCACCTTCAGCTTGAAAAGCGATGACCCTGATATACATATTCCTTATAATTCTTATGAAATACACAAACTTGTTGGTGATGATATAGTCATTTTGCAAAATAGAATGCTTGCACAAGCGAAACCGCAAGCAAAACCCAAAATTAGTAAAGTTTATATTCAAATTGAAACCGAAGAAGAAATGCTCAATCCGGACAAAATTTATTTCGATATTGTTGTCGCCGGTGGAGTGCTTGTCTATGAACCGAATCCTGCTTCAAATTTCCAAAGTGGAGCTTATATTAAGCAATACCTCGAAGCAAATAATTACGATGCTGTTTACACCAACACTTTACCTCCATCTTTGAGCGGATTTAAAGCTGCTTTCATTAGCTATGGTCACCATTCGGAATCGCCGGTATATACACCGACAACAGCCAACTTCAATGCTATTTATAATTATATTGCTACAGGCGGACGTCTTTATGTAGAAGCATCTTCACACTTTTCACAAAAGTTTTTCGGCTCAATGGGATTAGGCTCATACATGGGCTATATGTTCGGACTACAGTCAGCATCATATTCATCCGGAGCAAACCCAATCAATCAGTTTAAAGGCGTTTCAGGTACTTTTGCAGACGGTTTGACCTATTTCAATACAACGCAACCGCTTACCACAATGACAGACAAATTATTCCCTAATGCTTCGGCAGGTGGTTTTGCCTTATTTGAAAATCTTGGTTGGGGCAATACTATGATAGCTTGCAGTAGTCCGGCGGGACACCGCACGGTTACTTCTTCATATTCAATAGGGCACTTAGTTGATGCGTCTTGCCCCTCAACTCGCGACGTTGCGATGGCAAAAATTCTCGACTTTTTCGGATTGGTTAAGCCATTGAAAATTGATTTGATTGATATGACTACTTGCAAGACTATCCCTGTGGAATTAGGCAATAATTGGGGGAGCGATTGCGAAAGTGGTTCTTACGGCAATCTCACCGTTACAGGTGGCTCGGGCAATTACACTTACAATTGGCATCCGGCATACGGGCTATCCAACCCGAATGTTTTAACGCCTACCGTAATAAGCCCATCATACAATACAAATTATAAGCTGACTGTTACTGATAATATGTCAGGACTTAAGCATAGCGAGTTTTTGAAACTGACAGTCACTCAACCACCCTTGGTATATGTGCCATACGTGAGAACTGTAAAACGCAATACTGTTATCAATTTGGATGATTTTGTTTTGGATTACGACCCGAATAACACTTACTTTTGGTCCACCGACAAAGGCGGAGCATTAAGTCAATCGGAATCTCAAAATTGGTTAGCAAAAATCGGTGTCCACCGATTTAATGTAAATTGTACCGATGAGACTGGTTGCTTGAGCGAAACAAAGCAAATGATGGTAGTCGTTTCACTTCGCAAAGAGGCTATTGACGAAGAATTCATTGCCGGTGACAATGGCAATATGGTTATGGCTTCATTCCCAAATCCCGCAACAGATTTAGTGAACGTTGTGGCTGATTTTGCAGAAGAAACAAACGCTACTGTATCGGTGATTGATCTTAGTGGAAATATACTTAGCCAAGTATTGTTCCATTCGGTTTGGAACATTGAAACTCAGCTCGAAATCAACAACTTAGCTTCAGGAACATACCTGATAGTTGTCGAAAGCGATTCGGACAAAGCAACCACCAAAATCATTAAGAAATAATTATAATTAAATTCGACAAAGGCTCTCGGCGATTTTTCCGGGAGCTTTTGTATTTATGGTCTAATTAGAATGAATTTTTGGGAAAATTACAAGCTAAAAACGCTTTCTTCGTTAGCTACAAAAATTAAATAAATCGAAATGAAAATAAAATGATTGAATCAAAACAGCTTTATATAGACAAAATTCTCGAAAAATTGCCTTATGAAATCGCAGTATCAATTGTGTTATTAATCAAGGACACCACATTTGATGAGGCAAATCCGCCACTTGCTGTATTTGATATGGATTGGACATTGCTCGATGGCGATATTTGCGAATCGCTTTATCTGCATTTTTTAAGCCAAGGGAAGGATTTGCCATTATCTTGGAAAAAATATAATGAGATGCTGCAAGCAGGGGACCATCTGAACGCTTATTCAGAAATCATCAAAGCGATGGCAGGCATAACACTTGACAACATTTATAGCACGTGCGATTATCTGCTCAATCACCCTGAAGATGAAATTGAATACAATATCGAAGGCGAAATATTCAAATTCAAGGCTCCAAAAGTCAATCAAAACATGTATGCTTTGGCGACCGTACTTAAATTAGCTGGATTCAAGGTAGCAGTCGTGTCGGCATCGGCACATTATTCGGTACGATATATTGCGAATAATTATCTGGGAATCAATCCCGACAACGCCTTCGGAATAAAGAGCCATTTGATTGTGGACGATAATTATACCGAATATCTCGATTCGCAGCTAATACCACCGATTACTTGGAATCATGGCAAAGTAGAATTATTAAAAGCTGTGTATCCGAATTCTAAAATTATGCTAACTTGCGGCGATTCTTTCGGCGATATCCCGATGATGAAAATGACAGACACTTCGGGATTAGTAATAATCAAAAAAGCTCCAGAGTCAAATTGGCAAATGATTCACGATGAATTGCCCGATTCAATTCGCAAAATTGTGGTTTAGTTTGTGAGTTCTTTTGTATTTTAGCAATTGTAAATCACTTAAAAATTGATTCAATTTATGGAGTAAATTATGTTGACTGATAGGATTAATGATTTTCTGAATGAAAAGGAATTAGCAATAGTCGGTTTGTCCACCGATAAGAAAGCTTTCAGCCGTGAAATCGAGAAAGAACTTCTCGCACTTGAGCACCGTGTTTATGGTATCAATCCCAAATTTACCAAAGATGACAACTATTTCCCGAGTGTAGCAGATTTGCCTCCGCAAGTAAAATCAGTAGTTATCATGACGCCTAAAGAGCAAACAATGCAAGCAGTACAAGATGCTCTTGACAAGGATTTGGAGAACTTTTGGATTTACCAAGGTTCTGACACTCCCGAAGTCTTGGATTTGCTCAAAAGCCGGAATAAGAATTTCATCAGTGGCAGGTGCGTACTCATGTATCTACCATCAGTCAGTGGAATTCACAAATTCCATTCTGCTATTCATAATATTTTACGAATTGATAAAAATAAGGCATAAGATGTTCGAATTTAAAATAAAGATTTCCGGCGCCGAGCCCAGCAACAACTTTAGAGATGTTATCAGCCCATATGACGGTCGTATCGTCGGGCGAATAGAAGTGCCTGACGAGAAGGCAATCGAGAAAGCTGTTGCTAATGCAAAATTCAATTTTGATAATGTAATGAAGCAAATGCCTGCTTATCAAAGAGCGGAAATTTTATATAGCGTAGCACAATTAATTCAGAGCAATCATGAAGAGTTGGCACATTTAATAGCTGCGGAAGGCGGAAAGCCCGTAAAAGATGCTCGAATCGAAGTCTCGAGAGCCGCAAATACAGTCAAAATGTCAGCCGACGAAGCACTAAACTTAAATGGCGAACAACTTACGATGGATAGAGCAAAAGGCTCCGAAGACCACATCGCTTTTACGATCAAACAAGCACTAGGTCCCGTACTTGCCATTAGCGCCTTCAATCATCCCGTCAATTTGATTTGTCATCAAGTTGCGACTGCATTCGCAGCCGGTAATACTGTGATTGTCAAACCTGCATCAACAACACCATTATCGTGCCTTACGATTTGCGATTACTTCACTAAAGCAGGACTTCCGGACGGAATCATTAATGTGTTGCCCGTCGCAGGCAGTAAAATCGAGAAAATCATTAGCGACCCGCGTATTCGATTTGTGACGTTTATCGGGAGTGGAGAAATTGGATGGAGAATCCCAAAACTTATTGCTCCGGGAGTAGGATATTCGCTTGAACATGGCGGTACGGCAGTTGCTGTGATTGACAAATCTGCGGATTTATCTCGTGCAATTCCCGGAATTATCAAAGGTGGATTTTATCACGCCGGACAAGTCTGTGTATCGACCCAAAATGTCTTCATTCACCGCGAAATATATGAAAACGTCAAGGATTTGTTGGTCAAATCAGCATCAAATCTCATCACCGGCGACCCCAACCACGATTTAACCGACGTCGGACCTATAATAACCCCGGATGAATTGACCAGAGTTTTGGATTGGATTAAAGAAGCCAAGTCAATGGGTGCCAAAGTTTTGTTAGGTTCAAACAAAATCGGTAAGAATTGCATCGAACCGACTATAATCGAAAACACAAATTACGATATGACAATCATGCGTTTGGAAGTTTTTGGTCCGGTGATAAATATCAATCCTTTCGATGATATTTCCGAAATCATCAAACAATGCAACCAAACTCCATTTTCGTTCCAGAATGCAATTTACACGCAAGATATTGATTTGGCAATGAATTATGCCATTTTAAGCGATTCCAAAGCTGTAATTATCAATGATTCAACCGCTTTCCGAGTTGATTGGATGCCCTTTGGCGGTTCGAAAGAATCTGGGTTCAAAGTTGGCGGCATCAAATATTCAATCAACGACCTTGTTGAAGAAAAAATGATTATAATAAAACGTAAACCATTATGATGAGAGGCATATTTTATAGTTTATACTTAAAGCTATTCATTTTCAGAATTAAATCTTTCGGCAAAAAAATTGACAAATTGCTAATCGAAATCGCTGATGAATACTACTATTTGATTAGTTCAGATGTATTGCACGAAGAAGCTGTTTACAAAATCTTGAAGTCATATTACGGCGACAAAAAAGCTGATTATGATGAGGCAGCATACTTTGTTTTTAAAAAGCATTCATCTGTGGATGGCATTTACGATAGTAAATACGGGAAAAGTGGCAGATTCATGAGCAATTTGTTCAAATTAGCCCAAAAAGTATATTTAGACAAATTTCTTGATGACAATAGAGCTTCTTACTCAGATGAAATCAATAATTCTATGAAAAGATTGAATAAAATTTTCAACAAAGTAATACTCTATATGTATTCGAAGTATCCCTTATAATTAGATTTTGAGCCAGCTTTCAGGCATTATGTCCTTAGTGTTCAAGTTAGGGTTCCGAAACCAATTTTGGGGACCGATTACGATTTTATCCGGATTGGTAGAAAGCCACGCACCCCACCAACTGAACGAACTATTGGCAATGATAGCGTGTTTGCATTGAGACATTAAATTGAGCGAGAATTGAAATTTATTTCCCTTGATGTCATCTTCAATTATGGTCATATTCTCCCCAAAGGCAAAGTTATCCCTGCACCATTCGTTATCGTCAGAAAAAATAAAATAGTGAGGAGATTCGACTTTTGAGGCAATCGTTTCCATCGCTTTGTCGTAATATTCCTTCCCCAGAACGCCATGAGTTTTATTTGCCTTCGCATTTGAAACGTAATCGCCGCGCCGAATATGAACCGCCACAGATTGCTTTTCTTTTATCAATTGAGACATTTCGAATGTTTTTCCGCTCAGTTGGTCCCGAAATTCAAAATCCTTTCGGATAATGTCCTCGTATGGTTTGAAATAACGTTCGGTCTGGAAGTAGCCTTCCAAATAGCTGTTCACAGGAGCATTATCAATTTGCTCGTCATAATCAAATCTTGTCTGAATCAAGTAATTATAGCCATTAGTATTAATGCGGCGGCGCCACATCTGCTTCAAATGAACGAGAATAACACCAAATTTCCCGAACATTGGTATGGGATATTTTGCTATTTCGTTTTTCGTAGCAAATTCAGCATTCAGATTGAAAATATCTAAATCGTATGTCCGGATTGTAAAATTTTTGCGAGGTTGCCTTTCAATCAAAAAATACACATCAATTTTGAATTCTGAACTGTTTTTGAGAGCAAGCGTTCTGCCCAAAGCCCATTGGAACATCTGATTGCCAAGCCCACCCATCATTTTAACTATTATCATTTTCCCACTTTGCTATTACTTTTTTTTAAATATTCATTTGCTTTTTGCAAATCTGATTCGGTATCTATCTCGATACCAATTGTTTCGGTCAAAATCACTTTCAATTTTATTCCATTTTCGATAAAACGCAAACATTCTATCATTTCGATTTGCTCTAATTTCCCGACAGGTAGAGAAACGAATTTGAGCAAAGATTCCTTGCGAAAAGCATAGACTCCAATGTGCTTCAGATGCTCTACTTCGGTGCCTTTGTCCCGAGCAAATGGAATAGGCAAACGCGAAAAATATAGCGACATATTCTCGGCATCCAAAATCACTTTCACATTATTCGGATTGGAGATTGCCTCCTCGCTTTCAAGCTTTTGAGCTAAAGTCGCAACGCTGACATCATCGGAATCGAAAGCCTTAATCAAATCTTCGAGAGATTTCTTCCCGATGAATGGTTCGTCACCTTGCACATTAATAACAATATCATAATCCAAATCCTTGGCAACTTCGGCTATTCTATCAGTGCCGGACGGATGAATACTATCGTTGAAGATCACTTTGCCGCCAACATTGTCAATTTCGTCGCGGATAATATTGCTATTGGTGACGACGATTACCTCATCGAAAATCCCCATATTTAGCACATTTTCGTAAGTGCAAACTATGACGCTTTTTTCGCCGAGCAATGCCGTTAATTTGCCCGGAAACCGCTTAGAGTCATATCTTGCAGGAATTAGCGCAACAACTTTATTTTTCATTTTCCACAACCTTTTTATCCAAACCTGAATCGTACTTTTTATTGGCGATTAAACCAAGAATATCTTTTGAAATTAAATCGGCTTCGCCCTTGCCCTGATTTACATATTTCAGCGCAGAATCGCCTTGTATGCTTCTTCTTTCGAGATTTTCCAACATCAGAATTAACCAATTATACAAATCGTCAACATTTTCAATCACTTCCAAAGCACCGGTTCTGTGCAATTCAGTTGCATCCGGCGAACCCGAAATATTTGGTCCGGTGGCAATTGGCAATCCATATCCGGCGGGCTCGGAAGTGCTATGCACACATTTTCCAAAGCCATTCCCAACGTACGCAAAATCTGCATTTGCATATAAAAACAACAACTTCCCGATACTATCAACAATTATGTGATTATTACCAAGCTTTTTGAAATCTTCAATATTTAAATTCAGCGAACTGAGTAAAACATGATTTTTTAAACTTTTCCGGAGCCGCTCGATGTTTTCAATCCTTGGCTCATGTGGAACGAGAATCATCCGAATTCGGAAACGAGACTTATTCACACTTTCGACTGCTTCAATTAGCAAATTCTCGTCCTTTTCCCAAGTGCTCCCAGCCACAAGAGTCATCGTAGCCTTAGTAAATTCAATCGGAATAATCGGTTTGCTCCGTGCTTTTGCCACTTGCGAACTGATTCTGTCGAGCCTTGTATCGCTCGAATCAAGGATTTCCGCTTTGATGCCAATACCTCTGAACAAATCCCCGTGCAATTTGCTAACGGCATAAATTTTATTGAAATGCGAATAAATATATCGCGTAAATGGTTTGAGAAATGCGCTCGACGCTAATTTTACATTGCTTGGGTACGATGCACAAATTAAAAAAGTGGGAATATTAAGCTTTTTCAAAATTCCGAGATGATTCAACCAAACATCATATCGAACAAAAACTACCAAGTCCGGCTGAATCTTGGCGATAGCAGATTTTGCTTTGGATTTAATATCAATCGGCATATAAAAAACATAATCTGCAAATTCGTATTGTCGCTGGTTCAAATATCCTGAGGGCGAGAAAAATGAGCAAAATATCTTGATTTTCGGAGCTTGTGCTTTGATTTTTTCGATAATCGGCTTTGCTTGCTCGAATTCGCCCATTGATGAGGCATGAAACCAAATTCGCTTTTCACCATTTGCCTTAATCGGCATTTGAGCCAACAACTTGCCGACATTGTCTTTGCGTTCGGCGATTTTGGGGTCAGTTCGCCCTTTGAAAGCCAAAAATAAGTTCCCGATATGGATTATGATATTATATATAAACCTATAAACAAACATTCTATGCGCCGGATTCCTTCGAATTTGCAAAAAAATATCAGCCAAAACCAATAATAGTAATAAATATTACAAAAATACGTAAATAAATTGTTACTTGAAAAATATGAGAAAAAGCAATGGATTTCAAAGATTATTACAAAATACTTGGTGTGGACAAAAAGGCATCAGCGGCTGAAATCAAAAAGGTTTACCGCGATTTGGCTAAAAAGCATCATCCCGATGCAAACAAGGGTTCTGATTCCGACAAGAAATTCAAGGACATCAGCGAAGCATACGCAGTATTGAGCGACCCCGAAAAAAGAAGAAAATACGACAACCTTGGCAGCACTTGGAATCGTCATCGCGAAACCGGAGGCACCGGTGATGACTTCGATTGGACAGAATGGATGGCAAAGCAGCAAGCCCGACGCACAGGCAATTCCGCAGGGGACCAATTCGATACCGGAGGCATTTCGGACTTTTTTGATAGAGTTTTCGGTGGATTCGGTAGGCGGAATCCATTCACACAAGCCCAAACCCAAGCACCAACAGCCCAAAAAGGGAAAGATGCAGAATTGGAGATTGAAATCACGCTCGAAGAAGCGTACGCCGGCACAAGCAAATTAATCGGCACCTCGAGCGAGAAAATGGAAGTTAAATTCAAACCCGGCACAAAAGATGAACAAATCCTCAAAATCCCCGGCAAGGGAAATGTCGCATCTCACGGTGGCGTCCCGGGAGATTTGCTCATAAAAGTGAAAGTAAAGCCCCACGCAAAATATGAAAGAAAAGGCGATGATTTGTACATCGAGGCAGTCGTTGACCTATATACAATGATTTTGGGCGGCGAATCCCATATTGATACATTCGGCGGGAAAATCAAAATCACGATACCCAAAGAATCACAATCCGGAAAAACGCTCAAGCTCAAAGGTCTCGGGATGCCCAAATATGACAACCCAGCCACAAAGGGCGACTTATTTGTCAAATTGCAAGTCAAATTACCCGAAAACCTCACAAGCAAACAAAAAGAACTCTTCGAGCAGCTGAGGAAAGGGTAGGATTGTCCTAAAATAAGTTGACAAAAACTAAATACAAATCCCCCTTAATCCCCCTTTGAAAGGGGGAAAGCGAGCTTGCGAGCAGGGGGATTTTTATTTTTTCCAACCCTGAGATTTTTTTGCTGTTCATGTGTCATAGTGTATAGATAGCTGATTGTTTTTTTGAAATATAATGTAATTCGAGTTTACTAAATAGTCTAAATCAAAATATTCATTATATTTGAAAGGAACGTTGGATTCAAACATATTTTTACGGGATTTTATATGAGAAAATTTTATACAATCGTAATGGTAACTTGCCTTTATCTGACATCGTGTATTGATAAGCCTGTTGTAGAAGCACCTATTGTTGCCGATGGCAAGATTGTTGGCTACGTGCACGATAATAAAACTCTGGAACCGCTCGCAAATGCCTTAGTATCCTCGGAGCCGGCAACAGAATCGGTTCTGACTGATAGCGAAGGTTATTTTTATCTGGGCAATGCCAGTCCCGGAACATATAGAATTATCGCGACTAAGGAAGCTTACTACCTTGGCAATGTCAGTATTAGTGTCAAATCCGACAAGGAAACTCGCGCCTTCGTGAAGCTGACGGCTAAAGTGGATGCAAATAATGCTCCCGAACTGCCAATCATCGAATTTCCGGCAAGTGGGGACTTGGTCTATGACGACACAACAAATATTGTTTGGAGTTGCAGCGATATTGATGGTGATAAATTGACATATGATGTCTATTGCGACACGGTTAATCCTCCTATTTACAAAGTGGCAAACAGGATAAGCAAAAGCGAATTTCATGTGGAAAATCTTAAAGATTCGATGAAATATTACATTAGAATTGTAGCTTACGACATTTACGACGCTGTGACGGAAAGCGACGTCTCGCATTTCACAACAAAGTTCAGAACGCAAGTTGCTTTAGATGACATCGAATTGTACCTTTCATTCGACGGTCATACTTTAGACCAAGGCAAGTATCTTCTCCAAACTGCCCCCCACAATATTCAATTTACCGAAGACCGCGACGGTGTGGAAAATAATGCAGTCTATTTTAATGGGTCAACGGCGAAAATATCAATACCAAGTGATTTGACAAATATTGGAGTGGACTATACCATTATGTTTTGGATTAATCCCGATGTCTCTATGGGTAAAACTAATAAGACCGATAACAATATCTTTGGGAAATGGGGACCGATAGCACCCGCTAATGCAAGCTATGTATTCTACATTTACAATATAAATACATTCATTTTCAGAGTGTGTGATGGTGAAGATTATAGCAGTAGTGTAAGCACGGCTATTCCTGCAAAAGCTATTTGGACTCATGTTGCAATAGTTTCGAATATGGGTAAAATGGTATTGTATATAAATGGAAATATGGTATCAGAAATTGTAGAGGGCTTTCCGCAAAAATCGGGCTTGCCATTGATAATCGGCGGTAGCGACGACGGCACTTCATATTTCAGAGGCAAATTAGATGAATTTTATATGATCTCGCAACCACTTGACCAAGTATCTATCAAAAAGATGATGAATTATTAAGACTATTAACCAAAAAAAAATGGGGTTGATTTGAATCAACCCCATTTTTGTATTTTGAAAAGCTATCCAAATCTTAATATTCGGGATAGAATTTGCTACGACTGTCCACAATTTTAGCGTCTTCTTTGACTTTTTGGAACCATTGGAAAAACACTGCGCCCTTTGTAGCTACTTTCAATTCAGCTTTGTATTCTTTCATTGCCGCTGTGATTTCTTCGTCTGTTGGCTTGGTTACATTTTCGACAGAGATAATATAATAGCCGTTTTCGCCGCGGAAAGGTCCAATGAGTTTGTTCGTTTCGGAATTAAAGACTGTAGCTGCAAAAGCCGCATCTTGACCAAATCCGGGGATGTTCGGAGAGTTATTGAATGCACTCAAAGTTTGAATTTTACCTGCTAATTCGGTATCTTGTTCGGCAGCCGCTTGAAGCCCGCCGAGAGCTTTAATTCTGTCAAAATATGGAGCGATTTGTTCGCCAAGCATATCTAATTGTTTCTTTTTGATAATCTTGCGTGAAATTTCTTCGCGAACGTCTTCCAAAGCTTTGATTCCGATTTCCTTAGCATCAGCAACTTGTGCCAAAACAACACCGTATCTTTCCATTTCGACAGGTTCGTAAACAAATCCCACTTCTTCAGAGAAAGCGATATCGGATAAGCGTTTTGAACCTAACACAGGAATGTTGGCATCAAAATATTGGCTTTCCTTCACTTCCAATCCTAACCTTGCAGCCACTGTATCGAATGTAAGCCCTTCTTGGACTTGGCTCTTGATTGAGTGAGCGTCACGGAATAATTGGGATTTTGTGGCTGTACTCAATGTTGGCGACAATCTCAACTCGCTATATTTGAGTTCTTCTGAGCGTTTATCGTCCACTTTGATTATGTGGAATCCGAAATCTGATTCTACCGGACCAACAATATCACCGACTTTAGCAGCAAATGCAGCTTCTTCAAACGGAGGCACCATACGTCCTTTGCCGAAAAATCCAAGATCGCCGCCACGTTGTCCGGAGCCCGGGTCTTTAGAATATTGCATCGCAAGAATTGCGAAATTATTAGGGTTGCTTTTTGCTTCACGTAAGATACGATTGGCTTCAGCTCTTGCACTATCTTTATTATTGTCAAAACTTATCAAAATATGACTTGCTTTGACCACTTCGTTTTCGCCACTACGGACATCATCTACTCTTAAGAAATAAGTTCCGTCAGGGCGATTAATCGGACCGGCAACTTGACCGGGTTTGAGTATGCTCAATATGCTATAAACTTGTGGGTCAATTTCTTCGACCATCAAATAGTTGTGAGTCATACCGTTATACTCGCTCAATTTAATATCAAATATACTATCTTTTGCTGCATCAGTAGCGGCTGCCATCAATTCATCAGATACGTTTTTAGCTCTGCGTTCCGAACGAGCGGAATCTTCAGTCGAAGGAACTAAAGGCATCGTAATATATTTAATTTTGCGTTGTGGTTTCTGTTTGTATAATTTTTTGTTCTTGTTGTAATACTCTTCGATTTCCTCTTTTTTGGCTTCCATAGCTTCTTGGGGCAAATCTCTGAGTGTCAATGGGAAAAATCTCAAATCAGCAGTGCTGTTTTCTTGGACGAATTTCATACGAGCATATTCCGAAGAAATAACGGAACTACTTGCAGCTACTGCAGCAGTCAATTCCTCTTGTTTCAAAACTTGAGCAACGTATTTTTCTATACGGAACAAATCCTTGCGGAAGTTGCTTACTGCCAAGTTCTTTTCTTCAATCGGAATTTTGGAAGGGTCGCCACCCATATAGTTTACATAATTTTCCGGTTTGGTAATCAATTCAAGATATGTAGAACGCATGAAATTGCCGGCACTATCCGAAAACATTTCCTTTAGGAAATCCGGAGGATTATCAATCAATTGTTCTTTAATTTGATTGTCAGTAATCATTATACCGAATTTTTCGATTTGTTGCTCGAGTAGCGCTTCATCAACTAAGGATTGCCATACACGTTGGCGAATAGCAGTAGCATCCACCGGTTGACCTGATTTTTCGGCTTCTCGCTTTGCACTTTCTTCCTCGTCTTTGACTCTCTGTTCATACTCAAGGTAATAAATAGGTGTCCCGTTTATGGTTGCAACAACTTGAGTCTTCGGGTCACCGGTTGTACCTCTGACACCTTCAATAATTGTAGGGTCACCGATAGTAAAAAAGGCAACAAGTAAAACCGCAAAAACCCCAAATACGTACGGCGACATTCTTCTTATGTTTTGTAACGTTCCCATCAGCTCGTTATCTCCATTTTATAATAATTTTATAATCTTTCTAACAAAAGCATTTTAATTCAATCTACAAAACTAATACATAGTAGCTTAATAACCAATTGTTATTAGACTAAATCGCAAAAAAATATTTAAATTGAGTTAATCTGAAAATTTATTTGGATAATATAAAATAATTTTGTATATTACTTTTAGCAGAAAACAAAAGCTCAATAAGTGGAGGAACAGAAATGAAAATCTCTATGTATGCACTGAAAACTATACTTGCAATAGCACTTAGCTTAGTTCTGACTTTGGCACTAAACAGCCAAGAGCGAATAACAATCAACGAAACACAATCTTCATACTTTTTAGACCAAAACAATGACGGATTCGCAGACGCTATAGAGGGTGTCGATGATAATGGCAATCCCCGGAAAGTAGATGTTCTTGACAAATTAGGCATTTTCAAACATAAAAAAGTTCACCTGAAACCTGAGTATAATACTATTATATTTTATGATTCTGATGGTGAACCTTTAGCAATGCTTGATTATAATGAAGTTATGAACTATTTTTTAATTAAGCCAACTACACTTTTCAGTTTTAACGATCAAACTAAAATCAACTTCGGGATTATGGAAATAGATTTGACCGAATTCCCGAATTATTCGATGAATCTCGATTTAAGAAAAGATTTCATCAATTCCGATTTTGACTTGTCCAAACAAAATTTCCTACAATTTTACACCGAGCATTACGAATTTGACTACTACGTTCCGAACAACAAAGGCAATTCAATCACATTTGAAGAGCAAGAATTCGAGCTGTTATACGATAAAGACTACACATTTCTAGAACATATTTATGATGAATTCTACGAAATGAACTCGCGGCAAAGCGGGATTCATTTTGACTTTTCACGTATTGACTTTACCGATTTTTACAAAACCAAAAGTATTGATGAATTTGAAAAGCTCCTTGAAAAATCGAAATTTGAGTTCAATCTCGCTAACATTGACTTTGCATCATTCATGAAAAACGGGTTCGACGAGAGCAAATTTGGCGTTTACAATATATTTGCTTTCAATCTCAACGACCAAGATTTCAAACATTTGTATTGCAGTGCGTTTGAAACGCCTTTAGCAATCACTAAAAGCGAATTCCTACTTTGTAGAGAGATGATTGAAGAGGCAATCAAATCACAATTCTCGTCGGAACAATTGGCGATGGTCGAAAAATTTTCGCAAATCGAAAACGATATTGAGAAGGTTTACCTGAGAGTCAGTCCCAATCCTGCTTCTTCGGTCGCAAATATTTTTTATGAAGTTGAAACAATATCTCAAATCGTGATTCGTGTTTATTCATGTGTTGGTCATGAGGAGGCTGTAATAGTAAATGAGTATTCAGCTCCGGGCTCAAAACAGGTTAGTTTTAACGTATCGAATTTAAGTAACGGCGTTTATGTTTTGCAAATGATTATTGATTCGAGAGCTTTCAGCACTAGACTTATAGTAGCTAATTAAAAATCGCCGCATAGTATTTTGGGTTCAGACTTTTTGGATTTATGTTTTACGTTTTTTGGATTTATGTTTCACATATTTTTAGAATTTTGTTTATGTATTTTTGAATCATGTCTCATGTTTTTAGATTTATGTTTCATTTTTCTATATTTATGTTTCATTTTTTTGGATTTTGTTTTACGTATTTGCTTTTTTTCTCTATTACAGAATACTATGCGGTTTTTTATTTCTTGTAATAGTTGAATAGAAATCCCTTTGTAGATTTACATTTGTTCTTATAAAATATTTACCGTACAGTACAAAATCAAATGATGAGTGCTGTACGGTTTTCTCTTTTTATATGATAAATTTGAGATTGTTTCGTTGTACTATACATATTTGTTAACCAATCGAGAACCAAATTGAAAATAGGCAAATTTGAAATAAAGTCACTTGATACAGGCTTGTTTGCATTAGATGGCGGGGCTATGTTCGGAGTGATACCAAAAAATCTTTGGTCTAAGAAATACAATCCGGGCGACGAGTTCAATCGCATTCCACTCGCATCTCGCCCGTTAGTCATCACATTCGACGATAAGAAAATTTTAGTTGACAATGGTAACGGCACAAAATATGACGATAAGTTCGTTTCTATGTACAACATTGACCTTGGTAAATCTGAAATCCGCAACACGCTAACCCAATCCACAGGCATCAAGCCCGAAGAAATCACCGATGTTATTCTGACCCATTTACATTTCGACCATTGTGGCGGTTCGACTGAAATGGTAAATGGTGCGGCTCAGCCTGTATTCGCAAATGCCAAATACTACGTTCAGAAAAAGCATCTCGAATGGGCAAAATCACCATCGGTTAAAGATAGAGCTTCATTCATGCCCGAAAATTACCAACCCTTAATAAATGAAAATGTCTTGGAATTTACTGACGGCGAAGGGGAAATTTTCCCCGGAATCAGCGTAATACCAATTCATGGGCATACAAGTTTTATGCAGATGATAAAAATTTCCGATGGGGGCGAGACCCTTCTCTATTGTGCTGACTTAGCTCCTACAACGGCTCATTTGGGTATTGCATACGGAATGGGCTACGATAATTTCCCGCTAACTACAATCGAAGAAAAAAAGAAATACTTTACTCAAGCGGCTGAGGAAAACTGGATTATATTTTTTGAGCACGACGCATTCACCCAAGCGGTCAGAATCGAAAATGGACCCAAAGGATTCGTGGTAAGAGAAAAAGTGCAAGGATTTTGATGGATATCGAACTGAATCACCCAAAAACTGTTAACATCGGTGGAGAAAGCTACGTTGAGATTTGCCCCGTTGATGAATTGATGGACAACAAGGGCAGAAAAATCCAATTTACGGGCGACGATGATTTCCAACTCGCACTATTCAAGATTGACGGAATTTACTATTGCGTTGATAACATTTGCCCACATCGCCATGCCGACCGTATCCACGAAGGAATCATCAAAGATTTGACAGTGATGTGCCCACTGCATGGATGGACATATTCGCTCGATACAGGGCGAAACGTTGATATACGGCAAGGCATCAAGAATTTGAATACTTATAAAGTCGAAATTATTGACGACATGATTTATGTCCAAAAACCAAGTTTCCAAATTCCACTTTGGCGCAGATAATGTCGCTCGAAACTTCTAAAATACTCAAAAACAAGCTAAAGTTTCACGCTACCGAACTTGGTTTTTTGGATTTGAAAATTGCACAAGCTACAGAATTAATCGCAGAATCGGCGAATATGCAAAAATGGTTAGACGAGGGCAAGCACGCCGATATGCAGTGGCTCGAACGAAACCAAGACAAGAGACGCAACATTGGGTTTGTGCTCGAAAATGCAAAATCTGTAATCGTATTGAACCATTCTTATTTCACAGGAATTGATTACCCACAATCCGAAATCGAAGAAGGCAAAGCAGGAAAAATTTCTCGATACGCTTGGGGCGATGATTATCACGATGTTTTAATGCCGAAACTTAAAGCTATCGAATCGCTCATAAGCCAGGATTTCCCGGATTCCAAAAATCTTTGTTACATAGATACAGGTCCAATACTCGAAAAGCAATGGGCTGTACGAGCAGGAATCGGTTGGCAAGGCAAAAACAGCCTTGTGCTATCGCCCGATTACGGCTCATATTTTTTTCTATGTGTCATAATCTCTACAATCGAATTCGAGCCGGACACAGCAATTGCTGACAAATGCGGAACATGCGTCAAATGTATAAAAGCCTGCCCGACAGATGCAATTATCGCCAACG
This sequence comes from Ignavibacteriae bacterium HGW-Ignavibacteriae-1, assembly GCA_002839825.1. Classification (GTDB taxonomy): domain Bacteria; phylum Bacteroidota; class Ignavibacteria; order Kapaibacteriales; family UBA2268; genus PGYU01. The sequence continues at coordinate 153,785 of PGYU01000002.1, read as the reverse complement.
CAGTCATTGACTCGCGGAAATGCTTGTCCTATTGGACAATCGAAGCAAAGCATCATATAGATATTCCGGCAGAAATTTCCGAAAAAATGGAAGGATGGATTTTCGGATGTGATATTTGTCAGGAAGTTTGCCCTTGGAATAAAAACAAGCCCAAAATAACGGACTTTGCATCGTTTTTGCCACGCGAAGGCAGTACAGTATTGCATCATGACGCTGTGGCACAGATGACACAAGTCCAATTCAGCGAGAGATTTCGGAAATCGCCAATCAAAAGGTTAAAACTGCCCGGTTTGAAACGAAATTCAAAAGCATTGAATTCAGCCAACAATTCAAAATAATCAAAAATATTTAATTCTTGATTTCACACTTTTTATTAATTTAGTAAGCCGTAAATTTTGGAATCGGCTTTTTTTTATAAAAAATTAGTAAAATTATGAATTCAGAATTAAAAAAGAAGGCTTCATTCCGGGATTTCCCGCCCACATATTGGATTGTTATAGTATTTGAATTTTTCGAACGCGGCGCCTATTACGGCGTTATGAGTATTTTATCAGTATATTTGACTGATATGCTCGGTTTCTCGAAAACCGAAGTCGGGACAATTAAAAGTACAATCCAGCCCTTACTTTACTTTTTGCCGATTTTATCGGGTGCAATCGCTGACAGATTGGGCTATCGCAAAACATTGATGGTGGCATTTTCGCTACTTGGAATCGGATACTATCTCACTTCGCAGGTTACTGATTATCTCGCTGTGTTCGTATTCTTGCTCATAATGGCTTTCGGTGCCGGTACATTTAAACCGATTATTTCTGGTACAATTGCTAAAGTCACAGATGAAAGCAACAGTGGGCTTGGATTTGGAATTTTTTATTGGTCAATCAATCTTGGAGCTTTTATTTTTCCGTTAGTAGTTGTGCCCTGGCTCAAATCTATGGATTGGTCCTATGTATTGATTATGGCGGCAATTGTAACTTCATTGATGCTTATACCAACATTATTCTTGTATAAAGAGCCCGAAAGAGAAAAAATTGACGATTCGGAGAATTCTATATTCGCAATTTTCGGCGATATTGGCAAAAAAATTGGCTTAGTTTTCTTGGATTGGCGCTTTATGCTTTTCATCTTTATCTATTCGTGGTTTTGGATTTTATACTTCCAAATGTTTGATTCAGTCTTATGGTACGTTCAACAATTTGTTGACGCTACGGCACTAAATAATTTCGTAAGTTCTGTGACAGGATTGGATTGGAAATTCGACGTCGAACACGTTACCGTGGTAAATGCTTTTACAATTATAGTGCTGCAACTGTTGGTTTCATCTATAGTTAAAAATACAAAAGCGCTTCCCACCCTAATCGTTGGTATTTCTATGGGAACAGTTGGAATGGCAATATTGGCTTTCAGCAATAATATTTGGGTCTTCTTAGCGGGAATTATCTTGTTTTCAATCGGCGAAATGACCGCACATCCAAAATATATATCTTATTTGGGGCTGATTGCACCCAAAGACAAAAAAGCTACTTATATGGGATTCGGATTTTTGTACGGATTCTTCGGTTCATTCGTCGGTGGTTATTTAGGTGCATGGCTGTACGTTAAGTTAGTTGACAATCCGATGATTGCATTCGTTCGTAATAGTGTGCCTGATGCGATTATAAGCGATGATATAAAAATCCCGGATTTGATAGCAATAGCCGAAGGTGCCGGAATAACGAAAGATCAGGTTTCAACACATGCACATACAGCAGAATTATGGTTGCTTTTCAGCGGAATAGGTGTATTTTGCATCATAGGTTTACTTTTGTATCAAAAATTTATTGGTGCACGTGATTCATCTAACTTTTAAAATGGGTAATAGCTTGATTTTAATAAAATTTGTACTTGTCATATCAATTGTCATTATTCTTTCATCATGTTACGAAAATCGTAAACCGGAATCGGGTGAATATGAAGATGAAATTAGCGAAAAAATTGACAAAGCTCATAGGGATTCTGTTGAATTAGCTGAATTAATTGCTAAACACGATAGATTTCCTCTTATCGAATATGAGCATGTTGTGATTCGCGACAATAAGCATTTGGGTGAAATTCGTGAACAGTTCAAATTGGACAAGGAAAATCCCTCAAAAAACAAAGCATTCTTGACGATAAATCGAAAAGAGCGACGCTTTGTCAAAGTTGGTGATACAATTGTCGTCCCTAAGGAATATTTCGATGATATGTGTGCATATTCGATTTTTCCTCAGTATTATCATGGCGCTCGCGATGTACCGAAGTTAATTTTGGTATCCAATCGTTGGCAAGCTTATGCATGTTATGAAAACGGTGTGCAAGTAAGGTTTGCTGCTGCAAATACAGGCAAAGAGAAAACTCCAACGTTTCCGGGAAGATATGCTTTAGTTTGGAAACAATTAGTTCGGAAATCATCTTTAGATAGCAATTGGATAATGCCATTCACATGGAATTTTCATCGTTATTCAGGTAGTGCTTTTCATAAATTTGATATGCCCGGCTATGCTGCTTCGCACTCATGTGTAAGGCAATTTCTTGATGATGCCGAATGGCTCTATAATTGGGGGCAACGCGGCAAATTGGATTCAAATGATCATTTCATTCACTTGACCGGAACGCCCGTTCTGATTCTTGATGTTTTTGATTTTACTCGTCCAAAAACCGGACCATGGTTTGCACTCAAATCCAATAAAGATTTTGTGATTGAAGTACCCGAAAACCCGATGGAATTCGAAGAGGCATATATTCCGATACAGCAAATTCCGAAAACTTCACGCGGGATTTTGCCGGACAAGCACAGATATGTTGTTGCCGAAGATACTTTGCGAGCCAGAGGACACATCCGTGAAGGCGTAAAATTGACAGAATCGGTTGACTTCAACGAAGTAAGACGCAAGAAGAAAGCTGCAAAACTAAAAAGCGACGCAGAGAAAGCAAAAGAAACCCAAGAAGCTGATTCAAAATATGACTCAGACCCTGAATTTAACCGGCAATCATCGGATACTAATTCAGTTAGATAAAATGCTTACTTTTGTAGTTTACAATTTTTGCGGAAACTACAATTAGTGAAATCTTGGAAAGCAGAATTGATGCTATTCTCGGCAACCTTTATTTGGGGAGCTACATTTATTTTCACGAAGGTTGGACTCGAGGATTGCCCTCCATCACTATTTGTAATTTTGCGATTTTGCATAGCACTGCTGCTATCATTAGCATTTTTCGGCAAGCATCTCAAATCAATTGACCGCGTAATATTCAAACGGGGCGCAATTCTTGGTTTGCTCTTCGGAGGAGGATTTTTGCTCCAAACATATGGTTTGAGCTATACAACCGTTTCTAAATCCGCATTTATTACCGGTATGACCGTACCAATTACTCCATTCGTATTTTACCTGATTCAACGCAAACCAATCCAATTATGGTCAAAAATCGGTGTCGGAGTGTCGTCAATCGGCTTATACATTTTCACCGACCCAAGTTTAGACAACATCAATTTCGGCGATGTCTTGACGCTGCTATCTACATTCTTCTGGGCATTTTACATCACTTTGATGGATAAATACACCAAGAACAGTCGAGGATTCAATCTTACGGCTGCGTATGTAGTAATGCAATTCGTTGCTGCAACACCGCTTGCAGTAATTTCCTTTTTCATACTCGATTTTGGCGATATTTATTTCAATCCCTCAAAAGACCTCTTCATAGCACTCGCATTCAATGGCATTCTTGCATCATTTTTCGTGACATTCATCCACACCGGCGTCCAGAAATACACAACACCTATCAAAGCGGCATTGATATTCTCCCTTGAACCGGTAATCGCAGGTTTCATTGCAGCACTCACGTTATCCGAATATTTAAACATTCGCGAATACATCGGCGCTTCCATCATGATGGCAGGACTTTTCATTTCCGAAATCGGTGGTTTCTTTGAAAAACGGCGGAAAAGTTGATTCAAATATAAATTTAAAACTAACGTTTTATATTTGAGTAGAAAGTATATCTTTTTTACACATTAAATAATTGTTTTTAAAATGTTTGAATTCGAATACGATGTATCAAAAAGTATCAGTAACTTTGCCAAGCATAATATTGATTTCGAAAAATCGAAAGAATTATGGGCAGATGCTGATGCAATAGAGATACCAGCAATTACAGTGGACGAACCAAGATTTTTGATTATAGGAAAAATTGAGGGTGTACATTGGTCAGCGGTAATAACATATCGTATTAATCGAGTTAGGATAATATCAGTAAGACGTTCAAGAATAGAGGAGATTAAAATATATGAAAGCTCAAGAATTCGATAAGAAATTTGACGATGGGGAAGACCTAACGCCATATTTGGACATTAAAAAGTCTAAAAAATTATCTCGCGAGATGAAACGAGTTAATGTAGATTTGCCTATTTGGATGATTGCTAAACTCGATGATGAAGCAAATCGGCTCGGAGTAACTCGCCAATCAATAATCAAAGTATGGCTTGCAGACAAGTTAGAAAGACAATTGCAAGAGTAAAAGCATTTAATTCCCTATTTAAATCATAAATAATCTCCGCATAATTTGCGGAGATTATTTTGTTTATGCGGAGAATATTGATTATATTTGCCGCATAATTTGCGGAGATTAAATGAGTTTATATATTTATGAGCGAGAGCGGTGGACTGATTTTACTTGGGATGATAAGGAAATCTCGCCACTGCTCGGTAAAGTCCGAAATTTGCAAGGGCGAATTGTCGGGAAAATGGAATCAATAGGATTTGAGCTGAAAAATGAAGCAGCTTTGAATAACCTAACAGCTGATGTGCTGAAAAGTTCTGAAATTGAGGGAGAATTGCTCAATCCGGAACAAGTTCGCTCATCAATCGCACGAAAATTAGGTTTCGATATTTCAGGTTTGATTCCGTCTGATAGAGACGTTGACGGTGTAGTGGAAATGACTGTTGACGCCACGATAAATCATTCCTTACCCCTAACAAAGCAACGATTATTTGATTGGCATAAGGCTCTTTTTCCGGAAAGCAAAAGCGGCTCGTATGAAATCATTTCCGGTAAATGGCGATTAGATACGACAGGACCGATGCAAGTTGTTTCGGGTCCATACGGTAAAGAAAGAATTCACTTCCAAGCACCGGATTCGGCGGTTTTAGATTCCGAGATGGATGCATTTATTAGCTGGTTTAACAATGCTAAGAATTTAGATTTAGTTATCAAAGCTGGCATTGCACATCTTTGGTTTGTGACCGTACATCCATTTGAAGATGGGAATGGTCGGATTGCGCGAGCTTTGACCGATATGTTGCTAACATCTGCGGATGGCTTAACGCAAAGATATTATAGCATGTCTTCGCAAATTCGGAAGCAAAGGAAGCAATATTACGAAATGCTCGAGGCAACGCAAAAATCTGATTCAGAAATCACTGATTGGCTCGTCTGGTTTTTGAATTGCTTGATGGAATCACTAATTGAAGCTGAAGCGACGATTGATTTGGTTGTCCGAAAACATAATTATAAAGCAAAATTTGCTGTTGAAAGTTTGAACGAACGGCAACGATTAATAATTAATATGCTATTAGATAAATTTGAAGGCAATCTGACTACTTCAAAGTGGGCGAAAATTGCAAAATGCTCATCCGACACAGCATTGCGAGATATAAAAGATTTGATTACGAAAAATATTCTAAGAAAATCCGAAAAAAGTGGTAGATCAACAAGTTACGAGCTTATAGATTGAGCCTTACCCCAATGCAACGTCCAAAAGCATCATTATGGCAAATCCGAGCATAGCGCCGATCGTCGAAGTATCAGTGTCATGCCCTTGTTGCGATTCGGGAATTAATTCCTCCACAACAACGAAAATCATAGCCCCTGCTGCAAATGACAATGCAAAAGGCAGTATTGATGAAAAAGCAATAACAGCATAAGCGCCAATCACGGCGGCAATGGGCTCGACAATGGCAGATGATTGACCATACATGAAAGCTTTGAGACGTGAAAAACCTTCGCGACGTAATGGAACTGACACCGCAGCGCCTTCCGGGAAATTCTGCAATCCGATACCCAAAGCCAAAGCAAAAGCGCCTGTCATTGAAGCGCCCGGCATATCCGTTGCCAAGGCTCCGAAAGCCACCCCGATTGCAAGTCCTTCGGGGATATTATGCAGAGTAATTGCCAGAACAAGCAATATACTTCTGTGCCACGAAGTTTTTATACCCTCGGCTTCGGTTCGAGGCAAACCTAAGTGTAAGTGGGGCAAAATTTTATCAATTAAAAAGAGTGCCAAACCTCCGCTTAGAAATCCGGCTACAGCCTGAGCCCAAGGAATCATCCCCATTGCTTCAGCCATTTCGATTGCGGGGTTGAGTAATGACCAAAATGATGCAGCTATCATTACTCCGGCTGCAAAACCCAGCATCGCATTCAATACGCGCTTGTTAATACTTTTGAAAAAGAATACAGTTGCTGCACCCAAAGCTGTAACGCTCCATGTGAAAAGTGATGCGTACAATGCCAACATCACCGGGTCTTGACGACTTGCCCATTCTAACATATCTTCACCAGTTTTTTTTGCAACGTAATACAAATATTTCAAATGACAATAATTTTGAATTAAAAATTCAGAATTTCATCTAATAATGCTTCAGTTCTTTGCGAAAATTCATCAAATGATTGCGGATTATGCCGATTGAGATAAAAAATCAACATTCCAACAACCATGTTTTTTGTGATTTCGGCTTTCAATCGGGCTTGCTGCTTACTCAAAGAACCTTGCTCAACTAAATACTTCCATTCATCACGGCATAATTTATCCAAAAATGAATAAATCATCTCGAAAGTAGGCTTTTTGTTGCCGACATCATTAGCACGTTCCAAAAAGAATAACTCGAAAATTCCCGGATATTGAACAAAATAGTACATATAATATTTGACAATGCTGCGAAGTTTATCTTTTCCCTGTGATTGAGTTTTAGTGCGTTCTTCGATAAATTCTCTGCATTCATCTTGGAAATCTTCCACACATATAAAAATCAGCTCCTTAACATCGTCAAAATAATTGTACAGTGTTCCAAATGAGTAACCGGCTCTTTCAGCAATATTCCGAACGCTGATGCTTTTAAGCCCTTCGCCTTTCAGCAACTCCTTTGTAGCATTGATGAAGTACATCCTCATTCTTTGCTCCTGTATTTCTTTCTTATCCATCTTAACACCTTTTATATTTTTTACACTATAAATAATATTACAATGCAAAAGTAATTAACATTGTTCAATTATGCAAATTATTTGTAATAATTAATAAAAAAAAATCAACCATTGTCGAAATGGTTGATTTCATTTTGAGTAGAAGAATTTCGATTAGAAATATAATATTGCCGCTAAAAGTACGCGAATGTTCATTACATTGTGTGTGTTTTCGACAACACCTTTTGAATCTGGCGTTCCGTATGAAGCTTGAGTTACTTCAAATTCAGTGGAGAATTGTGTCATGCCCGTACGATATGAAAGTCTTGGCGATATGCGGAGGACGTTGTCAATGTTTGTACCGCGAGCATAAACAGAACCAACGATATCATTATCAGCACCAAGGTTTTTAGTATATCCACCCAAAAAGCCGATTTTCCAAACTTTACCATATTCCATGTCAATAAAACCGGAGAAAGTGTTCAAAGGAGTGTATTCCCACATGCCGCTTGTTTCGTCAATCGCCGATACGCCGTAACCACCGAGCATAGTGAGAGCCGAAGTGTTTTGACCGTATAAGCCTTGCAATGTGACGAAGAAATCCTCTTCGTAATATTTAATCGCACCATTGAAAGTCATTGCATTAATTTTGTTCTCGTCAATATGATTCTTTTCGGTTAACAATCTTGGGCGGAGTGATTTGTAATTTGCATTGGCTGCAAAAAGCAAACTTCCGGTATTATATTTCAAACCAAGATTCAGAACAGGGAGAACCGCGTTACGCAAATAAGTTGAGGTTTCGCCGTCAGGTCCTTTCGATGCAAAATCGCGTTCCGAGTAGGCAGCTACATTCATATGTAACTTATCGGCTTTGATTGTATATCGGATTTGCGGATTGCGAGAAAATGGCTGAAATGGTGTACCTGTGTTGAACGAAATTGATTTGGCAAATGCTTCTTCAATGAAAAGTGGCGTCCAATATTGCCCAATCAACAGTTCCGATGTGCCCCAATCTAATTTCAATGTTGCATGGCGTAACCTAAAGCCGTTTACATCGGGATTAGTATGCCCAAAAAATGCCCCTTCAATCATACCTGTGGTTCTCGCTCCCAGAAAGTCGGGTGCTGTGATTTTGCCGGTAAGACGCGTTTGGATGGACAGCATATTAAAATTCATTGTCTCGTTGACATCGCCGCCTTCCACTTGCTTTTCGTCTAAAGGAAATAGAAGGAAATGCCCTTCGCGAGCAGCTTCATTTTGGCGAGTGTCGAACATCGCATCAGTTTTGACAAATCCGGTAAATCTTATTCCCCAATCTTGAGCATTCAAGACATAAGGAAAAATAATCAATAAAAATAATACAGTAAATTTTTTCATCTAACCCTCTGTTAAAAAGTAGTTCGTAATTTCTTATCAAATTCAAAATTTTATGAAATTTATTTGTCCAATTTATAATCAATCAAAGTGCCTTGTCTTTTCAGAGCTTGTTTATCCCACTCTTTTACTACAGTTTCCAAAAGTATGATTTTATCATTTCTCAATTTATCCATATCCAGTCCGATATATTTTTGAGCCAATGCTTTTGTTGAAATATCGGGCATCGGGATTGGAAGTTGAACACCTAATCTAACGAGTACAAGAGCATTTTGAGCGCGGGCTTGTTCAGCTTTTTGGATGGAAGTTCCAAGCACTCTAAGAGCTTCAACCGGCGAGTGGAATCCTACGCCATTAGCAGCAGCAACCCAATCCCATCTCCATTGAGCGTGGCGGATAAGTTTGAGAACCGGCGCCATTTGAGCTTCTGTGGCTCCTGCATCCCATGATGCTTTTGCTTCGATATGTGCAGCCGCGAGTGACTTTTCAGCCAAACGTCTGAGTTCTAATACTTTATCTTGGCGAGAAGTCACATCTTTAACCAATTGTGCTTCGCTTTCGCGGTGACATACTTGGCACGAAGCCGCCACGTTTCTAAGTGGACTGCTTAAATGGTGGTCGGTGAATTTAACGCCGCCTTCCATTTTGTATGGCATATGGCAATCCGCACATGACACACCTCTTTCAGCATGAACACCTGTCATGAATAATTCGTAATCCGGGTGCTGTGCTTTGAGCATGGGGGCGCGGCTCAATTTGTGAGTCCAATCGCTAAATTCGATTTCGTCAAAATATGCTTCCATATCATCAGCCGAGAAACCTTTGTCCCATGGGAAAGTCAGATAATTACCGGGCTTTTTGAAATAATATTCAACATGGCATTGAGCACATACAAGCGAGCGCATTTCTTGGTGCGAAAATTCCTTAATATCTTTGCCTTGACGTTCATATGCCTCAATCAATGCAGGTCTTGTAATTCGCAAACTCATTGTTTTCGGGTCGTGACAATCTTGGCAACCGATAGGATTGACAAATTCTTGCCCAACTTCTATCCATTTTTTATCGTAATACTCTTTAACCCCGATTTCTGCCATTACTCTCGGAACGTCTGTACTTTTGCATGTCCAACAAGTAGCAGGCATAACAGAATCTTCAACACCACCTGTACGCAAAATGTTGCGTATAGTATTAATAGCACCGGCGTGACCTTGCCCTTGGTTATATTCTTTTGAAAAAGCATAACCAGCCCACATTATCACAAGTTCGGGAAATTGTTCGAGATAATCAATTCTTGATGAGCCACCGTGAGCACTTGTGAAATTTGTGTCCAAAGTTTGGCGATAAGTTTCCCATTGTCTGGGGAAATTTTCGCCCCAAACCTCGTTACGAGGCTCGTATTCGGGTAATTCGTTGATAATTTGGAATCGTGCTACTTTCTCTGCACGACGTTCCATGATTTGAGCGGTGAAAATTCCTACAAGGAATACGACAACAACTGTGGCACCAAATAATGCCCAATTGACCCAATGTTTTCTTTTTGGTTGTTCTGACATTTTAAACCTCGATATTATTTAACTTGCAAATTTTTTATCCATTCGGGAATGGCAGTGTTTTGGTCGGGAATTGTAGCATAAGGCGTAGCCGTCTGGCTGTTGATTCTACCGTGGGGGATTTCTCTGTGGCAATCCCAACAAAGTCTGTCTCCGCCATGGCTGAAACTACGTTCTGAAAAAATTCCTGCAGTAACTGAATTGATTTGGTGGTCGTGGCAGCGTTTGCAATTTTCTTGAACGACTGCAATGCCGGCTTCTTTGATAGCAATTATTTCTGGTTCAGTACGCGTTGTGAACACATATGCGTGTCTTGTGCCATCTTTTGCCTTGAAATAATAGGTGTTGAAAATATTATCGTGCGGCACATGGCAATCATTACAAGTAACTTTGCCGCCATGGCTGCCCTTCATCCACGTAGCATAATGCGGTGTCATCAAATGGCAATTCACACAAGTCGCGGGGTCATCATACAAATATGAAGTAAAATTTGACAAATGAATTGCAGTAGCTCCGATACCTACTAACACGCCAAAGGCGATAGCTACTGCCATTCGCCAATTATAGGGTGGAATAAGAGCCCTTGTTATTTTTTTAGTTTGCATATATCTTTTTTATAATCAGACACCAATATCTCTTATCAAATGTATGAAAAAATCTTTAATGGGACAAATCATTTCTTTAGAGAATTAATTTTATTTACAGTTATATCGCGTAATTCTGCTAATGTTTGGTTGCTAAGCATCGTATATGTCTCATTACGTAATTTCCCCCAAGTTTCATGCACGGGGCAGGGCTCATCCACACTGCATCCGGGAAAACCAAGTACACAGTTGCGAAACAAGTCTAATCCGTCAATTGCCGATACAACGTCAATCAGTCGGACAGAACCCGGGTCAATCTTGAGAAAAAAGCCACCGCTGTTACCCTTTTTCGAGCCAATAATCCCTGATGTTGTAAGGGTTTGCAAAATTTTAGAAACAAACTCTTTTGGAGCATTTATTTTTTCTGATATTTCCAAAGCCGAAAAAAGAGTATTCTTAGGGAATGCCGAAAGATATAAGACTGCTTGAAGCCCCAGCTCGCATTTTTTTGAGAAGATGACAGTCATTTTTAATTTTCCTATAAAAATATTATGACAAAAATAAAAAAATATTTGCAAATAAGAAAATTTTGTCTTATTTTTGTTTCAGAGTTTTTTGTCTGATTAAGAAAAGATTACACAAAATGATTAGAAAAGTAATAAAAATTGACGAAGAAAAGTGTGACGGATGCGGAATTTGCATTCCCTCATGCCACGAAGGTGCTATTCAAATAATCAATGGCAAAGCAAAACTTGTAAAAGATTCCCTGTGTGATGGATTTGGAGCGTGTATTGGAGAATGTCCATTGGGAGCAATTACTTTTGAAGAACGCGAAACTGAAGAATATAACGAAATCGAAGTGCTTGAGAGATTGCTCCACGAACCGGATGCCGATATCAAAGCTCATTTGTTGCATCTTTTTGATATGGGCGACTTGGATAATTTCAATTTAGCAGTGCATTATCTTGAGGAAATCGGTATAAAAATCAATATTATAAACAAGGGCGGAGGACACGATATGCCGACAGCAAATAGTGGTGGCGGATGCCCGGGCAGTGCACAGAAAAAAATATTCAAACCATTGAATGTAATCGAAGATAAATCAAGCAACCAAAAGAAATCGGACAATAATTCCGAATTGGAACATTGGCCCGTGCAATTGCATTTAGTTAATCCCGGCTCTGAATTTTTGCAAGGCAAAACACTCATTCTAATGTCCACGTGTGCTCCAGTGGCATATGGCAATATACAGCAAGATTATATAAAAAATAACGCCGTCGTTCTTGCGTGTCCTAAATTAGATTATACAGAGCCTTATCAGAACAAATTAGCTCAAATTATTGCGACGGCTAATCTTGAAAAAATAATCGTACTTCGAATGGAAGTGCCATGTTGCTCAGGACTTACAGATATACTTAAAAAAGCATACAATTCAGCAGGGCTTCAATTACCAATCGAAGAACATACAATTGGAATCAATGGCAGCAGTGCCAAAATCAAATATATAAACTAATAAAAAGGTTAGAAAATGGAAAACAATTCAGAACAAAAAGCATCAGTATTCCCATTCGCAGAAATGGTGGATTACAACGAAGGCTCTATCGTGAGCAAAATTATCAAACATTTTGACGATTTAAAAGTTACTCTTTTCGCATTTGATACAGACCAATACATCAGCGAGCACTCAGCACCTTACGAAGCATTTTTCTATGTAATCGAAGGTAAAGTTGATTTCACGGTTTCCGGGGAAGTTAATCATCTCAAAACTGGCGATATGCTTATTATCCCGTCGAAGGCTCCGCATTCGTTGAAGACTTTGGAAAAATCCAAAGCGTTGTTGTTGATGAAAAGATCAAATTAAGGAGTAAACATGTTTTGCTATCAATGTGAACAAAATGTACGATTCAGATGTCTGGACCAGATGGGTGTGTGTGGTAAAGACGATTTGACATCCAAGTTGCAGGATATTTTGCTGTATGCGACTCAGGGCTTATCATATTACACTACCAAACTCAACCACAACAATATCAATACCGAAAAATATGATAAATATGTCATAGAAGCATTATTTACAACTATGACTAATGTCAATTTCGATGCATTAAGAATTAAAGATATGGTGGTAGAAGTTTGCAAGGCTCGTGATGAAGCTAAGCACATCGCACTTCAAGCTAATATTGCCGAAGAAACAATTCTACCGGATTACGCTACTTTCAATTTTGTTGATAACTATCAATTTATTCAAGAAGCTTGGCTCAAAACTTCAATTCCTGCAAAACAAGCAGCATTCGGCAAAACAATTACCGGATTGCAGGAGTTAGTGATATACGGCTTGAAAGGTGTAGCTGCATATTTAGACCATGCTCTGTTGCTTGGATTCAAAGATGAAGAAGTCTATAAATTCTTCCATGAAACGCTCTCGAAAGTAAGCATATCCGACGACCCTACTGTTTTGCTCAAAATGTCAATAGACGTTGGACGGCAAAATCTAAAAGTGATGGAATTACTCGACAAGGCTCACACGAGCCGATTTGGTAATCCTGAGCCATCAAAAGTGAGAATTACACCTATCAAAGGGAAAGCGATTTTAGTTTCGGGACATGATTTGAACGATTTGTACAATTTGCTCCAACAAACCGAAGGCTTAGGAATCAACATCTACACTCACGGTGAAATGCTACCTGCTCACGGTTACCCCGAAATAAAGAAATTCAAACACCTTGCCGGTAATTACGGTGGCGCTTGGCAAGACCAACAAATGGAATTCGACCATTTCCCCGGTGCGATTTTGATGACTACAAATTGCATCCAATTCCCATTGCATACATACGCAGAGCGTCTATTTACCACAGGTTTGGTCGCTTGGCAAGGAATTAAGCACATTTCCAACGGCGATTACTCGGAATTAATTCAAGTTGCACTCGAAGCACCGGGATTCCAAGAAGATTCAGCTGAAAAATTCATCTTCACAGGATTTGGACATAATGCGGTATTGAGCAATGCGGACGCGATTGTCGAAAAAGTGAAATCCGGTGAAATTAGCAGATTCTTTTTAATAGGCGGATGCGACGGTGCTCGTAGCGGACGCAATTACTATACAGATTTCGCACAATCAGTGCCCAAAGACAGCATTATATTGACATTAGCTTGTGGCAAATATCGCTTTAACAAACTCGAATTTGGCGAAGTAGCAGGATTGCCGCGATTGATGGACGTCGGGCAATGCAATGATGCATATTCCGCAATCAAAATCGCAACAGCATTAGCTGAAGCACTCGATACAGATGTCAACTCTATGCCGCTGTCGTTCATTTTATCATGGTACGAGCAAAAAGCTGTGGCAATCTTGCTGAGCTTGCTCTCATTAGGAATCAAGAACATTCGTTTGGGTCCGACTTTGCCTCAATTTATTGAGCCGGAAGTCTTGGAATTTTTAGTCCAAAACTTCAATATTCAGCCGATAACAACGGTAGAACAAGACCTACAAGAAATATTGGGATAACTCCCTCCCAATATACTTAAAGCTGCAACTCTTGAAGGGTTGCAGTTTTTTTTTTGTATAAAAATTAGTCAGAACAGCGTTCTGTCCTAATGAAAACATAGCCCACGAATTCATTCGTGGGATACTGTTTATGTTTTTTACTATTAAACACGGTTTTAACCGTGTAGGTTTTCATTTATTAAAACCATTAAAATGGTTCAAATTTGATTTTCATTTCCATTTTCCCACGGTTAAAACCGTGGGCTATGTTTTGGCAGAATGCTGTTCTGTCCCTACAAAATCCATTTCCCACGGTTAAAACCGTGGGCTATGTTTGTGCAAGACGAGTAAAAAACAACACACCCCCTAACCCCCTCTTGATAGAGGGGGCAAGGCTTTTGGGGTTTTTTATTTGTCTTTCTCACTCTCCTTTGGAGAGGTCGGGGTGAGGTTGAATTGTCTAATTAAATTAGTCGTTATTACGGTAATAAGAATAAAATTCTGCTATTAGCGCGAAAGCCTTTGTCAGCACTTCTTCTTGCGGAAGAGTAACGATTCTGAAATGCGACGTGCCCGGACGTTGCCCAAATCCTGAGCCCGGAACCACGATTACGCCTGTTTCTTTGATTAATTGAGTCACGAAGTGATTATCATCACGCACTTTGATTGTCGGGAAAGCATAAAAGGCGCCTTCGGGTGGCACAAGGTCAATTCCGTCAATTTTTGCCAAGGCATCAATCATCAAGTCGCGTCGGCGTTCAAGTCTTGAAACCATTTCAACGAGATGCGATTGGTCGCCTTGAAGAGCGGGCACGATTGCATATTGTTCGGGATGATTGGACGAAACTCTCGAGCGCAATAATTTATTGATAGCTTCTACATAATCGCCCAAAATTTCTTGCTTGCCACTTACAACACCCCAGCCGATTCTAAATCCGGGAGCGACATAATTTTTGGATAAGCCCGAAAAAGTGATGCAAGAAACTTCATCATCAAGTGCAGCAATCGAAGTCATTTTTTTGCCGTCAAAAATCAATTTGTCGTAAATTTCATCTGCAAGTATCACAAGATTATGCTCTTTAGCCAATTTTACGATTTCGAGCAAAGTCTCGGGTTTGCAAATCGAGCCGGTTGGATTGTTCGGATTGATAAGCACAATTGCACGAGTGCGCGAATTGATTTTGCTTCTGATGTCTTCTACATCCGGTTGCCAGCCGTTAGATTCGTCCAAGTAGTATGGATTTGGTTCTAATTCCAATTTGCTTTGGACAGCCGTGTAAAGCGGATAGCCCGGTGTAGGCATCAAGAAATTTTCGCCTTGATTGAGCAATGCTGTCAAGCAAATCTCGATTGCTTCACTCGCGCCATTTGTAACAAAAGCGTCAAGAATATTGAAAATGCCCTTATTGTTAGCATCCAGCCTGATAGCATCGAGAGCATCTTTGATGCCTGATGAGGGTGCATAACCGTTTTTATTGCTTCTGATAGCCTCGCAAGTAGCATTTACAACAGTATCAGGAGTGACGAAATCATAAATATTCGGGTCGCCAATATTTAGATAATACATTTGCTTGCCGGTTTTTGCTACCGTATCAGCCAGAGCAATAATATCACGAATCGCATATTTAACATCATTAGTCTTGTGTGCGGGAATAATTTTTTTCAAAGCCATTTTGTTTCTCCAATATAAAAAGAAATAATCGGTTTTGTGTTTTTAGCACAAATACCGATTACAAAATTACGAAGAAATTACTTAATTTTTTAAAATTCCTTAGGAGCAACCGCTTGTCGAACCACAATCTTCACAAACCGTGCAACTGCCATTTCGTTTGACTCTCATCGAGCCGCAATTTGAGCAATGTTCGCCTGTATAGCCAAAGGATTGGGCTTCCGAGACAGTGGCGACTTTCATTTTGAGCATGGAGCCATTGCCATTTGAAATTGTATTTCCGCTTACCCCAACTGCTATATCCGACATTTCCGGTGACGGATCAGTATTATTGGTAGCAATTTCCGGCTTTGCTTCGATAATATCTTCAGTTGGATTGCTTTTGCTTTCTAAGGGCAAATTTTTATTTCCACCGTTCGGTTCCGGCACTTCGTCAATTGCTTTGACGTGAACAAAATCATTTCTGCCGAGATAATCATAGCCGAGTGAACGGAAAACGTAATCCAGAATGGAAGTTGAATTTTTAATCGCTTCGTGACCTTCGACGATTCCCGCCGGTTCAAATCTTGTGAATGTGAATGTATCCACGAGGTCGTCCAAAGGAACGCCGTATTGCAGCGCCTTCGATGCCAAAATCGCAAAACTATTCAACAATCCTCGGAACGAAGCTCCCTCTTTGTACATATCAATGAAAAGTTCACCGATTTTTCCGTCTTCATATTCGCCTGTACGCAAGAAAACTTTGTGACCACCAACTACCGCTTCACGAATATGACCGTCGCGTTTTTTAGGCAATTTATGTCTCACAAGTTTGTATCTTTGGCTATCGGCAATGATTTCTTGAACTTCTTTAGGTCCTTTCGTTTCATCAAGAGTATATTCGTCGCCTAATGTGACGACTTCATCTAAGCCTTTATAATTAGACGAATTTAGCGGTTGGGACAATTTCGAGCCATCGCGATAAATCGCAATTGCTTTGAGCATCATTCTCCATGATTTGACATGCACTTCGCTGATTTGACCAACGGTTGCATGTGCCGGCATATTGACAGTTTTCGATATTGCACCGGAGATAAATGGCTGTGCTGCTGCCATAATACGGATATGCGCCATATAGTCAATATATCTCGTGCCTTTTTTGCCACATTTGTTTGCAGTATCAAATATCGGCAAATGTTCATTTTTCAAGTGAGGAGCGCCTTCAATCATCATCGTACCGCAAACATAATCATTTGCAGCGTCAATTTCAGATTCTGTAAATCCGATTCGTTTCAGCAAATCAAATCCTGCATCATCATATTCATCTTTCGTAATGCCGATTTTTTGTAAGAAATCTTCACCCAAAGCCCATTTATTCAGGGCGAATTTAATATCGAACACATTGTCGAGTTGCTTTTCGACTACTTCGATTTTTTCGTCTGTGAAGCCCTTTTCTTTTAGCGATTTTTTGTTAATTGCAGGGCAACCTAATAAAGTTCCGCTACCTTTGCTGTATTTTTCGATGTCTTCAATTTGTTGTTCGGAATATCCAAGTTTTGCCAAAGCTTTGCGGACGGATTGATTTACGATTTTGAAGTAACCGCCACCCGCAAGTTTTTTGTATTTGATGATTGCAAAATCAGGTTCGATACCTGTAGTATCGCAATCCATCACAAGACCAATAGTTCCGGTCGGAGCGATAACACTTACTTGAGCGTTACGGAAGCCAAAGTTTGAGCCGATTTCTAATGCTTCGTCCCATGATAGCTTTGCAGCTTCTACCAATTCAGCAGGGCAATATTTGGGATTGATTCCCATCGGGCGAACAGTCAAATCTTCGAATTCAGCCGGAGGAGCATTATAAGCGGCACGGCGGTGGTTTCTGATTACCCTGAGCATAGCATCGCGATTTTCTTCAAATCCCGGGAATGCACCCAATTCTTTAGCCATTTCGGCTGATGTAGCATAAGATTGCCCCGTCAAAATTGCAGTGATAGCGCCAGCCCAACTCAATGATTCAGGCGAATCATAAGGAATGCCGTTGACCATGAGCAATGTACCCAGATTGGCATATCCAAGACCCAAAGTGCGGAATTTGTAGCTCAATTCAGCGATTCGAGCAGACGGGAATTGCGCCATCAATACAGAAATTTCGAGCACGATCGTCCAAAGTCTGACACCGTGACGGAAATCTTCAATTTTGAAAGTTGAAGTTTCTTCATCATAAAATTTCATCAAATTCAAACTAGCCAAATTACAAGCCGTATCATCGAGGAACATGTATTCGCTGCAAGGGTTACTCGCATTGATTCTACCCGAATTAGGGCAGGTGTGCCATTCGTTGATTGTAGTATCGAATTGCAAGCCCGGGTCAGCACTTTTCCAAGCCGATAAATTGATTTTATCCCACAAATCTCTTGCACGAACAACTTTAGCGGTATCATTCTTAGCACGCCATTTGAGTTCCCACATTTCGTCGTTATCAACGGCATACATAAATTGGTTAGTTACTCGGACGGAATTATTTGAATTTTGTCCGCTAACAGTTATATAGCCTTCGCCTTCGTAATGCGTATCGAATACGGGGAAATCAAGCGAAGTGAAACCTTGATTGACCAAATCCAAAACGCGTTGAATATGATTTAACGGTGTACCGCGATTAAGCGTTTTTTGAATTAAGTCGCGAAGTACTTTATTAGTGTTGATATCAGCGCCATTGGTAATTGCTTCTTCCATGATTGCTTGCATGAATTGAGCATTAATCCGCGAACCTGCCACCAATGCGGCAACTTTTTCTTCTTCTTTAGCTTTCCATTCGATAAATTCTTCGATATCCGGATGGTCAATGTCAACGATGACCATTTTAGCTGCTCTGCGAGTAGTCCCACCGGATTTAATCGCACCTGCAGCACGGTCAAATATTTTGAGGAAACTCATCAGCCCGGATGAATAACCACCGCCGGAGAGTTTTTCGCCACCTCCGCGGAGATTAGAAAAATTGGTGCCTGTTCCGCTGCCATATTTGAAAATACGTGCTTCACGAGTTGCCAAATCAAAAATACCACCTTCGCCGAGCAAATCATCATCAATGGATTGGATGAAACAAGCGTGCGGCTGCGGACGTGTATATGCGTCGGTTGATTCGGTCAATTGACCTGTTTCAGGTTCGATGTAATAATGACCCTGCTTGCTTCCTGTGATATCGTAAGCAAAATTCAAACCAGTGTTGAACCATTGCGGCGAATTTGGAGCACACATCTGTTTCAAGAGCATGAACGCAATTTCATCATAAAAAATGCGAGCATCTTTTTCGGAATCGAAATATTTATATTTCTCGCCCCAATGTCTCCAAGCACCAGCCAAACGGTGCACCACTTGCTTGACCGATTTTTCGGGTCCAAGTACAGCAACGCCTTTGGCATCGAGTAAAGGCTTGCCGTCCATATCTAATTGCGGAACGCCTGTTTTGCGGAAGTATTTTTGTGCCAAAATATCAGTCGCAAGCTGCGACCATTGAGATGGCACTTCGATGTCGTTCATTTCGAATACTAATGAACCGTCAGGATTACGCAAAACAGAAGCTCGTTTTGTGTATGTGAACATGTCGAAGGGGCTTGTCCCTTCTTTTGTAAATCTTCTTAAGATTTTCATAGAACATCCATATTTATAATATATTATAAGTTGCTAAGTTCAGACAGGGGTGTAATGATGTAGTGTGAATCTGCGATTCCCCCGTTTACTGTAATTCGTATCTTTTGTGACTTTGTCTTTATGCTTATATGCAAATTAAGAAATAATTTGAAAATAAGCAAAAAAAATAGCTGATACTAAAAAATTATTTTGCACTGCCCTGATTATCACAAAAAATATTTTTTCGGTGACATACATAGAAATAAAATTACGCATATTATTTTATAAAAAAAATTATACTTTTCCACACCCTTAAATCACAATTTTTTTAATTATTTTAGATTTATAGATTTATACAAAATTCATTAAAAATAAATGTTTCAACAAATTGACGAGTGGCTTTTTTATGCAATCAATCATGGATGGGCAAATCCTATTTTCGATAAAATGATGCCTTTCATTACCCAAGTAGATAGCTGGGTGTTACTGTATTTGTTAGGCTTTTACATACTCTTTTTCAGAGCAGGCAGAGCCGGACGAGTTGCAGCGGTTGCTCTCATTCTCACCATTATCGCTACCGACCAAATTAACAGTTCATACATTAAGGAAATGATCGGAAGAATACGTCCCTGTCACGTTTTAGATGATGTAAGACTCCTAATGCCATGCGGTGGCGGCAAATCAATGCCATCTTCTCATGCCGCAAATAATTTTGCAGCGGCTGTAGTATTGGTTTCATTCTTTCGTCGCGAGGCTTTTATCTTATTTTTAGTTGCTTCGCTAATGGCAATTTCGCGTGTATATGTCGGTGTTCACTATCCGATGGACGTTTTGGCAGGTGCTGCTTTTGGTTCTATCGTTGCGCTAATCGTGACTTACATCGTGAGATACGTTGATAACATTATATTCAGAAAATCCCTCAAATTGCAGAATTACGATGCTCGTCCACGATGATGCCATCGCCCATAGTACAAACTCTATCGGCAAAACTTGCTACTTCGCGGCTGTGAGTAGCGATTATCATAGTTAGCTTGTATTCTTGCCTGATTTGGGTGAGCAAATCAAGGACGGCAACCGAATTGGCAGAATCAAGATTCCCTGTCGGCTCGTCAGCAAGCATTACCACCGGATTATTAATCAAAGCTCTTGCTATTGCAACGCGTTGTTGTTCGCCGCCGGAAAGTTCCGAAGGCTTGTGTTCCAAGCGATGTTGCATAGAGACTTTTTCTAATAATTCAATAGCTCTTGCTTTAACTTTTTTGCGATTATTTCCGGCAATTATGCCCGGAATCATCACATTTTCGAGTGTGGTAAATTCGGGTAGAAGGTGGTGGAATTGGAAAATGAATCCGATAAATTTGTTCCGAAAATTTGACAATTTATCATCGTTCATCGCTAGAATATCGGTCACACCCGAATCGGAAAAATAATTGATGCTCCCGGAATCAGGTTTATCCAAAGCTCCGAGTATGTACAGCAATGTGCTTTTCCCTGCACCTGATGGTCCCATCAGAGCAACAGATTCGCCTTTAGCCACGTCAAAATCTAAGCCACGTAGCACATCTATGCTCGAATCTGCCTTAAGTTTGAATGATTTGCTTATATTTTTTGAAGTCAATAACATAAAAAAAGACTTTCCATTTCTGAAATAGAAAGTCCCTTATAATTTATTCAACAGAATGTTCTAATCTTTCTTAGCTTCGTCTTCGCTTGGAGCTTCATCGTCAGTCTTAGCTTCCTCTTTAGGAGCTTCAGTTTCGGCAGCAGGAGCTTCTTCAGCAACTACTTCAGCAGTTGGTTCTTCATTTACCACTGTTTCTTCGACTGCAACAGCTTCTTCGGTAACTACTGTTTCTTCGGCAGCAGCAACTTCTTCGGCGACTATGATTGGCTCTTCTGCAACTGCAACAGGCGCGACTTCTTCAGTTTTAGCTACAGGAGCTACAACTTTAGTCTTAGCTTTCGCTGCAGGTTTAGCAGTACCGGTTACTTTCTTTTTCTTTGAAAATGAGAAAGCGCCGTCTTGAGGAGTTGAGAAATCAACCAATTCAATGATTGCAGTTCTTGCTGCGTCGCCTCGGCGAATGCCTGTTTTGATTATTCTGGTATATCCGCCGTTGCGAGTACCAATTGCCGGAGCAATACTATCGAATAATTCTTGCAAAACAGCTTTGTTACGAATAAATTTGCCAACGACTCTTCTGTTGTGAACATCAACGGTTTGACCTTCGTGCAAATTGCCTTGTTGCTCATTTTGTAAAGCGTGAACAGCTTTGGTAATAAGTCTTTCGGCAAATGGTCTTAATTCCTTAGCTTTAGCTTCGGTGGTATGAACTTTTTTATGTTCGAAAAGAGCAGTAGCCAAATTGTGAAGCAGTGCCTTTCTGTGACTGCTGGTCCTATTGAGTTTTCTGCCCGATACTTGGTGTCTCATATCTTTTCTCTATCAATTAATTTTATATATTTCTAATCAAGGTTAATGATTGGTTTTACGTCCTCTTTCAGGTATTGCTCAACGCTCATGCCAAATTCTAATCCGCTGTTCAGAACAACTTCGGCTAATTCAGCCAAAGATTTTCTACCGAAGTTACGGAATTTGAGCAATTCTGATTCTTGGAGCTGAACCAATTCAGCTAAAGTCTTAATGTTTGCTGCTTTCAAGCAATTGTGAGCACGAACTGAAAGTTCGAGTTCATCCACAGGAGTCAAAAGGATTTTTCTAATTTTGTTGCGCTCTTGATTCTTCAATTCTTCTTCTTGTGATTCGACCGATGGTGGTTCTTCTTCAGTAGTTTCGATATTAATGAAATACTTAACGTGGTCTTGCATAATTTTTGCAGACAAGTGAACTGCTTCTTGAGCAGTGATAGTACCATCAGTTCTGACGTCCATAATCAATTTGTCGTAGTCGGTACGTTGACCAACGCGATAAGGTTCAATTGTGTAAATCACATTTTGAATAGGAGTGTAAATACTGTCTAAGGGCAACATTCCAAGCGGATAATCGGTGATTACTTGCTCGTCAGCGGGAACGTATCCTTTGCCTCTGCCAAGTCTGAGCTCAACGTCAAACTCTCCGTCATCGGCGATAGTGCAAATATGATGGTCGGGGTTCATTACTTCGAGTATTGGCGCTGCATCTTGAATATCTTTTGCAGTCCATGTTCCCGGACCTTTAAATTGTAAATTCACCTTCGTTAATTTCTTATCTTCAGCCCTCATACGGACTTCTTTAAGATTCAAAATTATTTGCGACAAATCTTCGACTACACCGTTTATAGTTTGGAATTCGTGCAGCACGTCGGAAATTTTAACTCCAGTGATTGCAAGCCCCGGAATTGATGACAAAAGAATTCGTCTGAGCGAATTACCAATAGTCACTCCGTAGCCGGGTTCTAACGGCTGAAGTATAAATCTGCCGTGATATTCCGAAGATGTCTCTTCGATTATTACCCTCTCGGGCATTTGCATCTGAGTATTCATAAATTATTATATCTTTTTTTCAACAAATTTTTAATACCTAAGAGAGAAATTAAACTCTACGTCGCTTAGGCGGACGACATCCATTATGCGGAATCGGTGTTTTGTCAATGATGGTATGAATCTCAAGGCCGGCTTGTGATAAAGCTCTAATTGCAGCTTCACGACCCGAACCGGGACCTTTGACAAACACATCAACTTTGCGTAATCCCATATCAAAAGCGTCCTTAGCCGACTTTTCGGCTGAAACTTGAGCCGCATAGGGCGTGTTTTTCTTGGAGCCTCTGAAACCGTTTTTACCTGCAGTTGACCAGCAAAGTGCATTGCCGTACATATCGGTAATAGTCACCTGTACGTTATTAAACGTAGCTCTGATGAATGCTTTCCCGTGTACGTCGGAAACCGTCTTTTTCTTAATTTTCTTTTTTGCCACAGTAAATACCTGTAATAATAATTAATTACTTATTTATTTATTATTTAGTAGCTTTCTTCTTTCCGGCTACAGTTTTCTTACGTCCCTTACGGGTACGAGCATTAGTTCTAGTACGCTGACCTCTTACGGGTAAGCCTCTGCGATGACGAAGACCGCGATAGCAACCGATGTCCATCAATCTCTTGATGTTCATCTGAATTTCAGACCTTAGTTGACCTTCAGTTTTGAAGTTATCAAGCACCAATCTGAGACGGGCGACTTCATCGTCTGTCCAATCCGAAACCCTTTTGTCGAAATCTATACCGGCTTCGGTCAAAACTTTCTTACTTGTAGTGGGACCTACTCCGAAAATATAAGTCAGCCCTACAAATCCTTTCTTATTTTTTGGCAAATCAATACCAGCTATACGAGCCACAACATCACTCCTAAATTTTAACCTTGTCTTTGTTTATATCTTGGGTTCTTTTTGTTAATTACATAAACCCTGCCCTTGCGACGTACTATCTTGTCGTCGGGGTGCCTTAATTTTACTGATGCTTGTACTTTCATCTCAAACCTCTTTACTTATATCTGTAAACAATTCTACCTTTGGACAAATCGTAAGGCGAAAGTTCTACTGTAACCTTATCACCTTGCAAGATTTTTATAAAGTTCATTCTCATTTTGCCGGAAATATGAGCCAAGACCTTGTGACCATTTTCCAGTTTGACTACAAACTGTGTGTTTGGTAATGTCTCGTCTATAACTCCGTCAACTCTTATTAAATCTTGCTTTGCCATAAAATAATTAACTTCTTAATGTGAATATAACAGCTTTATTGCCATCTATCATAACCGTGTGCTCAAAATGAGCTGCTTTTTTCCTGTCTTTTGTCACTACTGTCCAACCGTCTTTTAATACATCAATTGCTTTGTTGCCAATGTGTACCATAGGTTCGATTGCTATTACCATGTTATTCAACAATGTTGCATTTGGCATGGATTTTCGTTGCAACAAGGGCGGTACAAAATTCGGGACAGATGGATATTCGTGTAAACTTTTCCCCAATCCGTGCCCTGTAAACTCCCTTGTCAGACTGTAACCTTTCGATTCTACATAGCTTTGTATCGAGCCTGCTATATCATAAACTTTATTTTGATGAACAGCATTTGCGATACCTATTTCAAGTGCATTTTGAGTTGTTTCCAACAATTCTTCATCTTCCTTGCTCAATAAGCCTACAGAAAACGTAGTAGCACTATCACCGTAATATTCGTTTTTCAACACTCCGCAATCTACGGAGACAATATCTCCATCTTTCAACTTTCTATTTCCGGGAATTCCGTGAATAATTACCTCGTTAACCGAGATACACAAAGAATTCGGAAACGGATTGTTTGAAGGTCCGTAACCTTTGAATGCCGGGATGCCGCCTTTGCTTCGGATATAATCTTCTGCAATTTTGTCAAGTTCGATAGTCTCGACTCCGGGAACAACATACTTTTCGACTAAGCTCAAAGTATCGGCGACAATTCTGCAAGATTCTTCGATTTTGCGTATTTCGTCAGCCTGTTTAATTGCTCCCTTTGGTATCCTGAAATTCTGCATAATTGTCAATGATTAGAATCCGCCAACACTGCCGGCTCTACCTCTGATTTTCCCACTCTTCATAAACCCGTCATAATGACGCATTAGCAAATGAGATTCGATTTGTTGCAAGGTATCAAGCGCGACACCTACGATAATCAACAAGCTCGTGCCTCCGAAAAACGATGCGAATAAGGGGTTGACGTTAAAGAAATTGGATACAAATGTCGGAATAATAGCAACCAATCCCAAAAAGAGCGACCCGGGTAATGTAATACGAGTAAGCACCGTTTCGATATATTCTGATGTATTATTGCCCGGTCTGATACCAGGAATAAAACCACCTTGTTTTTTCATGTTATCGGCAATATCTTTCGGATTGAAAATTATCGCCGTATAGAAATATGTAAAGAACACAATCATAGTGAAGAATACTGCTGCATAGAAATATGATTGGAAGTCGAACAATCTTGAAACTGTCAAGAAGAACGAACTTTCCGGGAAAAAGCTTGCAATAGTATTCGGGATGAACATCAATGATTGAGCAAAGATGATAGGCATGACACCTGCGGTATTAATTCTGAGAGGAATATACTGAGTAGTACCTCCGAAAACTTTTTTACCGATTTGTCTTTTAGCATATTGCACAGGTATTCGCCGAGCACCTTGGGTCATCAATACAATAGATGCAATAATACCAAGCAAAAGAGCAATAACAACCAATTCAACTGGCCACAAACGTGATCCTGCCCAAATCAAACTCCATTCATTCATCAAAGCAGCAGGCAATTGAGCGATAATACCAATCATGATAATTAACGAAATACCGTTACCAATACCACGTTCGGTAATTTGCTCACCAAGCCACATCATAAATATTGTGCCACCGGATAAAAGCACCATTGTAGAGATAAAGAACAAAGTTCCGGCATCAGGCACGACGGGCAATCCCGCCCCGGCTTGTTGGTAGGAAAGTTTTACTGCTATCCCCCAGCCTTGCAACAATGCTATAAATACAGTCAAAATACGTGTGTATTGTGTAATTTTTCTTCTACCGTCTTCACCTTCTTTCTGAATTTTTTGGATTTCGGGAATAACTACACCAGCCAATTGGAATATAATAGATGAAGTGATGTAGGGCATAATCCCTAAAGCAAATATTGCGGCATTAGAAAATGCACCACCAACAAAGAGGTCAAACAATCCGAATAAAGTATTAGAATCCGAATTTGCGATTGACATCTTTAGGGCTGCAACATCAACGCCCGGAAGCGTGATGTGAGCACCTATTCTCACCACAACTAAAATCCCAAGAGTAAAGAGAATTCTATCTCTTAACTCTTCGATTTTAAAGATGTTCTGAATTGATTGTATGAATTTACTCATTTACCGTTACCTTTCCCCCGACTGACTCGATTTTTTCTTTAGCCGTACGCGAAAATCCGTGTGCGGTAACTTCCAAAGCTGCAGTCAATTCGCCGTTACCCAAAATTTTGAGCGGAACTCGCTTTTTGGATATGACGCCGAGATTAATCAAAGTATCGAAATCAACTTTGTTAGATTCGAATTTGTTTTCATCAACCAAACGTTGAAGCGTATCAAGGTTGACGATTTGGTATTCGACTCTGAATCTGTTGAAGAAACCGAATTTCGGTAGTCTTCTGTTGAGTGGCATTTGACCGCCTTCGAATCCGATACGTATAGTAGCACCGGAGCGTGATTTTTGCCCTTTGTGCCCTTTAGTTGCAGTACCGCCGTGACCCGATCCGACACCTCTGCCGATTCTCTTCGATTTGTGTTTAGCGCCATCGGCGTATTTAAGATTTCCTATATGTTTCATTTTAATGCCATTAATTTATTAGTCTGAAACTTCTTCAATTGTTACTAAATGCTTCACTACCTCAATCATACCACGCGTTTGCGGGTTGTCGGGAAGTGTGTTGGAATAACTCGGACGTCCCAAGCCTAAAGCTTCTATAGTTTTTTTCTGCTTAGACATTCTCTTTATTACACTTTTTACTTGGGTTACTTTCAATTTACTCATTATTTTACCTTTCAATTATGGTTATATAAAAATCAACCATGAATTACTTTTTCGACAGAAATATTACGGCGAGCCGCAACTGAATTTGCATCTTCGAGTGATTCCAATGCACGCAATGCCGCTTTGACAGTATTGTGAGGATTAGAAGAACCCATACTTTTAGTTAGTACATCTTGGACGCCTGCAAGTTCTAAGATAGCGCGAATACCACCTGCGGCAATCACACCTGTACCTGCCGATGCGGGTTTGATTAACACTTTCGCAGCACCGTACTTGCCGATAACTTCATGCGGAATAGTGTTTTTGGACAATCTAACCTTAACGACGCTTTTTTTAGCCGCTTCAGTAGCTTTAGTAACAGCATCAACAACTTCACTGGCTTTTCCAAGCCCGAAACCTACGTGCCCTTTGCCGTCACCTACGACGACCAAAGCAGAGAAATTGAAACGTCTGCCACCTTTTACAACTTTGGCGGTTCTACCTACATATACTAATTTATCGCTTAAATCAAGATCTGATAATTTGAAGTTTGCCACTTATCGCTCCTTTCTGATTAAAATTCCAAACCGGCTTTTCTCGCGGCGTCAGCAAGTGCCTTGATTCTACCGTGATAAATATAGCCGTTTCTGTCGAATGCTACTTTTGTTATTTGTGATGCTAAAGCTTTTTTGGCTACTTCACTGCCGACTAATTCGCTCAATTGGACTTTAGTCATTTCCGGAGTAATTTTCGCCTTTATATCCTTGTCTATCGAGGATGCCGAGACGAGCGTAACGCCGTCAACGTCGTTAATCACTTGGGCATATATATTCGATAAACTTCTAAAGACGGTTAATCTCAGTCTGTCAGGAGTACCGAAGATACTTTTACGCACGTGTTTTTTGCGTCTTTCTTTGCGTTGTGCTCTTAATTTTATTATTTTCATATTTTTCTCTTGCTGATTGATTAAGATTTATCAATTACTTAGCGGAAGTTTTACCTGCTTTACGGCGTATAAACTCACCTTCGTAACGAACACCTTTGCCTTTGTATGGTTCGGGTGGGCGCATTTTTCTAATTTTTGCGGCAATCATCCCGACTAATTGTTTGTCTATGCCCTTAATTTTCAAATTTGTAGGGCTTGCCAACTCGAAAGTAATATCCGGTGGGGGAATTACTAATATCGTATGCGAAAAACCTAATGTCAACAGCAATCTATCGCCTTTCAACTCAGCTCTGAAGCCGACACCTTCTATAATCAAAGTTTTTGTGAATCCTGTAGAAACACCTTCGATAATATTGGCAGTCAAGGCACGTGATAAACCGTGCAAAGCTCGGACATGTTTTTCGTTGCTCCCTCTGTCGAACGTCAAGACGTCGCCATCAAGACTGAACTTGATTACATCGGGCACTTTAAACTCTAATTCGCCCAATGGACCCTTGGCTCTGATGAGTTGCTCATCAATTGTGAGCTTTACCTTTGCAGGTACGGGTATGGGCATTTTTCCAATCCTCGACACAATATACTCCTAATTTAAAAAATTACCAAACTGTACAAAGAATTTCGCCACCGACATTAAATTTACGGG
Organism: Ignavibacteriae bacterium HGW-Ignavibacteriae-1; assembly: GCA_002839825.1. Classification (GTDB taxonomy): domain Bacteria; phylum Bacteroidota; class Ignavibacteria; order Kapaibacteriales; family UBA2268; genus PGYU01. The sequence continues at coordinate 125,233 of PGYU01000002.1, read as the reverse complement.
CTTGTTTCCCGGTCATAACACCTTTGGATGTAGATACAATAGCTATACCTAAGCCGTTGTAAACACGGGGCAATTTCTCTACCGGGGCGTAAACTCGCCTTCCGGGTTTTGAAATGCGGACAACTTTTTTGATAACGTGTTTTCTCTTATAATATCTAAGCTGAACACGTACTAATCCTTGCGGACCTTCTTCAATTTTTTCGAAGTCTGCAATGAAACCTTGGTCTTTCAAGATTTCGGCAATGGCAAGTTTCATCTTTGAACATGGCGCATCTACATATTTGTGCCCTGCTTGCCCTGCGTTTCTGACTCTTGTTAAAAAGTCTGATATTTGATCTGTAACCGGCATATTAACTAACCTGAATAAATTTTACCAACTTGCCTTACGCACACCTGGGAGTTTCCCTTCGAGTGCCATTTGTCTAAATACATTTCTGCAAAGCCCATATTTACGATAGACAGCTCTGCCTCGTCCGGTGACCGAGCAACGACTTACTACTCTTGTCGGTGCACTGTTTCGCGGAAGTTTTTGTAAACCTTCCCAATCTCCTGCAGCTTTAAGTTCATCGCGTTTAGCTTGGTATTTTTCAACCAATCTTTGCCTTTTGCGATTTCTTGCTATAACCGAATTTTTTGCCATAGATATTATTACTTATATATTATAAATTTTGTTTCTTCTTGAATGGGAAGCCGAATTCACTTAGCAAAGCGTGCGATTCTTCGTCCGATGCTGAGCGTATTACGAAAGTTACATCAAATCCGGTGATGCGATTTACTTTATCAACATCAATTTCCGGGAAAATGATTTGTTCTTTGATACCCAAAGTATAATTACCTCGTCCGTCGAAACTTTTGTCGGGGAACCCTCTAAAGTCGCGAATACGTGGTGAGGCGATATTGATGAATCTATCAAGGAATTCATACATTCTTGGTCCACGTAGCGTTACCATACATCCGATAGGCATACCTTGACGAAGTTTAAAGTTCGAAATCGCCTTTTTGGCTTTTCTGACTACGGGGCGTTGACCTGCAATCAATTCAAGCTCATTGATAGCATTTTGCAACAACTTCAAATCTTGAGTGGCATCGCCAACCCCAATGTTGAGGCAAATCTTTTCGAGTCTTGGAACTTGCATGATGGATTTGAATTCAAATCTTTTCATCAATACAGGTATTACCGAATCTTTATAGAATTCGAATAATCTCGGTACCGGAGGTTTACCCGCCGGAACATCTTCGAGCCGTTTGCCTTCGGGAGTGAAGTCGCCTTTTTTGGCGGCGGCTTTTCCGGATTGCGCCGGTTGTGCTTTCTTGTTTACTGCCATTTTAATTCACATTCTCAATTATTTCTTAAATAGCTTTACCGTTTGTTTTGGCGATACGAACAACTTGGGTTCTATTGCCTTTAGTTTCTCTGGCGAACCCTACGCGAGTAGGATTTTTGTCAGAATCGAGCAACATTACATTAGAGTAATGAATAGGGAATTCCATACTTGTCCTGCCACCTTGTTGGTTGCGTTGGTTAGGACGTTGATGTTTGATATGAATGTTGATGCCTTCTATAAGGACGGTCTGTTTCTTAGCATTCACATCAAGAACTCTGCCTGATTTGCCTTTGTCGTCGCCCGTAATTACCATTACAGTATCATTTTTCTTAATTTTTATCTTCATTTGGTCACCTTTCTTAGATTACTTCAGGAGCTAAAGACACAATTTTCATATAATTTTTTTCGCGAAGTTCACGTGCAACCGGTCCGAAGATACGAGTACCGCGTGGTTCGCCTTTATCGTTAAGAATTACAGCAGCATTATCATCAAAACGGATATACGAACCGTCGCGTCTGCCGACTTCTTTTGCTGTACGAACGATAACTGCTTTGACTACTTGTCCTTTTTTGACAGCCCCATTGGGGATAGCCGATTTTACAGCCGCTACAATCACATCGCCGAGTGAAGCATAGCGTTTGCCATGACCTCCTAAGACGCGGATTACTCTAATTTTTTTTGCTCCAGAGTTATCAGCAACTATCAGATTAGTTTCTTCTTGTACCATTTCTCACTCCTGATTATTTAGCGCGTTCAACAATTTCAATTAGAGTCCATCTTTTCTTGGCACTCAAGGGACGGCACTCCTTAATTTTCACAATATCGCCCGGTTTGCAAGTGTTCTCGGGGTCGTGAGCCATAAATCTATTTGTCCGTTTATAATACTTTTTATAAAGCGGATGTTGGATTTGGCGAACTACACTAACGATGATTGTTTTGTCGGCTTTGTTCGAGCTAACTTTGCCAAGAAGTATTCTCTTATGAGTTTTATACTCGGCATCACCGGATGGAGCAGTTTGGGCAATTACTTCGTTGCCGCTTGCAGCTGTCAACATTTCCTCGTTATTATCCATTTTGATTCGCTCTATTACGTTCATTTAAAATAGTGTTTATCCTTGCAACATCTCTACGCAACACTTTCAGATACGAAGTATCGTGAAGTTGTTTCAGAGCGTGCTGAAAAGTTTGCTTAGAAAGCGTTTCTCGCGACTCATCGAGGAGCATCAAAAGTTCCTCAGGCGTCAATTCTTTCAAATCAGCGGCTTTACGTTGTTTCATATCTCAAGCCAAATCTATACGTGTTACAAATTTTGTTTTTATAGGCAATTTATGTGAAGCCAATCTCATAGCTTCTTCGGCGGCTTCGCGGGTTACACCGTCCACTTCGAACAATATTCTGCCCGGGCGAACTACTGCTACCCAACCTTCAGGGCTACCTTTACCCTTACCCATACGTGTTTCTGCCGGTTTTTTCGTGTAAGGTTTGTCGGGAAATATTCTTATCCAAACTTTACCGTCGCGTTTAAGGTAACGATTGATAGCAATACGTGCTGATTCAATCTGGCGATTGGTTAGCCAATGTGGCTCCATCGCTTTGAGACCGAATGAACCGAATGTTACTGTCGAACCCCTGAAAGCTTTACCTTTCATTCTGCCGCGAAACGTCTTACGTCTTTTAACTCTCTTTGGTGAAAGCATGATTTTATCCGTCTATTTATCTGACTGTTGTTTTCCGATTATTTCGCCTTTGCAAATCCAAACTTTGATACCAATGATACCATAGATTGTTTGTGCTTCAGCTGTGCCGTAATCAATATCGGCTCTTAAAGTATGAAGGGGTATTCTGCCTTCTTTGTATTGCTCTGTACGAGCCATTTCTGCTCCGCCCAATCTTCCTGCGCACATAATTCTGATTCCTTGTGCTCCCATTCTCATTGTCGAAGAAACTGATTGTTTCATCGCACGACGGAATGATATTCTGCCTTCCAATTGTTGGGCTATGTTTTCGGCTACAAGCAAAGCATCTAATTCCGGGCGTTTAATTTCGCTGATTAAGATTTTGACATCTTTGCCTGTCAATTTTTTCAATTCTTCTTCCAATTGAGTTATATCTTTTCCTGAGCGACCGATGATTACACCGGGGCGTGAGGTATTGATTGTAATTCTCAACTGTTTTGCAGTCCTTTCGACTAAGATTCGCGAAATGCCCGCTTTTTTCTTACGATTACGAATATAGCTGCGAACCTTGATGTCTTCCGACAATTTTTCTGCAATATTTCGTTCGTCGAACCAATTGGCATCCCAACCTCGGATTATACCTAATCTTAGACCTATCGGATTTGTCTTCTGTCCCAATTTATAACTCCTTAGTTTGTATCTTTGTTATCAGACAAAGCAACTTCATCAGCGACTTCGGGTGTTGCAACCACAATTGTCAAGTGATTAGAGCGCTTCTTGATTCTGTAAGCACGTCCCATTGGTGCGGGAAGTACTCGTCTCATGCTTGGTCCTTGGTTTACATAAACTTCTTTTACAAAGACCTCATCGTCATTAATCGTCGTTTCGGCTAATTCTGCTTTAACATTTAAGTTAGATATAGCCGACCTGAGTGTTTGCTCAGCAACTTTAGCGGCGTGTTTCGGAGTAAACCGAAGTATAATAAGCGCTTCAGCTGCATTTTTGCCGCGAATTTGGTCAATCACGATTTTCATCTTTAACGGCGATGACGGTATATATCTTTTCAAAGCTCTGGCTTGCATTTTTCAGGTCCTTTATTATTTCTTTGCAGAACGTTGTTCTTTTCTGTGGCCTGCATGGCCTCTGTAAATTCGAGTAGGAGAAAATTCGCCGAATTTATGACCTACCATATTTTCTGTAACGTACACCGGGATGAAATTCTTGCCGTTATGCACAGCTACAGTATGTCCCACAAACTCCGGTGTGATAGTCGAGGCTCTCGACCAAGTTTTTATTACTTGTTTTTTGTTTTGAGCATTCAAAGCATCAACCTTTTCTACGAGCTTGTAGCTTATGAAAATACCCTTTTTAAGTGAACGTGACATTACTTATCCTTGACTATTTTGATTTTCTTGAACGAACTATGAACTTATCCGAAGCATTACGCTTTTTACGAGTATTTCCACCTTTGGCATACTTGCCCCAAGGCGAGCGTGGATGTTGACGACCACCGCCTGATTTTGATGCACCTTCGCCGCCGCCCATTGGGTGGTCAACTGGGTTCATCGCAATACCGCGAGTTTGAGGGCGAACACCTTTCCAGCGTAACCTGCCGGCTTTACCCCAAAGTATGTTTTCGTATTCTGAGTTTGATACCGTTCCGAGTGTTGCATAGCATGTATTTAGAATCATTCTAATTTCACCCGATGGCATTTTCACCTGAGCATATTTTCCATCATTAGATACAAGCTGCGAAGAGGTGCCTGCACTTCTTGCAATTTGAGCTCCTTTGCCTGGTTTGAGTTCAATATTGTGTATGAACAATCCTACAGGAATTTTGCTGAGTGGTAAAGCGTTACCGTCTTTATACTCTACGTCCGGACCTGCTTCTATAATATGTCCGACTTTTATTTTATCGGGAGCGATAATATATCTTATATCGCCATCAGTATATTCGACTAAAGCTATGCGAGCGTTACGATTCGGATCGTATTCGATCGTTTTCACTTCTGCTTTGATACCGCGTTTGTCCCTTTTGAAGTCAATTATTCTATATCTTCTTTTATGCCCGCCGCCACGGTGCCTTGAAGTAATCTTGCCGGTATTATTTCTACCGCCTGATTTTTTCAAAGGCTCGGTCAACGCTTTATGGGCTTTATCAGTAGTGATTTCATTGAAAGCACTTACCGAGTAAAATCTCGTTCCGGGCGTTATTGGTTTTAGTACTCTGATTGCCATTTCTTAAATCTCTTGATTTTTTTCAAAAATTATTCAGTGTCTGAACCGACACCTGATACGAGTTCAATCTCTTGTCCTACTGCGAGCGTAATATAAGCTTTCTTCTTCAGCGAAGTCTTGCCACGCATCATCCCGCGACGCGTCATTTTCGTTTTGTTTTTACCTTTGATATTTGTGGTTCTGATTGAAATTATATTTACTTCAAACATTTCCTCGAGTGCTTTACGAATTTGAATCTTATTAGCACTTGGATGAACCTCAAAGACGTATTGTCTTTGACTTGCCAAATTCATGGCTTTTTCGGTTATCAAAGGTTTTTTTATTAACTGTATCATTTCTCTTATGGACCTTTAATTATTGAAAGTCTTTTCGATATTACTAAGTGCACCTTTGAAGAGCAATATCTTCTTATGATTTAAAATATCGTAAGTTGATATCTTATCCACAGGCTGACAAGTCAGATTGGGGATATTACGTGCCGACATATAAACATTGTTGTCTGCGTCGGTCATTAGTACCAAAGATTTATCTGTATCAACTTTCAAATTTTTCAGCACTTGTGCCATATTCTTTGTTTTAATTTGCTCGAATGTGAAGTCCTCGACTACAATCAAGTTATCTTCCGACAATCTTGCTGCAAAAGCTGACTTACGAGCCAATCGTGCGAGTTGCTTGGGCATTTTGTATTTATAGTCATGAGGTTTAGGTCCATGAATGGTACCGCCTCCGACCCATATTGGTGACCTTGTCGAGCCTGCACGAGCTGTGCCGCGACCCTTTTGTCTCCATGGTTTTTTACCGCCGCCCGAAACTTCGCTTCTAATTTTAGTCTTACGAGTACCCTGTCTGCGATTTGCCAAGTAAGCAACAACTGCTTGGTGCATGGCGTTCTCGTTGGGAGTAATCCCGAAGATATCGTCGCTCAGTTCGATTTGACTGCTTATTTGACCGTCTTTATTATATACATCTACTGTCATTTTCAGCCTTATAACTTAACTATTTGAATTACTGAATTGTTTGGTCCTGGAATACTGCCTTTCAACAAGATAATGTTTCTTTCCGGCAGAATATCAAAGACCTGGATATTTCTTATCGAAATTCTTTTGCCACCCATTCTTCCAGCCATCCGCATACCTTTAAATACGCGTGAAGGATAGGACGATGAGCCGATAGAGCCCGGGTGACGTTGTCTGTCGCTTTGACCGTGCGTTCCCATACCGACACCACCAAAGTGGTGACGTTTCATTACGCCTTGGAATCCGCGTCCCTTACTTGTAGCAACAACATTAACTTTATCTCCAATTTCAAATTGTCCGACAGTTAATTCTTGCCCAACTTCGTAAGTATTTTTTGGGTCACGAAATTCTTTTAACATTTTGACAGGTTCTACGCCTTGTTTAGCGAAATATCCCTTATCTGGTTTATTTAGTTTGTTCTCACGAACTTCGCCATAACCAATTTGTACAGCTTTGTAGCCATCACGATCTATCGTACGCAGATTAACTACCGTGCAGGGTCCGGCTTCGATTACGGTAACTGGCACTTGAGTACCGTTTTCCGTAAAAACGCTGGTCATCCCTATTTTCTTTCCTAAGATTGCCGATTTCATTTCTGCTCCTTCTACTTTACACTTTTACTTCAACATCTACACCTGCCGGAAGCTCAAGACGCATCAAGGCGTCAATTGTCTTCTGGGTCGAGCTGAAAATATCAATCAATCTTTTATGGACCCTGGTCTCAAATTGCTCACGTGATTTCTTGTCAACATGAGGAGAACGATTTACCGTGTAAACGCTTCTTCTTGTCGGCAATGGGATAGGTCCGGAGACCACTGCTCCCGTTTGCTTAACGGTACGAACTATACGTTCGGATGATTTGTCGATTAAGTTATGGTCGTAAGACTTTAGCTTAATTCTAATTCTTTGTGTTGCCACGTTTATATCCTTGACAATTATTTATTTCAACCAGCTTGATCCGGCTTGATTCAATATTATTCTAAAATTTTTGTTACGACACCGGCGCCTACTGTACGACCACCTTCGCGAATAGCGAATCTCAATCCCTCTTCCATACCTACGGGAGTAATCAATTCGATTTCGATGCTGTCTAAGTTGTCACCGGGCATAACCATTTCTACGCCTGCGGGCATAGTTAGTGAGCCTGTTACGTCTGTTGTTCTGAAGTAGAATTGCGGGCGATAACCCGAGAAGAATGGAGTGTGACGTCCGCCTTCTTCTTTCTTCAAAACGTAAACCTGTGCATTAAATTTATGGTGTGGTTTGATTGAACCGGGTTTTACGATTACCATTCCACGTTCGAGTTCATTTTTGTCAACACCGCGAAGCAACAAACCTACGTTATCGCCTGCACGACCTTCATCCAACAACTTACGGAACATTTCTACGCCGGTACAAATTGTTTTCTTTTGCAAGCCGAATCCTACGATTTCAACTTCTTCGTTTACTTTTACGATACCGCGTTCGATACGTCCTGTTCCTACTGTACCGCGACCTGTAATTGAGAACACGTCTTCGACGGGCATCAAGAATGGTTTTTCGGTTTCACGTAATGGAGTTGGGATGTAATCATCAACAGCTTTCATCAAAGCCCAAATACAATCAAATCTTGGGTCATCAAGTGGAGCATCTTCAGCTCCGGCATCCAAAGCATGTAATGCAGAGCCTGGGATGATCGGAATATCGTCGCCGGGGAAATTGTAGCTTGTCAATAATTCACGTAATTCCATTTCGACAAGTTCCAACAACTCAGGGTCAGCAATATCCACTTTGTTCATAAACACAACGATACGAGGTACACCTACTTGGCGAGCCAAGAGGATATGTTCGCGTGTTTGTGGCATAGGTCCATCTGTTGCTGCACATACCAATATTGCACCGTCCATTTGAGCAGCACCAGTGATCATGTTTTTGATATAATCGGCGTGGCCGGGGCAATCAACGTGAGCATAGTGTCTTGCTTCTGTTTGGTACTCTACGTGGGCTGTAGCAATAGTGATCCCGCGTGCTTTTTCTTCCGGTGCGTTATCTATCGAATCAAATGTTCTCTTCTCGCCACCTTGTTGTTTCGACAACGCCATTGTGATGGCTGCTGTTAAAGTAGTCTTACCGTGATCAACGTGACCAATTGTTCCTACGTTGACGTGGGGTTTACTGCGATCAAATTTTTCTTTTGCCATTTCTAAATCGCTCCTAATTTGATAAATTAAATAAAAAAAGTTATATTTTTGTTAAAAAGCCTGTTTTGTAACTGATTGTTCATAATGCGAAAATATCATTGAGTAACTTGCTCTGCCTTGGCTTATAGACCTTAATTTTGTTACGTAGCCGAACATTTGCGATAGCGGTGCCAAGCCCTTTACTACCTGCAATTTTTTGTTATGTTCGATTCCATCTATTCTTCCGTGTCTTTGGCTCAAATCCGCTATGATGTCACCTACATATTCTTCAGGCGAAGTCACTTCTACCCTAAAGATGGGTTCCATCAACACAGGATTTGCTTTTCTACAAGCTTCATTAGCCGCCATCGAAGCAGCAATTTTACATCCTATTTCACTCGTTACATCAATTTTGTATTCCGAATCAATCAATTTAACGATTACATCAATCATGGGATAGCCTTGCGGTCCCACATTCAAACCTTCACGAACGCCTTGCTCGAGAGCCGATACAAAGTTTTCGGGAAGTTTACCCTTGGGTATGTGATTTTCGAAGATTATGCCTTGCGATGTTTTTGCAGGTTCGACGCTTACAACGGCATGACCGTATTGGTTTTTGCCGCCCATTTGGCGTTCGAACAATGATGATTCTGTTGCGTGTGAGCTAATGCTTTCGCGGTACGAGACCTGTGGTTTGCCCACTCTTGCCAGCACTTTAAATTCACGTTGGATTCTATCCACCATAATTTCGAGGTGCAATTCGCCAACGCCTGAGATGATAATTTGACCACTGTCGTTATCGTAACGATAACGAAAAGTTGGGTCTTCATCACTGAGTTTTTCGAGCGTTTCTAAGAGTTTTTCTTGGTCAGCAAGTGTTTTAGCTTCCACCGCTTGATTAATGACGGGTTCGCTGAAGTTGATTTTTTCGTATAGAATAGGATGTTTGATTTCGCAGAGCGTGTCGCCGGTGCGTGTGAATTTCAAACTTGGGACTGCGATGATGTCACCTGCGAAGGCTTCGTCAATTTCGTCACGCTTGTTTGCGTACACTTTCATTATCCTTAATATCTTCTCCTTTTTACCGGAAGAAGTATTCTGTACTGATTGACCAACCTTAACGGAACCTGAGTAAATTCTTATAAAGGTTAATTTTCCTATATACGAATCACTAAGAATCTTAAACGCTAATGCCGAAAACGGCTCATCGTCATTGGGTTGTCGTTTTAGCCTTTTTTCATGATCATCGACATCAAAGCCTTCGGTGTATTTCACATCTAAAGGTGATGGCAGATAATCTATTACGGAATCTATCAATAATTGTACTCCAATATTTTTGAGAGATGACCCGCATAAAACAGGTACGGCTAAAAGCTCAAGAGTGCTTTTGCGGAGAGCGGATTTAATGCTGCTTTCTTCAATTTCCTCGCCTGCAAAAAAGCGTTCGAGAATACTATCGTCAAAATCAGCCAGAAATTCAATCATTGAACTTCTATATTTTTCAGCCTCGGGTAGATACTTTGCCGGAATTTCTTTCTCTAAAAAATCCAAGCCTAAACTTTCGACATCGAAAAAATAGGATTTCATTTTAATTAGGTCAATTACACCTTCAAACTTATCTTCTGCACCCATCGGAATTTGTATTGCTACAGGAAAAGCACCAAGTTGGTCACGCATCATTTGCAAAACTTTTGCAAAATCAGCGCCGACTCTGTCCATTTTATTGACGAACGCTAGTCTTGGGACTGCGTATTCGTCTGCCTGACGCCAAACTGTTTCCGATTGTGGCTGAACACCACCTACTCCACAGAATAGAGCTATTGCTCCATCCAGAACCCTGAGCGACCTTTGCACTTCCGCGGTAAAATCCACGTGTCCGGGAGTATCAATTATATTAATACAATATTCTTTCCACAAACATGTAGTTGCTGCCGACATTATCGTAATCCCACGTTCTTTTTCTTGGTCCATGTAATCCATGAACGCTGTACCGTCGTCAACTGCACCTAATTTGTGCAGATAACCGGAATAGAATAGAATTCTTTCAGTGGTTGTAGTCTTACCGGCATCAATGTGAGCCATTATACCGATATTTCTAAATTTTGATATGTCAGTCTGCCGCGGCATCGCTTCAATCAGTTACCAATTGCCAAAGAACATTAGATTCAGTTACCATTTGAAATGCGCAAAAGCCTTGTTGGCTTCAGCCATTCTGTGCGTATCTTCGCGTTTCTTAACGCTGGATCCTTCGCCTTTCGAAGCTGCCATAAATTCTGCAGCTAATTTTTGTGACATTGATTTGTCTCTACGTGATTTAGAATAAGTCTTCAACCATCTGATAGCTAAAGCCAATCTTCTTTCTTCACGGACATCAACCGGCACTTGATAAGTCGCACCGCCAACTCTACGTGAACGTACTTCGACCATTGGTGCTACATTTGTAAGAGCTTTTTTGAAGACTTCTAATGGGTCTTCGTTAGTTTTCTCGCGGATAATATCAAAGGCTTCGTAAATTACTTGGCGAGCGACATTCTTTTTGCCGTCCAACATGATGTTATTCACAAACCGAGTTACAATTTTATCATTGTATCTTGGGTCCGGTATTAACGCTTTCTTCTCTGCTCTTCTTTTTCTCATTTCTAAATTATCTCAATTATTTTTTATTTCTTCTTTTTAGCTACTACTGGTTGTCCGGGCTTTGGTCTCTTAGTCCCGTATTTCGATCTACCTTGTTTACGTCCGTCAACACCTTGAGTATCGGCAGTGCCTCTCACGATATGATAACGAACACCGGGAAGGTCTTTTACTCTTCCGCCACGTACATATACAATTGAGTGCTCTTGTAAATTGTGGCCTTCTCCGGGAATATATGCCGTAACTTCAAATCCTGATGTCAATCTTACACGTGCAACTTTTCTCAAAGCCGAGTTTGGTTTCTTAGGAGTAGTTGTATATACTCTTGTACAAACGCCTCTTCTTTGCGGGCACGAATTCAATGCCGCAGACTTACTTTTGTAAGTTACTCTCTTTCTTCCTTTCCTAACTAACTGCGAAATTGTTGGCACAATAAACTCCGATTTTTATAAATTTTTCATCTCTATCGTAATAGAGCTTACAAAAATAACTATTTTTTTTTTACCACCAAAATATTTTTCAACATTTTTGAAAATATTTTTTTTTGGCATCATTTCTGATGATTTAAATTACTTGGCGGCTTCTTTTTCTTTGTAATCTTTAATGATTTCTTCTTGAATACTCTTAGGCACAGTCACGTATTTGAGGAATTCCATTGTAAATTCGCCTTTGCCTTGAGTAGCAGAACGCAAATCACTCGAATATCCAAACATTTCTTTCAAAGGTACTTCAGCTTCGACAACAACATAACCCGCTTCGACTTTTGAAGAGTGAATTATGCCACGACGTTGGTTGATTTGACCGATTATCACGCCTTGGAATTCTTCAGGTGATGAAGTTTCCAATTTCATGAAAGGTTCGAGTATAACAGGTCCGCACTTAGCGATAGCTTCTTTCATAGCTTGCTTTGAAGCGATTTTAAATGCCATATCCGAGGAGTCAACCGCATGATAAGCACCGTCGCTCAAAGTAACTTTGACACCGACAATCGGCTGACTAATCAACAGACCATCAGACATTTGTTCGTGGAATCCTTTATCACAAGCCGGAATGTACTCTTTAGGTATCGAACCGCCAACGATTGAATTGACAAATTCGTATGGTTCGGGAGAATCGAGCGATAAGGGCTCTACTTTGCCCGCTACGCGTGCATATTGCCCGGAACCACCTGTTTGCTTCTTATGAGTGTAATCGAAGTCTATAGCTCTCGAAATAGCTTCTCTATAGGCTACTTTAGGTTGACCGACTAATACTTCGCAATTATACTCACGTCTGATGCGTTCGATATAAATTTCGAGGTGAAGTTCGCCCATACCCTTGATGATTGTCTCGCCACTTTCTTCGTCACGAGCCACTTTGAAGGTTGGGTCTTCCTTTTGGAATCTGTTCATCGCTTTCGAGAAGTTCACTTGTCCGGTTTTTTCCTTTGGCTTGACCGAAAGCTCGATAACCGGGCTGGCAACAAACATGGAAGTCATCGAATAATTTACGTTACCGTCAGTGAATGTATCGCCTGATGAACAATCTACGCCAAACATAGCGAAGATGTCTCCTGCTGCTACTTCTTCGATATCATTCATCTCGTTAGCATGCATTCTGACAAGGCGAGGAATTTTAACTCTTTTACCATTTGCAGTATTGATAATTGTATCGCCTTTTTTCAAAGTTCCTTGATACAATCTCATATAAGTCAACTGTCCGTAACGACCGTCTTCGAGCTTGAATGCCAATGCTACAGCAGGCTTGTGAGGCTCGGACAAAAGGTCAACTTTTTCTTCGTTATTATCTCTATCTAATGCATAATTTGCTATTTCGTGTGGAGCAGGAAGATAGGCACAAACAGCATCAAGCAATGTTTGGATGCCCTTGTTCATTTTTGCAGTACCCACAAAAACAGGGGTGATGTGCAAAGCGATAGTTTGCCTGCGAATAGATTCCATCAACTCTTCGACGGGCACTTCTTCTTCCATAAGGAATTTTTCTGCAATATTGTCGTCGTGGTCAGCTAAAATTTCGACCATAGTGTTGCGACGCAATTTCGCTTCTTCTACCAAATGCTCGGGAATTTCTCTCTCAATGACTGCGTCACCTTGGTCACCTTCGTAATAAAGAGCTTTCATTTTGAGCAAATCAACAACACCCTCGAAACGGTCTTCGATACCGATTGGCATCGTAATCATAACCGGATGAAGATGCAATTTATCGCGAAGTTGGTCGAAAACGCGGTCGGGGTTAGCCCCTGCGCGGTCAACTTTGTTGATAAAAGCGATACGCGGCACGTTGTAGCGACGCATTTGGCGGTCCACTGTAATAGATTGGGACTGCACACCGGCAACTGCACAAAGCACTAAAACGGCACCATCTAAAACTCTCAAAGCACGCTCTACCTCTACGGTAAAGTCAATGTGCCCGGGAGTATCAATCAAATTAATGTTGAAATCTTTCCAGGTTGCAAAAGTAGCCGCTGATTGGATAGTAATACCCTTTTCGCGTTCCAAGTCCATCGAATCCATTGTAGGACCCGCTCCGGTCTTGCTTCTTACTTCGATTATTTGATGGATTTTGCCTGTATAAAACAAAATTCTTTCACTAAGAGTCGTCTTGCCCGAATCAATGTGTGCGGCAATTCCGATATTTCTTAATTTTGACATATCCATAACATGATACCAATATATTTGTTAATTTTCGTAATTTCTAAACTGTATAGAATAGCAAAAATAACACTATTTTGTTAAATTACAAAATATTTTAGCTTAATATAAAATCAATTTGACTAGTTGACTATTGAAAACCTTGATTTGAGCGTATATCTTGAAAACTTGTGGGAAAAAATACCAACTTATACGCATTGCAAAATTCTCCAATCTTAGCTTTTTAGCTATATTTGAGAATTAAAATCATAAAGATTCCCATAAGACATTGGAAAAAATACTAAACACTCGCTTCGGACTAAAAGAATTCAGGAAAGGGCAGAAGGAGATTATCCAATCTGTGCTGAAATGCAAAGATACACTTGCTGTCATGCCCACAGGAGGAGGCAAATCGCTCTGTTACCAGCTTCCGGCTATCATTATGCCCGGCACTGCAATTGTAATTTCGCCGCTAATCGCTTTGATGAAAGATCAAGTTGACCAATTAATAATGCGAGAAATTCCTGCGGCTTTTATAAATAGTTCGCAAGATCAAGACGAAATTCAGGAAATTTTCATTCATGCTCGGCAAGGTGGATACAAAATTATTTATGTCGCCCCGGAACGCCTTGCATCGCGCCAGTTTATCGAGTTACTCAAAGATATTAACCTCTCATTTATCGCCGTGGACGAAGCTCACTGTATTTCCGAATGGGGACACGATTTTCGTCCGGCTTATTTGAAAGTAAACAATATATTCAGCCTCATAGAACGAGTCCCAATCATTGCCCTGACTGCAACTGCAACGCCCGACGTTCGGCAAGACATTATCAAACAACTCAAGCTCCAATCTCCCGACGTTTACATTCGCGGTTTCGACCGTAACAACTTACGCTACAACTGCATTCACTCTAAGGATAAATTAAGCAAACTCGTAAATATTTATCGTTCGATGAATTCGGGTTCGATGATAGTCTATGCAGGCTCACGCAACAGAACAATCGAATTCAGCACAGGATTGCAAAAGCTCAACGTTCCGGCTGAATATTACCACGGCGGTATGAAATCTGTACAACGCGAATCAGTGCAGGAACGCTTCATCAGCGGCAAAACAAAAGTAATCGTAGCCACAAATGCCTTTGGAATGGGAATAGACAAAGCAGACGTCCGCCACGTAGTCCATGTAGATTTGCCCCAAACAGTCGAAGCCTATTACCAAGAAGCCGGTCGTGCAGGAAGAGACGGCTTAGATGCCGAATGCACCTTGATTTACCACCCCGAAGATTTGAGATTGCAAGACTTTTTCATCCAATCCACTTATCCGCCGAAACGGGAAATTAGCAAATTTGTGTCAAAAGTCGAATTATACAACGAAAAAATCTCTGACAACCGCTCGGGATTCAACATCATCCCTGAAGCAGCCGACATCGCAAATTATTCGGGGATGCCGCTAACAATCGTCAACGCAATAATCGGCTTTTTGACACGGCTCGAAATCATCAAACCCGGCAACAGCTTTGGCGAATCCCAAATCCGCTTCACCCGTAGCCGCGAGCAAATCCGCGAATACTACGAAACCACCACCGATGAACGGCGCGAAGTACTCGACGCCATCTTGCGTTCGGTAGGCTCGGAAGCATTCACCACATTTTGCGAACTAAGCATTGCCCAACTCACAAATCGGCATTATATAAACCCTGCAATACTTGGTAAAGCAATTTCAGCATTCCAATTTGCCGGAATAATTGATTTCCGTGGGACACATGCCGAAACGCGCTACTATTTAGACAAAACTCTGCTGAAAAATGACAATTTCGACGTGGAAGTAAAGCATCTCGAAAGGCGCCGCATTCACGCTTCCGAAAAGCTAAAAGCGATGCAACTATATGCCGAAACGCTCCGTTGCAAACGCCACTATATCCTCTCGTACTTTGCCGACCAAGACGTCGCCGAAAAATGTGGCAATTGCTCCTCGTGTGGGTGAGTGGAATATAACATTTTCATACTATATTCGTATTTGGAAATACAAATAATCACATATGCTTTTATTTACACAAATACATATAACACTGATTTTCTTATCGTATGCACTCAATTTTGCTCACGATTTGATTCCCCATGACCATTTGCATGAGTCGGGTGCTGTATGTGTAAATCAAAACCATAATATTGAAAATACTGACAATCACTGCCATTTTCATTTTGGGCTTTTCGCTCACGAACATATCAGCCAAACCCATAATACTCAGTTCAGAGCTTTGTCTAATGTGAATATCCAGACTGATTACACATTTGATATAGATCTGCCGATAGATTATAAAATTTTTGAAATTGACTATAAAATAAAGTTTTTATCTTATTTAGCTTTGATTTATGCTTTATCAGACAATGACAGAATTTTAAATATATCTGACCGTGCCCCTCCAATTGCCTGATTAGAACCTATACTCAAAATCGTTTTTTTTAATTTTGAATTATTAACTTTAATCAGGAAATTCCTATGTATAATAAATTAGTTATTTTGCTTTTAGCAGTTTTTGTTATTTCATGTAGCAATGACAAGCTTGAATTAGGTCACGACCACGGCGATGGATCCGGGCACGACCATGGTGATGCCCATGGCGATGAACATGGGCACGCACATGCCGATGTAGCTCACAAATTTTCGCTTTTTAGCAATCATTTTGAATTATATGCCGAAGTTGGAAATCCCATTGTCGGTGAGGAAACAGAATTTATCCTTCATTTCAGCAAATTACCTTCAGGCGAAGCTGTAACTGACACCCCTTTATTGTTCAATATCAGCGGAATCGAAAATCATAGAGTATCATTCGCCAAAGTGGACAGGAAGGGCATTTATACTCTTTCTGTAAAATTTGCAAATCCGGGTATGATTTCTCTCGAATTTATAATCGGCGCGGATGAAAACCGCGACACACTCAGAATGAAGGATGTCCAAATATTCTCTGACGCTCATGAAGCAGAACATGCTCTCGAAGTCGTTGACAAGGGTTATATTGGATTTACGAAAGAAGACGCCTGGAGTCTTGGGGTAGCAACGGATGTAGTTGCTTACACTGAGTTCAGAAATTCCAAAAAAGCAATAGGTAAATTTGCAACAAAAACTGAAAAAGAAACAATCATAACTGCAAGAGTAGGTGGGATTGTAAGATTATTAGGGCAATCCATTACTTCCGGCAAACAGATTTCTGCAAATCAGGGATTATTCATGATTGCACCATCGGGGCTGGAAGATGACAACACTGATGTGCGGTATTTTCAAGCGAAATCGCAATACGAACAATCCAAAGATGAATTCGATAGAGCCAAGAAGTTACTTGTAGATAAAATCGTTTCCGACAAAGAATACGCAAGACTAAAATCCGAATTTGAAATAGCCGAAGCAAAGTTTCAGAGTTATTCAAATTATACCCCAAAATCAGGGACCTTGGTCAATTCACCAACTTCGGGAATGATTAAAGAACTTTACGTTTCTAACGGAGATTTCGTAACTCCGGGTCAGAAAATGGCAAAAATCATAAATATTGACCGAATGGTTGTCGAAGTTGAAATCTTGCAAAAAGATTATCTGAAATTGCAACCAATCACAGACGCTTTGATTGAATTTGGCGAGTACAAAGTCCCACTTTCAGAATTGAATGGCAAACTGCTTTCAGTCAGTCCGTCAAAAACGGGCAATTTGAACTTTATTACGGTATATTTCGAAGTCAATAATAAGTTTAATTATATGCCCGGAATGCCTGTAGAAGTGTATTTGTACGGTGGCAAAGCCAACAAATCCTTAGCAGTACCTCATACAGCTGTTTGGGAAGATTTGGGCTATTACTATGTTTTTGTCCAAAAATCGGGCGAATTATTTGAAAGACGCGAAGTTCAGGTCGGGGGATACGACGGTAAAAGCTACTTGATTACATCCGGATTGGACGAAATGGAGCGAATTGTAGTTAATGGCACATACAGATTAGTTTTAGCTTCCAAAACTACAGAAATGCCTGCGGGTCATTCACATTAAGGGAGCAAAATAATGGTAAACCAAATTCTTAAGTTTTCGCTCGGAAACCGAATTTTCGTCCTTGTTCTGGGCTTCATTATTATTTCTGTCGGAGCATTCATCAGCCGTGATATGGAAATTGATATATTCCCGGATTTGAATGCACCGACTGTCGTGATCATGACTGACGCTCATGGAATGGCGCCCGAAGAAGTAGAACGCAGTGTAACTTTTATTATCGAATCGGCAATGAATGGCGCCCCTGAAGTCAGACGTGTACGCTCAAATTCAACTCTGGGCTTTTCAATTGTTTGGATTGAGTTTGATTGGGGCACAGATATTTTCCGGGCACGACAAACCGTAAATGAAAGGCTGGCAACTCTATTAAACTCACTACCGCCGGGGGTTAGTACACCTGTACTTGCACCGCAGACATCACTTCTGGGCGAAATCATGATTTTCGCAATGACCTCAGACAGCTTATCAGCAATGGATTTGAAGACATATGCCGATTGGCAGGTGCGTCCCAGATTACTGTCTCTTGGTGGCGTTGCCTACGTTACTGTTATGGGTGGAGATTCGAAGCATTATTTGATTGCCGCAGACCCTGAAAAAATGAGATATTACGATGTCAGTATGAACGAATTGCAAAATGCTTGCAATGAGATGAACACTAACTCAGCAGGTAGTTTTTTCAGCCAATACGGCAATGAATATGTAATCCGTGGAATTGGCAGAACAAATGATATTAATGAATTGGGAAATATTCTCATAAAAAGCGTGAATGGATTGCCTGTCAAAATTTCCGATGTTGCAGAAGTCAAAATTGATGCCCTGCAAAAAATTAATGATGCTTCGTATAACACACAAGAGGCTGTAGTATTTTCTTTGACAAAACAACCCAAGGGAAATACAATCCAATTAACCGAAAAAGTGATTGAATCGCTTGAAGAAATCAAAGCAGTATTGCCGGGCAATGTTCAATTCCATACCGAAGTTTTTAATCAGGCTGATTTTATAAATATTTCGATATCGAATGTGACCAGAGCACTTATAGAAGGCGGGATTTTTGTAGTAGTAATACTATTCATTTTCCTATTGTCAATTCGTACTACTTTTATTTCTTTACTTGCAATTCCATTATCACTCTTTACTTCGGTTATAGTTTTGCATTTACTCGGACAGACTATAAATACGATGAGTTTGGGAGGAATGGCAATTGCAATCGGCTCACTCGTTGATGATGCAATTATTGATGTCGAAAATGTGTTCAAACGCTTGAAAGAGAATGCAGTTAAGCCCGAACACGAGAAGCAAAAGTCACTT
This sequence comes from Ignavibacteriae bacterium HGW-Ignavibacteriae-1, assembly GCA_002839825.1. Taxonomy (GTDB): domain Bacteria; phylum Bacteroidota; class Ignavibacteria; order Kapaibacteriales; family UBA2268; genus PGYU01. The sequence goes on along the minus strand of PGYU01000002.1, from coordinate 106,215 downwards.
AAAGTTGTTTATGAAGCATCGAAAGAAATTCGTGCATCAATTATAAATGCTACTATGATTATTATCGTTACTTTCATTCCGCTTTTCTTTCTAACGGGAATGGAAGGAAGAATGCTCCAACCTCTTGGCATATCTTTCATTGTAGCACTCTTCGCTTCATTAGTTGTTTCGATAACGATTACACCTGTGTTGTGTAGCTATTTATTGACTAATCCGAAAACGCTTGCTTCAAATATTAATGGTAGTGCTTTAGTGCGTTTTCTTAACGGGATTTACGAAAGAATCGTACGATTCATCTTACCAAAATATAAAGTGATTATAGCAGTATCGGCGCTTTTATTCCTAATTACTCTTATCAGCAATTTTTATCTTGGCAGGAATTTCTTGCCACCTTTTAATGAAGGCTCCTTGACAATAAATTTGGTAACCTTGCCCGGGACATCGCTCGAACAATCCACAGATATTGCCGCTCAAGCGGAAGAAGTGCTTATGACAATTCCGGAAGTCGTTTCCGTCACCCGAAAAACGGGTCGCGCCGAACTATCGGAACATTCATACGGTTCGAGTATTTCCGAAATCGAAGTGCCATTTTTAGTTGATGAGCGAACTCGGAACGAATTTCTAGTGGACGTCAGAAATAAACTTTCGTCAATAAATGGAGTGATTTATCATATAGGGCAACCGATTAGCCATAAAATTGATCATATAATATCGGGTTCGAAGACTTCGATTGCGATTAAACTCTATGGTACAGATTTAGACAGAATATATCGTTTGGCAAATGTTATTCGCAGCCGAATTGTTAATATAGATGGCGTAGTGGATCTGAGTGTAGAGCAATTAGTAAATGTTCCCCAATTGCTTATCAAAGCCGATAGAGATAAGTTGCAAGCTTATGGCATCACAATGAGCAATTTCCATAAACTTGTGAACGATTTCATCGCAGGTAGCAAAGTGGGGCAAGTAATCGAAGGAGACAGAACTTTTGATATTGTGCTCAGAATTGACGAATCTAATCGCAATGATATCGAAGCAATTAAATCAATTTATATTGACACTGATTCGGGCTCAAAGGTTCTACTCTCCGATGTAGCAGAAATTATTACTTCAAAAAGTGTCAACAGCATTAACCGTGAAAATGTCAAACGGAGAATTGTCATTTCAGCTAATGCTTTCGAACGGGATTTGAAAAGTTTGATTGAAGAGGTCAGAAGTGAAATTGACCAAATTCCATTGCCCGAAAATTACTATATCGAATATGGCGGTCAATTTGAAGTCGAAGAGCAAGCCTCGCGTGTTTTGTTTTTAGCATCAATACTTGCTATTATCATCGTATTTTTCATACTTTATCAAGAATTTCGCAGCTTTATTTTGGCGGCTATCATTCTTATCAATCTACCTTTATCGTTGATAGGCGGGATTGCCACAGTCTGGATTACATCCGGAACGATTTCTATTCCGTCAATTATTGGTTTTATCACACTATTTGGTATCGCAACTCGAAACGGGATTTTGCTTGTGTCAAGATATAAAACCCTACTCAACGAAGGTCATGAGATTAGAGAATCAATTATAATGGGCTCCAAAGATAGACTTAGCCCGATTTTGATGACCGCACTATCGGCGGCATTAGCACTTATTCCATTGGTTATTGCCGGAGACAAACCCGGCAACGAGATTCAAAGCCCGATGGCAGAAGTTATACTCGGAGGACTTTTAAGTTCCACTTTTCTTAACCTAATTGTTATTCCTGCCGCATTTTATGCCGTTTTCAAGAAATTTGGATATAAAAAAATATTTGGAGCACGATAATGAAAAATATATTTATTATAATCGCATTTTTTGTGGCTGCAAATGCTGCATTGGCACAGCGTATTGATGATGCCGTAAGCGAAATCTTGTCGAATAATAAGCAAATCAAAGCTCATACGGAATATGTAAACACGCTTAATTTCGAATATAGAATCAACAATTTGCCACCAAATCCGAGTATTTCATATACTTATATGATGAATAGCGCCGATACTGATTTGAACCGCACCGAGCTTATTGTGGGGCAAAAATTCGATTTCCCGACTACATATTTCATCAAAAGCGATATTGCTCGAAAAAGGGGTGAGCTGGGCAAATTTGAAATTGAAACTTTTCGTAAAGATATGATTCTTCAAGCTAAAGATGCTCTGATTGACTACGTGTTTTTGGATAAAATGCAATCGCGGCTTAGTGAACGCATGCAAATAGCTCAAAATTTGGTAGATATCGCCCAAAAAAGGCATGAATCCGGTGACATCGGAATTACCGATTACAACAAAGCACGCACGGAATTGCTCAAACTCCGCAATGCACAAAGCATCAACGATTCCGAATTAGAATTTGTGCAAAATCGGATTACAGAACTAAACGGCGGCATCCAAATAGATTTGTCGGGATTAAGCTTGAATGATGAGCAATCACTGCCGACATTTGATGAATTATACGAGCAAATCTACAGCAAAAGCAGTGAGTTGCAATCCTTGCAACGAGAAAATGATTTGACGGAATCGAAAGTGAAACTTGCAAATCATCAATGGCTGCCCGGATTCGAACTCGGCTATCGGCAGGACAACGAGCAAGGTACACGATATTCGGGCATCCATTTTGGGCTGTCAATCCCCATTTTCGAAAACATGAACAAAGTGTCCAAAGCAAAAAGCGAGTTGCAATTGGTCAGCCTCAAAATCAATTCCTATCAAAACGAATTGAAATTGAACAAAAAGAGACTCTTTGACAAAGTGATAGCGACTCGAAATGCCATCACCGAATACATGGAAATCCTCAGCACATCGAATAATGCGACTTTGCTGGGGAAATCTTTGGAAAGCGGCAATATTTCGATGCTCGAATACTACTTCGAATTAGGCTATTATTACGAAATCGAAGACTCATTAATCAGGCTTCAAAGCATCTATGAAAAAGCCTTAGGCGAACTGACATTGGAGCTATTTGAGTAAGTCTGAACTATGATTTGTGTGATTTTGGTGATTAGTATTATTAAAAATTAGACTTCGGAAGTCTTTATAATTAACTTCAAGATGCTTATTATATTCATATACTTTAGAAAATTAGACTTCCGAAGTCTTGATCTGTCATATCTTCTGTCCCGTCTTTGTTATAATTGACGGATAGGGATAAATCTGAATTATAGTCCTAAGTTGTAATAATTGACGATAAACTAACTATGGAACAACTGACGATACATTAAATTCTGAACAGGATTATCAAGATTACAGGATGGACAGGATGAAGACAATAATATTTGAACAGGATAAAAAGGAATACAGGAGACCATTCACAATCCACAATTCAAACCCCTCGAATTCGAGGGGTTTATTTTAATTACACCGAAATCGGGGTAATTGGTCAAGAAGCAGGAGTGAACAGATATGCTTAACGCTGAACACTGTTAATCTTGTGGGTTAGGTGATCTAATTTTTCACACCTTCACAAACATTTGTGTCTGTTTACCAATGCGGATGTAATATACTCCACGAGGTAAATGCGAAACATCAATTCTTTGTAGAGACACGGCATGCCGTGTCTCTACCGTTATTACACATTCCCCTAAAGTGTTGTAGATTTTGACCTCTGAACCTTCATCAACCCTACGGTTAACCGTAGGGTTGATAGCAGCATTAATTTCTATATATTCACTTGCCGGATTGGGATAGATAGATATATTATCATCATCGCCTTTGAAATCCTCTACACTTGACGGACCCCATGGCAATTTAAGTTTCCAGAGTGAACCTTTGTGAGGTGGATTCGACCAATCCTTAGGTTGTATGTCTTTTACATAAATCCATAATGTTTTTGTACCTTGGTCTAAATTAGAACTTACATAATGAGGCGTGGTGTCTAAAACATTTAATAAATTCCATGTAACACCATTATCCATTGTCGTATAAAAAGAATTGATTCTTTTATAATCTCCATTTACATCTCCAATGTTTTCATAAACCGGTATAACAATATTGTGATAATTTGCTATATCAAAATGATAATGCTCCATGTAAAAGAAATAACGACTATAATTAGAGTCTCTATTTGTTTTGGGTTTGCTTGGGTCCATGATATATAACCAATCATAAATCTGCGTATTCCTTAAAGTGTCATCATATTGGCTAACCCTAATACCAAATTCTGAAACTCGGGGACTTTCCCGTATGGTTCGAGGTCCGTCAACGCCCAAAAGTCTTCTTATTGTAACAGGGTTTTTGGTTGTAGAGGGGCTAATGAATGATGGGTCAAATTTAATCTCTTGAGAAGTTTTTCCATAATCTGATGTTTCAAAGTATTGTGAAGGCTTTGGTGCGGAATTATATCCATACGACCACCCATCTTCAATTTTATACAAGAAACGTCCCTTATCAGCCCAGTCGAAATTGATTGTGGTAATTGTGTAACCTTTCAATGTATTCAATGTAAGAATTTCCCAATTTCTACCTGCATCTTTGGAAATTTGCAATTTTGTTTGATGATGATCATCAACATGAGGATGTGAGTCCCATGAGATTAGTCTGTAGCTGTAGATTATCAAATTTGTATCTGTAGGACATTCTAATATGCCATTTTCATTGAAGTCGTTTCCTATCATTTCATATTTCTCTATCGTTTTGAGTAAATCATAAGAAACCTCGTAATAGAGTTTCCTATCCTCTTTAATGGTTCGATGTAATACATTTGAGTTCATTTTGAATTTCCACGTACTGAGGTCTTGGAAATCCGCCCAAGTTTCGCCACCATCAGTTGATAGTCTATGGAAAAAAGATATAGCAGCATTACTAATAAATTTTGCTGAAACATAGCAAGTATCATTATGGCTATGTAAAAAAAACTCTGACATCGAATCGAGCTTCATAACATACTCCCACCCATTAGGCGGTTCGTAGCCCAAGTCAGCAGGTGGCTCCTTGGCATGAGCATAGGAATAAAGCGCCAATACAGCGATTAACGCTGTGATAATAGTAGTTTTTTGGGTGGAATTCATTTTGATTTCCTTATATAGTGCTTTTATTTACGCTAACTTAAATATTTTTCTAGTACTAGCCAAATTATTTATAAAGTTAAAGCAAACATTTTTCTCCGATTTTTCCCTCTTCTCTTTCAAAATGATTTATTAAATTTGAATTAAACTCAGTGGCGTTTCGTTTTATAGTTTTTTGAAAATGAAATTTTGGAGATGAGGCAAAAGATGACAAAAAAGATTACCAAGAAAAGTGTTGCTACTCTTAGCAATGATACTTTCACTTTATTCCCCGAAAAGTATCGCGATTTGATATTCATCGGATTGATTGTGCTGTCGGTGTTCGTGTTTTTTTGGGGTGTTATCACTTCGCACGAGTTGGCGGCATCCGATAACTTTGCTTCGATTAGCTTCAGGAATTACTTGGACGAAGCCTCCAGAAACGGCGATTTCCCGCATTGGGTGCCGTATATTTTCTCCGGAATGCCGGGTTTTGCATCGTTTTTGCTCACTGGCGACCGCCTTTGGGACGTGACCTCATCCGTCTTTTTTGGCTATACTCGCTTGATGGGCGATGTCTTTGGCAACGATTCCGTCCGCGTCATGCAATTCTACGTCATCTTCGGCATTGGAATGTATTTGCTGATGCGCTCCAAAAAGCATATGCATGCTATTGCATTTTTTGTGGCGATTGCGGCTCTATATTCGACGGGCATCATACATTGGATAATGATAGGGCACAACACTAAACCGATTACGATGGCACTGCTGCCCTATATTTTCATGCTTATGGAAAAAGTGCGTGAGAAATTTTCGATTTTATACGCAACTTTGTTAGTCATTTCAATCCATTTGATATTCGAATCCACACACGTGCAGATGATATTTTACAGCGGTATAGCAATTGGGGTTTACGTACTTTTCGAGCTCATTAGCCGTTTCATCACCAAACGCGACCCGATTGGAATGGTCAAACTTATTGGGGTGCTGGTAGTAGCAGCCGGCTTTGCGTTCCTGATGTCGTCGGACAGATATTTGTCCATCCAAGAATACACTCCATATTCTACGCGCGGTGCTTCGCCAATTACTCAAACTGACGGTATTGCCCAAGCCGACGACGGAGGCAACACTTACGAATATGCCACAATGTGGTCATTCTCGCCTCAGGAAATTACTACCTTTTTCGTACCAAATTACTACGGATTCGGAAAATTGCCATATTCAGGTCCCGCAACCGGTGGCGAGGAGTTCAAAGTGCCCACATATTGGGGACAAAAAGTTTTCGAGGACGTTGCGCCATATATGGGTATCATTGTAGTGTTTCTGGCAATCGCAGGATTTGTGATTTACCGCAAAGACGCATTTGTCCAATCGTTAATGGCGATTTCCCTCTTTATGTTGCTTTTATCCTTCGGAAATAATTTGTCGATATTGTTCGATTTCTTCTTCTACAATGTGCCGAGTTTCAACAAATTCCGAGCGCCGAGCATGGCACTTGCAATTATGCAATTCGCATTCCCAATAATGGCAGGATACGGATTGACAGGTTTGGTGAAATATAGACAAGAAAATAGCCCCGAAGGCAAGAAAATCATGAATTATATTTTGATTTCTGCGGGAGCTTTCCTCGTGCTTGGTTTGTTTTATGCCGCTGCCATGAAATCATTTTATATTGATGCAGTAACAAATACAGCTAATCAATCTTTCAAATCCGTTATGCAGCAAATTCCTGATTTGCCGGATTTTGTTTGGTCAAATATGATTGGCGATTGGCTAATAAACGGATTTATTTACGCTCTTTTTGCAGCCCTTGCATTTTTATTTGTCAAAGGTCGCCTCAAAACAAATATGTTTTTTATTTCAATTATATTATTACTTTTCATAGACTTATGGCGAGTTGGATTCCGTCCGCTCGATATTACCGAAAATGACCAAGTCGGAGAGGCATTGCGAGCAACAGATGTTGTTGATTTCATCAAGCAAGACGCAGAAAAGAGCAGAATTGCAGACTTTGCGATGGCAAGTATTTCACCAAATTTGCCGGCATATTTTAAATTGGAAAATGTTGGCGGTTATCACCCTGCAAAATTACGCGTTTATCAAGATTTGCTCGATGTGGCAGACGAAGGCTCGACTAATCAAGTGACAAATCCATTTTTGTGGAATTTGCTCAATGTCAAGTATCTCATTACACCGCAACCTTATGGTCAAGTACAGCCTGCTTTCCAATCGCAACAAACCGGATGGTATGTGTATTTCAATCCGGCATTTTTACCGAGAGCATTTTTTGTAGACTCGATAGCAATCGCCAAACCGATGGATATTTTGCGCAATATGAAGGAAGGAAATTTCAATCCGCAGCGTCTCGCCTTTTTCGAGGAAGACCCTAAAATCAACATCGAACCCGCAACTGAAGGTGCAACGGCTCAATTCGTTTCCCAAAGTAATAGTTCGATTAAATTCAAGGTCAAAGCCACAGGCAACAACCTACTTTTCATTAGTGAGACATATTATCCATTCTGGAAAGCATTTATTGGCGACAAAGAATTACCCATTTACAAGACTAATTATGCCTTCCGTTCGGTTGTTGTGCCTCCGGGCGAACACGAAATCGAGTTCACTTTGACATCTCCGGCATTCCAGCAGGGCAAAACATATTCGATGATTTCAAATATTTTGATTTTAGCATTATTAGCAGTTGGAATATTTTTGAATCAAAGAGAGAAAAAGCAATTACAGAGTGTGAATGAGGAATAAATCTTTTCCTCACACCTTCTTAGGCTTTCTAACAGCTCTATACACGATGAAAAATACAATTGCACCGATAATCAGGAATGCCCAAAGATTGATTATTCCGATTATAAACCATTGAATAGCCAACCAGCCGTTCTCGAAGCCTTTGAGTACTTGTTCGCCGAAGCTGAAACTCTTTGATTCGAGCGTTTTGAAGTATCTGAGGTGTACGGTCGAAAGGGCAACTTGGTTGCTCATATGTTTCATCCGCGATTCCATTGATTCGATTTCGGCTCGAACGTTTGCCAAAGCGCGTTCGACTTCAAGCAATTCGGTTACGCTATTGCCCCTCGCTAATAATTCTCTATAGCGATTTTCAAGCTCCTTCTGGGTTCGCAATCTGGCTTCGACATCCATAAACTCGGCTGTAATATCTCGCACACTTATGCTTTTTTCGACAACTTTTTCTTCATTTGCAAGCAAATCTTCTACAAATTTTTCAAATAGGTCATATTGAACGCGAATGGTCATACTATTGGAAAGTTCGTATTCAGTCGCGAATTCATTTTCGTTGTCCAAATAGGCATTGTATTTTAGCAATATTTCAGATACTTTTTTTCTCGTAGCTTGCATATCCTTAGTTTCAAATGACAATCGAGCATCTTTGATTAGTTTTCGAGTTTCGACTATTTCCTGTCCGGTGTTTTCATTGCCGGACATATCCTCATTTATTGACATTTTTGCCATTTGCGGCGAAGACGCCATCATATCTTCGGATTGCAAATTTTCGGTGCCTCTACCGCTTCCGCCTTCGTCCAGGCATGATAGTAAAGTGACCGAAACAACTATTAACAAAAAAATAAAGCTCTGTTTCATTTCTGACTCCCAATACAATTATAAAAATGTATCACCAATATAAATTACTTTTGTACAACATTATTATGTGATTAACGATTTAGAATATTAAATTATATTTTTAAATAGCATTATTGATAAATTATTAGACTGACAGCAAAATCATGAGTGAACAAGCATATTATATTTACGGTAGGAATGCCGTCACAGAAGCATTGAGTTCGGGAAGTGAAATCGAAAAGATTTATATTTTGTACGGATTGCACGGCACAAACCCAATCTTCAAATTGGCAAAATCGAATAAAGTCCCGGTAATTACTTTTGATAAAATGAAATTCAAGAATCTCGAGGATAGTGTTCTGCCGCGAGACGTCAAATCTCAAGGTGTAATCGCATTGAGAACAATGGCAAAGACTGTTGATTTGGGCGAACTCGCTGATAATGCCTTCGCAAGAAGCAACAAGCCCGTGCTAATAATTTTAGATGGAATTACCGACCCGCACAACTTGGGAGCAATTGCTCGTTCTGCGGAATGTGCAGGAGTCACGGGAATAGTTATGCCGATTCGTAATTCTGCACCTATCACACCCGTAGCAGTCAAAGCATCTGCCGGAGCATTAGAGCATTTGGACATTTGCAAAGTCACAAATTTAGTGAATGCAATCGAAACTCTCAAGGACAAAGGATTTTGGATTTATGGTGCAGATATGCAATCCACAAGACTCTATAGCGATAATATTTACGACCGACCGATAGTTATAATTATAGGGAGCGAAGGCTCGGGTATGAAGGAAAATGTTCGCAAAAAGTGTGATGAAATCATTAGTATCCCAATGTCGGGCAGAATCAATTCACTCAATGCATCGGTTTCCGCCGGAATCGTACTGTTCGAGATTAACCGCCAACGGATGGCTTAGCTTTCGTGCAAATTGTGCGGTAAACATCAATATTTTTCCTGATGCAAAATCTCTCTTTATTTGTAACAGGTAATTGCCATTCATCGCGTGATTCTAATACTTGGACATCGAATAGTCCTAATTTGCGGAGCAAATTAATCTGAGAAGTATGCACTTCGGGCACATCAGTTGCGAGGAACAACTTACCGTCATCAGCCAATACTCTATGACATTCGCTGACAAATTTGGCAGTAAAAGCACGCTTTTTGTAATGCTTCCTTTTGCTCCAAGGGTCCGGAAAGAGATAATATATTTCACTAATGGAATTGCTCTCGATGAAAGGCATATTGTTGGCAACGCTATAATGCAAAGCACTACAATTGCTTATAGATTCTCCTTCTACAACAACATTAATCCAATTGACAGGCTCAGGGCGAATTTCGATTCCCAGAATATTGTCATCGCCAATTTCGAAAGAGCGCAAAATTAAAAACTTTCCGCGTCCGCAACCTATATCCAAATATTTTGGTGCAGCTCCGTTTGCAAAAAGCGTGGTCCAATCAATTGTTTTCAATGCCTCCGGGTAAGATTCCGGAATATATTTCAATTCTTCAATCGGCAAATAATTATTAGTAGAAACATGATGTCGGATTTTTGACCCGAACGGGTATTTAGAGAATTTTATTTCAGTCATTTTGTTAAATCATGGGAATAATACATAATCACCATCTTTGATGATATTCAAATTATAATCGTAAGATGCTTGAGCGAGAGAATCGAATTTGACTCGCCCTAACATACCGTAATAGTCGTTGTTGACGAACCAATCCCAAATATTTGCAGATACCGTGCCTTTTGTTTTGATTGCATTTTCGAGATTGAAACACAAATCATATCCTTCCGCAACAAAAGATGATGGTTTCTTGCCATATCTGGAAAGGTAATCTTTATATGCCGTAGATTGCTCATCCAAATCGGGATAACTGAAAATCAATCCATTCGCTTCTGATGTGGCGAGTAATTGCTCAGTCAGAATAGGTCGCGTGCCAACCATTTGTACGTTCAACCCTATTGCTTTGGCTTGTTGGACAATTTGGACCGCTTCGCGTGTACTTATCAGCACAAGTCTATTCGGATTTAGTGCTTTCACTTCTTCCAAAATCGCATTAAATTGTGTCATCGTATCGGCGTATGAAAATGAACCAATGATTTTACCACCCAAGTTACTTTTCAAATTACTGTTCCAAGTTACTCCATAATCATTATCGAAGTGCATTATTACGATTCGATTATAATCATTAAGATAATTAGAAAGATACTTGATTTCGTCGTTAACATCGGACGTGAAACGGACACAATTTTTCAAATTTACATAATTATAAACCGCGCTGCCAACAGCGAATTGGACAAGTTGATTGTTTTTTGAGGGCTCGGCTATTGCATTAGAAATCCAACTTGCAAGCGTAACTACACCACGAGTATAAGTGTTTGGGGCAATCTTGATAAATTCTGCAAGAGCCACATCGGCATCACCTTTGCTGTCAAAAAACCTCAATTCGTACGACGTAGCATACTTTCCTGTGAAAAGTTCCATCCCGCGAATTACTTCCTTGCCGAATTGGCTGTAATGTCCGGTGGTATCCAATATTGCAGCTATTATAATCTTCTGCTCGGGCGACACTGCCTCTTCTTTGCTGCATGAAAACATAAAAAACAATGCGACAAAAATCAATAAAGTGTATATTTTATTCATAAGATTATACTCAATTTATCTACCACATATAACCAAATAATGCATCTATTATCAAAATTGCGGCGGCGGACAAAGTGAATGCCCTTACTGTACTGTTGCCAACTCCTTCGGCTCCGCCTGTAGTTGCAAATCCGACGTGTACACCAATCAACGCCGTTACACCTCCGAAAACGAAGGATTTGGTCAAGCCCATGAGTACTTCACTTGCTTGAAAAAATCTTTGCACCGAATCAAAAAATGTTGCCGCTTCGAATTCAAATTTGATATAAGTAAGTAAAAATCCACCGACCAAAGCCACAACATTTGAAAATACAGCAAGCACAGGCATCATAAACAAAGTAGCGATTGCACGCGGCATCGCAAGGTAACGGTTTTTATCAATGCCCATCATCTCGAGTGCATCAATTTGCTCGGTTACGTTCATTGTGCCGAGTTGTGCTGCCATCGAAGCACCAACTCGTCCGGCAATTACCAATGCTGTAAGTACAGGCGTAAGCTCGGTAAAAACGACAGTTGCAATTGATGAGCCGATGAAAGGCTTTGCGATATTGACCAAGTTGAATTTGTCGAACAAATTTGTTGCCTGAAGCGCTGCAATCGCGCCTGTAAATGAACCAATCAAAATAACGAGCGGCAATGAATCCGAACCGACTATAGCCATTTGGTCGAGCACTAATTTCCGGTCTTTGATTGCTCGGGGGAAATATCTCAATACCGACATCAGCAGAATAATGATTCTACCGATTTCGGCAGTGAAATTTATCACTTTGCGTCCTATAAATGCCGGAAAATTTAACATATTTGTAAATAGTATTTGAAACAAACATGCAAAATAATCATTTTTTCTCTAAAATTTTGCTTGTCACATGGAACTTTATCAAGTCGTATGTGTTTATTAGATATTTGGGGCAATAAAAATGAAATACTTTTTAATATTGTTAATATTCATACTCACTGTTCGAGTCAGCGATGGTAAAATCCCTGAAACAAGCAGTGGGTATGCATTATTGCTAACTCCTGTGATTGACTCCACATCCGGAAGATTAGATGCAATCTTCAATTGGGATACCGACACCAACGCATACAGCTATACTGTTTATATGAAATTCAAGGAAGATTCGCTATTTGGCGAACCAATTAAAACATTAAGCCGATTCGATTCGCAGTATGTTTTCACCAATTTTGAACGCGGACGCTGGTATGAATTTTTGATTGAAAAGGACATGATTGATTATTTTGCTTATGGTTACATGAATATCGGAATTGATGTCCCGGTTATTGAGCATCGCGGCAATGTGTTGATTTTGGTAGATGAAAGTATAGATTTGGTATTGAATGATAAAATTGAAAGACTTGCCAATGATATGCTTGCTGACGGGTGGCGGGTTTTCCGAGATAGAGCTCCGCGAGCAGAGACTTTTGACAGTGCCAAAGTGATGCAAACAAAAGGAAAAATAATCGAATATTACAACAAGGAAAATATCTCCGCTGTACTGCTATTTGGTAGAATTGCTGTGCCTTATTCCGGAAGTTTCGCCGTTGATGGGCATACGCCCGACCATGACGGTGCGTGGTCTTCGGATATTTTTTATGGCGATGTTGACGGCATTTGGACCGACACATTGAGCAATTTGAAAGCCGATGACGAAAGAATTCGAAATCGTCCGAAAGACGGGAAATTTGACCAAATTATCATTCCATCTGATATTGAAATTGCAGTCGGCAGAGTGGATATGATTAATTTGCCCTTTTTTGAAAAGAATGAACTCGAATTATTAGAGCAATATTTAGACAAAAACCACAGGTTCAGGAACGGAATTGACCGATACCCGAACAAAATGATTATATCAGATGCTTTCGGACCCAATTTAAGAGAGGGTTTTGCAGCATCAGCTTGGATGAGTTTTTCGGCGATGACGGATTGGCGAGAGATTGACGATGAGGATTTGCGCGATATGGTTTCTGATAATGATTATATCTGGGGTTACGGTTGCGGTCCCGGTTCTTATGTACGTGCTGAAAGGGTCGCATATGCTGTAGAATTTGCGGCTAAGCCGATGCGAGCAGCATTCACACAGTTATTCGGTTCATATTTTGGGGATTGGGATTCGGAAAATAATCTAATGCGATCAGCTTTGGCAGCGGAGCCCGGAGGTTTGACTTGCGTCTGGTCAGGGCGCCCGCATTGGTTCTTCCACCACACAGCTTTTGGCGAATCAATTGCTTATTCTACATTGCTGTCGCAAAATTCACTTCCAAATAATTATCGTGCATCAAGCCCGTACGCGCGGCGTATGAATCATTTAGCTCTACTCGGCGACCCAACTTTGAAAACAAGTTTTGTCCAATCGCCGTCAAATTTGACAATTACAAGCGACTCGCAAATTCATTTGTCGTGGGATGAAAGCGCCGACAGCAATATTATCGGCTATTATGTTTATTCATCCGATGAAAAAGACGGGCAATACCGGCGAATTTCGGAAGAGCTTGTCACCACGAATTCATTTACCGATTTTTCTCCCAGGTATTTTTTGAATTATTACATGGTAAGGGCAATCAAAGAGGAACGCCTTCATTCGGGTACATATCTCAATCTCAGCCAAGGAATATTTTCTGAAGAAGGCACTGTGCGAATTGATTTGACTCGCGACAAAGAATTAAACTCATTGCTATATCCCAATCCGGCATCAGGCAATACAAATTTAGTCATAGTAACGGATTTGAGTGGAGTAGCTGAAATAAAATTGTTTAATTTATCCGGAAAATTATTGAATAAACTATCAATAAATATTTCGGAATTCGTTACCGAGGAAAATATCATATTGGCAGATGCGGAAGGAAATTCATTATCTTCAGGCGTATATTACATCGAAATTAACCTCAATGGCGTTGTCCGACATATAAAATTCATGGTAATTGATTAATTCATTTTCAGATTCAAGGATTTTTACTTAATTTAAGCATTGTTTGAAATACATTTTTGGAAAAAGACATGAAAAGAGTTTTACTTCTCGTAGTTATAGCGTTTTTATTAGCATCCGCCTTTGCATACGCACAACCTGACCCACGATTTTTACGTTCGAGCGACTTTGCCGTTTTGATTAATGTTGAAATAGATGAACAGGCGCCTTCAATCACTTTGAAATGGAAACAAAACGAATTGGCGAAGGGCTATTTTGTCTATAAAAAATTAGTGAAAGATAATTTTTGGAGTGCAAACCCAATCGCTACGCTTGATAGCAATGTAACTGAATTTACAGATAAAAGCATCCAAGTAGGAGTGGAATATGAATACCAAATTGCAATGCTCTTCATCGTTTCAGTTGGCTCAGAAAATGACTATTCTTCAGGTCAGATGATGGGCTTCGGTTATGTTTGTGCCGGAGTCAACATTGCTGCGAAGCATGACCATGGAACAGTATTGCTTGTAGTTGACGAAACTATGGTGGCGCCATTAGAAAGTGAAATCCAAAGACTTAAAGATGATTTGCGTGGTGAAGGCTGGGGCGTGGATATGATTAGCGTAGCTCGGACAGAAGCATTCGATGGTGATGCAGTGGTATCTACTAAAAATCAAATTCTTGCTGCTTATACAGCAAATCCTGCTATTAACACTATTTATCTTTTAGGCAGAATTGCTGTTCCATATTCGGGGGATTTAGCCCCTGATGCCCACGGAGACCATCGCGGAGCTTGGCCCGCAGATTCGTACTACGGATACCTTACCGGACATAAATGGTTTACGGATGAATCAGTGAACATAGTAGTATCCGGACAGCGAGAAGCAAATAAAAATGTTCCCGGTGACGGCAAATTTGATATTACAGAATTGGCAATTCCTGCGGAATTGGCTGTTGGCAGAGTTGACTTATTTGATATGCCTCTATTTCACAACGAAGAGACCGGAATTACAAATGAAACTGAACTTTTGAGAAATTATCTGAACAAAAATCATTTATATAGAACAGGTCAACAGCTTTTGGAAAAAAAAGGCATAATTGACGATAATTTCGGAGCTAATCCTTATATTGAAACATCTTTTTCATCAAGCGGTTGGCGAAATATTGCATCTCTTATGGGTAACGAAAATGTCCGTGAAGCGGATTGGTTTACAACACTATCTACAAGCTCGGCACTTTGGGCTTATGGTTGTGGGGGCGGCAAATATTACGAGGCTGGAGGGATAGGAACTACTGAGCAATTTTCGAAAACTCCGGTGAATTCTGTTTATACTATGCTTTTCGGCTCCTATTTTGGAGATTGGGACAACAAAAACAACATTCTTCGAGCACCACTTGCTTCCAATCCTTCAGCTTTGACTTGCTCATGGTCCGGCAGACCACATTGGTTCTATCACCACATGGGGACTAATCATTCAATTGGATATTCGGCTAGACTTTCGCACAACAATAAATTGTTATATAGACCAAATATGGTATGGACTAGTCAATATCCAAATGGTGTGATTTATGCAATCGGAATGAAACAAATTCATACGGCACTTATGGGCGACCCAACTTTGACGATGTATTCGAATGAAGTACCTAAAGTACAAAGTCTTTCCGTAGTTGTGGATGAAAATGAAAAACAGGTAATCACTTGGGATGCTCCAAATAAGAGCGGCAATAACAGATACGAAATTTACCGTTCCACTTCCGAATACGGCTTATATGAAAAAATAAACTCGACGCCCGTGAGCGAGTTGACTTATACCGATGATTTCGATTACAATGGCAAAGTTTATTACTCGGTGCGTGCATCAAGTATTATCAACAACAACAGCGGCTCATTTTGGGCGTTAAGTTTGCACAATGTTACTTCTGTGACGCTTGTCAGCACATCCGTTGAAGATGAATTAGCCGACAATGTGGACTTGAAAATATACCCAAATCCCGTAAGCGAATTGTTGAACATCCAATTCTCAACTCAAAAACTATGCGATGTGAAAATCGAAGTTACCGATTTGTACGGTACATCGTTAATCACTTTACTTGACAAAAGGTTGAGCTCCGGCACTCATTCTATTTCTTGGGATATCAAAAATAAATCTAATCAGGTACTACCGCAAGGGATTTACTTTGTGAAAATCATCAAAAGCGGCAAAGTATATATCGAGAAAATCAACGTAATTAGATAAATGTCAAAAATTCTAATTGTAGTCATATTTATTTTACTCGCTCCGGCGCATCTCATATCGCAAGGTTGCAGTGATGCCGGAGTTTGTAGTATGTTGAACGATAAGGACATACAGCCCGCAGATAAAAAATACATAGCCGGGCTATCGCAATATTTTGGTGTGGGCGACGAAAAGACCGCAATATTCAACACGCTGCTTAGCTTCGATTATAGGTCTGAAAATATAGATGTCTCGGTGATTCTCCCTTATGTTTATACTAACGGCAATCTCGGGAGTTTGTCCGGCTTAGGCGACATCAAAATCGCAGGTGGATTTACAGGTTCGCTGGGCGAGGATGCCGCAATTAAGTTTATTGCCGGAGTCAAATTTCCATCAGGCGAAGCTAACGGCAAAAAGGCAGGGCGTTCGTTGCCGATGGTTTATCAACCGGGCTTAGGAACTAGTGATCTATTGTTAGGCGCCAGCTTGAGACTCAGCACTTGGGTTTTCGGAGTGGGTTTCCAATACACAGAAGACAAAACTACTAATAAATTTCTACACGAAGATTGGGCAAACGAGGAAAAAGCTTTACGCTACAACCAATCATCCGGAATGAGGAGAGGAGCGGACTATATGTTTTCAGTTGATAAATTTATAAATTTCGACAAAACATCCATTTACGGCGGACTTCAATTAATCCATCGCAATGAAAACAACAACGTTCTACGTTATAATGTCGAACGCGAAAAATATGAAATCACCGAGCAAAATCTTACGACAGTCAATCTCAGAGCAGGCTTGAAGAACAATTTGACCGATTATGCAGCTTTGCATCTTGACGTCTCATTGCCCTTATTGGCAAGAGACCATGCCGCAGACGGTCTGACACGCTCATTTTCGGCAGCTTTCGGACTCAAATTTACTTTATAACAATTACTTTTTCCAGCCTGATTGGCAATCCGTCTCTGCTGATTCGGACGAAATATAAGCCCTTGCTCAATTTAGATATTCGGAATAATATTTCTGTGGCTTCATTTCCTTGCAAATATTTACTTTGATTTATTTGAATAACACCTGTCAAATCAATCAATTCGAAAGAATAATTTCCACTTTGTTTCGGCAAATACGACAGCGAAAAATGTTCATTTGCCGGGTTTGGTACAATATATAATTCATCTTTTTCAAAATTATCCGAAACAGATGTCAATAAAATATCATTTGCGATATTGTAGATATTTCCGCTGAAATCGCATACCCATAGCGAATAATCGTGTGGGTCAACGTCAATTCCGCGAGCATTAATATAATTTCGTGAAGTTGAAAGCGGAATATCCGAAATGATTTCGGACGGCGAGGATGGCGAAAAGACTATTGCCGAAGCACGATTCAAAGCATTAGCAATAAAAAGTGTTGAAACTTGGTATAAATTTCCCTCATAAAATGTCAGCCCACGCGGACCGAATGTAACATCGAAAGGATTTTTGAATGAATTTTTGACTGCAGCCGTTTGGGCATCAATACGGAAAATCCGCCTATTTACATCACGCTCCGCAACATATAAATCACCATCGCTATACGCAAGACCAATCGGATAGCTCGTTGCGGGAGTTGCAAATTCGCGAATAAAATTGCCGTTTGTGTCAATTGTGATAATTTTGCCTCCGTTGCCGCTTGATTCGTTGAGGCGATGCAGATACAGTACGTCTTTCGATTCGTTGATTGTAATATCTGTATAAAATTCCGAATATGGCAAAGTTAGCGATTTCGTGATTGTGAAGTCCGCGAGATTTATCTTATGCACTTGGTTGCCGGCGAAATCTGTTGCCCATAGTGAATTTTCGCCGTCATGCACAATTCCATAGCTTGCGATTGATACATTGCCGGTTCGCAAAAGAGCACCTTTTTCCAATTTTTTGATGCTGAAAGAATTTGAAATTCTCGATGCGTCATCAATTGAGCTTCTAATCGAAATTCTCGCAGTCAATGCATCTAAATCCGGCACAGTCCATACAAAGGAGTTCCCGGGAACTCCACTTGCGAGCACAGTCCATTCTTGGTCTTCGCCAAATCGAACCAAAATATCAATTGGCGACCGAAATCCCGACCATGAAATTCGAAAATCAGTTGTCCCGATTAGATTCTCGCCACCAGCCGGAGAAGTAATTTCAGTAGCTAATTGGGGCATTTCCACTATATCGGCTTCCCATATCGAACGTCCGTGAGTGCCGGCTCGAAGCTTCATCTGCGGAAATATTGCGGTGTTATCATGAATCAACAAATCAACCACAGGGCTTCGAGATAATGAATGTCCATACGGAAACCACACAGCCCCACCGTCGTAACTTGCATAAACTCCAATATCAGTGGCGACAAATAAAATATTTTCATTATTTGGGTGAAATTCAATATCGTTCACCGGGACGTCCGGCAAATTGGAGCCAATATCAAACCAAGATGTGCCCAAATCTGTAGTCTTGAATAAATGTGGTTTGCCGTATCCCGAGAATGTAGCATAAGCCGTTTCCCTGTCCTTTTTTGAAAACTTTATTTCGGTTACCGTGCGTCTCGGCATTGGCGAAGCGTTAACTTGCTCCCAATCTTTACCGGAATCGCTCGACCGAAAAATTTGACCGATTCGGTTTCCTGTTAATAATATTTTTGCATCAAGCTCGGAATATGCGATTGCAGTATGTTGGTGAGTGCTGCGTTGGGAAATCGGGAAAAAAGTATCGCCAAAATCATACGAAACATAAATAGCGTGCATTCCCACGAATATTCTTCTGAATTTTTTATCTAACAAAAATGGTGCATGCCAAATACCCGAATCTTGTGCAGGAATATTTTCATACAGAAAAGTTAAGTCATTTTGACCTGAAGTATTGAATTTGTATTTAAAAATTTGACCGTAATATAATTCTCCAAATAAAATATTTGCCTCATCGGGATGGAGAAAGGAGTCAAATCCGTCGCCCGAAACGAATTTATTCCATTCGTCATTTCTATTGCCGACAGTACCATTGTCTTGTGTGCCGCCGTAATTTCTGTACGGCTGCGTCAAATCGGTAGAAATTGCATAAAATTGAGTAATCGCCAAATTCGAATTGATGTCTTTCCATGAAACTCCGGCATCGAAGCTCATATATATTCCGCCGTCGGTAGCATTATAAACAATGTTAGGATTGATGGGCGAAAAAGCTGCATGATGATTGTCAACGTGCATCCGTTCGTTTTGAGTATTTTCAGAGACAGATGACCAAGAGTCACCGCCGTTTGCGGTTCTCCATAAATTAATTCCACCTGCGAGAACTATGTTTGGATTTGTAGGATGCACAGCTAAATAATTATTATAAAAACCCTGCCCTCTGAAAAATGAATGGTCGCCGTCGTGAACCATAATCCATTCATTGCCTCTATCGGTCGTCTTGAAGATTGCTGCACGGGAATTGCTTCGTTCCACAAGAGCATATGCAATCGAAAAATTTGATGCCGAAGCTTGAACCGAAATCCGCCCGCCGATATTTGTGATGCCTGATGATTTTTTCGTCCAATTTTCGCCCATATTTCCTGTATGATAGATTCCATCTCCATTGATAGCGATGAACATTTCATTTTTATTGGTAGGATTGAGCGAAATATCTGTAATATTTCCTGTAATTTTGCGATTCCAATTCTTGCCCATATCTGTGGAAAGATAAAGCCCGCCGTTGCTTTCGGCACCACCGGCTACTATTATATTAGGGTCTGAAGGATGAACGTAAATCTTTGAGAAAGCTCCCACATCGGGAAGTCCAATCAAATCCCAGTTTTTACCGCCATTTGATGAACGATAAACTCCCGAACCCAGATAAGGAATACCGCCGCCGATAATCATTTCGCCTGTGGCAGCGTAAATAATCTCGGGGTCAAACGGGTCAAGAGCCAATGAGCCAAATGCAATGGAATTCTCGAAATCGAACAATGGAGTCCAATGCACTCCGTTATCATGAGTTTTCCAAACGCCACCTGCTGCTGCTCCAATATAGATTTGCCCGGGATTTGTAGGGTGAGCTACTATCGAACGGATTCTACCCGAAATAGTAAAAGGTCCGATACATTTCCATTCGGGTTGTGCAGCCATCAACTCGGGAGATTTCCCGTATAGTTCGTGCCGCATTTTTTCAGATTGCTTAATCGCCTCTATTCTGCGTTCTCTCAGTTCACCACCCTCACTTTCCCTCTCTTTTGCAAATTCGAGTTTTCTCATTAGCGGTTTGGGGTGTGGCAGTTCAATTCCATAAATTGGGATAGCAAAGCAAAAAGTCAGTAAAAAAAGCAAAGTTTTTTTAAAAATCATCTCGGTTTCTGTCAAATCTTAATTATTTATTCAAAATTCATCGTTAAATTTGTTAATCGTTTATTATCAAACAATATTATAAAAACTTAAAACGTGAAAAAGTTTCAAAATACATTTCTATCCCTAATTAGCGGAATTTTGCTTGCACTCTCATTTCCACCATTGCCATTTTTTATGTTGGCTTTTGTGGCATTTATCCCAATTTTGTTCATTTTCGCTTCGGAATCGCACCCGAACCGCATGTTCTTGAAGCTATATCTTACATTTTTCATATATCATGCCGGAACAAATTGGTGGATAGGCAGTTGGCAAGCTGATACTGACCCTTATCTGACTGCATCTGCAATTGCACTCGCGATAGCACATCCATTTTTCTTCATGATTCCATTTATTATTTTCAATATATTCAAACGCCGATATTCTGCCACAGTAGCGCTCAATCTATTCCCATTCATTTGGGTAGCTTTTGAGTGGGCACATTCCTTGGGCGAATTTTCATATCCTTGGCTGACCTATGGCAATACGCAATATTACAATTCAATTTGGATTCAATTTATTGATATTACCGGAATCTGGGGCTCGTCGTTTTTGGTAGTTTCGGCGAATGTTCTAATTTTACGAATTATACTCGAATATAGGAAAAGAAGTCAAATTGGGTCGGTAAATGGCAAATTCATTCGGAAAGCATATATTTTATTAGCATCGCTTATAATTTTCCCAATGATTTACGGAATATGGGCAAAGTCTGAATACAGTCACGACAAACTCAAACTAGAATATCCTTCGGCAAAAATTGGAGTTGTCCAACCAAACATTAATCCATGGAGAAAATGGGAAGGTGGAGTTGATAATCAAGTGATGATGCATTTTGCCCTTGAAGATTCGGTTAGAGCCGTCAGTGGCAAGCCCGATTTGTTCATTTGGAGTGAAACATCCTACCCCAAGCATACAAATGTAGAAAATATTTACGAATATTACCTGTTTTACGAGAGAGTTCTATCTATAGGTGTGCCTTTGATGATGGGATTTGCAGAAATAAGTTTTTTTGAAGATAGCCTCAATGCCCCTCCAACTGCAAGAGTTTATCCTTGGGATTCGACTCAGATATACGAATCATATAATTCGGCAATGCTTGTCAACCCTGTGCATTCGTCCGAACCGCAAACTTATCGGAAAATGAGGTTGACACCATTTGCCGAGCGAATGCCCTATGCCGAACATTTGATTTTTATGCGGTCGTGGTTTGAATGGGGAGTTGGAATATCTTCTTGGGGACGTGGATTGGAACAAAGAAATTTTCTTGTCGAAACAGAAAAGTTAAATTTTCAAATTGCACCAATTATTTGCATCGAATCAATCTACCCGTCTTTTGTCGCTAATTTTACTGCAAAGGGTGCACATGTTATGTCAGTAATCACAAACGATGCTTGGTATGATTACACTCCGGGACCTGAGCAACATTATATAATTGCAGCTTTGCGCGCAATCGAAAATCGCCGGTATTTGGCGCGTTGTGCAAATAGTGGCGTGTCCGGCTTCATAACCCCAACGGGCAGCTCGATTTCAATTATGCCTCAATACACTCGAATAGCATCAGTCGAGCAATTGCCCTTGATGGACAATCTCACATTTTTCGTACGATACAGAGATTATTTACCTATTACTTTTTCATTGATTTTACTTATTTCGCTTTTATTCTCATTTTTCTCAAAAAAAAATCAAGAAACGAGTCAATAGTACGATATATTAGTATATTAGTAAAGTATTTTGAAAATAAAGGGCGAACATAAACAAGGTTCGCTATCGGGAGACATGCTGACGGAGATGAAAATAATCAAGAAATTGAAAATTAGCACGATATTTGTACATATATTTTTTAATTTCAGAAATCTTTGTTAATTTTAAGAGTATGACAAATAATAAATTGCGAAATAAATTGAAAATATGAAGAAGCTTACAACTTTGCAATTCGGCGACATCGAGATTGAAGATGAGCACATAATTCATTTTCCCGAAGGTATTTTAGGATTCGAGAATTTGAAAAATTCATGGTCTATTAAAAATCCAATTCAACAAGGAAAATTCATATGACTGAGTATTCTGCTCTGGTAATAGATGATGACACATGGATGCAAAGAGTTATATCTAAGACTTTGCAAAGCTATGGATTCAAAAAAACGTTCCTAGCAGCCAACGGATTTGACGGTATAGCTCTTGCAGTAGAGCACACACCTCACCTAATAGTCTTGGATATATTGATGCCTGAGCTTTCGGGACACTTGACATTGAAAATACTCAAAAAAATTCCTGTTACTCAAAATATTCCGGTTCTAATGATTTCTACATTATCAGATGTGGAATATTTAGGATTAGCTATCAAATCAGGTACTGCCGGATTCATTTCCAAGCCGTTCACAAGCTCAGATATATATGACAAATTACTCGATATATATGGCAAAGATATGCTCGAGATGGTAGCAAAAGGCGAATACTCCGGTGAATTGTATCCTTCGGAAGATTTCCTCAAAAATAACGATTCCAAAGATATTTTAAAATCAAGTGTTACTCCGAAAATCCCATTAACCGAAAAAGAGAGGAGCTGTTCAAAAACTTCTTTCGAACAGGACCAACTCTTACAACATTATCAAGATGACGAAAGACGCAGCAGCGACTCTATTAAGAATATGCTCTTGAAATCCAAAAAATAGGAGTTCTAAATGATTGTAAATTTTTCCCTTTTAAATGAATTGTTCAGAGGATTTCATATCCAACGCTGGAACGATAGAATTCGGGCAATGGATTTGATCGAAATGGACAAACACGCCCACAAAATGATTATAGCATATTGCCTTGCTAAATACGAAGAATCAAACGGCGCCAAAATTGATTGGCAAAAAATCATCAAATTCGGAATCTACGAGCTAATCAGGCGAATCGTCATAAGCGACATCAAATCCCCGATTTATCGCGAAGTCAAAAAGAACAAAAAAGTTTTCGAGAAGCTGAACCAATACGTCTATACGCAATTAGAGCCAAAAATCGAAAGTAAGATTTTGCTCGACGAAATTTCCGATTTTTTGTTCACAGAATCAGACCCGAACGAAATCAGTATGCGAGTACTCGATGCAGCACATATTTATGCAAGCTATTGGGAATTCCAGATAATCAAGCAATCCAATCCTTTTAATTATCAAAACATCCGAATTGAAACCGAACTTTTGAACAGTATCGCCAATTTCAATGATTTAATCGGAATTCAGAGGCTAACTAACAAGCATACAATTTCAAATTTTGTAGATTTATGCGGACAATTGCGATTCCAAATCCGTTGGGCGCAAGTCCCGCGAGTGCCGAAAACAGCAGTTTTGGGGCATACGCTTTTAGTTGCAACGATAGCATATTTCTTTGCGCGCGAGAATAACGCATGTCCGCAAAGGCTTTACAACAGCTTTTTCGGAGGGCTCTTCCACGATTTGCCCGAAGCCGTCACGCGTGACATCATTTCGCCAGTGAAACGCTCGTCGGACGAATTTGACAATCTAATCAAAGAATTGGAAATGAGTCTCGCCGAAAAGGAAATATTCCCCTTAATCGAAAAAAAATGGATGGAAGAAATCAAATATTACGTGCTTGACGAATTCAAAAATAAGATTCATCTTAACGGCAAAGTCGAACTCGATAATATTTCAATAGATGATTTGAATCAAAAATACAACGAAGACCGCTTCAATCCACATGACGGCGAGTGCATTCGGGCAGCCGACCAATTAGCCGCATTTTTGGAAGCTTGGAATTCGTGCTCGGCAGGAATCAAGACAGAAGAGTTGAGCAACGCAGCACAAAAAATCAAAGATGAATACAAGGACAGGATGCTCGGCAACGTTTCAATCAAGACATTGTATTCAAGTTTTCAGCATGTGTGTTAGAAATTTGAGAAATTTTAAATCAAAAAGCACTCTTATCGTCTCAAATTGTTATTATTAATTTAAGAAAAATTGATGTTCAAACGAATACTGATTGCCAACCGTGGCGAAATAGCGGTCCGAATAATGCGTTCATCCCGCGAAATGGGAATCGAAACCGTCGCAATATATCACGAAATTGACCGCACGGCTCAATTTGTAAATTATGCGGATTATGCTTATCGCGTCGAGGGTGAGACCCCCAAAGATGCCTATCTCGACATGGCTCAAATAATCGAAATAGCAAAGAATTCCGATGCTGAAGCCATTCATCCAGGATACGGATTTTTGTCCGAACGCGCTGAATTTGCCAAAGCTGTTACAGATGCAGGGCTTAAATTCATCGGTCCATCGCATACTTCGATCGAAATGATGGGCAACAAAACCCGCGCTCGCGAACTGATGTTCAACGCCGGAGTTCCAATTGTTCCCGGCACGAAAGAAAAAATCACCGATACCGACCGCGCCATTGAAATAGCTACAGAAATCGGCTTTCCAATCTTGCTCAAAGCAGCAGCAGGTGGCGGCGGCAAAGGTATGCGCAAAGTATTTGAATCAAGCGACTTGGTGCCATCATTGGAAGCTGCCAAACGCGAAGCTATGAAGGCATTTGGCGACGAATCGGTTTATATCGAAAAATATATCGAAAACCCTAAGCATATCGAAATTCAAGTGCTTGCCGACGAGCATGGCAACTACATACATCTCGGCGAACGCGATTGCTCTATCCAACGTCGCCACCAGAAAGTTATCGAAGAAGCAACTTCGACTGTACTGACGCCCGAACTTCGTGAAGAAATGGGCAAAGTGGCAGTTGAAGCAGCTAAAGCATGTAATTATGCAAATGCAGGAACCATCGAATTTTTGCTTGACAGGAACAAAAATTATTACTTCCTCGAAATGAATACGCGTTTGCAAGTGGAGCATCCCGTGACCGAATTGGTGACAGGAATTAACCTTGTAAAAGAGCAAATCAAAATTGCATACGGCGAAGTCTTATCCTACAAGCAGGAAGATATTAAGCTTAACGGTCATGCCTTAGAATGTAGGATTTACGCTGAAGATTCCTTCAACGGATTTTTGCCCGACACAGGCAAAATTTCATACTATCGCCAACCTGCCGGATACGGCGTGCGTGTTGATTCGGGCGTCGAAACCGGCTCGGAAGTGACGATACATTTCGACCCGATGCTAGCCAAGCTGATTACTTACGGTCGCGACAGAATCGAAGCGATTAATCGTATGGAAATGGCTTTGCGGAATTACAAAATCAAAGGTGTCCGGACGATAATTCCGTTTCTGCTCGCAGTAATGCAACATCCGGAATTTCGCTACGGATATTTCGACACAGGATTCATCGAACATTCTTTCGATTTTGAATCGCTGAACCGCATGAAAAACGAACACGAAGAAATCGTTGCCGCAATTGCTACTTGGGGTTGGAAAATGACCCAAAATTCAAATCGTGCCACCGATACACAGCCGAAAATTAGTAAATGGAAAGAGAAAAATTTATACTTGCGCCGTTTAGTTTAACGAAAATCAAATGAGAAAATGGAAAATTTAGTACTCAAAATAAACAACAACGAATACAAAGCACATTGCGAAACTGATTGCCACAAATCGGTAATCATTAACGATAAGCAATACGAAGTTGAATTGCTCAAGAAGTTTTCCGACAACGTTTTTTCATTCATCGTAAATAGCAAAATCTACCAAGTAGAGCTATTCGTGAATGACCGCAATACCATTACTATCAGCTTAAACGGCATGGACTACAAAGTTGACGTGACTGATTCGACCACATATTTAGTCGAAAAATTCATCCGCCAATCGGGCAAATCATCCGGAACGGGAGCAGGAATAGTCAAGGCGCCAATGCCCGGATTAATCATCAAAATCTTCGTAGAAGAAGGCATGACCGTCGTTCCCGGAGAAAAGTTGCTAATCGTTGAAGCTATGAAAATGGAAAACGTGCTGAAATCAACGATTGCCGGAAAAGTAGTATCGCTGAAAGTGCAAGAAGGCAGCACCGTTGACAAAGATACAATATTAATCGAAATTGAACCCTCATGAAAAAATTCGCCCAAATAGCAGATATTTTCAAGAAACCCGGATTGAACTACGTCTCATATATCAAGGACGAAGAATCTGCGGGATATATCATGGCATATTACGATGAACCGCTGAAGCCGCATACGCAAACAGATTGGTTCTTGGAACTCGAGGATTTGATTCGATTAGCGGAAACAGAATTGGGCATAGACCCGGAATCGTGGAAGGATTAGAGCAGTATAATGATTATCAAAACTGAAACAGATACAATTCATCCCTACACATTCGATTCGTCGAATATGCACGGCAATGCAGATATAGTCTATATTCCTGAGGATTTTGACGAATTGCGTCAAGCTATAAAAAGTTGCTTTGACCAAAACATTCCAATGACATTTTCCGGTGCCGGAACTGGCATCACAGGTTCGAGAGTACCGAATGGCGGAGCAGTAATTTCGACAGAATTAATGAAAGGAATTTCAGTTTTCGGTAATGGCAAAGTCACAGTACAAGCGGGAGTCACTTTGAATGAATTGGACGATTTTCTCCGACCACAAGGCTACTTTTTGGCTCCCAATCCAACCGAAATGAATTCATTTATTGGGGGAAATGTTGCCACAAACGCATCAGGTTCGCGCACATTCAAGTACGGCGCGATTCGCGAGCATATCTTGGGATTAAAATTAATTTTGCCCGATGGCGAAATAATTTCACTCAATCGTGGTGAAATTTTTGCTGATTCATACAAATTATCCCTAAGTTCCGAAAGTGGCAAAAAGTACGAATTGCAATTGCCTGTTTACAAAATGCCCGCTACTAAAAATGCCACGGGATATTTTGCACATGAAAATATGGACGCAATTGATTTATTCATCGGAAATGAAGGCACAATTGCCGCAATCGCCGAAATTACGCTCAAAGTTTTGCCCTTACCGGAATCAATCATCGGTGGAATCGTATTTTTCGATGATGCAGATAAATTGCTCGATTTCGTAATCGAAATTCGTGACATGAGCTTGATTAACAACAAATCCAATCCCGAATCTGTCAAAACAATTTCTGCGAGATTAATTGAATATTTCGACAATCCATCGCTAAATTTGCTTCGCCCAAAATTTCCGCAAATTCCCGAAAAAGCAATTGCCGGAATTTGGTTCGAGCAAGAATATTCGACTCCCAACGAGGACGAAATAATGGGCGAATGGTACGCGATGATTCAAAATTATACGGGCTTAAGCGACGATACTTGGATTGCCCTAAGTGACAAAGAACACAAGGAGATGGCAGAATTCCGACATGAATTGCCACTCCAAGTTTACGAAAATTTGACCGAGAACAGCCAAAAGAAAGTTGGGCTCGATACAGCAGTGCCAATCGAGCATTTCCCCGAATTATTCCGCTTTTATTCGGAAGTTTTTGGCAATTTGCCCTTGCAATACGTTATTTTCGGGCATATTGGTAATAGCCACTTGCATGCGAATATATTTTGCCAAAATGACGAAGAATACGCACTCGCACTCCAAATTTACGATAGGTGCATAGACAAAACTCTCGCACTTTCGGGGACTGTATCGGCAGAGCACGGAATCGGGAAGCTCAAGAAAAAGTATTTACGAAAAATGTACGGCGATAAAACCGTTGACGATATGATTGAAATTAAAAAGTATTTCGACCCTAAATTATTATTCGGAATCGGAACTATGTTTGATATTAATAAGATATAAATATGACAGACCAAGAAAATAAGCAGAAAATCGAAGAAAAAATCGCTAAAATGTACAAACTGAAAAGCATTGCCATGAAAGCCGGCGGTGACGCTCGGATTGATTCGCAACATGCAAAAGGCAAACTTACGGCTCGGGAACGAGTGGATTTGCTATGCGATAACGGCACTTTTCGCGAAATGGATATGCTCGTGCATCATCACGCCACTCAGTTGGGGCTCGACAAGACTGTCCCATTGGGCGATGGTGTGGTGACAGGATTTGCTGAAGTTCTTGGCAAAAAAGTATATCTTTTTTCGCAAGATTTCACAGTTTTGGGTGGCAGCCTTGCCGAAATGCACGGCAAAAAAATATGCAAAATAATGGATATGGCGCTCAAAACCGGCGCTCCCGTCATCGGATTGAATGATTCGGGTGGTGCTCGCGTCCAAGAAGGAGTGATTTCGCTTGGTGCATATGCCGAAATTTTCCTCCGCAACACAATGGCATCGGGCGTTGTACCGCAAATTTCGCTCATAATGGGACCATGCGCCGGAGGTGCGGTTTATTCTCCCGCAATTACCGATTTCGTCATCATGGTCAAGCACACTTCCTACATGTTCGTTACCGGACCCAAAGTAGTCAAAACAGTGACGCACGAAGATTTGAGTTCCGAAGCTTTGGGCGGTGCGGAAACACATGCTTCAAAAAGCGGTGTGGCGCATTTTGTAGCTGAAAATGACGTTGAAGCAATCGAAATCGTCCGCCAGCTACTCACATATTTGCCGTCTAACAATGCCGAAGAACCGCCATTTGTGCCGAACAATGACCCCGTAAACCGTGCAGATGAAGAACTGAACTACATCGTTCCGGCAAATCCAAATCAGCCCTACGACATGAAGGACATCATCAAAATTATTGCCGATAAGCACGAATTTTTTGAAGTCCATAAAGACTATGCCCAAAATATATTGGTCGGCTTCATCAGGCTTGGCGGTCGCTCAATCGGTGTAGTAGCAAACCAGCCCGCCGTTCTTGCCGGAGTGCTCGATATAGATGCCTCCAAAAAAGCTGCCAGATTTATCCGCTTTTGCGATTCATTCAACATTCCATTGCTGACATTAGAAGACGTCCCGGGATTTTTGCCCGGTTCCGACCAAGAGTGGCGAGGCATCATCACAAACGGCGCCAAGTTGCTATATTCATATTGCGAAGCCACCGTGCCTAAAGTGACCGTCATCACTCGCAAAGCGTACGGCGGTGCATATGACGTTATGAGCAGCAAGCATATTCGGGGCGACCTGAACTATGCGTGGCCCTCCGCTGAATTAGCCGTGATGGGCGCCAAAGGAGCAGTGGAAATAATTTTCAAAAAGGAAATCGAAAGTTCGCCCGAGCCATCCGTTCGCGAAGCCGAATTAATTGACGAATACAACGAACGCTTCGCAAATCCTTACATTTCCGCATCATACGGCTATATTGACGACATAATCGAGCCCAAACATACGCGCCAAATGCTAATCGAAGCATTCAGCTTACTCGAAAATAAAGTGGACAAAAACCCACCGCGTAAGCACGGCAATATCCCGATGTAAAGAGGGTGGAGTCTGGAAAGTTCAGACTAATAAGAAAATCTATGTGAAATATCTTATATGATATATCGTTTGATGATTTAGTATTTCTTAAATTGAAAGGATTCTTATGCCTGATATTAGTTTTATAACCGACCAGAATGGTGCAAAAACCCATTTGTTGCTTCCTTTGAAATCGTCAAAGAAAATTACTTTGGAATACATCGAGGATATTCAGGATATTATTGCCTATGAACTTTTAAAAAATGAGGAGTCTGTGGACTATAAATCAACCTTGGAATCCATCATAAATAAAAAGAAGAAATTGGATGCTAAACCGTATAAATATTGAGATAAAAGAAGAAAAAAATATGGAAAACAAATTAAAATTGACCATTGTATATACACCTTGCGAAGAAGGTGGCTATACAGCATATATTAAAGAAATGAGAGGCGTGATTTCTGAAGGTGAGACTAAGCAAGAAGCACGGGAAAATGTTTTGGATGCCCTCGGTCTTATGCTTGAGGTAGATAGAGAAGAGTCTGAGCTTGAAGATAGCACAACTGACAAAATTTCAGACGAGCTTATAATACTCGTATGAAAAGGAATGATTTCATTAAATATCTCAATAGGTTTAATTGTATTCTCTATAGAGAGGGAGCTAAACATTCAATATTTAAGAATCTGAATAATGATTTTAAAACTGCCGTCCCTAGACATAACGAGCTAAAAAACAATACTTGTAAAGAAATCTGCAAACAACTCGAGATTCCAAATCCTTTTTAATTTATTCCGTTCTGTCAGGTGTCACTGCTGACGGGGTTGGTTAACAACTTAAGACATCGCTATCTGGTATAGAAGAGGCTTGTAATGTGGCTTCGGGATTTTTTTATTGGCGGCTTGTGCGGTTTCAAGCCATATTTCTTTTGCTTCCAACACCTCATGAAGTGCTGCTTCCGGTGTCACTCCAAATGCAGAGCAATAAGCCAAGTCCGGTATGTCTGCTATATAACCACCGTCTTCTTCGCTATAAAATATATTTATATGATAATCTTTCATAATTTCACTTATAAGTTAACGAATTTCTTTCAATTATAGTTAAAACTTGTTTTACTTGGTAAGATTTAACTTCTCCATTCACGTTTTGTATGTTTACAATCTCATTTATTCCTACATGCTTGAAAATGTGATGGCTTCCCTTTGTTCTGTCCAATTCAAATCCAAATGCTTCAAGTAAATATAACATCTCGCCAAATTTGACGTTATGTGTACCGGCAAGCAATCTCTTTAGAATTTTTTCAATTTTCATTCTACAAAATTATAAAATTCTTCATAAAATTCTGTAATTTCGTCGTGTTTTGAAAAAATTTTATGTGCAATTGTGCTTTTAAATAATTTGTTCCGTCAGGTGTAACACCTGACGGGACGATTCACCTATCTCTTCTACTCCGCTTGTGTCATAAATGCGACGTAGTTTTTGCCAAATTTTTTGGCACATTTGGGGCAAGTAGTGTACCACATGAACATTTTATGGGCATTGAAACCCTTGGATTTAGCGATGTTTTCAAAGTCTGCCGCCCATTTTCCGGTGTCCTTGTACGGACCTTCGTAAACTTTGCTGTAATATTTACCGCTTAATGTCACATTTTCTGCTTCGGGGATTTCGCGGTCAACTTCGAGATATACTTCCATATTCCATCTTGAAGTGTGGTCTGAGAGACACAGATTGTCAGAGATTGTTGCACCGTTCTTTCGGACTTTTTCGTCGAGCCTTTTCATTACTGAGCCAAAATTGACGGGCATGTACATGAAAGTGAAAACGTGGTCTTTGATAAATCGCTTGTTGTCCCATTCGATAATTTTGTCATCCCAAGGTTCGGGTTTGAATTCCGGACAACATTCTTCTTCGGTCTGAGTAGCCATGATTATCTCCTAATTTCAAATGTTACTTGAAAAAATACTGTAACAAAAATAAAAAAATAATTGGAAAATGATATAAATTTTTAGAAGAAAAAAGAGGAGAAACATAGCCCACGGTTTTAACCGCGGGAAAAGACAAGTCAATCCGCCCCGCCTGCTGGCGCTCGTCATTGTACCCTTAGATAAGCTCAGGGAGCGATTGCCGCGGTATATAAAAAAATACCCACGAATAAATTCGTGGGCTATGTTTGGCAATGTTTTATTGGGACGAGACAGCAAATCACCTCACCCCGGCCCTCTCCAAAGGAGAGGGAGAAAGACAGTAATTCCCCCTACTGCATATGCTTTTGGGCGTATGCTTCGGCGGCTTGACGCACCCAATGACCTCGGTCGTGGGCTTCGTTTCGGGTTTTGAGGCGTTGCTTATTCAAAAATCCATTGCCTTTGATTACATTGAAAAATTCATCCCAATTGATTGGTCCGTAGCTGTAAGTCTTGGTTTCTGGATGAAATACGAGTTCCGGATCGGGAATTGTCAATCCGCGAGCTTCCGCTTGAGGCACGGTCATATTTATGAATTTTTGTCGCAGCGATTCATTGCTTTCGGCTTTGATTTTCCAACGCAAGGATTGCTCGCTATGGACTGAGTGCTTGTCGTCGGGTCCGAACATCTGAAGTGAGGGT
The DNA here is from genome assembly GCA_002839825.1 of Ignavibacteriae bacterium HGW-Ignavibacteriae-1. Lineage (GTDB taxonomy): Bacteria > Bacteroidota > Ignavibacteria > Kapaibacteriales > UBA2268 > PGYU01. The sequence continues at coordinate 73,631 of PGYU01000002.1, read as the reverse complement.
CCCCACCAACGATTTAGCGCATCTTGAGCCATTTGCTTTTGCTCCTGCGTTCCGGCACATAATTCAGCGATTAGTTCGTAACCTTGGCGATTGTGGAAAGCCTCTTCCTTGCAAATTCGCACCATTGCTCGAGCGTACGGTCCGTACGAAGTCCGCATCAAACTGACTTGATTGACCATCGCTGCACCGTCCACCAACCATCCGATAGCGCCAATGTCTGCCCAAGTGTGCGTTGGGTAATTAAAAATGCTGGAATATTTGGCTTTGCCGGTATGCAAATTATCGAGCAATTCCTCACGCGAGATTCCGAGAGTTTCGGCAGCGTTGTATAGGTAGAGCCCATGTCCGGCTTCGTCTTGGATTTTGGCAAGCAACACAAGTTTTCGGCGCAAACTGGGAGCACGTGTCAGCCAATTTCCTTCGGGAAGCATCCCGACAATCTCACTGTGAGCGTGTTGAGAAATCATCCGAATCAGATTTTTGCGGTATTCTTCCGGCATCCAATCTTTGGGTTCGATTTTCTCGCCTGCATTAATTCGAGCTTCAAATTCCTCGAGTTTTGCTTTGTCATCCATAATTTTTTCCATTATTTTATTAATTAGTCAATCATTACAATTAATTACGTCGAATCAAATATGTTAGTGTTGTATTAATTCGATATTCCCCAAAGTAATAAATCCGACAATGACACGTAAAAGAAACTATCGAGTAAAAAATAATTAAAAACAGGTAAAAAATGAGCAACGACACACAATGGAAACTTTGGGAAGTTTTCATACAACTGAAGACAGGCAAACCGCACGAGCACGTAGGCAATGTACATGCCCCTGATGCCGAATTGGCAATTCAAAATGCGCGCGACGTTTACGCTCGCCGAGACAAACCCGTCAGCATTTGGGTTACTCCGTCTGAATTGATTACGGCAACAGCTCCACAGGATAATGAAGCCTTTTTCGATTCGATTGATGACAAGGTTTATCGCCACCCACAATTCTACAAAATCCCCAAAGGAGTCAACGTTGATGTCCATTGATGCTACGAAAAAAGCCTTGTTCAATTTTGCGATAAAACACGCTGACGATAGACTGATTCTCGGGCATCGCCTTGCAGAATGGTGTAGCACCGCTCCTATACTCGAGGAAGATATTGCTATGTCGAATATTGCACTCGATTTGCTTGGTCAATCCGTTTTATTTTTGAAATATGCAGCAGAATTGGAAAATTCAAACCGCACTGAAGATGATTTGGCATACTTGCGAACCGAAAAAGAATTCCGAAATGCACTGCTGTGCGAGCAAAACACCGATGATTTTGCCTATGCAATCGCCCGCCAATTTTTCTTCGATGTTTATGATTATTTTTTGATGGAAGCATTATCGAAAAGTACCGATGAGCAAATTAGAGGCATCGCCGAAAAATCTGTCAAAGAAGCGAAATATCATTTACGTCACTCGTCGGAATGGATGCTCAGACTCGGTGACGGCACTGAAGAAAGCCATAAGCGAATTGCCGAAGCTGTAGAATTTCTGTGGATGTACACAGGCGAATTATGCGAAACTGACGCCGACGACGAATTGCTCAAATCGGAAGGAATTATTCCCGATTTAAGCGGTTTGAAAGCAAAATGGTACGAATCAGTTTCGCAATTGCTCGCAAAGGCAACGCTCGAAGTTCCGTCAATAGATTTGTTCATGCAATCCGGCGGCAGAAAAGGCTATCACACAGAAAATTTGGGACATATTTTGTCGGATATGCAATACCTGCGTCGGCTCTATCCCGATGCGAAATGGTAATATCATGAGTGTAGCAGCAATAACAAAAGACGAAATTTTGGAGATACTCCAAGAGGTCAAAGACCCTGAAATTCCTGCTGTTAGCGTAATTGAAATGGGAATGGTTCGAGAGGTTATTGTTAGCGATACTCAAGTGAAAATCGTTATTACGCCGACTTATTCCGGATGCCCGGCGATGGGTTGGATTCATAATGAAATCAAAAAAGTGCTCGAATCGGAAGGAATTAGCAATTTAATTATCAAAACGAGACTTTCGCCGGCTTGGACAACCGATTGGATGAGCGACGAAACGAAGCTGAAACTGAAAGAATCGGGAATCGCTCCGCCTCAAAATAAGACTTATGAATTTGAAAGTTCCGATTTGTTTAATATTATCAAAGTCCCTATGGCGATAATTTGCCCATTTTGCGATTCGGACGATACAAAAATCATAAGCGAATTTGGATCGACCGCCTGCAAATCACTTCATTATTGCAATTCATGTTTGCAGGGTTTCGACCATTTCAAATGTCATTGAATTCGCTCTCGTTTGAAAAAGACGAAGCCATTTTTGCGATATAACTCGATTAATTCAGGGTATTGATTTGCAAAATTGTCGGCAGCTGTCATCTTTGCCGAGAAATACGCATCGCTCTGGATATCACCTTCGAGCAAAAATTGTTCATATTCCTTGCCTGACATCCCCAAATAATAGCGTGAGCGTTCGTATTTCTTTGCACCATAATAATATGGCACGTATGACTTATATCCCAGAGTATGCAAGTAAACATCATCTTGGGCAAGGTAGCCAAAAAATTCAATCGGAGCAGCTTGTGTGTATTGTTCGATTTTCGGAGCAACGAGTGGCAGAAATAGCGTTATAGTAACTGCGATAGTAGCTGTCAGGGCGACAAATGAGGGCAAATACTTACGCATAAATACTAATACAAGCGAAATGCAAAGTCCCACAAAAAATACTATACCTACGATATATTCGAATCCTCCCCAATGAACGGGCGAACTCAGCACTTCGTATGTCATTTCGTCAGTTATCTTTGGCAAAATCATTTCTACATTGATTAATGCAAGTGGGAAAAGTACAAAAAGTGCCGAATAGACAATGCCAATCAAAGCTAACATTACAGTCGTAGTCCATTTCCAGCCGATTTCGCGATAAACAATTGAATACACAGAATATGCTGCTAAAAATGTAATCGGGAAATACGCCAAGGATGAATAATGCACAATTTTGGTTTTTACGATTGAAAAAATTATGAGCACAACCGCGAGCAGAACAAAATTCCATATTTTGAATAAATTTTGCAACTGCGAATCATCCGATTGTTTGCGGAAAGACCTGAATATCAGCACCGAAGCCGGAAAGCATCCCAAGAGCAAAATCACAAAATGATAGTAAATAGGTCCCGAATGCCCGGCTTCCCCTGTTGTCAGCAAACGGATGTGATATGCGATAAAATCTTCCAATAATGCACTGCCTGATTGCATAATAAGCAATGAATACCAAATTAAGGGCAAAATTGAGGCATAAAGTGTGAAAAACAACAACTTTTTTATTGGAAATTTTGCTTGTTTGCGGTAAATGAAAAAGACGCCTGCCCAAGTCAGTACAATGAGCAAATAAGCTACGGGACCTTTTGTCAACATTCCTAATGAGCAGAATAATCCTGCAAAGAACAAATCCATTGGCTTGAATTCGCTCTTTTCCAATTCATTTTTGCTAAGTTTGAACAGGTAGTAGATTGAGAGATATATCAACAAATTGAAAGTCGGGTCAATAATTGCAGTTTTGAAATAGAAATGAGGCAGCAGTGAGCCTACAAAAGCCCCAACCCAAATCAAGCCAAATTTCACGTCAAATAATTTTCTGCCGGTGTGAAATAGCACTTGAATTGTGATGATGCCAATCAAAGCGTTGGGCAATCGAGCAGCAAATTCGTTTATGCCGAAGATGTGCATCGAAAGAGCTTGCATCCATATAAAAAGAGGGGGCTTTTCGTGGAATGGCTCGAAATCTATTCGGACCTTGAGATAGTCACCCGTCACGAGCATTTCGCGAGCAGCTTCAGCAAAGTTGATTTCGTCCCAATCAAATAAATGCACCAAACCTAAGTTTGGGATGAATAAAATAAAGCCGAGAATGACAAGCAAAAATGAAATTCTCAATATCTTTTTAGTATCCATTTCAGGCAATTATATTGTAAATTGGTCCTTTATTCGTTAGAGAGCTTTCAACTAAATTTATCTTATACGACGGCATCAAACCAATCGGCATATTGTTATAGGTCTTCAATTTATCGGCAAATCCGGTCAGCGATGATTTGACACGCATCAAGGTCACATGTGGAACGAAATATTTGACCTCGGGTGCAAACCCAAGAGCCGTCATTTTCTTTTCGATGATTTCATAATTTTGCTTAATGCTATTATCGGGATTGAACAAACGTGCATAAACGATTCTCGGGTTGTTCGGAGTCGGGAAGCAACCCAATCCGCGAATTTTCAAAGGTGATTCCTTCAAGCCTAATGTATCGCCGAGTGATTCAACTATAGAATCAATTTTATCAATTTCGATATTGCCCAAAAATTTGTACGTGAAATGCAAGTTGTTGATTTCAGTCCATTTTCCAAATACAACTTCGCCCAACTCATCTACAATTTCACCGTATAAAGGTTCAAATAATGTATAGTCAACAAAAGTTCCAATAAAAAGTCGCTTTACTGCCATTTCAATCTATCTCTTTTACTAAACAAAAGTTTATGATAACAAATTTCTACCTCGAATGCAAACAAAATCAATCTTTTCCAAGAAAATATCAATAAAAATAACAAAAAGTAATGAAATAATAGTCAATTTTTTTAAAAGCATAGTGATTATTTTTTTAGTTTGCCGTATTTTTAGATTATTACAAAATGGAAAATGAAAAAACTTTATGACAGAATCGCCTTATAATGCAACAGTAATCGGGAAAATACTTCTGACACCCGATTTGTTAGTCTTACGATTGAGCACAGATAAGCCTCGGACGCAATTTAAAGCGGGACAATACACACAAATAGGGCTTTTGTCCCAAGAGCAACGTTCGCCAAATTCGGTAATGCCGCTCGAATCTATGGCTCCTGATATTTTGATTAAGCGACCGTACTCGATTGCATCCGCTAATTTTGAAACAACCGAATTTGAATTTTATGTTAGTCAAGTCAAATCGGGGCAACTAACCCCAAGGCTTTTCAATTTGACTTTGGGCAGAAGAATGTGGATAGATGATAAGATTCTCGGTGTGTTTACGCTTGACAATGTCCCCGAAAATTGCAACATCGTTATGATTGCAACAGGCACAGGACTTGCTCCGTATATGAGCTTTCTCCGTTCGCATCTGGCAACTCACTTGAATACAAAATTGGCTGTAATCCATGGCGCCGGGTATCCATGGGATTTGGGTTATTTCAGTGAACTTACGCTGATTCAAAATACTTTCAAAAATTTCTTTTATTTCCCTACTTTACTGAGAGCTGACCAAAATTGGGCCGGATTGACCGGATATATTGAAAAACATCTCGAAGATGAAATATTGCCCAATAAAGCCCAAATCGAAATTGACCCAAGCAAAACACATTTCTTCTTGTGCGGCAATCCCAAAATGGTCGAATCTGTTTCTGCTTATTTGTATAAACACAACTATATCAAACATTGCAAAGATAACCAAGGTTCATTGCATATTGAAGAATATTAAAATGATAAAATTTCAAATGCCTTTTAGATTTATAGTAATTGCCTTACTGATTTTGATGACTGTCTCGAGTTGTATTATCGTCAAACATGATGACGAATACATTCAAATTGAGCCGGAAATTGCCATTAGCCCCAAACCGATTATCCCATTATCCGAAAACATGATTCGCTCTGTCAAAGGCGATATGATTGCATTTTTGCCACATGGTTGGTTTGTGATTGACCCTAAGGACAAAGTTTCACCGGATATTATCGCTATCGCTGTCAATCCGGAATACAATCTTAGTGCCGTGTTTTCGGTGATTCGAAATTCGGCAACTGTTCAAGAGGCATTCGACGGCGAAGGCTTGTATGGCGTTGCTCGGATGAGTCTCGGCAAAAGAGAGCGGAAAACTTCGAGTGTGGTGCGTCAAGTAGGAAAATATCAAAAAGTTAATATCGGTTTGCAAGAATTTGTCAAATACGAATATTCCACCACTGGCGGAGCTATCAAAGCCAAATCTGTGGTTTTCATCTCTACTGCAAACGAATTCTATGAATTTTCTCTCGTCCCGATGGTTGTAGATGACAATCCACTTCCAAATTTTTCTGAAGCCGATGACATTTTTACGTCGATTTTGACCGGAATTAAATACTAAGAAATTTGCTATTTGCTAAGATAGTTGCTTTAGTATGTAATTATAATCTTCAGTCAAATTATCTAATGTTATAGATTTTAATCCCGTATCGCCTTTATCGGCACGTACGGAGACTTCAATTTCTGAAAGTGGTCGGAATTTGACATAAAAATCATCCAATCCGCTATAAAGTGCAAGCACAGGGATGTTGAATGCCGCAGCGATATGCACAAGAGAGGTATCAGGACCAATCAATAGGCGTGCTCGGCTGATTAGCGAGACAATATCCGATATTTCCGGCGATGAAAATACTTTGATTTCCCTGCCAAGCTTGGAAATGATTGAATTCGCTATACCTTTGTGATTGGGTGCATGGCATAAAACAAACTCGCCCAGTAGATTCGATTGTGCTTTGATGAATCTGACCCACAAATCTTCGTGCCACATCTTGTCATCCTTACTTGCCGAAATATTCAGAAGCGTGAAGTGATTTGCTTGAGTTCCAAGGAATTCATCAATATTTTTCTCTGAATTTGGGTTTAATGGTAGCGTGGGGCGAGGGATTTCATTGCCTAACTCATATCCCAATGGTCTCAGCGCATTCAAACCGATTTGTACTTGGTGCAAGTTATGATTTACGTTGCTGATGCCATGCGTGAAAACTGCCTTCTTCGCTTCGGAATTGAACCCAATTTTCATTTTTGCTCTGCCGATGCGCGCCAATAATCTTCCTTCGGTGGAATGATGGTCTCGCGGGTCTATCCAAACATCAAACCGTTTTATCAGCAACTTTATCAATGTGAACAACAGCTTGTGAGGCGCTTTGTTCAAGACAATGATTCGGTCAATTGCCGGATGCCCTTTGATAATGCTGTAATTGCTCGGACCAACGAGCAAAGTGACATGTGCCGAATATTTATTTTTCAGTTCTTCAAGCATCGGAGTCAATAAAATCAAATCTCCGATTCTGCCGAGTTGCACTACCATTGCTTTCATAATGTTTCGCCCAATTTGTGTTCCATAACAATTTCATCAGTTTCTTTGATAACGTCCTCAACCGAAATATTCACTAATTTTCCGGTAGAAGTTTTAAGACATCGGTAAGGAGAATTGTACGCAAACCATGGCAATCCCGTTTCCTTCGAGCCTGTCCATAGGAACAGCCCAATGCACGGAATATTAAACGCCGCGGCTATGTGGACGGCTGCTGTATCGGGCGTTAAAATTACATTACAAAGCGACAGCATCGCAGCATATTCGTCAAAACTTTTGCCTATGGGAGCTTTGAAACATTTGCAATTTGCAATAATCTCGTTAGAATCCGCTTCGTATTCCCGAGTATAAAATAACACAACATCGAAATGAGGATAGTTATTATTTATATATTTAATAAATTCAATATAATTTTCTGTGCCCCAGTATTTGCTCCTGTTTGAGCCGGATAAATTAATTCCAATTTTAAATTTTGATTTGCAATTACTCAAATAATTTTTCGCTGAATTAATTAATTCCTCAGTCATCGGATAAGAAAGTTTTAAATCTTGAGATGATGGATTAATTCCAAAAGGTAAAATTAATTGGGCAATTCGCTCTACAATGTGATGTTTATTTTTATTCAATAGTGGCACTATGTGACTATAAGAATAATAATTATTTTTATTTATTCCCAATGAATACAATGGATTTGCGAATTTAATTATCATTGATGACGTAGTCGAGGAATTATCGAACAAATCAATAATCATATCATATTTTGATTTATTTAATTGTCGTAATAATTTAATTATACTAATAAATCCTTTTTTATAAACATAAATATTATTCACGTAGGGCTTGACTGCGGCTGCGGCGGCAATATTATTTTCTGATAATAAAATATCTAATTCGACAATCGGGAAAACCTCTCGCAAAAGTTTGATAAATGGCACCGAAACCATTACATCGCCAATTCGGTCGTGGCGAAGAAGCAGAATACGGCTACCTTCGACAAAAAAGAATTTATTCATGGGCTTTTCGATTAAAATCGGCTGCCTATCCATTCTCAAAAAAGAATTAATCTTCTTTTTGAACCAAAGTTCTATTTTTTTTAAATTTATCTCCATTTATTTTTTCACACTTATTAACTGCTCGTAAATTTTCTCAACGTTTATAGCATGATTTTTAATATCGAAAAATTCTAATGCTCGTTGGCGTCCATTGTGTTCCAAGCTGTGCCTCAAATCATTATCAGCCATTAGCTTTGTTATTGCCTCTGCCAAACTTTGCGGCGATTTTTCAGCTACCAACAAACCTGTTTCTTGTGAAATCGCTTGGCGAACGCCTGAAATATTTGTCCCGATTACTGCCGTGCCGCAAGCCATAGCTTCGAAAAGCACTCTGCCCATTCCTTCGGTGCCTTCGTGCGATGGCAAAACGACGATGTCCGATGCCGCAAACCAATTTTGTATATCACTTTGGAATTCCATAATTTTAACGCTACTTTCCAAGTTTGCTGCCGAGATAGCTTCTTTCATTTCAGCGAGAAAATTTTCACTCTCGGGTTTGCCGATTAGCAGAAATTGATGATTATCATTATCAATAAGTGTTGCTGCAGCGATTAAATCCATAAGTCCTTTACCACGCTTGAATTGCCCGGCAAAAGTGATGATAAATTTATTCGGTTCAAGCCCCAATTTTGCCTTGATGGTAGTTTTATCAATCGGTTTGAACTCGTCGCAATCTACACCATTATATATTGTAATGTACTTCCGGTCGAGCGACGCCATGCCCTCAAAGCGATTGCGAACATCTTCCGCTATGCCGATAACTTTATCTGCCAGCGAAAATGTAATTTTGTCGGTGCCAACTTTACGCGTCAATCGAACATGCCATAGCATTTTCGCATTCGTGAATTTGCAGGCAAGCCCCGCAATCAAAGCATCACGCTCGTGGTCCGGGTGAACGATTGAGATACAATGAGTGCGAATAATCCGTGAGAGCGAGGCAATGTTGCTGATTTGTTGGAAATAGAATTTTGGTTTGAGCGGCAGCAATGGCATAGTGAAGACTGTGCAACCGGCTGAAGCCAAATTTTTGGAGAGTTCACCTTCGTATGGCACGATGGCGAGCGGTTCAAAGCGGCTTTTGTCCAAATTCCGAATCAGAGCGAACATACTTTTTTGTCCGCCCATCGAAAGGTCACCGAAATGACTCATATATAATATTTTTATTCTTTCATCTCTCACAATTACTAAAATAGTAAATTGTAAGGAAAAAATCACCAAAGCGGGAAATGAGAGCCTACGAATTTATTTGATGGTATTTTTTTCGGGGTGAGGCAAGCTGTTGCTCATTTTTAAAGATGTACATAGAAACAAATAATAATTTAGGATTAAATCGTTTCTGAACAAATGGAAATCAAGGAACATATTCAGTATTGGATTAAAACTTCAAATGAAGATTATGAAGTTTGTTTGCTTTTGATTGAGTCAAAGAAATATTTACACGCTTTGTTCATGGCTCATCTATCTCTTGAAAAATTAGTAAAAGCTCATTGGGTGAGAGATAATGAGAATTCTGTTCCACCGAAAATTCACAACTTGGTTTCACTAATTAAACAGACAGAAACAGAACTTAGTGATGACCAGCTAGTTTTTCTGACAATTTTAAATGATTTTCAGATTCAGGGGAGATACCCGGACTATAAATTAAAAGTTCACAAGCTATTAAGCAAAGATTATGTTGATGACCTAATGGAAAAATTTAAAGAGGTGAGAGAATGTTTACTCGCGAGTTTTGTATAAAATATGCCTCAGAATTCGTAGGCAAGCTTAAGAGCAAGGGCATAGATATTCAAATTGCTAAGATATTCGGCTCTTACTCCAAAGGTTCGGCAAATGAATTTTCTGATATTGATTTGCTGTTGGTCTCAACCAATTTCAAGGGTGCAGGATTTGTTGATTATAAACTATTTGCTCAAGAGTTGATTGATTACGATAGGATACATGTGAAAACATATTCATATGAAGATTATGAGGAAGGAGACCCATTTATCGATGAGATTGAAAAAAGTGCTATTGTTATAAGTTAAACTTTATTCAATAACATGTAATCTGTACGCCTCATCAAAGTATCCCCTGTTACGACAATTATTTTTTAGGACGATATACTGGCTCGTCCAAAAAAACATTGACCAACATAGCCCACGAATTTATTTGGGGGTCTTGATAACGTATATTTCCATTCCCACGAATGAATTCATGGGCTATGTTTTGGACAGAACGCTGTTCTGTCCCTACAAAATATGAAGGGTATAAATCCTCTCCCATCTTTGCAATAAAATCCCCGAATAGCAGTTAATAATCTATATTTTGTTAATTTCGCATTGGGTCAGATAGATGAATTTTTTAGCTCTGAATTGTAGTAGTGCCGGGGATGTGCGTTTAGACAAGGCTTTCGATTTGATGATAGAAAAGTTGGGACCATCAGCTGAAATTAACAAATTTACTATTCGCGATTTGGATATCAAACCCTGCTACAGTTGTACTGCCCAATATTCTTTCCAATATGACGATAAATGCAGATGCGATGACGATATGAACAAAATGTATCCCTTTTTCAAGGAAAGTGATATTTGGTTCTTTGCGCTCAAAGTGGAAGATATTGAATCATTGACTTATCTCCGAAATCTTTTGGATAGAATGGAGCCTTTGTTCCAGCCAATCTATTTCTTGGATAATGGTATGGATTTCAGCTCTGCACCTGATATCAAACTTAACGGCAAGATTGCCGGAATTGTCCTTTATGATGCAAATTTCAAAGATTTAGCCGAAAAAGTTGCCGAGCATCTCGAATCTGTCAGCATTTTGTTCGACAAGAAATTTTCGAGCGTTGAATTGATTGATTCTAACGCCGACGATAATTATATCTCGGAACGAATTGACGACATGCTCAACAAACTAAGCCTTGAAATTACAGCCCAGTAAGGGAATGAATCTTTAATACTCTCAGCTCATGTCTGCCGACTTCAAAATTAGTCGCGAGAAATTTCTCTGTGATCGCCTTAGCGTTTTCCGAATCTATCAAGCGCGCACCCATACACAATACATTCGCATTATTATGCTGTCTGGCGAGTTCTGCCATTTCGGATGTCAAACAATTTGCAGCTCTGATTCCTCTTACTTTATTGGCTGTAATCGCCATTCCTGTGCCTGTGCCGCAAATCAAAATCCCTAATTCAGAATTCTTTGTTGCAACCGAATCGGATACTGCAATAGCAAAATCAGGATAATCAACGCTCTCGGGAGATTTCACTCCGTAATCGCTTACTTCGTGACCTTTTGATTGCAAAAATGATATAATTTCCTTTTTTAAATCATATCCTGCGTGGTCGGAACCGATTGATAATTTCATCTTTTTATCAGTTTATTTTTACAAAATTTTTCAACATCTCAATACTATAAATTAACAAACTGTCTAAAGTCGGCTTTATTTTATCCCAAATTTTTCAAATCTACGATGTGGAAAATCGAGTTTCACTGTGGATAATTTTACTTTCTAACAAATGTGTTAATAATCCTAAACTTTCCACAAAATTGTCAACATCAAATCTTCCTTAAATCGCGTTTGTAAATATTCAAATTTAAACGAACTTATAAATTTCCAAATTCTATTTATCAACTTTTCAACCGTTCTTATTATTATCAAAACAAGAAGGTAAATAAAATATTATGTTGATAATGATAATAAGAAAAACAAACTACGTGTTTTTGCTGATTGTTTCAAAACCCGTATATTTGCGTAGTGCTTCCGGTACGAGGAAGCAAATGTCCCAATCGGTGTATTGTTCAAGCATAGCAATAAAAAAAAATATTATGTTGTAATGATAGTATGAAAATCACCGCTACGTGTTTTTACTGATTGTTTCAAAACCCGTATATTTACGTAGTGCTTCCGGTACGTGGAAGCAATTGTCCGAATCGGTGTATTGCTCAAGCATAGCAACCATAATCCGTGAGGTAGCCAATCCACTGCCATTCAAAGTATGGATAAATTCGGGTTTAGCATTGGGTTCGGGTCTAAAACGAATATTTGCTCTGCGTCCTTGAAAATCAGTAAAGTTTGAGCAACTTGATACTTCGAGCCAATTCTTTTCACCGGGCGACCATACTTCGATGTCGTATGTCATAGACGCTGCAAAGCTTGTGTCTCCGCTGCAAAGTCTGAGAACGCGATAGTGTAATTTCAAAGCTTTGACGATATCTTCAGCTTCTGATAGCAAGATTTCGAGTTGTTCCCAAGATTTATCGGGACGTGAGAAATTTACCATTTCAACTTTGTTAAATTGGTGCACTCTCAAAAAGCCACGAACTTCTTTGCCGTAACTTCCGGCTTCGCGTCGCCAACATGGTGAAAATCCGCAGTATTTAATTGGCAATTTTTCATTTGGCAGCATTTCATCGTAATGGTAATTTGTGAGTGGTACTTCTGCAGTAGGAATCAAATAAACATTGTCTTCCTGTGCGTGGTACATATCTTCCGCCATTTTTGGCAATTGTCCTGTGCCGTACATTGATTTTTCATTCACAAGATATGGAGACATCAATTCCGTGTAGCCGTGATTGTCTAAGTGATAATCAAGCATAAAGTTGATTAGCGCCCGTTCCAATTTTGCACCTTTGCCACGATAAAAAGCAAATCCCGAACCTGAAACCTTTGCACCGCGTTCGAAATCTATGATAGCTAAATCAGTCGCTATGTCTATGTGATTGCGTTCTACCTCTTTTTTGTACTCTTCACCCCATGAACGGATAATTTGGTTGTCAGCGGCAGATTTGCCCGCAACAACATCAGGTCCTGTCATATTTGGGATGTAAAGTTGAACTTGGTAGATTTGCTCTTCGATTATTCGCAGTTCATCGTCTAATTTTTTTATGTTATCGGAAACATCTTTCATTGATGCAATTTTGTCATCTGCATTTTGCCCGTCTTTTTTAAATTGAGCAATCTCTTTCGAAACAACATTACGCAAATTCTTCAATTTTTCGACTTCTTGTATAATCGCGCGTCTTTTTTCATCGAGCTGAGGAATTTGGTCCACATCCGCAGATTCGTTCTTATTCTTAATGTTGAGCCGAACGGCATCAATGTTGTCCCTGATAAATTTCAAATCAAGCATAATCCACCATATTTCATATTGTTACATAAATTGAATACAAAAGTAGCAAATTAAAAGGAGATATTTATACTGTGGAGGTGTGAATTGAGCTAATTCTTGTGGATGATTCGTTCAGCCATCGGCATTAACTCGACAGCTTTTTTGATATGTTTGGAATTTGTCAGCATCACTTCATTACGCTTGTTCTCGTCCCAAATTATTCCTGCTAAAGCAGCCTTGATATTCAGAATAATAAAATTTTGGTCTGTGTTAAATTCATCTTGATCCCAAACTATTCCCGATGCAATGCTAACATCTATGAAATCATATATCATCACGCTGTCAACTTGGAAAGATTCGAAATAATAGCGGAAATTTCCACGATAAAGTGTTTCGATATTTTTGCGATTTTTGATGTAATATGATAGACAATATTTGTTGAAAATATTCTCTGTCGTCATAGATTTAGTCAAATTCGTTATTGAATCATCATTGATGACGTAATCAGGAACAATACCGCCACTTGCTAATACCGGGCGACCGGATTTGGTACGAAATATAGGTGTAGTTTCGCTGAAACCATTTTCGGGCGTAAGTTCAGTTGTATGCCCCAAATTCATACCATCTTTGAGTACTATTCGGTCTTTAAGTGTGCCGTAAGTTTCCTTGTTAGAATAATCCTTTTGGATACTGCGACCGGAAGGTGTATAATATTTGGCAACTGTGAGCCAAAATTCGGAACCATCAGCCAAGCGATAAGGCTTTTGGACTAATCCTTTGCCGAATGAAGTTTGACCAAGTACAATGCTTCTGTCCAAATCTTGGAATGCTCCTGCTAAAATTTCCGGTGCAGAAGCTGTTTCGCCGTCAATCAAAAGTATCAAAGGTAGCTCTTTATAATCTCCACTTGGTGTGGATTTATAAGTTTCGTTATATTCGGGGTCACGACCCTTAGTTATGAGGATATTTTCGTTTTCGTCAACAAATTCATCAGCAACGAGATATACCTGCTCTACGATTCCACCGGGATTTCCACGCAAATCTATAATCAAGCCCTTCATTCCCATTTGGGATAGAATGCTTAATGTATCTGTCAATTCGATATGAGTTGTGGCATTGAAGCGACTGATTTTTATATATCCAATTTCAGTATCATCAATCAAATATGATGAATTGATGCTATAAACGGGAATTCTCGACCGAACGATGTTGACTTCTTTTTGTAATTTGCCGTTAGCTTTTAGTAAGTCCAATGTTACATAGGTATTGCGTTCACCGCGAAGTTTATGGTCAACTTCACTCATCGAAATGCCGATAGCACTTTCTCCGTCAATTTTCAGAATTTTATCGGCAACGTCTAAACCTGCAGATGAAGCAGGACCTTGTTTCATAACGTTGAGTATATTGATTGTATCATTTATTATGGTAAAAGTAATCCCTACACCGAAAAAGTTCCCTGAACGGCGGGCTTCGATGTCTTTCATTTCCTCTTTAGTGAAGTAGTATGAGTGCGGGTCTAACTCTTTGAGTATTCCGCGAATTGCAGCATCCACCAGAATACTTGTTTCATTTTGATTTAGGTGATTGTCTTGGGCTGTTTTGATTACCTGATTCAGCTTCTGAAGTTGTTGTTGAACCTTATCATTAGAATGACTTACAGTGCCGATTAACATCAGCACGATAAATGACACCATAAATGATTTTGAATACATAACCGTAATCGCCCCTAAATATATTGCTATAAACGAAATTAAAGCAATTTCGTTTAACTTTTTGTGAAATTATCCACACTATTTCCACAAAAGTACAGTAATATTAGCTAATTGGAAGAATAAAAGTAGAAAAATCACATCTTTTGGAGTATATATTTTATAGCATCTTGTTTAAACTACAAAAATATAAGTAAAAGCTATTGTTTTACTTTTTCAGATTATTGCTTTGCTTGCTATTAGCATGTTTGAGCATCCAAAACAAAGCACCAAAAAGGGCTGTATATTGTATAAAAGAGAAAATGTTCATTTTTTGGTTGCCATGCCATGACCATAAGTCAAATAGCGGAAATTCGTTTGTGAGTGGTGTTAAAAAGGGAATTACAGAGCTGAAATCATTCGGATAATCGGGAATGAAAAGAAATGCTCGAGTCGAAATAAGTTGCGTAATTGCAATTAAAGCAATGATTTGCCAATTCAGCAACTTGCCTCGTTCTGACAAAAATTTGCCAATCAAAATATAAACGACAGGCATTGACCAATAGAGCAATCTTTCTGTATCCGAGCCGCCAACCCAGCCGACGAGCAACATCGCTACAACAAAAAATAGCAAGTGCGGTTCGCTTTTCAAAAACTGTATCCCATTGCGAATATTGTAGATAGCTAAAATCAAAATTGGTCCGAATGCCATCATCAGTGCATGTAAATACTTTGATGCCGATTTTTCGTAAAGCCATCCCAAAGTTGCCCCAAAAAAGGTGGAATCGTCACTTTTATTTACAAATAATAATATGATGAAATAACCGAGCAAGCCAATAATCATGGGAATGAAATATGTTAGTTGCTTTTTTTGTGGGAAATTTAAAGCGAATTTTTGCTCTTTCAATGATACAAAACTCGAAAATGCCAAAGCCATTGCGGGAACTAAGCATATTTCACGGAATAATACACCAACGCCTGTTAATAGTGTCAGAAGTATAAGATTTCCCCGTTTGGATTTGTCGCGGATTATATTTGTCACGGCAATCAATGATGCGAGCATGAATGTGATTGAAGCCGGGTCGGTATGCACAGGATAGTAAATCGAAAGTCTTAGCGGCGCTTGCCAATATATAATGTATAATGCGACCAAAAGCACTATAATTCTTTCGTCATCTATATATAATCGTAAGAAAACTAGAAGCAAAAATATTGAAAAGACTGCAAAAACAAGATTGATTGCTTTGAAGCCAGTCATCAAATCATTCGGAAAAAAGACTGAAACTACATATGGAGTACCGATACGGTAAACGAAAGGCGATTTCGCAGTTGGTGTCTCATTATTAACGAAATCAGTCGCTAATTGATAATAATACACACCGTCAAAACCCTTGCCCTCATTTTGGCTTATTTGCTTTTGGAAAGTAAATCCAACTATCAAATACGCCAAAATCAACAAGGATACAATCGCATGAGTATCAGCTTTTTTGAGCATATCACTCCGGCAAGTCTGATTCTTTTATCATGAGATTTTGGATTTCTTCACCCAAACTTTTGTTATAATCTATAATTCGCATGAATTCCGTTTCATTATGGAAAATATGGGCAATTGATTCATAATAGGCGACGAGCGCATCTTGGAATCCCTTGGCACGGGTGAATAATGACTTTAAAGCTGAATGGTCGCCGACGATTTCAATATCTTGGAAAAAGTGGTTCAAATCGAGAGCAACCGTGAAGTCCACCTTAGATTCTTTGACATTGTAATTCCCGAGTTTTGCTTTGACTGCTAATGCATTGAAATAAATCCTGTCTAATACTTTTTGTTTGGCGGCGCTTTCTAATAATAGTTGTAAAGGGGAATCTTTGTGAAATCTTCTCGAAAATTTTGAATAGAAATTTACGGCGAGCTCTTCTGCTCTAATCGCCGTATCAATATACTTTTGAAGAATCTTGTTCATTGCATTTCCAAATTTATTTATAGTGACTTAATCTTTCAAATCTTTATATGTATCTGTGTGTATCCATTCGCTGCAAAGGTTGAGTACTCCGCGAAAAATTGCGTAAATGTATTCGATTGAGTTTCGATTCAAATTCTGATGTATCGGCAAACCAATTTCGCCGGTTTCCTCCGTATAAATGTGTTCAATACCAAATTCGGTCAATTTTTTGTTGAAACGATAATTATGTTCATGTCTAAAATAAAACGCAGATGGAATCAATTCATTTTTTTTCTCAGCTTTTATCTCTTCCAAATTGAATAGTTCTTCAAAAATGCCTTTGTTGCGTTTACGTAATGCAATTAACACATCCATTTCGAGCAATTCGTTGGCAATTGACGAGAAAACTAATTGTCGCTTGAAAACATCGAGGCAATGGTGATTGTTCCACATGTCTTTATCGGCGATTTCAAGATTCACAATTAATGCACCAAATTGGACAGCGAAAATTTTGCTCAAATCTATGTAATAAGGTTCGGAGTTTGGAGATTTCCATTCATAAGTGCGTTCAATGGGCTCCAAATTCAATTTGTTCAGTATATAAATCGCTTGTTCCGCAGAGGGCACGAAAGTAATAGCATCAGAACCAATAGAGCTTTTGAGAGCTTTAAGTGTTTCAACGACATCCTCGGAGACTTTGGAAGTTAAATTATTGGCATTAAAGGGATTGAGCGAAATATTTAATTTGATTTTCGGAGCATTGAAAATAACAGGATAGCCGAAGCTTTTCCATTTTTTGAAAAAATTATAAAGCGATTCGCGATACGAAACGCCAACATCAATATATTTGAACTTGCTGCCGGCAAAATGATTAACGCAATGCCAAAGTAAAAAATCTTGAACTCGAAGCACTTTTCCGGCGGGATTTCCAGCCAAATTATTCAAAAAAAGATGATTGCCGACGGGAAGTAATATCACGGCTCCGATTGGCTCGCCATTTTGCTCGGCAATGAACATGAATTCGTTTTCGTTCAGCTGATTTGGCATGTTTGGGTCTGCGGGGTCATACCACATTGATTTCAAAATTTCTATATCATCAGCGTTTCCGGTAACTTTACGGGCTGTGACGCCCTCTTTGCTTGCTTTTTTGATATTCTTTTGCACTGAATACGGAATTGTATCCCAAACCAAATCCGGGTCGAGAGCCAATCCGCAACCTGTGTGAACAAAATCTTTACTAACGTACCCCGACATATTTTCTCCTTACGCCGCACTCGTGTTTAGTTTGACTGATACCACTTTCGAGATACCGTCTTCTTGCATGGTAATGCCATAGAGTGTTTCGGCGGCTTCCATTGTTTTTTTGTTATGTGTGACAATTAAAAATTGAGTTTCTGTGCTGAAATCTTTGATTAGATTGACAAATTTATCAACGTTCAAATCATCAAGCGGTGCATCAACCTCGTCGAGTATGCAGAATGGGCTTGGTTTGACAAGATAAATCGCAAATAAAAGTGCAATCGCGGTGAGCGTTTTCTCGCCACCGGAAAGCATTTTTATTGATTGCGGACGCTTGTTGGGCGGCTTAGCAGTGATTGTAATGTCCGATTCGAGCAAATCTTCGCTTTCAAGTCCAATATCTGCGTCGCCGTCATCGCCGAATAACTTTTTGAAAAGCATTTGGAAATTCGCTCTGACTTTGTCAAAAGTTTCGCGGAAATTATGCTCGGCAGTCGAATTTATTTCCTCAATCGTCTCTCTGAGGATTTTTTCCGATTCGAGCAAATCATTCAGCTGATTTTCATAAAAATCAAGTCGCTCGCTCTGAGTTTCAAATTCTTCCAAAGCCATAAAGTTGACATTGCCCAATTCCGATAGTTTCGCCCTCAAGTCCAATGCTTCAGCGCGGGCACTTGCAGGCTCGAAATCTTCGGGAATTTCTACGTTTATTTCGGTGATTTCGATTTGATATTGTTCCATAGCTTTTTCGAGCAAATTCTGGATATGCGAACCGATTTCGGTCATTTCAATATCAATTTTGTGGATTTTGTCCTTCAATCTATCAAACTCTTTGCGGCGCAGTTCAAATTCCGAAAAATATTGGTCGTATTGTTCGGCAATAACTCTGCGGTCGTGCGCCAAAGTGTGAAGTTTTTCGTTCGAACTTTCCAATTCGTTTTGCGAAATTGCCAATGTCTCGCTAATTTCTAATGAAGAATCCGATAGTTTCACGCGTAGCTCGTTCAATTCAGCGAGTTCTTTGTTTCTTTCCGAGATTTTATTTTCCGCCGATACGCGATTTGAATTGTTCCTGTTTTTGTCTGCGTGGGCTGATTTCAGTTCTGCTTCGCTCTGAATAATCTTATATTCAAATTCTTTTAGCACTTTGTCGGATTCATCAAGTTTCGCCGAAATTTTGCTCATTTCATCGCGAGTTTGTCTTAAAGATTTGAGCAAAGTTTCCAAACTAATGTTGAATTCTTCCAAATCAATTTGAGCTTTGTTGCTTTCTTCGGTGATTTCGGAAATTTCGCCCAAATAGCGAGAGGAATTTTCCTGAGTCATCTTAATATTTCGATTCAGAGATTCCTTCTGCATTATTAATCTTTGCGTCTGATTCTCGTTTTCTTTCAATTTCCTGTTCGCGGATTCCAAATTTTGCTCAGCTGAATGCAAGTCAATTGCTTTCGATTCGCTTGCGAGCTTTTCCGTGTGAGATTTGAAGGATTCTAATTCTTTGTTTAGCGAAGTGATTTCAGTTTCGAGTGATTTCATACGTTCTTTTTTACCAACCCAAAGTCCCTCTTTTTGCGAAAATGAGCCGCCACGAATCACACCGGCTGATTCAAACACAGTTCCATCCAAAGTTACAGCTCTATCTACTTGAGAGTTCGCTGTCAGTTCAATTGCAGCTTGTTCAGTCCGGACGACGACTGTATTACCCAATAAATGGCGCAAAAGATTGCGAATTGTGTCGTCAACGCGGACTAATTCGCTCAATAATCCAATTACATCATCGGAGTCAATTTTTGAATCACCTTTCGGAGCATTTGGAATCAAATCTCGGCAAACGAAGCCCGTTTTGCCTTTGTTATTCTTTTGCAAGAGTGCTATTGCAGCTTCGGCATTGGCTTTTTCGTCAACTATGAAAAAGTGAGCGGCTTCGCCTAATGCGGCAGATACTGCGGTTCGGATTTCTTCGTCGCAACCTACAAGTTCGCCAAGTAATACTTTTTCGCCTTCGTATTTCCAATCTTTGCCCGAGCTCAAGAATTTGGTGACTTCTCTACCGTCAACCAGCGAATTCAGAAATTCTATTGATGATTTGCGGCTACTGATTAGATTCAGTCTGTCGTTGATTTGTTGCTTTAGCGAATTGATTTCATTTTCGATTTCGCTTTTTTTGATTTTTTGAGATTCTAAGTGAGATTTTGCTTCTGTTATAGCAATTTCCAAATCCGGTCTGATTTTTTGGATATTTTCAAGCTCGGATGATAATTCATTCAATTGAGTTTCGTATTTGAAAAGCTCTTGCTCGGTGCTTTGCAACTTGATTTGGAGCGACTTGCTTTTTTCATTATTTCGCTGAATCAAGATTGTTATAGATTCCGACTTCGTTTTTTGGGAATTGTATTCATTTTGTTTCGCATTTACTTCGCCGGAAATAGTACGATGGTCATTGCGAATATTTTGTTTGTTTTGTTCGGCACTATTTTTTTCAATTTGCAATTGCTTAATTTTCTCTTCAATCGCTTGAATATTTGCTTTGATTTGCTCCGATTCTGCTGACAAATTGGCAATCGCTTGTTTGTTTTCTTCGATTTCCTTGTTCAATCTTGATTCGGTTTCTGCATAACTGTTCAATTTTTCGTTGTTAACGGCAGATGTGCGATTTGCTTCTGCAATTTTTTGCGATAATTCATTCACAGTATTGTTGGTTTTGCTGTATTTATTGTCAATGTGGTTGAGTTGCTCTTTGAGCTCTTTCAAAGTCAATTCCGAATCGGCAATTGCTTGTTCGGTTTTAATTCTTTCATCTTCAAGATTTGTGTGTTCAGCGAGAAGCGTTTCCTTTTTCGAGGAGAAATTTGCCATATCGTCTTTGAGCAAGCACATATCGAGTTCTTTCAATCGCGTCAAATATTGGTTGTAGCGCTTTGTTTTTGATGCTTGGCGCGATAGCGAGTTAACATTTTTCCGTACCTCTTGGATTATATCGTTCAATCTTTCTGTATCGGTCTGAACGTTTTCCAATTTTTTGTAAGTTTCCTTACGACGCTGCTTATACTTTTTGATTCCTGCGGCTTCTTCAAACATTGAGCGACGGTCGTCAACGTTGCCGCTCAAAATCGCATCAATCATTTTCAATTCGATTACAGAATATGAATCGGGTCCAATTCCTGTATCCATAAACAAATCGCTAATATCTTTTAGTCTGCAAGCAGTTTTGTTGATGAAATATTCGCTGTCGCCACTACGGAAGAGCCTTCTTGTAATCGCCACTTCGGAATATTCCGTCGGCAAAATTGATTTATTGTTGTCAAAAGTAATAGTTACTTCTGCCATACTAAGTGGTTTGCGGTCTTTTGTTCCGTTGAAAATCACGTTTTCCATTATATCAGACCGCAGAGTTGATGCCTTCTTTTCCCCAAGTACCCAACGAATAGCATCTACTACATTGGTTTTGCCGCAGCCATTCGGACCCACAATTGCCGAAAGCCCACCATTGAACTTCAGCTTAATTTTCTGAGCAAAAGATTTGAAACCAACTATTTCTATATCACTTAAATACATTATTTTCCTTAGATTTTTATTTGTCTTCCGGGTATCTTAATAAAAATGGCAAAGATGCCGATAACCGTTGTATAGAGCGCCCCGGCGATGCCATATTTGAAAAAGAAATTCCAAAAGCTCAAGTCACTCAATTTTATATAAAAAAAGTAATAAATAAGATTGTGCACAAGCGCTGCAAAAAACAATATGCCCAAAAATTTCATACTCTTAACGGATTGTTCTTCCTTGCCTTCGCGATAGAAAAAGCCCGTCAAAAATGCCATAATTGTTAGCGACAGTGCATTTGTACCAATAACATCCATTGTGACGGCATCGTAAATCAAGCCACCCAAAAACCCTGCAAACAATCCGACAAATTGTCCGCGTTTGAGTGTAATCCATACCACTAATATTATCATCAAATTTGGGGTAATTCCCCCGATTGCAATCAGATTGGACAACACTACGTGAAAAAAGGCAATCAATACTGCCGCTAAGGCATAAAGTACGTATTTGATTCCCAAATCTTTTTTTCGTGACCTGTCGTAACCGTATTGCATATTAACTTTATTTCCTCAACCTCAACTGTTCTTCAATTTGTTCTATCAGTTCCATTCGTTCAGGGTCAGGCAAAAATTTGACTACAAAAACTTGTTCGAGCGAATTAATATTTGCAAACGGCTGAATATAAATTTTCTTGAATAGCGAGCTTGGGTCTTCGACTACTTTGATAATTTCGCCAAAGGGGATGTCTGTAGGATATTTGTTGCTGAAATCCGATGTGACTACATAATCGCCTTTCACAACGTCGAATGATTCCGGAATATTATTAAGCATGAAGTTTTCGCCACCGTCCCACACTGCAATTCCGGCAATGCCTGTTCGCAAGATACGGGAGGAAATTTTAACATTTCGATTCGTTATCAATTCGACAATTGAATATTTAGCCGAAACTCCGACTACAATACCTACTAAGCCTGCATCAGTTCTGACCGGCATACCGACTGCGATACTATCGCCGCGTCCACGATTAATTGTCATGAAATTTCGCATTTCAACCACAGATTTGCCGATTACTTGAGCCGGAATCATCGGATGAGTTGCCATTTGACGGAATTCAATCATTTTGCGTAAGCGGTTGTTTTCCACGCTTGCTTCACGCATCCTGATTACTTCAGTCGAAAGTTGGAGATTGAGTTCGCGTAAGGCACGGTTTTCGTTGCGAAGTGCTTGCGGGTTAGGTATCCACGAAAATAATTGTTGCAAATTGCCTACTGTTCCGATTAAAATTGCTCGGAAACCACCGATTTGGGATACGTTTCCAATCGAAATAAGTGACAAACATATGATTACGAGAGCTGTAAATGTTATCAACTCTTTAAATCGTGCAACAAAGTCAATTAAGCTCTGCATATCAAGCAGGAGAAAAGTTAATGAAATTTATAAGCAACATTATTATTAGTATCTGGAACTTTTGAGAAGAACGGAAGAATAATCGCTCAGATTTTCAAGCACTATACCTGTACCTCTCACAACAGCCGTCAAAGGCTCGTCAGCAACATGCACCGGGAGGCTTGTTTCTTTGCGTAATCTTTCATCTAAGCCTTTCAAAAGTGCACCGCCACCAGTCAAAACTATTCCACGCTCGAAAATATCGGCGGATAATTCCGGAGGAGTGCGTTCTAATAATTTCATAACTGCATCCACCATTTCGTTGACAGCTTCGGCAAGTGCCTCTCTGATTTCTACTGATGTGACGTTAATCATTTTGGGAATTCCGGAGACTAAGTCGCGCCCTTTGACTTCGATTTCGATTTCTTCTTCGAGCGGATAAGCTGAGCCAACGGAACATTTTATAGTTTCCGAAGTACGGTCGCCTATTAATATATTGTGTTGCCTACGGAAATATTGAGTAATGGCATTTGTCATTTCATCGCCCGCTACACGGATAGATTCATCGGCTACGATACCTGATAGTGCTATTACAGCTATTTCGGTTGTACCGCCACCAATATCAACAATCATATTGCCGACCGGGTCATGAACGTTGAGCCCAACTCCAATTGCGGATGCCATCGGCTCTGCAATCAGGTGAACTTCTTTAGCTCCGGCATGTTCGCAACTATCGCGGACAGCACGTTTTTCAACTTCTGTAATTCCCGATGGAACGCAGACTACAACCCTTCTTGCTGGTTGCCAACTCATAGTTACTTTGCGAATGAAAGCTCGCAACATACCTTCGGTAATCTCAAAATCCGCTATTGCGCCATCGCGTAAGGGTCTGATAATTTGGATTTCCTTGTGAGTTCTGCCTAACATTTCATTAGCTTCGTGTCCGATTGCGATTATATTCTTTGTCGTTCTGTCGAACGCTACTATAGTAGGTTCGTTCAGCACGATACCTTTATTTTTCATCCAAATAAGAGTATTGGCAGTCCCGAGGTCTATCGCTACATCATTTGAGAACATTTTGAACAATGCCATAATTTAGTCTGCTTTACTTATATAAATTAACTGATTCTAATTGCAAAAATAGAAAAAATCCGCTTAAGTTTTCATAATAAAATTCACCCAATTTTACCTTATTTTCTCTTTTCTGTTAATAGTCGGCAATTTGGGGGATATATGAGTAGAAATAAAATTTTTACATCGTTTATGGTGACACGGTACTTGATTCTTGGGGGGTTTTAGTTAAGAAATCGGCAGCCGAATTATTTTATACGAAAATGACGAAAATCTATTGTAGTGTACGAAAAATATATTATATTGCATAAGTAAGATTAACTTAGTCGTATTAATTATGTCAAATATGCCGATATCTATTAAAAAAGTGTCGCCCGGACTTCTCAAAGCCGAGTGGTCTGACGGCTTTTCGGCTACTATCAAAATTGAGAAATTGCGTTCCGAATGTCCGTGTGCAGATTGCCGCGAAAAGGAAAACGAGACCGGAAAATTTGTCATGCCGACAATCAAAATGGGCAAAAATGATTTGAAATCACTTCAGCCTGTTGGAAATTACGCTGTAAACCCAACTTGGGGCGATGGTCACGACACAGGAATCTATCCTTGGGAATTTATCAGAATTATCTTCGAAAATTATAAATTGAGCGAAGATGAAATATTCGAATTTGAACAAAAAAACAAAAATAAACCCGATATACCGGGACTGAACGTGAGGAGTAATTAGAAATGAGAACGGTTAAAGTGCCGCGTGGTACGGAGCTGACTTGTAAGAATTGGCAAATTGAAGCTGCATATAGGATGATTCATCATAATCTTGACCCTGAAAATGCAGAGAAACCTGAAGAATTGATTGTATATGGCGGATTGGGCAAGGCTGCCCGTAATTGGGAATGTTTCGACGCTATAGTCGGCACATTGAAAGACATGGATATTGATGACACTTTGCTCGTCCAATCGGGCAAGCCCGTTGGAGTGGTCAAAACGCATCTATTGGCACCGAGAGTTATTATCGCAAATTCAAATCTTGTCCCGAAATGGGCTACTTGGGATGAATTTCGCAGATTGGACAAACTCGGACTAATTATGTACGGGCAAATGACAGCCGGAAGTTGGATTTACATCGGCACCCAAGGCATAGTGCAAGGCACTTACGAAACATTTGCCGAATGTGCTCGCCAACATTTCGGAGGCGATTTATACGGTAGATTTTTGCTTACGGCAGGTATGGGCGGCATGGGCGGAGCTCAACCATTAGCAGCAACTTTTGCCGGAGCAGCCTCTATCACTGTCGAAATTGACGAAAAAAGAATTGATAAAAGAATTCATGACGGGTATTGCGACATGAAGTGTGACAATCTTGACACAGCACTTGAAATAGTGCGACAAAATGTCACAGAGCGAAAAGCAATATCAATCGGTTTGATAGGAAATGCAGCTGAAATATTACCCGAACTTGTACGTAGAGGTATTTATCCTGATGTAGTTACAGACCAAACGGCGGCTCACGACCCTTTGAACGGTTACTATCCTGCGGGAATGACAATATCCGAAGCTGATGATTTAAGACGCACTAATCCCGACAAATACCTTGAAGAAGCGTATAAGTCAATCGGTACACACGTTGCGGCAATGCTCGAATTTCAGAAAAATGGCTCAGTAGTATTTGATTACGGTAATAATATTCGCGGAGTTGCCAAAGAATATGGCAATGTAAGCAATGCTTTTGATTTTAACGGATTTGTACCTGATTATATTCGACCACTTTTCTGTGATGGCAAGGGACCTTTTAGATGGGTAGCGCTTTCCGGCGACCCTGAAGATATTGCCAAAACTGACAGAGCCGTTTTGGAGCTATTCCCCGAAGATGAATCATTGCACCGTTGGATTCATAATGCACAAAGCAGAATCGGTTATCAAGCCCTGCCTGCTCGAATTTGTTGGCTTGGATACGGCGACAGAATGAAAGCCGGCTTGAAATTTAACGAAATGGTAGCAAGTGGCGAGTTGAGTGCTCCAATCGTTATCGGACGCGACCACCTTGATTGTGGTTCGGTAGCATCACCATATCGCGAGACTGAAAAAATGCTCGACGGTTCGGATGCAATTGCAGATTGGGTTTATTTCAATTTTGCTTTGAATGCAATTGGCGGTGCAACGTGGGTATCATTTCATCATGGCGGTGGAGTTGGAATGGGATTATCACTACACGCCGGAATGGTAGTTGTAGCCGATGGTTCAAAAGATTCGGAATCGCGTTTGACGAGGGTTTTGACTTTTGACCCGATGATGGGAATTTTACGTCATGCCGATGCGGGCTATGAACGTGCACGTAGCAACGCTTCAGAGTTTGGCATAAGAATTCCTATGTAATATACATGGGAGAGTTGTCCCTAAAACATGACATTTTGTCACTAATTAATAATTTTTTAAAAATAATTGTATTTTTGTGAAACTTTTTGCCTTTTTATGTGTCTATTAGTTTAAGTTTGGGTAACAAATTATAAAGGGAAAGTATAGAACGTTTGGTACATTGTAAGTAAGTGTCACAAGCATTTTAAAGGAGATGAAAGATATGGATTTAGCTCTTCAAATAGAGAACTTGTTCAAAACGGACCGGAAGAAATTCCTTGGATTTATCCGTCAACGAGTACGTAGTCAGGAAGAAGCGGAAGATATTTTGCAAGATGTATTCACCAATGTTTTGGCTGCATCAGCAAATGTTCAACGACCAATAGAAAACATCGCATCGTGGGTGTTCACCGCAGTGCGTAATAGAATTATTGACTCGTATCGTAAGAAAAGAGCAGAGACTTTCTCAGATATGCAGACCCCGGGTCAAGCCGAAGACGGCGTTGACGCATTCGAAAATTTCTTGGGCGATTTCTCAAGTAGCCCGGAAAGCGATTTGATTCGTAAGACAATTTGGGAATCTGTCCAAGCAGGACTTGCCGAATTACCTGCCGAACAACGCGAAGTTTTTGTGAAAAACGAATTCGAAGGCATCTCGTTCCGTGAAATGTCCGAAGAAACAGGCGTGAATATTAACACCTTGTTAGCCAGAAAGCGTTACGCTGTTCTGCATCTTCGCAAAAAACTGAAAGACCTTTATCGTTCGATCAATAATAATTAAAGTCGTTTCGATAAGTAAAATTAAAAGCTACATTACAACAAAAAGCCCGAAGGTTATGACTTTCGGGCTTTTTTTTATTATTAAATTAAATTAACCATTAAAAATGTAACAAACCAAACTTTCACTTGTTATTTACAGTAAGAAGATGATTAAGTTTTTAAAAGAGTTTTTATTTTTTGGTTAAGTGTGGGTTTTTTTCTATTTTTATTAAGAGGTATGCAATGAAATATTTTATCCTTCTTTCGACGATTGTATCGCTACTGTTATCACATAATTTGCTTAAAGCGCAAATGACAGGCGATGAACTACTTAATAGGATGAAGAACTCATCAAATTTAGGAACTGAATTTTATTTGGCTTTCCACCCGGGACCCGAAGGTGGCGATGGAGAAAGTGAAATAAAAATATTTGTCACATCATTTTTTGAGACTTTGGTAAGCGTGAAAATTGATGCAATTGATTATTACGAAGAAAAGTCAACAATTCCCAATCAAACAATTGAATTCACTTTAACTCCAGAACAGGCTCTAATGTATTTGAAGAGCGCTTCTGCTCAGGCAGAGCCTATGCAAGTATGGGAAGGAAGGGCTATAATTGTTAAAGCTGGCGACCCGGTGTTTTGCTATGGTGTGGCTCGATTTGGAGACAAATCCGGTGGCTACATGGCATTGCCGTCTTATGTTTTAGGACAAAAATATCAAATTGCTACTCTCCCCGACCCTTCAAATAGTGCAAGTCAGTTCTTGCCAAGCTACACAAGTATAGTTGGAATTTACGATAATACGAAGATTACCTTCAGATTGGGTGGACATGCGAGTACAACTGTATTACTTTTAGATGGCTCTTCTTTAAAACCAAATGAAGTTGCTAGAGCGACTCTAAACGAAGGCGACGTTATGCTGATTGCAGGAAGCGGAGTAAATAACGACCTAACCGGCTCTGTTATATCCGCCACTAAGCCTGTTGCCGTGTTTTCGGGCAATTACTGCATGGGCGATAAAAAAGATTTGTCAAATTGCGATTATACAATTGAGCAACAAACACCTGAGAGCACTTGGGGCAAAAATTATATTGTTACTTCTATTGCCAATAGAAAGAATCCTCCAATTACGAGAATATTCACATCTATGCCGAACAACGCAGTCTTTATTGACGGGCATTTTTTTACTCGGATTAAAACAGTGGGCGGACTAATAGGAACCGGCTATCTCGATGTTCGTTCCGGCGAAATGGGCATCTCCAGACCGGTAGTCATTTCGTCAGATTATCCGATTAATGTGGTGCAGTATAATCCAAGCAAAAGCGATGATAGCGTTGCGAGTGCACCATTTCAGATGCAAGTTATCGCTAACGAGCAATTCAGCAATGATTGTAAATTCGCAACTGTTGGAGCGGATGGATTGGAATTCGAGAAAAACTTTTACAATTTAGTTTATCTTGCCACACTTGATGGTGGTATCCCACAGGATTTGCAAGTTGGCAACTTTAGTAAAAGTCCATTAGACTGGATTCCTCTCGAAGCATATTCCGGTAATCCGGGCGCTCCAGTCAATTTGCGTGATAAAGATGGACGCCCATATTATTCGAAAATTTTACCTACCACGGAAGGAATTTACCAAATTAAAGCCAATGACCCCTTCGGGCTTTATCAATACGGCAATGATGCAAACTCTTCGTTTGGAACTATGGCATCTGTCCGATTACGTGATTTGACGAATGGCGATACCTTGCCACCTGTATTCCAACCTACGCCTGGACATTGTTGTAAAGGAGATTACAGCGGCACAGTGCTTGATGTAGCTCAAGTAGGAGTTGAACCTTCCAACTTGGCTTCCCTATCTTTAGTTGAAGCTCTCAGCTACAATTATCAATGTAATATAGAACCTTTTACTTCGGGAATATCTCCTAAAACGACATTGGATTTAAGGACTCTTGATTATTGGAAGCCTGCTAAAGCTGTTATTATTGCATCCGATAAAAGTGGAAATTGGAGCTTAAAGGAAATTAATTATACTCCTTTAGTCAATTTGAGTTTAAACGCCGACAATTATGATTTGGGAATGATTAAATCAGGGCATTTCCGAGACTTTGAAATTATGTTATCTAACGACCGCGAAGAAAATACTCTTCCTCTCGAAAAAATTGTATTGAGTAACGAAGATTCCCAATTCGAAATAATTGAAAATATCCCTGAAAATTTTGTTCTTGGACCTTTGGAAGAGTATACTATCAAAGTCCGTTTCCGTGCCAATGATTTATATTCGGATGATATTGAAAATTTGGAACAGGTTTTCAAAAATTCTTTTTATGTCGATGTCAAAATTGATAATATAATCCAATCATTAGGTTTTGACAAAGAAATCGAAATCGAAGTCGCAAATCCGCGAATAATTGCCGATGATGTTGATTTTTCGACACATACAATTGATGAACCGATTGACCATCAATATCTTAAAATCAGCAATCCCGGCAAAATGCCTTTACTAATTACCAAGTTCGATTTCCCGGCTGAATCTCCTTTTGTGCTTGAATTGCCCGAAGCGTCGGAAGAGAATCCCTATGAAATTGAACCATTTGGAGAATATTTGGTAAAAACTGAATTTATACCGACTATACCCGGCGAATTTAGTGACACTTTGACAATCACAAGCGATGCATATATCATCAAAAATGTGGCTGTTATTTCAGCTTCTGCAATTCCCTCAACTGTTCTCGATAATAATCTTTATGGTGGAATTTTCGCCGTTAATTATGATGGTAGCTCAATTACATTTCGCTCCGAAAATGATGCAATTGTATCCGGCTTAAAAATTTACGACTTGAACGGGCGAAATATTTTCAATTCAGACGTTACAAACAAAATAAATGAATATCGTGTGGCAGTCCCGAGTTTTAAAACGGGCGTTTATCTGCTTCATATTAATATAGATGGCATTTGGATGAGCAAGAAATTAATAATTTTGTAAACAAAAGCAATGTTTTAGTCGAAATTATTAATGTTTAAAAAATAGCTCTGAAGTGAGCATGAGACTGATGTCATACTTGTATGGCATCTTTCTTGCAATATTAGTTGATACTAACATTTACGCAAAAATTTAAAGGCTTTGTCTCATAGCGACTTACGGAGAAATAACGGACGGCAAAGTGAATGGAAAACAACAATTTAATGTGAAAATTAATGTACATGTTTACTCTGTGTGTGGTATAAATGCCACAAAACTAAAGCGAAAAACATAAGGAATTGAATTTAAATACATATTCGAGGCTTGTAATGAAACATTTTCTTGTCTTTATATCAGTAATAGCAATTCTATTGCCTCTTTCATCACTGAAGGCTGAAGAATCCGATATGGACAAGCTTTCATTGTTGCTTGGCGCTTCCAATGCAGGGACTGAGTTTCTGATGACTTTTCATCCGGGCTGGGGAGGCAATGAACCCCCTAATCCAATACGAATTTATGTTGCCTCACTGTTCAAGACAAAAGTTACACTTCGAATACCCGCACTTGACATTACAATTGTTAAAGAGACAATCCCAAATGATGTAATAGAATTTTCATTCACTCAGGAAGAAGCTCAAGTGTATCACAATGGTGCCGCCGGAACGATTAAACCTCCGCCCTCACAAGTATGGGAAAACCGAGCTATCATTGTAACGGCAGATGACCCGATTATTTGTTATGGTGTCTCTCGGACTAAACATACTTCCGATGGCTATATGGCATTACCCAGAAACGTTCTGGGCAGAGATTATCAAATCGCTTCCTTTGCCGATCCCGCAAACAATCTCGGTCAATTTTTCCCCAGTTATACAAGTATAGTCGGTGCCTATGACAACACTTCAGTAAAATTCAAACTTGGCGGATTCGAAAGTATGTTAGTTATTATGGAAAACGGCGATACGCTTAGAGCCGGTGAAAGTATGACTAGAACGCTCAACATAGGAGACGTTTGGTTGATAGCCGGAGTCGGAAAATTGGGTGATTTAACAGGCTCGAATATAAATGCAGATAAACCGGTAGCTGTTATATCCGGGAACTATTGTAGCATGATACCGACTAAAGCAGCAGCATGTGACTATATTATTGAACAAGAATTACCAATTTATAATTGGGGGAAGGATTATTTAGTCGCAAGTGTAATTGAAAGAAGAAAAGCATCAATTGTTAAAATTTTTGCGGCAGAAGATAATACAAAATTTTCATTTGATGATATACCTGCAGGAACTATCCAAAACGCGGGTGGCTTTTTGCATAGCGGTTATATTGAGATGAGAGCCACGCTTGATTCTATTCCAAAGCCTGTCAGAATCTCCTCAGACAAAACTATCAACGTTGTTCTCTTCAATCCGGGACAAGCAGATGATGGAGTTGAAAGCGACCCATTTCAAATGCAAATTCTTCCGATTGGACAATACCAAACCGATGCCATTTTCAACACACCCGGAATAAGAGGTGGTTTAGCATTTCGAGAAAATTACATAAACATAGTTTTTATGGCAAATGCAGACGGTTCAATCCCTGATGATTTAAAGTTTACCAAAGTTATTGATGGTGGACTTGATTGGACGCCGTTGAAAAATTTAATAACCGATGCTCAACCGTTTTATGGCGAAGAAAAAGACGGTCGTCAATATTATGCAGCCACTTTAAAGTTGGATTTTGATGGTGTATATAGAATGACAGCTTACGAGCCATTTGCGGTTTATTCATATGGCTATGATAGCTATGATTCATATGGATTCCCTGCTTCGGGCATGCTTCTGGACATGTCTTCAAAAGACATAGTGGCTCCTGAAATAAAGTACGAAGTGGACGAGAATTTTAATATTAGTGGTATTGTTCGAGACGTTTCACAATTGTCGGGCAAAGTAGGCAAAGATGGCGACGAAGTGCAAGAATCACAAGCAACAGGACTATCGTCGGTTAAATTGATTAATGCACTTAGCGATAATTACAAACTCGATAATACTCCGTTTATTCCCGGGATTGACAACGAAACAAGTTTCCAATTAAAAGTGATAGATAAAAGCAAATCAGCAAAGGCGATATTTGCAGTGACTGATAGAAGAGGCAACGATAAAATTGTCGAATTCAATATTGTGGCATCTCCAATCCTGAACCTTGTTTTTAATACTGCAAATTTTGGTTCATTGAAATCAGGAAAATTTGTTGAACTTGAGTTTATATTGACTAATCAAGACACTAATAATACTGTGCCTATCAATTCTATAGTGCTTGAGAAAAATGACCTACAATTTGAAATTATGAATAATATTGAAGCTAACAGAGTGTTCCAAGCAGGTGAACAACACAAATTCAAAGTTCGATTCAGCGCTCGCAATATGAATGAAGATGATATTAAAAACATCGAAGGGGCATTTTCAAATCAAATTGGAATTGAATTGGCAAATGGCGAAATACATTATTTCAGTACTCTCTCTGCAGCCGTCGCAAATCCGCGTGTAGTAGTTTCAGGAATAGATTTCACTGCGCAATTGGAAGGCGAACCTGCTAAAAGTGAATTTGTAGTTATCAAAAACCTCGGCATTGTAGATATGCTTGTCACGGGATTTGAAGTAAACGGCAATCCCGAATTTACATTCGATTTACCTTCAGTTTCCGAAGAAAAGCCCATCACAATTCGTTCAGGTAGAGAATATAGGATTAAAACAAGTTTTGTTCCTACAGAACCGGGAGATTATTCCGCAACTATGAAAGTCATCAGTGATGCCTATGTAATTAATGATGTTGCTCAAATTAGAGGACTTGCAATCCCCGCAATAGTCATTGATGATAAATTGGAGGGCGGGAAATTCGCCGTTAATTATGACGGAGCCGCAATTACTTTCCGCTCCGAGCACGATGCCACAATTTCCGGCATGAAAGTTTATGATTTGAACGGCAGAACCTTGTTCACTTCTGAGCTTACCAACAGTGTAAATTCTTACAGTGCAGCCGTCCCCGGATTGACTTCCGGCATTTATCTGCTTCATCTCAAAATCAATGGCATATGGATGAGCAAGAAAATAATAATTTAGTAATTTACTCTTAGTGTGGCAAAATTGCCACAAGAGTTTGAATAATAAAAGGATAATAATTGAATTTTTAAAAAACATTTTGAGGTGTATTATGAAACATTTTCTTCTTTTTGTAGTGGCAATTGCTATTTTATTGCCGCTTTCCTCACTTAGGGCTGATGAGTCCGATATTGACAAGCTATCGCTGTTGCTTGGCGCTTCCAACGCCGGAACTGAATTCCTGATGACTTTCCATCCATGTTGGGAAGATCCTGGACCCAATAATGCCATCCGAATTTATGTCGCCTCGCTCTACAAGACAAAAGTTACACTTAGCATACCCGGTCTTGCCATTACAATTGTTAAAGAAACTATACCAAATGATGTAATTGAATTTGCTTTAACTCCCGCTGTAGCTCAGGCTTATTCCAAAGGAAATGGGGGCTTGCCGATTAGACCACAACCATCACAAGTATGGGCAGGTAGAGCAATCGTAATAACTGCTGATGACCCGATAATTTGTTATGGGATGACACGTTACAAGTACACTTCTGATGGATATATGGCATTGCCAATTAACGTACTTGGTACGGATTATCAAGTAGCATCTTATGAAGACCCTACTAGCAATACCTCTCAATTTCTGCCAAGCTACACAAGTATAGTCGGTGCTTATGATAATACTACTGTAAATTTCAAACTTGGCGGCTTTGAGACTATGATGATAATTAAAGAAACCGGTGATACAATGAGAGCCGGACAAAGCATGAGCAAAATGATTCACAAAGGCGACGTTTGGTTGATTGCCGGAGTCGGTCCCTTTAATGATTTGACGGGTTCGAACGTTAATGCCGATAAACCTGTTGCTGTTATATCAGGAAATTTCTGTGCCTATATTCCATCTCATATAGCAGCATGTGACTATATTATAGAGCAAGAATTGCCAATTTATAACTGGGGCAAGAACTATTTAGTTGCACCAATTCAGGCTAGAAAAAACCATAGTATAGTTAAGATTTTTGCTGCTGAAGATATGACTCAATATTCAATTAACGGTATACCTGCAGGAACAATCCAATTCGCAGGCGGATTTAAAAGTAGAGGATATATTGAAACGAGAACAGGCTCTGATGCAACACCAAAACCTGCCAGAATATCATCTGATAAAGCAATAAACGTTGTTCAATATAATCCGGGACAACAAGATGATGGAGTAGAATCCGACCCATTCCAAATGCAAATATTACCGGTAGAACAATTCCAAACTGATATAATATTCAATACACCCGGGATTAAAGGTGGATTTGGGTTTAACGATAATTTTATCAATATAGTTTATTTGGCAAAAGCAGATGGCACAATTCCTGAAGATTTAATGTTTGCAGAAGCTAAAGCCGAAGAATTAAATTGGATATCTGTGAAAAATATAAGTTCTTCGCCGGGAACCCCATTTTATGGAGAGGAAAAAGACGGGCGTCAATATTACTCCAAAACTTTAAAACTGGATCATGATGGCGTATATAGAATGAAAGCTGATGAACCATTTGCGGTTTATGCATACGGATATGACAGCTTTGATTCATACGGCTATCCGGCATCAGGCAGACTTCTTGACATGTCCTCCGACGACTCGCTCGCCCCTGAAATAGACTACGAAATGGACGAAAAGGGCAACATCACAGGTGTAGTTCGTGACGTTGCTCAACCAAGCTCAAAAATCAGCAAGGACGGCGACGAGGTACAAGAATCAAATGCAGCCGGACTATCATCGGTTAGATTGATTAATGCACTTAGCGATAATTACAAACTCGAATATACTCCGTTTATCCCGGGAATTGATAACGAAACAAATTTCCAAATAAATGTGCACAATAAGTATAAATCATCAAAAGCAGTTCTTGCTGTGACCGATAGAAGAGGCAACGATAAAATTGTCGAATTCAGCATTGTTGCGTCCCCTGCTCCAACGATTGTTTCCACTGAAACTAATTTCGGCAAATTGAAATCAGGTAAATTTGAAGAACTTGAATTTACACTAACCAATGTTGAAAGCATGAGCACTGTGCCTGCCAATTCAATCATATTCTCGAAAAATGACCCACAATTTGAAATTATTAATAATATCGAATCTAACAAAATATTCGAACCCGGCGAAGAGCACAAATTCCAAGTTCGTTTCAATGCCCGCAATATGAACGAAGATGATATTAAAAAAATCGAAGGGAAATTTGCAAATCAGATTGGCATCAAATTGGAAAATGACGATGTGATTTATTTCGATAATCTCCTTGCCGAAGTTGCCAACCCGCGTTTTGATATTGTAGGTACAAATTTCTACACACAGATGGCTGGCGAACCCGTAAAAGACAGCTATGTCTTAATCACAAATATGGGCTCGGTAGATTTGCTTATCACAGGAATTGAAATTGGTGGCAGTCCGGTATTTTCATTCGATTTGCCGACAGTTTCAGAAGAAGAACCATTTATATTACCTGCAGGCGAAGTATATAAGATAGCTGTAAAATTCACACCTACTGAACCGGGTGAATTTGAAGCAACATTAAAAGTCATCACTGACGCATATGTAGTAAGAGATGAAGCTAAAGTCACCGGAGTTGCAATTCCATCATCAGTAATTGACGACAAACTATTTGGCGGAACCTTCGCGGTAAATTATGACGGAGCCTCAATTACATTCCGCTCCGAGCACGATGCCACAATTTCCGGTATGAAAGTATATGATTTGAACGGCAGAACATTGTTCACTTCTGAGCTTACCAACAGTGTAAATTCTTACAGCGCAGCCGTCCCCGGATTGACTTCCGGCGTTTATATGCTCCATCTCAAAATCAATGGCATTTGGATGAGCAAGAAAATTTCTCTCTAAAATACTCATAAATGCACCACTCCTTTAAAGCATACGATATCCTCCTTTTGAGAAAAAGGGGGATTTTTTTTGGGCTTAGCTGACAAAATGAAAAGGTTGAAATGAGTCAAGAAATGAATATTATAAAATTGTTATGTTTGTAGAATGCAATTTTGCGTTTTGGAAAATAAATAATAAAAAGAAGGCATATAAATGTCGTTAGTCGCTATACAACATTATCAGAATGAACTGCAGAAAGTCAAGGATTACAGTGGTAGCACTAAGGAAACTGCAATACGCAATTCCTTTTATAATCTGCTCAATCATTACGCTTCGCAAAATGGACTGATTTTGATACCTGAATTATCTATCAAAACCTCTACCGGTAGAACCATAACTCCCGATGGGACCCTCAAAGATTCGCTCAGACTCGATTGGGGTTATTGGGAAAGTAAAGACGAGGACGATGATATTGATTTGGAAATCAAAAAGAAATTTGCCAAAGGCTACCCTAAGGATAACATACTTTTCGAGGACAGCCAAACTGCCGTATTGTTCCAAGGTGGTCGCGAAGTCATTCGTGCCGATGTTCAAAACGCTCTCGCACTCGACAGTTTAATCAAATCTTTTGTCAATTATCAGCGTCCGGAAGTTGCCAATTTTCGGGCTGCAATAGAACTTTTCAAAAGCGATATTCCGAATGTCGTCACTGCATTGCGAAATATGATAAACGAGCAGTTAGGTTATGGGGAGCAGGGTTTAGTAGCTGAAAACAAAAGTACAGTTAATCAAAAATTTATAACAAAACTATTAGAATTTCATGAAATATGTAAGCAATCTATCAATCCGGAAATTACTCTCGATGATATTAATGAAATGATGATTCAGCATATTCTGACTGCCGATATTTTCAATACGATTTTTGACGAGCCATATTTCCATCGCGAAAATAACATTGCTAAGCAGTTGGAAACCGTGATTAATACTTTCTTTACGAGGCAAATTAGAGAAAATCTGCTGTCAAAGATTAACATTTATTATCAAGCTATCAATGTAGCAGCAGCAGGAATTGCAGACCATCACGAAAAGCAGAAATTTTTGAAAATTGTGTACGAAAATTTCTACAAGTCCTACAATCCCAAGGCTGCCGACCGGCTCGGAGTGGTCTATACGCCAAACGAAATCGTCCGATTTATGATTGAAAGCACGGATTATCTTCTGCATAAGCATTTTGGAAGATTTTTGTCGGATAAAAATGTGGAAATACTCGACCCTGCAACAGGCACAGGCACTTTCATTTGCGATTTGATTGATTATTTGCCCAAAGACAAGCTCGAATACAAGTACAAGAACGAAATCCACGCTAACGAAGTGGCTATTTTGCCCTACTATATCGCAAATTTGAATATCGAATTCACCTACAAACAACGCATGGAAGAATATGCTGAGTTCAAGAATCTGTGCTTTGTTGATACGCTCGACAACATGGGATTCGATTACAAAAACAAGGTT
Organism: Ignavibacteriae bacterium HGW-Ignavibacteriae-1; assembly: GCA_002839825.1. GTDB lineage: Bacteria > Bacteroidota > Ignavibacteria > Kapaibacteriales > UBA2268 > PGYU01. The sequence goes on along the minus strand of PGYU01000002.1, from coordinate 35,965 downwards.
GATGAACTCTTCAGTGTTTCCGCTGAAAATACAGAAAGAATCAAAAAGCAAAACGAACGCAAAATCTCAGTCATTATAGGCAATCCGCCCTACAATGCCAATCAGATGAACGAAAACGACAACAACAAAAACCGCGAATATCCGATTATAGACAAGAGAATCAAAGACACATACATCAAACACTCAACAGCCCAAAAAACTAAAGTCTATGATATGTACAGCCGTTTTTACAGATGGGCTATGGATAGAATTGGTGATGAGGGTGTAATTGCATTTATAACGAACAACTCATTTATAAATGCCCGAACATTTGACGGATTCAGAAAGACAATACAAGAAGAATTTGACTACGCTTATATCATTGATTTAGGCGGTAACATTAGAGAGTTATCCGGTAAAGACGGAATATTTCTTAACGAAAAAAATACTATTTTTGGTGTTTCAGCCGCAGTTGGAATTGCAATTATGTTCTTAGTTAAAATAAAGGATTAAAAATGACAAAGGATGAATACAAGGATCTAAAAAGATTCGAGAGAAATGATCATCAGTACTATCATAATTTGATTTTTACCAATGATGATATCTTTGAAATTTATAGTATGCAAAATACTAAAATTTACTGCAAAGTAAAAAGCAATGTCAATAATTATCTTTTTGATTTGGTTGAATGCAATGAAAAAGGAGATAGAGTAAGAATGCCAATAAAAAAGAACTGTATTTCTCATCCTGAAATAATGAATAGGATAATTGAAAATGATTGGCGAGTATTCTTCAAAAATAAAAAATAGTAAAAAATGAAAAACGAAAAAAAAAGATGTGCGATATTCTACATTCACCCTACCGATATTAGAGCAACAAGGGATGAGAAGTTAGATTTCTTAAGAGATAATCCAATAAGGAAAGTTCCTTTCGACCATATCATTCCTGATAAGAACAACAACTGGATTAATCTATCTGTTAATGATTGGGAAGCGATGATACCCATTGCTAATAAAGAGACCAAATTTAACAAGTCCATATCGAATGACACAGCCATTTTTAAGAATTACACTTTAGGCATTGTATCAAATAGAGACGATTGGGTTTACGATTATGACAAATTAAATTTACGAAACAAAATACAATATTTTATAGAATATTATAATTTAAAGCTAAGCAATTTCAATGAAATAATAAGCTCAGAAAAGAGTATTGTTATCGAAGATAGAAAAAAACTTGCTGATTATTTGGGTACTCATATTAAATTTACAAGAGAATTTATCAACAATGACTTTTTAAAGAACAAAAAGATTGAATTTGATGCAAAAAAAATAAAAAGCATAAATTATAGACCATTTGTAAAATTATGCTGTTATCTGGATTTTGACCATAGAATTATTCACGAACCATATCAAAATCGAAAGTTCTTTAACTTATCAAATGATATTAATAAAATTATTAATTTCAATGTTAACTCAAAGGATTATAGAATATTAGCTTCTGATTATGTTTCAGACCTTCATTTCATAGGAGATAATCAGTGTTTTCCGTTGTACTTTATGTCAAATAATGAAGTAATTGACAACATCACAGACTGGGGCTTAGAGCAGTTCCACAATAATTATACCGACCAAACCATAACAAAAGAAGACATTTTCCACTATGTTTACGCAGTCTTGCACAACCAGGCATATCGCAAGAAATACGAAATGAACCTGAAACGTGAGTTCCCACGCGTACCATTTTACGATGACTTTTGGAAATGGGCGGATTGGGGCAAAAAGCTAATGGATTTGCATATCAACTTTGAAACAGCTACAGAATTTCCGCTCAAAGTAACTACAATTGAGCTGAAAAACGAAGTCTATAAGCCGAAATTGAAAGCTGATAAGGACAGCGGAACAATCGAATTGGACAACATCACGACACTCTCCGGAGTGCCCAAAGAAGCATGGGAATATAAACTCGGCAACCGCTCCGCTTTGGAATGGATACTTGACCAATACAAAGAAAAGAAACCCAAAGACCCTACAATCGCCGAAAAGTTCAACACATACCGCTTTGCCGATTACAAGGACAAAGTCATAGACCTGCTGATGCGTGTCACCACCGTCAGCGTCGAAACAGTCAAGATTGTTAAGGAGATGGGGAGATAAACAATGATAATACATGAAAGACTTAATCAATGGTTGAATCATAGATTTGGCACTAAAATCCTTCAAGAGGGCTTTGATAATTATATAACTAAGTCTTTAGAAAATAATAATACTTCAAAATCATTAATTGAAACATATGGGAACAAAGAAATTTCAAGCTACGTTGGTTTCATTGATTTAAAAGGATATAGTAAATTTTGTAATGGTAAAACCTCTTTAGAAATTAGAGACTTTTCGAAGTCGTTCTTGAATGAGATTATCAATATTCTGGTAAAAAAAGAGTGTTTGATTGATAAAACTATTGGTGATGAAGTAATGTTTATTTTACCACATAAAGAAGAATCACAAATGCATACACATGCAAAGTTGGGTCAAATAATCGGAGGTTTAATAGAATATTCATACAAGAATGAATCTGAATACAAATTTCGTGTTGGCATTTCATACGGAAAACTTTGTCTTGATAAAATTGGGGATGATAATTATTCTGAATGGGCAGTATTTGGCGAACCAATAATTACTGCTAAAAGGCTTATGAGTTTAGATGAAATTCAAGATGCAAATCCTATCGCCATTGTTTTAGGAAAGAACGATAATTCAGAAAGATGTTCTTTGCCTGAATTAGAAGAAGTTTACAAATCAAGTTGTTGGATTCATAATAATTGTAAACAAATTGAAAAACTTAAGAAAGAATTTAAGGGTGAAATTAAAGTAACATATACTTATTTTTTGCCTTTAAGAGAGAATTTAATTTAACTATAGCTTTCAACTCCTCTGGTGTTCGGTTATGTGGATTGTTTTCTTTCCCCGCATTTCATACGCGGTTATTCACATTTAACCACTTCGTGGTAAAAATACAATATCCAAACCCCAAACCCCAAACCCCGCGCTCCATCCCCCAACCCCTAAGCCCCAAGCCCCAAATAGCGTTCTTTGATTATGTTCATGTGGTGAATAGCGTGACCGATTGTGATAAAGCCCAAGGCGCGTGCGGAAACCTTGAATCCGTCGTTGTTGCCTAAGAATTTGCTTTGCTCCTCGCTTGCATTTTCAAGTAGATGTCTCATGCCGGCGCGGACTGCCCTGAACTCGGCAACTATGCTATCCATAGAGCGGTTGTTGCCGTCTGCGTTGGCGGCATATGCGTTCTCGTTCAAGGGCTTGAGCAGAGTGTTGCCGTCGCCACGGATGCAAACGAAAGCGCGATAGGAAAAGATCCGGTCTGTGTCGCAAACGTGCAGCAGGACTTGCTTGGGAGTCCATTTGTTTTCCGCATAACGATATTCATGCTTTGATGGATCAATAGACGAGTAAAATCTTGCGACTTCTTCGGTGTTTTGGTCGTAAAGTTGGAAGAAGTCGCCGTCGGGGACCAAGTCTATATAATTTTTGAAATATGGTCTATGTTCGTTTGATTCAGGCTTTTGCATGGAAATTATTCCTTTAATAAATTAGTTTAATATTTACATTCAATCCCTTCAGGATTGTTGAAGTGATGCCGTATTTCTTTTCCCCGCATTTCATACGGGGTTATTGACATTCAATCCCTTCAGGATTGTTGAAGTGATGCCGTATTTCTTTTCCCCGCATTTCATACGTGGTTATTTACATTCAATCCCTTCGGGATTGTTAATCACAGTCCCATTTCTTTTCCCCGCATTTCATACGGGGTTATTGACATTCAATCCCTTCGGGATTTCGATTCCCAAACCCCAAACCTCAAACCTCAAACCCCAAACCTCCAATCCCAAACCCCTAAACCCAAGCCCCAAGCCTCCAATCCCAAACCCCTAAACCCAAGCCCCAACCCCTAAGCCCCGCCAACTCTTTCACGTTCTGAAAGGCAATAATTGAGTAGTTCTTTGCCGAAATCTGATGCGGTGCAAATTTTGTCGGCTTCGATTTCTACATGATTGAGATATTGCAATCGGAAGGCGTCCCCATTGAAAAGCTCGGGGATGATGCCCGAAAAGAAGAAGCCCAAGGATTCAAGCATCGGACAAAAGTGTGCAGTAGCGGCGTTGCTGAACGGCATGTCAAGATAAATATATTCGATTTTGCGGCGGATAACGTCTCGCAAATTATATGCAATAACATCGGGGAAGTCAGCACCAAAGCGGTGGACTAACAAATGAGCCTGTCCCCAATCGGGTTTGACACGAACTTCAATTTCGGATTTTTCATGCTCGACTGTGAAATCATCGCCCACTGATTTTAATTCGCGATTCAAGTTATTTTCATTTATAATTTTTGTGAGCATTTCACTGTGATTCTCCGGCAGATATACTTGTCGCAGAGGCTCCTCATTCACACGAAGATAGAACAAGACTGCGGTTTGGCGCTTGCCTTCGCCCAAATCACCTATTTTCTTGAAAGTCAAGTTGGGTGGGACGTAGCCGAGCACAATTCCAGTTTCGTGCCCGCCGAGCGCGATGTTGCCTTTTTGGGTATATGGATGAATCGAGACTGCTTCGCTATAAAAGCCAAAATCGCCGATAGATTGCGAATGTTTTGCCAAATATTTTTTCATGCTTTCGAATAGTCCTCGCCCCCGATAACGCGGGTCAACCACAGCTTGTCCGGTTTCGCCCACTTTAGCGCCCTCAGTCAAGAAATTCAGCCCCAGATGTGCCACGAGTTCGCCTTCGGAATTGATTGCCACCACAGAGCGCAACAGCTTGGAATCGAGCAACTCGCTAATTTTCTCGGGATAGTAGATGAAATCGCCCGCATAAGTCAGCCCGTAAGAGCGATAGACACAGCGTGCCAAAGCGACTGATTGCTCGGAACTCATCAGCATAAATTCCACATCATCTGTGGCGCGTGTGATTTCGGGGTCAATCGGCGAAAGGTCTTGCTCAGTATATTCCGCAATAGTTTTTGCAGGCAAGTTTTTGTGGATTTCGATTCTTTTGCCATTTTTGCCAAGATTGATAAAATGCAGCTCGTCGGCTATCTTTTTCATCAGAAGTAGCCGGAGCGCTCCCTCATCGTTGCTTTCCAGTTGCTTCACATCGAATGGCAAGCCTTTGTCCTCGAATGCAAGCACGATTTTGTTCGGCTGCCGAATTAGGGCAATGTCGTAATATCCGCTCTCATCCGCATCGAAGGAGTTTTCGATAATGCTTACTGACGTTTCCTCGGCGACGAGCTCGATTTGCATTAGTTCCCTATCATCGAATCCGTAGTTGGAGAACATCTCGCGAATGTACTTCAGTGATGCAGTGATAAAGCGTTTTTCATTCAATAATGTGAGCCTTGCAAGTTCTACTTGAGGGGCATTCGACATAACAATTTCCACTATTAGTTAAAAATCTCACTTGCAAAACTAAGTAGGAAAATTGCAATTTCCAAATCTGAAAATTAATGTCATTAAATCGCAAAAAATTATATATTATTAATATAAATAAAAAAATTCCAAGTTATTAAATATAAACAACTTGGAATTATCGAAAAATATTGAATTATTTAAATAATCATACAAATGCATCTTTGATTTTCTCGAAAATATTTTTATCTTTTTCTTTATTATTTAATTGTGTAGGTGAAAAATTATCAAGCTCTGCCAGAGTTTCAATTAATTCCTTTTCCTTCGATGTCAATTTTGTGGGAATCGAAATATGCAAAATCACATATTGGTCTCCCCTACCCGATGAATTCAGATATGGAATCCCTTTGTCTCTGATTCTCAATTTTGTACCGTTTTGTGTGCCGGCTTCGATTCTAATATCCTCAGTGCCCGTCAGTGTCGGCACTTCTACGCTATCGCCCAGAGCGGCTTGCGGGAATGTGATATTAAGATTGTAGATGATATTATTTCGGTCGCGAACAAAATAAGCGTGCTTTTTCTCTTCGATGATTACCATCAAATCGCCAGATGCACCACCATTTTTGCCGACGTGACCCTTGCCACGGAGCGGAATGTAGTTTCCTTCTTCGACACCGGCAGGAATATCAATTTTGATTTTATCTTCACCAAAAATTCTTCCTTCGCCACGGCAATCAGTACATTTATCGGTGATTTCCTCGCCTGACCCGCTGCATGTTTGGCAAACGGAAACATTGATGAATTGCCCGAAAACGGAACGCGACACCTGGCGAACTTCGCCGTGACCATTACATGCACTGCAAGTCCGTTTGCCGCCGGACTTAGCACCAGTACCGGAGCACGTAGAGCAAGTCACAAGTCTGCGAACTTTCAAAGTTTTTGCGACGCCTTCGGAAATTTCTTCCAAAGTCATAGGCAGCTTAATCTTAATGTCCGCCCCGGGTTCGCCTGAGTAACGTTTGCCACGTCCTGCGTTTGAACCACCAAAAAAACTATCGAATATGCTTCCGCCGCCACCAAAAATATCACCAAAAGAGGAGAAAATATCCTCCATATTATGGTATGTGTGATAATCTTGCCCACCGCGCAAACCTTGATGACCATAGCGATCGTAGCGAGCTTTTTTGTTCGGGTCACTGAGCACTTCGTATGCTTCGGCAGCTTCCTTAAACATGTTCTCTGATTCGGGGTCACCAGGGTTTTTGTCCGGATGATACTTAATCGCCATTTTACGGTAATTTGCCTTGATTAGCTCAGATGTAGCGTTTTTGTCCAGACCCAATATCTCATAATAATCGCGCTTTTCCATACTTTTAATGTCCTATTTTATTGATTTCCGGCTGAGGTGATGACTTTTGCGTGACGTAAAACTTTTTCTTTTATCATATAGCCGGGTTGAATCACTTGTACAATTGCACCTTCAGGTAATTCAGAAGGAGCAAGCATCAGTGCTTCATGGAAATTAACGTCGAATTGCGAACCGATATTTTCTTCCATTTTCTTCACGCCCGCTTCGTCGAATAGCTTCATAGCTTTAGCTTGAATCATATCCAAGCCCTTGACTAAGCTATCAAAATCAGTTGTTTGGTGAGATGCATTAGACGCTGAAGTAATGTCATCAAGTAATTCGAGCATTTTGAATAGCAATCTTTCGTTCGCAAAATCAATCATTTCTTGCTTTTCGCGAATGCTGCGGCGACGAACATTTTCGAGTTCGGCGGCTTTGCGAATAAGTTGCTCTTTCAAATCGTCACGTTCGGACATAAGTGTTTCGTTTTGTTTGTTTAATTCGTTAATCACATCAACGTATTCTGAAATTTCAATTTCATTGTTGCTTGAATCCTGAACGACATTTTCATTTTCGAGTTCATCGTTCGTTTTATTATTTTTATTCATTTTAAATTCTTCCTCCAAATCTTGAATCGGTATATTACGACTTTTTTCATTTTTCAAATATGTATTGTAAATGTCCTGTTTTTTATCTGGAGCAGGACGCAATGGTTTTTTTTGATTTCCTGTTTGCTCATCCATTTTAAAATCTCCACCAAATTTATATTTAATTATATGATAACGTATAATGGAAGATTTTATGACATGAAAAAAAAATGAATAGAAAACGTGTGTAGAAGCTACACAAAAGTGGCTTTCATATTTTCGCTACATTAAAAGTTTAGGGTGCAAAACATGTGATAATATGCCTTGCACCCTAAATATGATTAAATAGCAAATAAAGCCCCAAAAACGAAGTCGGATGCTAAACGGCACCTTCCCCTTGCAAAACAGCAGGGATTGTCATCAAAATGATTTTTATATCATTCCATAAATTCATGTTTTGAATATATTCGATATCATAGTCAATCATATCAAAAATCGTACAATGATTGCTCCGATTTTTCACTTGCCATAATCCGGTCATTCCGGGTTTGACAATTAATCTAATATCTTTGAATCGCTGATTATTCAAAAAGAAGAATTCTTCCGATGGACGTGGTCCGACAATACTCATATCGCCAAACAGTACATTGAATAGCTGCGGAAGCTCATCAATGCTTGTGTTTCGCAAGTATCTGCCGATAGTCGTGATTCGTGGGTCTTTGGGAGATTTGATGAAAGTGCCTTTGGCTTTTTCGATGTCGAACTGCTCGTGGTCGAAGTCTGCCGATGTGTACATTGTTCGGAATTTGTAAATAAGGAACTTATGACCGAATTGCCCCAGACGAATTTGGGTATATATTACAGGTCCTCTTGTTGTGAGTTTGATTAATAGTGCGGTAATCAGCAGCAGTGGCGATGAAAGCACAATCATGGTGAGCGCTAAGACTACGTCTAAAGCACGTTTCACACGAATGTAATATTGCCTTTCGGAATGAATGGCGTGTAAGTCAACAACAAGAGTTTTTCTCGGTTCTGAGTAAACTCGCATATTTAGCCCCTATTTGCATGTTCTACAAAAATCAGTTTGTAGAATTCTCCGCCCTATAAAAACCTCGCGTTACTAAACAAATAGAAACAATTTTACGAATTCGCTCCAGAATAGTGATAAATAATAGAATGTAAACTTATGATATTCTTATTATATTTCCAAATTAATTAAAATTAATTATTCAAAAACTTAATTTCAAAGTAGTTCAGCCAATCTTTTCCGGTTACATAAAATGTGTCTGTTGCCGGATTGTAAGCGATGCCGTTAAATGCTTCAGCATCTTTGTTGTTTTCTTCGTACGAACGTAATTTCCCGAAGTCAATTATGCTCAAGACTTCTCCCGTTTCCGGTTCTATTACTGCAATCTTGTCGGACATATAGATATTTGCATAAAGCAATCCATTCACATATTCCAATTCGTTCAAGTTGGTCAGTGGTCTCCCATTTAGAACCACAGTTATCGCATTTTCCTCTCTGAAAGTTTCGGGGTCAATGACTTTTAGAAAATAGCTGCCATCACTTTTGATTAATTTATCACCGTAATCAGTCAGTCCCCAACCTTCCGATGGATATGTAAAAGACTCAATTTCTTTAAATGTGACAGGGTCAAAAACAAAGCAAGTTCGCGAAGTCCACGTAAGCATATACAATTTATCGTTCATAATCGCGATCCCTTCACCAAAGTGTTGCGGGCTAATTTTCTTTGACTTCAACACTTTCCCTGTGTTGTGGTCAACTATCCTGACTGATGACCTGCCATATTGCCCTGTGCTTTCGTAAAGCTGCCCATTATGAAAGAGCAACCCTTGAGTGTATGCCATTGGTTCTTTTGGTATAACCCGAACAAGTTCAAAATCATAGGGAATTGATGCATTCTTGGTAACAAATATGCTTTCCGATTGATTTGCATTTGTATCCATTTTTATGTTCTCGTCCTCTACCACGTAAACTTCCTTGCTCTTGGAGCAGGAAATCATTAGAAAAATCAATATAAATAGTGTGTATTTCATTGTTTTGTAGCATTAAGTCGTTGAATTGTGCTGGTTGTTGATTTCCCCTCGACAAGCTCGATAATTACTACCTCGCCCCCATTGTTGATTACAAATTCGCCACCGACTACATCTGTGACTGTATAATCTCCACCCTTTGTAATGATATCCGGTTTCAGTTGCATAATTAGCTCTAATGGAGTATCTTCGTCGAAAAAGCAGACGTAGTCAACTGCTCTTAGTGCCGAGAGAACTATTGCTCTATCCATCTGATTATTCACAGGGCGAGAATCTCCTTTCAATCTTCTGACCGAATCGTCGCTATTTAGCCCGATAACAAGCACGTCGCCCAATTTCTTAGATTGCTCGAGATACTTAACATGTCCGGCATGGAGTATATCGAAGCAACCGTTTGTGAAGACGATTTTTTTGCCTTGCTCCGACTTTTCCTGCAATATTTTTGCCAAATCTTCACTTTCATACAACATATCTATAAGCTCCCGATGGATTCGATGAGTTCTTCTTTTGTAATTGTTACTATGCCTGGTTTTTCGCAAACCAATCCGGCAGCATTGTTTGAAAGCGTTGCGGCTTCTTTAATATCTGCTCCACCGGCGAACGTTGCCGCTATCACAGCAATTGCCGTATCGCCTGCACCGGAAACATCGGAGATATGTCTCGCTTTAGTCGGAACTGATGATATTGTCCCATCAGATTCGAATAGCATCATACCAGCGGAGCCGAGCGTGATTAGCACACTATCGCAATGTAAAAGTTCAAGCAATTTTGTGCCGGCACTTTTAATATTTTCAATAGTATCAAATTCATAACCTAATGCTTGTTGGGCTTCTTTACGATTTGGTTTGAAGCAAGTTACTTTTTTATATGCAAAGAAATTATCGCTTTTGGGGTCAACAAAGACCGGAATATCTTTGTCATTGCAAAACGTGATAATATCTTCAATCAATTCTGTAGTCAAAGTCCCTTTGTTGTAATCTTCCAATATCACACCTGCGAGATTCTTTTGATTGCTCAAGCTATTTTTTATAAGTTCAAGCCCGATATTCGATAATGGCGTCCTGACTTCGCGGTCAATTCGTGCAATCTGTTGATTATTGCCAATTATACGAGTTTTCACAGTTGTCGGGCGACCCGAATCTACAAATAATCCCGTTGTATTGATTCCTGATGATTCGGCGATTTGTCTGAACATTGCTCCTGAATTATCATCCCCAATGATGCCACATAGCAATGGTTCGAGTCCGAGAGAACGGAGATTTTTCGCTACGTTTGCTGCACCTCCCAGGTGAAAAGTTTCGGATTCGACATCAATTACCGGTACGGGGGCTTCGGGTGAAATCCTGTTCACGCTACCCCAAAAATATCTGTCGAGCATAACATCGCCAATTACGGCGACAATTTTGCCTTGTGCATTGTCTAATATTGTTGCAGTTCTGTTTTTATCAATGTGCTTCATTATAAATTAGTCCGTAATTGCAGTATATAAAAAGTTGTGTAATTCATCGCTAATTTTAGCTTTTTCAACTAAAATATCAGGTAATTCGGGTGAGAACAAGGTATCAATTGGTGTATCAATGAAAAATGTATGGTCTTTTCTGGCGATATATTTGAATGCCGGATGGTCGTTGGAATATCCTTGCACGCGAGTTAAGGTTCCTGAAGTCATTTCTTTCGGGAAAGCGGCTTTGAATTTCTTGTTTTCGGTGATAGATTCAAAGTGTTCAAAATCGTTTGCCAATGCAGCACGGATTTTCTTCAAATCTGCACTTTCGGGCGTATGGATTCCACAAGCTATGAAAGATTCCTCGTTTGAGAAATGGAAATATATGCCCGGAAGCGGCTTCTTTGCAAAGCTCAATACATCATCTCCGTACGGGAACCAAAAGCCGAGATTAGTTTTGTAAGGGTCTTTGTTTTTGCTGAATCTGATGTCGCGATTAATCCGAAACATCGAAATTTTCGGGTCGGAAATATACCGTTGCTTATTGCCCGACAAACGTTTCCCCATTTCACCAATGAAGAGTTTCGAATTATCTTTTATTTCCTTTTCGTAAAATTTGCGATTAGCATCAAACCATTCCTTAGAATTGTTTTTGCTAAGTTCAGCAAAAAAGTTAGCTATTTCCGGGTTGAACCTGTCGAATTCAGGCGTCGCTTTCATTGTAACTCCTCAAATATCATATTTACGTTTATCAATGAGAAACCTTATGGCAGAATAAGCCGAGCTTAAAGCCATGAATTTTATATTCAAATCTGTTTCAGCTTTCAAACTTACGAAGCCGAATTTTAATTTTTGTTCTTTCTCTTTACTTATAGACACATAAGAGGGCGAAATGTTCCCGCTCGAATTACAAAGATACTGATTTAGTTTCAAACCCCATTCGTAGGGAGTCAAATAATCAGGTCCACCCAAGCAATACAAGCCTTTTCGTTGCTTAGTGATAATTTTATAAATCGCCAAAGCGGCGTCTTCTGCATAAATAGGATTGGTCAAATAATCGTCACGGAGCGATAAATGTTCGTTTTCGAGAATCTTTTCTACCATATTCGGCACATCGGGCAAATAGCCAAATACCATGGGAACACGCACAATCGAAAAATCAGTAACCGTAGTGAGCACTACATTTTCTGCGGCATGTCTGGATTTCCCGTAGTAATTCAAAGGGTTGGGCTTGTCATCTTCTTTGTAGGGTCCTGACTCGCCATCGAACAATGATTCATTCGAAATTAGCATCAAATGGCAATCGTTTATCGCGGCTGCTTTGGCAAGATGCTCAACAACAAGCACATTTTTATTCCAAATCTCTAATTTTTGTTTTTCCTCGTCGGCCGAATTGAAATCGTTCAATGCGACAATATGCGAAGGCTTGATTGTGCTTATCAATTTTCGGAGAGATTTCAAATCATTTACATTATATTCGTATGATTCTGTATCGTCGGTAAAAATCTGCTCGGAATCATTAATATTGACAAATGAATATGAAGTATGATTGGTCAGAAAGCGACGCAAAAAGTGACCAAGAATGTTATTACCGTTTATAATTGCTATTTTATTCATTTCAAAAAATGTTTCACGTGAAACAAATTACTTTAAAAATAGTGATAAAATTGATACATCAGAAGCCGAAACGCCGGATATACGAGAGGCTTGTCCCAAAGATGCAGGGCGAATTCGAATGAGCTTTTCACGTGCTTCGTTTGATAGTGATGAAATGCTGCTATAATCAAACCAATCAGGTATCACTTTGGATTCGTTATCCAAGAAGTATGTGATGTCCTTCAATTGCCGTGCAATATAACCTTCATATTTGATGTTAATTTGGATTTGCTCGGTAATATCTTCATTATGAACAAGAGTTCGGACGAACGGGTCACCATTTACACTGAGTTTAAGCAAATCATGCAAACGAACATTGCTGCGTTTTGTGAGATTATACAAATCTGTTGTAATATCAACATTCGTTTCGCCGATTGTATTCAAATATTCATTAATAATTTCAGGCTTGAGTTTGATTGATTTTGTCTTTTCAAAGCCATCATTAATTAAGCGTGTCTTTTGCGAAATTTGTTCAAATTCCATATCACTGATTAATCCGAGGCGATGTCCGTGATGCGACAAACGCAAATCTGCATTATCTTGACGTAGCAAAAGTCTGTACTCAGCTAAAGAAGTGAAAATTCGATAAGGTTCTTCGGTGCTTTTGTTGACCAAATCGTCAATCAGAACGCCAATGTATGCTTCCGAGCGTCGCAAAGTGAAAGGTTCCTCTTCGCGAATTTTCAATGCAGCATTTATTCCGGCTATCAGGCCTTGTGCGGCAGCTTCTTCATAACCCGAAGTTCCGTTGATTTGCCCGGCAAAATATAATCCCGCGATTGCTTTAGTTTCCATTGTGAAACGCAACTGATACGGGAAAAAGAAATCATACTCAACTGCATAACCCGCTTTTGTCATGACTGCCTTTTCCAATCCCGGAATTGTATGCAAGCCCTTGAGCTGAATATCTTGCGGTAAAGATGTTGAATAACCGTTTACATAAATTGAATTTGTGTTCAAACCTTCGGGTTCGAGCAATATTTTATGAGAATCGCGTTCGGAAAAGCGATTAATTTTATCTTCAATTGAAGGGCAATATCTTGGACCTGCCCCTTTGATTCGTCCGGTAAACATTGGCGAATCTTCAAAACCTGTTCGCAGAATTTCATGAGTTGCGAGATTTGTTTCCGTACCGTAACAAACTAATCTATTTTTAACGTTAGCGCTACGGAATGAAAATGCTTTCGGCTCATCGTCGCCGCTTTCAATTTCAACTTTTGAAAAATCTATAGATTCTTTGGCGATTCTCGGCGGAGTTCCTGTTTTTAGTCTGCCACGTACCAAGCCATATGAAGTGAGCAAGTCCGAAATCTTGTGCGATGGCTTCTCGCCCACTCTGCCACCTGCAGTAATTTCTTTGCCTGTGTATAGCAACCCGTTCAAAAAAGTTCCGGCACACAAAATTACAGCTTTGGCATAAATCGTCTCATTATTATCTGTGATGATTCCGCTAACTTTGTCATGCTCAATCAAAACTTCGTTTGCTGTTCCTTTTATCAGGTGCAAATTATTTTCATTTGATAGAAGTGAACGCACATATTTTGGGTACAAATCTTTGTCAATTTGGCAACGCGGCGACCAAACTGCGGGACCCTTGGAGCGATTCAACATCTTGAAATGAATGCCGCCTTTATCCGCCAGACCACCCATGACGCCGCCAAGAGCATCTATCTCTTTAACAAGATGACCCTTTGCCGAGCCGCCAATGCTTGGATTGCACGATGGGCGACCCATTGTATCCAAATCCATTGTCAATAAGGCAACGTTCATACCCATACGAGCAGCGACCACTGAGGCTTCAATGCCTGCGTGTCCTGCACCGATGACTATTATATCAAATTTATTATTATGCATAAATTATAGAGACGTTATTTATATGTCAGCATTGAAAAGTTTCACGTGAAACATTATTTGCCGATGCAAAATGAAGAAAAAATTCTGTCTAAGACTTCCTCGTTCCAAGATTCACCTGTCAATTCACCTAATATTTTAGTTGCTTTGCGCAAATCAATTGCAATAAGTTCATTTTCCATTCCGTTCTCCAAGCCGTTTCTTGCATCATTCAGACTTCGTTCGGCTTCGATTAGCAAATCGTAATGGCGTCTATTTATTAATATATCCGAAATGCGTTCTATACTTTTTGAAGCTTTCTCGGAAATTACTCGTTTTAGTAAATCTATTCCTGTGCCTAGTTCTGCTGAAATAGCTAATCCTGAATTTGGCTGAATATTTGCCAAATCAACTTTGTTTTGCAAAAGCAATATTTCATTGCTCGGATATTTCTCTGAAATTTCCTTTACCAAATTTTCTGAATGATTTTCGCCATATGTCAAATCATTTATCACAAGAATCATATCGGCATTTTCTAAAATTTCGTTCACCAATCTGATGCCTTCAATTTCAATTACATCTTCCGTTTCTCGCAAACCCGCTGTATCTGTAAAAATGATTTTCAAACCGTCAATGAATAAGGATTCTTCGATATAATCGCGAGTTGTTCCGGCAATTTCGCTAACTATTGCACGACGACGACCCAGAATCGAGTTGAAGAGAGTTGATTTTCCCGAATTCGGGAAACCGGCAATCGCTACTTTGAATCCGGAACGTAGCACTTCGCTTGCGCGGTATGAATTATACAAATCTCGGCAAAATTCTATTGTCGAATCAATCAACTCGATAATCTTGTTGCGTTCAACGAATGCGACGCCTTCTTCGGCAAAATCTAATTCCAATTCGAGCAAACCTGAAATATCCAATAATTGCAGCCTCAGCTTTTGAAGTCGTGACGTGAAATCGCCCTTCAATTGTCGTGCAGCTGTTCGCGTTCCGGGCACAGAAACAGCATGAATAATATCGGCAACTGCTTCGACTTGCGCCAAATCAAGCTTACCATTCAAAAAAGCACGCTTAGTAAATTCGCCGGGTTGAGCCGGAATAGCTCCTAAATTGTAGAGCAAATCAAGAATTTCGTTTACAATTATCAATCCGCCATGACAAGCGATTTCTATAACATTTTCACCGGTGTATGAATTTGGAGCCTTGAAATAGGATAAAGTGACGGTGTCCACCATTCTATCATTTTCGTAAATTTTACCATATATAATGGTATGACTTTGGATATTTTCAAGCTTTGATTTATCGCGAAAACATTTGCTGATAATATCAATAGCATCGTCGCCAGAAATTCTCACGACGGCAAGTCCGGAAATCCCCGGCGGTGTTGCGATTGCTGCTATTGTTCTCAATTTATGCTTTATGATAATAAAATTATAGAGTAATTACTTTTTGAAAATGCTAAAACGTATATGATTAAGATTTCATGGCTTATGGCACTTGTTAGATATTCCGCATGGCTTTTCAAGAATGTCGGCAAAAGGGCTTTTATCTGAAGTTTTGCCGGATAAGCTGAACCGCAAAGTGCTTCGAGAGTGTTGGTGAAACTGAAGCAGCGCTGACCATGTACGAATAGGCATATCGCCTGAATCCGCAAATTGAATCAGCAAGTCAAAAAGTAGAAGAATTGAGCCAGATTGAATAATTATTCTTTTAAGAAATATTTATTAAATATTGAGTAATTTAAGAATTTAGAATCTTGTAGTGTAGGATTCTTGAAAAATATGCTGTACATCAAGAGTGTAGTGAGTACGCCTATAATGGAGCCGAAATAAACGTCAACAAAAAAATGTTGAACTAAATAAACTCGTGAAATGCCCACCATTAGTGCGAAAACAAACATAATAGCGGACCAACGTTTGTCTTTGATTAATACCGCAAAGAATAAAAATATTACAAATCCCGTTGTAGTATGTCCCGAAGGCATACTATTCCAAGAATGAACATCTATTCCGGGTACAAATGACAATTCTGTCACTCCATCGAAAAATCCTTTTGGACGTGGCGAATCAATCAGAGCTTTGAAAATTCGAACTATAATTCCTGCGGTCAAATATGCTGCCAACCCGAAGAACATGTACCTTAAGCCAATTACGCCGGCTATCAGCAGAACAATTGCAAAGTACTTTCCGTCCCCTGCTTCGGTAAAAAAGATGAATATTTTGTCGTACACGAAGTTATGATAAGAATTTATCATCAATACACATTGACCTTTGTCGTAGATAATCAGCCAAGATGCTCCTATGGCGAGAAATAAAGTATATAAAATGAAAAAGGGAGCGTTTTCACTTACAGTTTCGGAAATAGTCAAATAAAGATTTTTCATTGTGGGTTTGTTTTAATTTCGGAAGTGCGTTTATGTTGATTTCTAATAATGTCTCTGATTTTATCATACTGCTCTAGTTTAATCTTAAAGTTGGTCCTATTGTCGAGTTCCTCAAAAATGCGATATGCTTCGTTGATTAATGTGAATTTGACAAGTGCATTATTAAAATTATAGTTCAAGTCAGGGTGGTAGTTCCAAGCCAATGTAATATATGCCCTGCGAATTGCATCACCTGAAGCATTTCGCTCGACACCAAGCACTTTATAATAATCTATATACCGCACCAAATCTATTTTCGCTATTAATCAATATATGCAAATTTAAGACTAATCAGTCATATAAAAAATACGTATAATTACGTAAATTGCATTTGAACGGATAAAAGTAGCGACGCTGCTAAGATTGCAGGGCATCGGCTATAAACGGAAAAAGCAATACAATCAAGAGCAACATAAACGTCATTGACCCCACAAATAGAATTTGAACAATATTATTCAATTGGTGAAAAAACTTCAATTCGATTTTTCTTTGTAAATTTTTGAATTATTTTATGCTTATTTAGAATTTTTTCGTATATTTGTTGCTCTAAATTTTTGCAGGAGAAGAAATAAAGTGAATGCATTAGAATATGTAAACGACGTTGCCAAAGAAAGGGCAACATCAGTCAGAAAAGCTAAAGACGGCGACAACTATGCGGCGTTTCCGGAGTTTCGCGAAGGCGACATGATAACCGTTGCGGTTAGAGTAGTCGAAGGCGAAAAAGAACGTCTCCAGAACTTCAAGGGAATCGTCATCGCAATGCATAGTGGCGGCATCAACAAATCTTTCACAATCAGAAAGATTTCGAATGGTGTCGGAGTCGAAAGAGTTTTCCCATTCTACTCACCAATGATTCAATCAATTTCATTGGAAAAGAAAGGTCGTGTCCGCAGAGCAAAATTGTACTATCTTCGCGGCATGTCCGAAAAGAAGATTCGCCAAAAACTCAGCTAAGGCACTCTCAGCTATTATTTTCAAAAAGCTGTCTCATTTCCGAGACAGCTTTTTTGTGTTGGAATTTGTCTGAACTATGATTTTTGTGATTTTGGTGATTGTGAAAAAAGTGTAAACATATTTCAGGACAAAACCCAAGAAACCTCACCCCGAACCTCTCCGAAGGAGAGGGAGAAAGAAAAAATATGTCTTATCCCCCCTCTTTTAAGAGGGGGTTAGGGGGTGTTATGTAAATTATTAGGATTAGCTAATACATTTTAACCGTCAAATCATTTTGAACAGGATTATCAAGATTACAGGATGGACAGGATTAATACAATTGCTATTTTAAATTAAGTAATTGTCTGAACTATGATTTATATGATTTTTTTGATTAAGATGATTTTGGAGTTAGACTTCGGAAGTCTTTATAATTAACTTCGAGTAGCTTATTATAATTCATATACTTTATAAAATTAGACTTCCGAAGTCTTCATCTGTCAAACTTTCACAAACATTTGCGTCCGGCTGCCGATACGGATATAGTACACACCACGAGGCAGGTGCGACACATCAATTCTTAAATTCCCCTCTTGAGGGGTGGATGCGAAGCAGACGGGGTGGGTGTCTCGTCATAAAAATTCTTTTCCCACGAATAAATTCATGGGCTATGTTTTTGGACAGAACGCAGTTCTTTAATTCCCCTCTCGAGGGGTGGATGCGCCAGCAGACGGGGTGCTTGTCTTTGTCCTAAATATCCCACGAATAAATTCATGGGCTATGTTTCCGGACAGAACGATGTTGCAGTCCTACAAAATTCCTCTTCATTTTGCTTAAATTATAAAAATTATATTATTTTGCATATATGATTTTGAATTAAATGTAACAAAAAAATGGCAATAACAAAAATAGCCCTTATAAATCCTGAGTCAAAGAGGACTGTTAATTATTATCCGACCGGATTATGCTCATTAAGCTCTTATATCAAAAAGTACTCCAAGAAAGATGTAGTAATCAAAATTTTCAATTATGATGAAGATGAACTGTCATATTTGGAAAGTTTTGCCCCTGATATCATTGGATTAACATCATTTACCCATTATTTCAAAAAAAGCGTCCAAATCAGCAAATTGCTAAAACAAAAATTTCCCCAAAGCTTGCTTGTATTCGGCGGTTGCCATATATCTGTAATGCCTGAGTCGTTGCAGGGAGATTTCGATTTGGCTGTAATCGGCGAAGGTGAACAAAGCTTTCTCGAGATAGTGGATAATTTCGCTGACATCTCCGATTTATCTTTCAAATCTATTGATGGAATTGCGTATCGGGAAAATGGCAGTGTCATCATAAACAAACGAAGACCATTGATTCGTAATTTGGATGAAATCCCAATTCCCGACAGGGAAAATATTAATGACTTGGAGCGGATTATCACTTCTGACCATCTCGGCTGGTTTGGCAGAACCGGATTGCGACATGCACAATTATCTACTTCGCGTGGTTGTCCGTATAACTGTATTTTTTGTCAGCCATCAGCAATGTGGGAAAAATACCGCATGAATTCTCCGGAATATATCGCCGACGAGATTGATTATATTCACAAAAAATTCGGCATTAACGCGATATTGATTGAGGACGACCTTTTCACGGGCAGCAAGAAGCGGGTTTCAGGAATTATTGATTTGCTGGGACACAAAGACTTATTGGGCAAAATTGTCTATTATGTGGCTGGTAGAACGCTGCAAATTGATGAAGAATGGGCACAATTGTTCAAAAAACTGGGAGTTTATAAGGTAGAATTTGGGATTGAGTCCGGCTCTGACAGAGTTGCACAATACTTAAAAACCGGCAAATCTTCAACTGAGATTAATAAGAAAGCGATAACAATTCTAAACGCGGCAGGAGTCAGTGTTATGGGGTCTTTTATTGCCGGTGCCCCGACCGAGACGAAAGAAGAATTGCAGCAATCGAAAGAGATGATTAGATGGATTCAGAAGAGCCACAAAAATAATACATGTGGCATCGGTATCGCTACACCTCTGCCTGCAACTGAGCTCTGGAATATTGCAGTTGCCATGCACTTGATTGATTTAGACAATATTGATTGGGATAAATTATTAACTTTAAAAGTTAAGCCCAAGTCCGGTAATGATTTCATATTGCTGAATGAAAATATGAGTGCGGATTATATTCTCAAGCAGGTTAATTCCATAAATTTTCGCTTAAATCTTGGTACACCCTCTACATTTATTAAAGCAATACCCCGCCGATTACTAAAACTATATAGAAAAATACTGGGACGGTTGAGATGATGTCTGAACTATGATTTTTGTGATTGTGATGAAGTATGATTGTGGAGTTAGACTTCGGAAGTCTTTATAATTTTCTGTCCCGTCAGTTGTTATAATTGACAGATAGGGATAAATCTGAATTATAGTCCTAAGTTGTAATAATTGACGATACACTAACTATGGAACAACTGACGGAACGCTAATATCCTGTATGTTCTTTTTCATTCGGCAGGCTCCTATCATCTCCGTAGCCCCAATATTGCACTTGAGTTACGGTTGCATTGCTTGTTCCGCCACTGCTCCAATCAACTTTGAATATAATTCCACCACCTAAAGGTCTATCTATACTATAATCATCTATATATTCTTTAGAGTCTGCAAAACTTGCTACGTTCAACATAATCTGATTTTCCACGAAATCCGTAGCATGAGGTATTTCATAAGTATTCGGAGGAGTTCCTTGAGGAACCATTACTTTCATGCTGTGTGCATGTGCCTCGTGAGGTTGTGTATAATATGTGTCAGTACCAATTTCTACGTCAACACAAATTGGCTTGTTGCCCGAAGTTGTTATGCGGGTCGGCTTTACAAAGGCAGTTGTGCTACTAAAATTACCGTCGGTACTAATTGAGTTCATCAAATATAAATCAACATAACCATGTTTCACAACATTCTCTTTTGCTCCAGTTGATGAATTAATATCACAAAATTCTGAAAAATTCAATGGATTTATGCTTAAAACGCTGGACATGGGGTCACAAGTCATAGTATGATTTTGGCATCTTGTTAAGGGAGTTTTAATATAATTGTTTTGAAGATCTTTAACTCCGTGCCAGTTAGTGGTAAAATGGTCATCATCACGTTTGATATAGCCAATATAAACATCGGAGAAAGTTGTACCGGAGGCACCACGTACGTAGGCGGAATTTCTGTCTGTTGCATCACCAATTATAATAACATTGCTTGCTGCACCACTTGCTCTTACTTTGCTTAATGCTGCTGTCAAATCTATGATTAAAACTCTTGAATGGATTGACTGATCGCATGGTATACTAGGGTTATCAGCTACTATCTCAACTCCATCTTTTTCTTGTACATTTGCAGCAAGAAATGTATGTCCGTCATTATCAACCCAAATACTTGTGTTTTTGAATGTATAGTATGTTCCTCTCTGGGTGAATGTAGTGTCATCTGTAGTGTTGACAGTTGGTGCTGTTTTCAACATAATTTCCAATGCAATGCAAGCCGTTCGGGGATTGGTTACATCGAATACTTGTATGCGGGATGGTCCGACATAGTATTTTTGGTTTGTATCATTATGATTGATTATCTGATTCTCCCCTACTTCACCATGAAAATCGTACTGACTAACTGCTACCAAAACAAATTGACCTCTTTGAGGTTCATCTAACGCATCTAAATATTTTATATAGCCTGTGCTGAATTGCTCACCATCGAAAGGTGCGGAAAAATTCACAGGTAATACAAGTTCCATATTCTTGTGCCACACTTTGTCGCTCAAGTTGCCCCAAACCGGGTCATTGTTTTGACCGTTTGGGAAGTCGGGCCAATTCTGCCCATACGCTTGTTGCGTAATGATTAGAAAACTAATCATTAAAAATGTTTTGAAAATATTATTTAGCATAAAAATCTCCTAAATTAGTTTTGAATATGTCGGCACATCCGCTCATATTTTTATTCTTAGTTCAATAACTCGAAGGATTACCTAAATACCATAACTTTCTTAAAATAAATTTGATTGTTCGTAGTGATTTTTACAAAATACACACCCGACGGCAGATGCGACACATCAATTCTTTGTAGAGACACGGCATGCCGTGTCTCTACAGTCATTACACATTCCCCAAGTGTGTTGTAGATTTTTATGTCAGAAGATTCATCAACCCTACGGTTAACCGTAGGGTTGATATAGGAGGAACGGATCTCTACATACTCCGTTGCCGGATTGGGATATATAGAGATGTTATCATCATCGCCTTTGAAATCCTCTACACTTGACGCTCCCCAAGGCAACTTTAGTTTCCAAAGGGAGCGCTTTAAGTATGATTGATGCTGTCCAGATTCATATTTCTCATCAATAGTTTGTAACCAAAGAATATTTGTACCTTGGTCTAAATGCACTCTTCCTAATAGAGGAACTTCATCTAAGAAATTTAAAAAAGTCCAAGATTTACCGTTATCAATTGTTGAATATAGAGTAGTGTTAAGATAAATATTATTATCAATTTTCTGATCTTTGTAATTAACTATTACAGGAAGAAAAATATGTGAAGGCATAGAAGATTTAAATTGCTCATGATATGAGAATAAAGCTCTGAAATAGCCTGAATCATTATTAGATTTTGGTTTCGAAGGATCCATTATAAAAAGCCAATCGTTTAAAGTAGAACTTTTTAAGGTGACATCATATTCAACTACTCTGATATATTGATTAAGGTCATTAAACATATCTCTAAAAGTTTTTATGCCATCAAAACCAAAATATTTGGTTGTATATGGGTATCCTGAAACTTGGTTTGTCGGGTCAAACTTAATCTCTCTGAAAGTTTTACCGTTGTCGAAAGTCTCGAAATATCTGTCGGGCTGCCTTTCGTAATCCAAATCATTATAGCCGTCACCCGATTTGTAGAACCAATGCCCTTTTTCTGCCCAATCAAAATTGAATTGATATGTAGTAAATCCATGGGAATATCGAAACAATTCAAGCAATTCCCAGTTCCTGCCTGCGTTTCGAGATATTTGTGCCGACATAGTATGAATTTCCTCCGTATGGGAGTTTTGCTTGCCCTCATGAACAGATTCAGAGTATTTGTATCAATGGGACTTTCTAATAAGTCTTTCTCACCAAGGGATAAATTAATTGCTTTATATCTCTCACTTGTCTTATAAAAATCATACGATAATTCATAGTAATATTGGCTTTCACCCATATCAAACGTCATACGATGTAATGTGTTGGAATTCATTTTAAAGTTTAATGGATAGATTTCCTTTATATCTTCCCAAGTCTCACCACCATCTGTTGAAAGCCTATGAAAGAAAGGAATTTCTCTTGACCCACTAAAAGCCGCAGTAAAATAACAAGTATCGTTGTGACAATGTAAGAAGGAACCTGACAATGAGTCCAACTTCATAACAAATTCCCAGCCGTCAGGTGGTTCGTAGCCCAAGTCAGCAGGTGGCGGTTTGGCATGAGCATAGGAAAATAGCACCAGTACAGCGATTAACGCTGCGATAACAGTAGTTTTTTGGGTGGAATACATAATGATTCCCTTTAACAGTTCATATACTTATGCTAACTTAATAAATTTTCCTATTATATGCAAAAATATATATGAGTGTGGGCTAAATGCTGAATTTGTCTCTAAGGAGTCGGCATAAATTCCCCTCTTGAGGGGTGTCTGCGCCAGCAGACGGGGTGGTTGTCTTTGTCCTAAATAACCCACGAATAAATTCATGGGCTATGTTTGTCAACGTATTTCAGGACAAAAAAATACAACACACCCCCTAACCCCCTCTTGATAGAGGGGGAGCGGATTTTGGGGCATTTTGTCCAATTCAAAACTTTGCGTTCTTTGCGTCTTCTTTGCGGGCTTTGCGGTTAAAATTGTTTTAGTTTTGATTTTAATCGTGTCCATCCTGAAATCTTGATAATCCTGTTCAAGATGTTCTTTGCGGTTAAATTGTATTAGTTAATCCTAAAATAATTTCGTAACACCCCCTAACCCCCTCTTGAGAAGAGGGGGGATAAGACAATGTCTCGTCCCTCACAAAAAAAAAGCTGCCCTTGTGGGACAGCTTCTTTTCTATTTTATTAAGCCAAGTTCTTTGCCGGAGATTTCGAATACTTCGAGTATTCGGTCGAGATGTTCCTTCTCGTGGGATGACATGTACGATGTTCGCATCATGCTCATGTTTGGCGGTACTCCGGGTGGTATGAATGCGTTCACGAATACTCCGCGGTCGAATAGTTTTCGCCAGGTGTAGAGGGCGATTTCGATTTCGCCGACTACGACGGGCACGATTGCCGTTTCGCTATCTATGACGTTGAATCCCATTTTGCCGAATGCTTTGCGCATGTAATCGGCGTTTGCAAGGAGTTTGTCAACGAGTTGGGGTTCGCGTTCTAATATTGTAAGTGCTGCAAGTGCCGATGCACATGAAGCGGGTGTTGGGCTGGCGCTGAAAATTATCGCAGGGGAATTGTGCTTCAGATAGTTGATTACTCGTTCGGGTCCGGCTACGAATCCGCCGAGCGATGCAAATGTCTTTGAAAAAGTTCCCATTATCATGTCGGTTTGGTCTGTGCAATTGAAGTGACTTGCTGTGCCTCTGCCGCCTTTGCCGATTACGCCGACTGAGTGAGCATCGTCCACAAGCACTCTTGCGCCGTATTTGTGTGCTACTTTTATCATGTCGGGCAAGTTGACGATTTCGCCTGTTACGGAAAATACGCCATCGGTGACGATTAATTTTCCGGCTTTCTCGGGAATTGTCTTGAGCAAGCTCTCGAGATCATCCATGTCATTGTGTTTGTAGCGTTTGAATTCTGCGAATCCGCCTTTGGCAAGCATACAACCATTGACGATGCAAGCGTGATTTTCCTTGTCGCTGATGATGTAATCACCTTTCAGCACAAGCGATGAAATTACGCCTAATGCTGTTTGGTATCCTGTACTGAAGAGTAAAACGGCTTCGAATCCCAGAAACTTTGCGAGTCGCTCCTCGAGTTCGATATGCAAATCAAGTGTTCCCGTCAAATATCGGGAACCCGAGCATCCCGTTCCGTACTTTTCAATAGCATCTATAGCGGCGTTTTTAACTTCCGGATGCGCTGTAAGCCCTAAATAATTGTTAGAACCCGCCATCACCATATCCCTGCCTTCCACCCTGACTACCGGACCTTCATTTTCCTCAATCGGGTGAAAATACGGGTACAATCCTGCGGCTTTAACTTCCTCGACCCTTGTAAAATTGTAACATTTCTCGAATAAATCCACTGTTTACTCCATTTTCTAAAAATTTTAATATAAATTTAACTAATCGTCCAAATTATTCTTGTCGAAAGGTGACCAATAATGCTTAGTCATATCAACTGACTCGTTTACGAAGCTGATTCCTTCCGATTCCAATAGCTCTCTCATCATGTTGGGAGTATGGAAATAGTTTTTGCCGGTTAGTTGTCCGTTTCTGTTTACTACTCTGTGATAAGGCATAGTAATATTCCCGCGGTCTGAGTTCAACGCCCAGCCGACCATTCGTGCCGAAGATTTGATGCCAATAGCTTGCGCAATTGCACCATAAGTTGTAACTTTACCCAAAGGGATATTTTTTACAATTTCGTACACTTTTTCGAATATATTTTCGCCAACATTCATAAAGAAAAAAATATTTTTGCAAATTCTACATTTACCAAACTGAAATATATAATATTTATCTCGATGCTCCAAATTTTTTAAGTGAAACAAACAATTCCGATGCATACTTTTTTTGAAATTATTGATAGATTTAAGCGATTGGCGGGGTCAAATCTTAGCGGTTTTGATTCGCATATCAAGATGGCGCCTACGTTTCGGGGTGTCAGCTTTAGAAATTTTGCTCCTTCGGGCGAGTATAAAAAAAGTTCTGTTTTGATTTTGCTTTCACAACAAAATAATGACGTTCAAATCCTTTTTACCTTGCGAAGTGAAAAAGTGAATAGTCACAAAGGGCAAATTAGTTTTCCCGGTGGACGAATGGAAGAAGGAGAAACGGCTGTGATGACTGCTTTACGCGAAACGCACGAGGAAACGGGAATCGAACCGTCGCTCGTGAACGTGGTTTGCGAGCTTTCGCCATTGTTTGTGCCGCCATCGAAATCGCTCATTACTCCGATTGTAGCATATGTTGATTCGCCTCCGAATATTGTGATTAACCCTGACGAGGTTGAAGATTACTTTTGGGTGAGCGTTGAAACCTTGCTTGATGTTGATTTGCTCAAACACGAAGAATCAAAATTTGAAGATAAACTCGTAACAATACCATTTTGGGATGTGCACCCGAAAGCAAAACTCTGGGGTGCCACTTCAATGATTTTAAGAGAATTTTTAGATATTTATGAACTAATAAATCCGGATGAATCATGATAGACCGTACAAAACCGCCATTTAATAAGGAACCGAACGTTTTCGCATTCCCAAAGGTTCGCTCTTTTGATAGCAATGATGTCACAATAGCATCATACCGAGACGAAACGCAACCCTTGATTCACCTCAAAGTGGTGTTCGGTCGCGGAAGTTCGGCTGAAAGAATCCCGGGAAGCACTCAAATAGCTATGCAATTGCTCCTATCTTCAATCAAAGGCATGAGCGAAAATGATGTAGCCGATAAATTTGAGTTTTTCGGTGCGTCGTTGAATGCTTTGGCATTTTGGAATGATGCAGCTTTGACATTTTCCTCGCCATCGGACCATTATTTGAAATGTTTGGATATGCTCTTACGAAGTGTGACGGATTTGGATTTGAAGCAAAACGAGCTCGATAGCATCAAAAAGCGACTTGCAGCAAATATTGACTTCAATCTGTCCGATTCGGGATTTGTGTGTCAATTGGCATATAACAAGTACCTTTTGAACGGAACTGCATATGAGCGACCGCGTTCGGGCAATAAAGCGGAAATAATGTCTGTAAGTTTAGAAGATTGCAAGCATGTTTTGGTAAATAATATTTTGCCATCGCTAAAGGTAATTATTGTAACCGGCAATTTTGGCGATGCGGAACTGAACTCAACCACAGCCGGAATATTGGGGGCAATCAAAAGAATCAAGTTCGATGATGAGCATATTGAACCAAACTCTGTCAAATCAATCATATTGGCACCCAAACAAAATGCTTCGCAAACTGTTTTGAGATTGGGCAGAACTACAATTCCCAAAAAACATGAGGATTTCCCTATACTGCAGGTGGCGAATACGATTCTGGGCGGATTTTTCATGTCACGCATCAATGCTTACTTGCGCGAAGAAAAGGGGCTGACTTATGGCGCCGGCAGCACAATAGATTCGCTGAAACATTTTTCGATATTCACGGCATTTTCATCCTTGAATAGCGACGGTATTAACGATTCGATAGATTTTTTGAACAAAGAGTTGAACTCTTTTGCTGAAAATCCTTTTACTGATGTAGAATTAGACCGATGTGTCAAATTCATGTATGGCTCATTTGTTCGTGGCACCGAAACGCCCGGGCTAATAGCCAATATGGTTCAATCGCTCTTGTCGGACGATTTGGGACTTGATTATTACAATCGTTTTTACGAAAAAATCACAAGTCTCACCGCTCAGGAAGTCACCGCCAAAGCTATCGAACATCTTTCCTCGCCAAACTTCACGATTGCAGTTTGCTCCGACGAAAAGACTTTACAAACGAAATTTGCCGGCATGAGAAATGTAATTTATTACGATATAGCAAAAGAGATGCTATAACCCCAACCTCTCTATCTTTACTCTTTGCTTCTCCGTGAATTCCTGTTGCTTCAAGTAGTTTTTGATTGCTGTTTTGAATTTTTCGTTTTCGGCGAATTTAAGCATGACTTCTTTTGCGGAATTGCTCAATTTGAATTGCCAATCTAAATAGGCCGAAATCAGGTTTGAGACTACGTGACGGTCGTAATACTTCAAATTTAGCAAAGCGTTGAATGCGTTGATGCGAGTTTCGAAATCGAAGCTGATGCTTGTGTAATCCACCAATTCTGCCGTAAATTCTTGCTGCCCTTTGGCAATCGCCAATTCAATCCATTTGATGCGAATATTTTTACCTCGCCACCCGATTTCATCTTTCGTCTGTGTCAGATAATCTTTATCCGGGAATGATTTGGTCAGATTTTCCAAAGATTTTTCAACATTGATATAGCAAGAATCTGTGAGTATTTTCCGATACTCTTTTTCGAGTTTTTGCGGCACTTTGGTGATGTTTGTAACAACTGACCGAACCACCCACTCATCACCGGAGTTAATCGCTTGAACAAAAATATCGTACGACTTGTCGTCATTTGCGATTTGGCGAATGATTTCACTTTTTACCAATTGATATTTCTCCTGTTTGAAAGCCTTGTGCAAAGTTGCTCGCTTATCATCTATAGGGAATTTGTCCAATTCGAGCACTGCATCGTAGCGGTCAATCATATTTTTCGCCATCAGCGCTTGCGCTTTAATTTGTTCAATATCCCGAATATTGCGGAGTTTTTTCAATATTTTTCGTTCCGGGTCGAATATAAGGAAAAGTGGCTTTTCTCGGACCGGGAAATCACGCACAGCCAAATTGGAATCAACCCAAGTATTGAATGACTCGGATTTGCCATCTTTGTAGTAAACATCGAGTCGCAAAGGCACTTTGAAATATCCGATTAATTCGCTTGTCGGGTGGACTTGAGCAATATCGCAGCGAATGATATTCGCACCATCGCTTGATTTTGTATAATCCCATTTGAATTGAAAATGCGGCTCTCCCCCACGCAAAATCCATTGGTCGAAGAACCAATCCAAAGCCATTCCTGTGGATTCGCGAATTGCTTTGAGCAAATCATAGGTCTCAGTTACTTTGTGCGAATGTTGCTCGGCGTAATATTTGAATGCAGTTCGGAACAATGTGTCGCCCATGAAATTTCGCATCATATCCAACACCAATGAGCCCTTGGGATACCATCTGTCGGTGCCGCCCTGAGAATGTCCGACGGGTAAATCGTTCACTTTAGCAGCATGCATTGTGCGTTCGTATTCTTTAACCCGCTCCCATTGATAGTAATCTTCACCAAAAATTTCCCGCTCGAAAATTTTCGCATAATAAGTTGCAAAGCTCTCTGTGAGCCATACATGCTTGTTGTTCAGATGCGAAATTAGATTTCCGAACCATTGATGATTTAGCTCATGCACGTTGACGTTTACGTAATTCCGCATCCACCATGCTCGCGGGTCAATGTACATGTAATCACCGAAAACGGTTGCCGTAGTGGTTTCCATTCCGCCGTAAAGGTAATTGTTCAGAGGCGCTTGCCTGTAAATGCTCCAAGGATATTTGATGCCGATTTCTTCTTCAAAAAAATCCACCATCGCTTCCATGTGCATATACGTAGTTTCAAAACGGTCTGCCAGGTCGGGGTAGTACCACATTTCGAGCGGAACCCCGCTCTTGGAATGCAATGTGCGATAGTCGTATTCGCCAATCACAAGGCAAATCAAATAAACTACGTGCGGTTTGTCCAATTTATAATGCCATGTTTTGGTGCCGTCGTTATTGTCTCGCTCCATCAATCTGTCGCCGTTTGAAAAGACTTTATATTTTGAATCGAAAGTTACGATGAATTCGCTTGTCAATATGTCATGCTTTTGGTTGATGAATGGCATCCAATTTCCCGGGCTGTGTGCCCAAATTTGCTTTCTCATTCGGTCGCTCGGGTCATTCCAACCTGTGAAATAAAGCCCCTCGGTTGGCGTTGCTCGGTAATCAATTACCATTTCATAAACGCCTTGGTAATCCAAATTGTCCTTTGGATATGCAATTGTTTGATTACCCACGATTTTGAATGCGATACTGTCATTTTTGATTTTAATGGATTTAATCACAATTTCCGGACTATGAAAAATCAGAGAATCCACTCGCGGGCGTAATGTGCGGAATGACATAGTTGCAATGCCATCAACGACTTGCCCGATAGGCTCGATTTTGAGTTCACCTTTGATGTGAATGATGTCAACAGTCATATCCACAGGCTGTTTGTAAGCATCGAAGGGATAAGACTCGCTTTTAGGATTTGATTGACCAAAAAACTCGGTGCAAAAAGCTAAGAATACAACAGTTACGAATATGATTTTCATGATTTATTTGAATTTTATAAAATTACAAAATGTGAGAATGCAATTTAATCATTGATTTTCAAATTTCTAACAATGCCTTAACTTTTTCAGTAAAAAAACTCTATAGCAGGAAAAGAATTTCAGATCTAAGTTCATTAACTTTCGAGAGAATTAATATTTTATTTATTTTCGTATCAAATTGATTCGTTAAAATTCAGAAAAGTTAATCATGACAAAAATTCTTATTAGTGCATTGTTTCTTCTTGCCTTGCTTTCATTTATTTCATGCTCCGAATCTCCTTGCGATTGCGACAGACCGAGCATAACAATCGGAGCGCTATTGCCGCTTAGCGGTTCTGCATCATCAATTGGTGAAAGTGCAAATGTTGCGCTCGAGATAGCGAAAAAAGAGATTGATGAATATATTGCAGCTTATAAGGAAGATTATGAATTGAAATTAGTTATTGCTGATACCGAAACAAATCCCGAAGTGGCTTTGCAAAAAATGAAAGAATTATCGGCTCAAGGAATAAAAGTTTTTGTCGGACCTTTCGGTAGTGGCGAAGTTCAATTCGTCAAGCAATTTGCCGACGAAAACGATCTCCTGATTCTAAGTCCGGCAAGTGTTGCTATTTCTTTGGCAATCGAAGGTGATAATATTTTCCGTTTTGTCCCGAGCGATTTGTTCTTGGCTAAAGCTATCACTCGTTATTGCGACAATGAATCTTTCGAACGTATAATCCCTTTGTACCGTGATGATGTTTGGGGAAACGATATGCTTTCATCATTGAAAAATGAACTCATTCTTTCAGAATCCACAATGGCGGATGGCATTAAGTATAACCCGACAACAAGCGATTTCTCGCAAATACTTTCGCAGCTGAACGATATTGTGGCAGCAGAGTTGAACAGTAATCCTACAAGCGAAGTGTCAATATTTATGGCTTCCTATGGCGAAGGCACAGCAATATTGGAAGAGGCATCCAAGTACGCAGATTTAGCTAAAGTAAAATGGATTGGCAGTTCTGCTTACGCTCTCGAACATTCGATTTTATCTCCTGCTAACAATGCTGCGGCAACATTTGCAATTGACCGTGATTTCGTATGTCCGATTATGGGCTATGACGAATCTTCTGCCCCAAAAGCTGAGCAACTATTAGTTCAAATCTCCCAAGAGACAGGTAACAAAGCGAATATTTATTCTCTGACTGCTTATGATGCGCTGTGGGTTGCAGTTTACACTGTTTTTTCGGCAGGAACTGATGCTAATATCGTAACATTGAAAGAAAAATTAGTCATTGAAGCTGTAAAATACACAGGTGCCACAGGAAATACCGCATTGAACGCAGTCGGCGACAGAGTAAAAGGCGATTATGACTTTTGGGGCTTAGAGTATGATAATGGCGCCACGAAATTTTCTTGGGTCAAAGTAGCGAGATATTTGGCAGAACAGGACGAAATCGTTGAAATATTTTGAACGGGAATTTCTTTACAAATTGATTATTTTAATAATATGAATTTGAGTAATTCCAATTTTTCGGTAAATGTCTGAAAAGAAAACTACATATTACACATTCACGCATCAAGAAATTGAGCGCTATCAAAGCGAGACTTCGTCTGAACATATGCGTTACGACGAACTGACCAACAAGGCTATTATTGCATTGCGGCGTACTTTCTTGAACGAAATGCAAAACAACACTACGCTGAAAAGCACAGTGAATCATTTCTCGAAAGTGACAAAAACAAAATCTGTTGAGGAATTAGCAAAGTTGATAAGAATCCTCTTATCAAAATCCTAAGAGTGGCGAAGTTCGAAACGAACAAATGAAACGGTCATTTTTATGACTGATTTGTCAATCTCTTCTTCAAATTTAGCTTGAAGTTCCTTCGTTGTTATATCGGCTTTCTTTTTATAAGCAGACTTAACTTTTGTATAAATTTTTTCATCTAAAAACAATTTCCGGTTGATAAAGTGGTCGGCTTCGAGCAATTCGATAATGCAATTTGCAGCCATAGTCTTATTTCCACCGAAAAGGCGCTTTTGCAAATCGTCAAATGTATATCCCTGCTGAATCATTGTCAAAGTATCTTGAGCTAATTTCGAGACTTTGTGTTCTTTGGGTTGAGTGCGAATCTTCTTAAGTTCCTGCAAAAACACTTTTGCATACTTTTGGACAAATATCTGGCTCAATCCTGATACTTTCTTCAAATCTATTTCCGAATTCGGCATCGCATTAGCAATTTTTCGGAGCGCTGTGTCGCTTATTATTCCGCGCGGCACTACACCGGCAATTTCAGCTATATCTCTTCTCAGTATTACTAATCGCGAAAATACGAATTCTGCGTCTGGTGCTTCCATTTCTTTAGCCTATTGCCTTTACTTTAGTATTATCTTCAAAAAACTTGGATTATTCTTTAAAACTTCGATTATTCTTTTTCAATTTTAATTAAAAAAGTACAAAAATAATAAAAAATTTAGAAATAGAATGAATTTTTTTATATTTTTATTAAATTATATTCTATTTTTGACTTTTACAATAATAAAAGTTACTTTCGTTTCAAAAATTATCAAAAACATAACATCATCTTATCATAAATATCAAGGAGTATGTAATGAAATTATTCATAATTCTATGTGCTATGGCGCTTATCACTACTGACGCATCTGCTCAGGGTTTTCTTAACAAATTGAAGAATAAGGCTATTGAAAGCGCCACCAAAAAAACTGAAGAACGAATCGAGAAAAAAATGGACGAAAAAATTGACGAGGGCTTAGACGAAGCCGAAGATTCCATGAAAAGTAATCAGGAATCTACGAAACAAGACGAGGATTCCGACGCTGCAGCAGCCAGAATGATGAGCAAAATGTTTGGTGGTGGTGCTGATGTAAAATTGCCCGAAAATTATAATTTTGACGGCTATTTCGCTATGGAAACTGAAACAGTGCAAGGCGACAAACGCAAACTTAACACCAAAATGAAAATGCACCTTGACAAATCCGGCGATAACGTGGGCATGGAAATTATCGAAGCTGACGGAAAAAAAATGGACGAAAAAGCTAAATCTTTCATGATTTTCGATAATGAATTGAAATCCATGGTTACTCTTACCCAAAGCGGTGACATGAATATGGCGATGATTATGAATCTTGAGGGGTTTGCAGACATGGCGGATTCGCTCGTAGAAGAAAAATCGGATAATGTCAAAATAAATAAGACCGGGAAAACTAAGTCAATTTTGGGTTATAATTGCGATAATTATATAATCGAATCTGAAGACGGCACTACTGACGCTTGGATTAGCCATGAAATCAAGATGTCAACGTTCAAAGCTTTCCAGTTTTTGCAATCACAACAAAAGAAGAAAAACTCCCCATATAGTAGCGTCAGGGATGGTTTTGTGCTCGAAGCCGAAACAACTTTGAAAGGCGAAAAAGACAAAACTGTAATGAGAGTTACCGAAGTAAATCTGAACAAAAAAACAAACATATCTACCAAAGGATATACTGTGATGAATCTCGGTAACATGGGCAAATAAGCCAAGTAAATGGAAGAAATTAACGACGAAAATGACGATTTGCTTGTGATAGGATTGACAGGCGGAATTGGTGCCGGCAAATCTGTCGTTGCATCAATTTTCGCCGAACGCGGTTTTGTTGTGATAAATACTGATGATTTGGCAAAAGATGTAATGGCAACGAACTCTGAAGTAAGCAAGGCCATCAGAGCTGAATTTGGTGAAGCCGCATTCAAAGACGGCAAGCTTAATTCGCAATTTTTGGGAAGTATAGTTTTTGGCGATAACAGCGAAAAGCTCGACCGATTGAACAGAATTGTTCATCCGCCCGTTATTGATGCGATGATAGCGAAAATCGAAGAGCTGCACAAATCGGGAGAAAAGGTGCTTTTCGTCGAAAGTGCGCTGATTTATTCTGCCGGAATTGATGACGGATTTGACTACGTAATCGCGGTGGTGGCGGATGACGAGCTACGTATCAAGAGATTGACGGAAAGTCGCTCAATTAACGAGAGCGAAATCCGAAAAAGAATGAGCACGCAGACTTCGAAAGAGCAATTAATTTCTTTGGCTGATTTTACTATCGAAAACAACGGCACAATCAATGATTTGAGCCAATCTGCTAATTTCATTTTGGCGATGATTCAGTCATTACCACCTAAAAATTTTCAAAATTTAAAAGAAAATATTTTGTAGATTCCTAAAAACCTATTATTTTTGTATTCCTATTAAATGTAAATAGGATACTGGGACGTCGCCAAGTGGTAAGGCAGCGGGTTTTGGGTCCGCCATTCGCAGGTTCGAATCCTGCCGTCCCAGCTTTTTCTATCGTAAGGTCCATTTTTAAGATGCATGATTTCAAAGTAGCCTCCGGCAGGTCGAATATTGGGCTCTCCAACAAAGTTGCAGGGCACCTTGGTATTGAATTGTCCGAAACTACAATCCGCAATTTCTCCGATGGGGAAATATGGGTCAAATTCGAGGAGAATGTCCGCGGAGTTGACTTATTCTTGATTCAATCTACCTTTGCTCCAGCGGATAATATCTGGGAGTTGCTGATTATGATTGATGCTGCAAAAAGGGCATCAGCTAAGCGCGTTACGGCTGTACTTCCCTATTACGGATATGCCAGACAAGACCGCAAAGACCAACCGCGTGTATCGGTTACTGCTAAATTGTTAGCTAATTTGATTACTCGTGCAGGTGCTGATAGAATCATTACTATTGATTTACATTCGTCGCAAATTCAAGGCTTTTTCGATATTCCGCTCGACCACTTGTATGCTTCGCCTGTACTGATTAGAGCTTTTCGCAAGATGAATCTCGACAATTTGATTGTTGTAGCGCCGGATGTCGGTGGAGCCAAAACTGCTCGCTCATATGCAAAAAGATTGAATACGGATTTGGTGCTGCTCGATAAACGTCGTCCTGCTCATAATGTCTCTGAGATTATAAATATTATCGGCGACGTCCAAGGCAAAAATGCCGTTATCGTAGACGATATGATTGACACGGGTTCTACTTTTGTCAAATGTGCAGAAGCACTCAAAAGCAAGGGCGCTCTCGATATTTACGGAATTACTGTGCATCCTGTCTTTTCGGGCAATGCAATTGATTTAATCGAAGCCAGCGAAGCTGTCAAAAAAGTTTTCGTTACGGATTCCATACCTTTGTGGAGAGAATCGGAAAAGATTCAAGTTGTCACTGTCGGCGAATTACTTGCCGAAGCGATTATTCGCACTCATGACAATAGGTCTATCTCATCACTTTTCGAGATTGAAAGATAAGATATTAAGATAATAAAGGATTTAATAATATGATGCAAGAAATTACATTAAACGCTCAAACCCGCGATACAGGTAAAAAAGGCGCCAAGGCTACTCGTAATGAGGGCTTTGTTACCGGTGTTTACTATATCAAGGGTGAAGAAAACATCAGCATTAAAGTCAAACCTATTGACTTGCGCCCGATTGTTTATACAAATATCACAAAAATCGTTCAATTGAACGTCGAAGGACATGCCGAACCGTATCAATGTCTTTTGAAAGATATTTCTTTCGACCCTGTTACTGATGCAATTGTGCATTTCGATTTATTGGGCTTGAAAAAAGGTCAAAAAATCACTGTCGAATTGCCTATCAAGGTGGTTGGTCAAGCTGTTGGTGTTCGTTTAGGCGGTAAGTTGATGCATACTTTGCACAAAGTCAAAGTTCATTCATTGCCTGCTGACCTTGTCGAAGCTTTCGAAGTTGACGTTACCAAGCTTAATATGGGCGACAGTATAATGTTGAGTGATATTGATTTCGGAAATATGGAAATTAACCTTCCGCTCGATACCAATATCGTTCAAGTTACCAGACCAAGAGGCGGTACAGTTACCACTACAGGAACTGAAGCTGCTGTTTAGTTCCCTTTCCTTTTCATAGAATTTACACCCTTTGCCCCTGCTTTTCTTCGAGCAGGGGCTTTTTTTTTTGCACCATATAAAATATTACAAATTTCAGGAGTAAAACAAATCCCCCTGCTCGCAAGCTCGCTTTCCCCCTTTCAAAGGGGGATTAAGGGGGATTTGTTTTTCTTGAATTTGTAAACCTACTTTAGGATTACCGTAACAAATCCCCCTG
>PGYU01000020.1 GCA_002839825.1 Ignavibacteriae bacterium HGW-Ignavibacteriae-1 | reverse complement strand
AGCATTCTTTTGATTGGGACACGAAATCAATCCCCGCAGGTGTTTACTTTTGCAAAATTTCTTCAAAAGAATTTAACGAATCAGTTAAAATTATTGTGGAGAAATGAGATGAAAACAAAAAATATTTTGACATAGGGTAAAGAAAAATGACATTGTAAATGTCATTCTGAGCCGAAGGCGAAAAATCCATGATTAATATGAAAACTTGATTCCTCACTTCGTTCAGAATGACATAGTTTATTAGATGTGCCACACCTCGGCGGTGTGCACATCTGCTACCCACCTTCTCCCCTATTTCACATTGCCGCTTATCATGTCGAACATGTACTTGTTATCGGCAACCACATCGGTCAGCATATGCTTGACGACGTCGCCGATTGAAACTAAGCCGACGAGGACTTTGTTGTGAATTATGGGAATATGCCTTATTCGGTTGTTTGTCATGATAGTCTCTAAGTAATCTATGGGGTCTTCAGTGTCGGCGTAAATGATTTTACGCGTCATGATGTCGCTAACTTTAATTTCAGAAAACGTGTCGAAATTGCTGCCGATTGCTCGGATTATATCACGCTCACTAATTATACCGGACAATTTGCCTTCTTCATTTATTACAAGCAAAACGCCAATATTGTTTTTGGTTAGTGTTTCTATTGCTTCAGGCAATGTACGATTGGCACCGATAGTGATAACTTCGGGACCTTTAATTGTAAGAATATCTTTAGCTCTCATGATTCCCACCATTTATAATATTGTGAATACAAATTGTTTGAACGAATAATTTATTGTGATAGTGTATCATAATATTATTTTATTTGTGATTGCATTACTTTATAGTGATTTTTAATGTGAAATAAAGATTAATATATTTTAATTTCTTATAAATGAAACAGAGCAAAGAGTTTTTCGTATTTATGAAGTGTGCAAATTGGCAAATGAGATAAAGAATTTGAACAAATATTCAGGGAATATATGGACATCATAAATATTAACTCTATAAAAAAGACATTTGGGGACTATACTGCCGTTGACGGCGTTAGTTTCGATGTCGCTCAGGGTACGATTTTCGGCTTGTTGGGACCCAACGGAGCCGGGAAAACTACCACAATCCGAATGATTACCAATATAATCATTCCCGATGAGGGCAAAATCACTATTGACGGTATGAAAAACGGTTACGATACTCAATCGCTAATCGGATATTTGCCGGAAGAGCGCGGGCTTTACAAAAAATTAAAGGTCATCGAGCAACTCAAGTATTTCGCTCAACTGAAGGGAGTCAACGCGAAAGATGCCGAACATACAGCTATGGAATGGCTGGTGAAATTAGGCGCCGGAGGTTGGGAAAATAAGAAAATCCAAGAGCTATCCAAGGGTATGCAACAAAAAGTACAATTCATTGCCACGATTTTGCACGACCCGAAAATTCTGATTCTCGATGAGCCCTTTTCCGGATTTGACCCGATTAATACCGAAATGCTCAAATCTATAATTCTCGATATGAAATCACGCGGAAAAACGATAATCCTTTCAACACATGTTATGAGCCAAGTTGAGCAACTTTGCGACGATATTGTAATCATCAACAAGGGCAAAATCATTGTGGACGGCAAGGTGAGTGAAATCAAAGCCCGTTATGGCGAAGACACTGTTATAATCGAATTTGACGGCGATTCTTCGGTTATTGATGAAATTGCTGACATTAAAATTACCGATAGGTCAAATCATCGAATAGAATTCAGATTAGGAGCCAATTCTCCCAAAGCGTCCGAGATTTTGAAAGACCTCGTGAATAAAATTGACATCATAAGATTCGAGAAAGTTCAACCAAGTTTACATGAAATTTTCATTACGGAAGTAGCAAAACAAAAGTTAGGTATAAAGGAGGCGACAAATGAAAACTAAAAGCAAAATAGGCACAATTATAAAGCACGAGTATTTGTCCAAAATCAAGTCTAAGGGCTTTATTATAGGCACAATATTGGCTCCCGTCGGTATAATTGTTATATATGGAATTATCATTTTAGTTGCTGTAATGTCTGCCGACCAAACCACCAAAAAACTTGCAATCGTTGACTACACCGAAAGAATCGGTGCAATGCTCGTAGAGCGTGACACATCGAAGTTTTTCTTGACCGATTTGACCGAAGCAGAATTAAACGAAAAAGTGTTAACAGGCGAAATTGACGGATATTTGGTAATGCCCGCAGATTTTGCTGAAAAAGGAGCAGCGACTGTTTATACAAGCGGTGGCGGTGGTTTGGGTTTTGTGACTTTAATTGAACGAAATACCAAAGACATCATTGTCAATTTGAGATTGGATGAAATCGGAGCTGACGAGAGCGTCAAAGAACTTGTCAATCGCGGAATATCGCTATCAACTATGAAAGTAACCCAGGAAGGTACCCAAGACGACTATTCGCAGGTATTTGCCATCATGGGCTACGTGATGGGATTTGTGATATACGGTTTGATGTTTACCTACGGTGCTTTTGTAATGCGTGGTGTAATCGAAGAAAAAGCCAACAGAATCGTAGAAGTTCTTGCTTCATCAGTTAAGCCCTTTGAAATTATGATGGGTAAAGTTATCGGTATTGGTGCTGTCGGGCTGACACAAGTGCTGTTTTGGATAGTGCTGATGGGGATATTTGTTTCTTTCGGCGGTTCGATTGCTGCAGGATTTATGGGCACTCCTGATATGGCAACTGCGGGTGCTGAAATGCAAGACCAAAACGCTATGATTGAAATGTTGAACAATATTTCGATTTCGCCATGGTTGATTGTAGCATTTTTGTTTTATTTCCTTGCGGGATATTTCATCTATTCCACATTGTTTGCAGCTGTGGGTTCGGCAGTTGACCAAGAGTCGGACGCAGCACAATTGCAAATCCCCGTTACATTGCCGATTATTATTCCGATAATGTTCATTGCAAATGTGATGTCAAATCCCGATGGGACTTTGGCGGTGGTATTGTCATTGATTCCATTCTTTACGCCGATTTTGATGATAGCACGAATTGCAGCTACGAGCGTACCAATTTGGCAGATAGCGCTTTCGGTAGTTTTGTTGGCAGCTACATTTTTCGCTTGTCTATACTTTGCAGCGAAAATTTACCGAATAGGAATACTTATGTATGGCAAAAAGCCAACATTCAAGGATATGGTCAAGTGGTTTAAATTAGCAAAATAATTTTTTATTCTTAAATACAAAGCATCGGACTCAAATTGAATCCGATGTTTTTTTTTAGGACGAGACAGAGACAATCAATTCACCTCACCCCGACCCTCTCCGAAAGAGAGGGAGAAAAACATAAAATCCCCCGAAAGCCGTTCCCCCTCTAATAAGAGGGGGTTAGGGGGTGTTAAGACAACTTATTTTAGGACTCAATACCAACTATTTTCCCTAATTTTGAGATAAATTACGCATTCATGTGTCATAGATATATATACGGAAAATGTATTTCAGGGAGAATTTTATGAAAAGAGCATTTTTATTTTTCGCTTTTGCAATACTGCTTTGCAACATTACACTGGCTCAAGAGCCCGACCCTGACCCGAACCTATTGTGGGTAACGGAGCAAGGATACATCAGATTCCTTGTTCACCCGAATGGAAATATTCTTGCAGGAAAACACTCTACAGAGGTAGAACTTGATGGCAATACAGGGGAAATCATTCGAGAGTTCCCTTATCAAGTTATCATTTATGATGTAAGCCCTGACGGAAAGTATATCTCTGCACTTACTGACCAAAGATGTGTGATTGACTACGAAACACTAGAAGTCATTGACCGATTTACAAATGAAAACACTTTCCCTAAATTTATGCCTGATAACAAAACTTTGGTATATTTTGTCATAGAAAAAATCGGTGAGTTAAAAGGGAATCTCAAACTTCGATCATATAATATAGAAACTAAAAGATATTTAACAAGTTCACAACAAGTATCCAATACAACATCAGGGGCGATATCAGTTTCTCCTGACGGTAGATTCGTTGCAACTGGTGGTAGATATTTTGACGCTTCTGACAATGAATATACGCGGTTAATTTTATGGGATGCCCAAACTCTTGAACCGATAAAAGTTTTGGGCGAATTTGAGTATTTCAACTCGGTCAATTCAATCAAATTCTCACCCGATTCGAGATTGGTTGGGTTTGGTGTTGACCCAAAAAGGGTATATATTTATAATACTATGGATTTTTCATTAAGAAAGAAATTTGATGCTTACAGCTTTTGTTTCATAACAAATTCTATTATTGCTTATGGTGATGTTATTGATTTTTGGACTCAAAATTATTTCTTAAAGATTGAAGATTTTGAATTAAATAAAATCATTTATCGAAACGACAATTTGTCTGCCGAAGCAATGGAATTTATAATCCAAAAACAACTTTGGTTAATAAAGTTTAGAGCACAAATCTATGCATTTGATTATATGAAAATAATATCTGGAATAGAGGATTCATTTGAAAATATTACCCCTTATTCATTAGTATATGAAAGTAACACATTGTCTATACGTAATTTCATATTCAATTCTTTGCGACTAACAGGTCAAATATTGGATATTAACGGAAAGTTAATCCGACATATTGAACTTAACACATCAACAGGAGAAATTCGCATACCAATTAAGCTCATAAGCGGTACTTACTTTTTACATATCAAGGATGGTGGTATGGAATATGTAGCTAAATTTTGGGTGGTGGAGTAATAAGAAATCCCCCTTAATCCCCCTTTGGAAAGGGGGAAAGCGAGCTTGCGAGCAGGGGGATTTGTCTTGTTTTAGTCCTAAAATACATTGTCAAACATAGCCCACGGGGAAAAGATAAGACATCCACCCCGTCTGCTTCGCATCCACCCCTCAAGAGGGGAATTTATGTCGTAGGGATTGGTGAATTATAGATTCATCCACATTCAATTACTTGCTTAAATCGCTCTCAAAGTGCAATCAACCAAGTTTCGGTGCATAATTTTTTCGACTAACGCCCTATCTAACTGCATTTCATTCAGTAAGTTTTCGGCAATTTCAACATACGACAAAACATCGGGATATACTCCCATTGGAATGCCATCGAAATCAGCGCCCATCCCGAGCACGTTTTCAGCCCCCAATTTTAAGAAATGTTCA
The DNA here is from genome assembly GCA_002839825.1 of Ignavibacteriae bacterium HGW-Ignavibacteriae-1. Taxonomy (GTDB): domain Bacteria; phylum Bacteroidota; class Ignavibacteria; order Kapaibacteriales; family UBA2268; genus PGYU01. The sequence goes on along the minus strand of PGYU01000020.1, from coordinate 45,201 downwards.
ATATGCCTGTAAAAAGTCATCTGAACATCACTTTGGGCAACAAATTCGTTATAATAATTCAATCCAATGAAGCCCTTTCGTGAAATAATTTCGCGAATTTGGTCATCATGCAAATTACGTCTATGTTCGTACATGAAGCGAGAATTGGAATGAGATGCTATGAAGCCTTTAGTTGTATTTTTGACAACATCGTCGAAACCGCTTTCGTTGAGATGCGAAACATCAATAATCATATTGATTCGTTCCATTTCCTTAATGACTTCAATCCCGAAAGGTGTCAGCCCAAAATCAGTATCAATGCCATCAGCAACAAAATTGCGATGATTCCAAGTCAGACCCATTGCCCGAATTCCAAGCTCGTAAAATGCATACAGATTATTAATATTGTTGATAATTGGAGCCGCGCCTTCGAGAGAAAGCAAGACATTGATTCTATTTTCGTCATAATCGGACGGTGATTTCAACCAAATTACCTCATTTTTATTTTTGGCAATGAAGTTGCCAACGGTTTCAAAGGCGAATCGAAGAGCCGAGTCACCGGAAAAATTGTCGGGCGTGAAAATAGCGAAATATTGCAATACACCGTTCGATTTGGCAAACTTTTCAAGGTTCCAACTTGCTAATTCAGAATGGAACGGGTTATCGGGGAATTTGGTTAAAGTATCACAATGAGCATCAGCAACTTTCATATTTTTAGTCCGTCATATTTTTATAAATTAACATTTGATAATACTCAATTTAATGATTATTTTTAGATAAATAAAAAATGAAACAATGAAATTAAGAATAAAAATAGAATCTAAACAAATTTACGGGCTGTCAATTGCCTTGTTGCTTATACTTATCGCTTTGCCGATGTTTGTAAGTAAAGCAAGTGACAATAGGAAAACTAAGTTCCGATACCTTACCAACGAAGCATACGGATATGGCGAAAAGCTCGAATATAATGTCGGGTACAAGTTTATCACAGCCGGAACGGGATATTTCCACATTCAGTCCAAACCAATTTACCGCAACGGTAGAGAAGCCTACGACATACGCTTTCAGGTACAATCAATGCCAAGTTTGGATTGGCTCTACAGAGTTAGAGACCAATATAGGACTGTTCTTGATGTGAGCGGCATTTTCCCTTGGGAATTTGAACAACGAGTCCGCGAAGGTAACTATCGCAGAGATTTCAGAGCAGTATTTGAACAAGCGATCAACCAAGTAAAAGTGAAGGAAAAAACTTACAATGTACCGGACTATACTCACGATATAGTGTCTGCCTTCTTTTACGTTCGGACACTTGATTTGACAAATATGCCGAAAGACTCTGTGTTTTATCTGCAAAACTTTTGGGACGATACTACATATTCTTTGGGAGTTAAAATTCTGGGTAAAGAAACAATCAAGGTTGACGCAGGGACCTTCAAGTGCATCGTAATTGAACCTATGGTAACTGAAGGTGGCTTATTCCAAAGCGAAGGCAATATCATAGTATGGGTTTCTGATGACGAGCGAAAAATACCCGTCAAAGTAGCCTCGAAAATTCCAATTGGTTATGTTGAAGCAAAATTATCACGATATTCAGGACTGCGAGGTCCTCTAAAGGCAAAACAATGAAAAAATACGCAATCATATTAATTTCACTTTTAATAACATTTTTGGGAATAGTTGACGCAAAAGCTAATGCCGATGCTGAATTCAATGCTATAAAGAAAATTTACGGAAATATGAAAACCGTTTCCTTCAATTTTGAAAATCAAGACAATCCTAATATTCATGGCTCTTTGATTGCCAAACGCGGAAATAAATTCAAATTACAATTCGGAAATCGAACAATTCGTTGTGACGGGAATAATGTATGGAATTATTCACAAGATGAAAATAACGTAATCGTAAGCAAATTTGAATCGCATGGCGATGAAAATTCAATCGAAACAATCTTTTTTACGATGCTCGATACTCATAAGCCGATTGGATTAACAAGCTCGACCAATTCTGCGGGCAACAAATTGATGCTTCTTGATTTGGTCTCGACTGCAGACCCAAATCGTAAAATTGAAATTGCATACTTCCCCGAAAGCAGAATAATAGCGGAAGTAACATTGACTAACAACTACGTTGTTGACACTTGGCTAATCAGCAAACTCAAGATTAACCCCGAAATAGCCGATAATACTTTCATATTTAAAGCTGATGACAAAATTGAAATGATTGACATACGATGAAAACTTGTTTGCAAATAATCTTTGCAATCATCTGAACTACTCTCAACGGTAGAAAGCAAGGCTCGTTCGCGATTTTCGAATTCCTAAATTCGATTTACTTACCTTTGGCTGATTGTCAGTTCATCAAATGCGGAAATTAATAGTTCTCGTCGGACAGGATATTTTCTCCTAATTTCATCAAACATTTGAGCTTTCCCGGCTGAATCAGTTACAAAAGTTTGTGCAAAGATTTCATTATCTCTCAAAAAAGCTCTCCTCTCATTCAGCTTATCATAAAGCTCGCTTTTATCAAGTTTTTCAATTGCGATTTTACTATCATGCGAATGGGCTTCATTCAGCAATTTCAAATCATATGCAACGCTTGTATGCAGCGTTAGTGCATTCATCATCATCAAAGCACCATTCAATTTGCCGTCAAACGAATAACCTGCTATATGTGGTGTGGCTATCAAACATTTCTGAGCCAGAACGGAATCGAAATTTGGCTCTGAATTCCAAACATCAATGACGAAACTTATGTTCCGTTCGGTTTCGATTTCATTTAATGCTGATTCATCAACAATTCCACCGCGAGAAGTATGTATAAAGAGCGAATTATTCCGGATTTTTGCAATCAAATCTGAATTTATCAAATTAGCAGTAGCAAATTCACAATTTTTGGTCAGAGGGACATGATTGGTGATAATGTCGCAGGAATTGAATAAATCGTCAATTTCGCAATATGACAAATTTTGCGGGAAACTAAAGCCGGATTTGCGAAGCGGTGGGTCATTGACAATAATTATTAGTCCGATTTGCTCTGCAAAGTTCGCCAATCTTTTGCCGATATTCCCAAATCCAATTATGCCAAGCCTTTTGTTTTGCAAAGAGATTTGATTAATTTTTGACCAATGCAAAATGGAAAAGATGACATATTCGGCGACAGAAGTGGCATTCGAGCCGATGGCAGAATTGAAAGTGATTTTTTTATGCGTGAGATAATTTGTATCAATATGGTCTGAACCGGATGTAGCGGTGGCAACGAAATTAATTTTAGTTCCTTCGAGCAAATTTTGAGTCACCTTTGTCTGAGAGCGGCATATCAAACAATTTGCATCCGTTGATTTTAGCAACTGATTCGTAATTTCACGTCCCGAAACTTTGGTGATATGATGATAATCGGACAAAATTACATCAATAATCGGGATATTCTCGTCTATTACAATTGAATATTTTTTAAGCATATAATCTTTATTCTAAATTGAATTAAGTTTGTAATACAAAAGAATGATAATTTTACAAAAAAACTAACAAAGATTGATAATGAGTATAGTTCCGCATTACGATTTTGAAAAAAGAAAAGTAACGACACTTAGACTAAAAGAAATGAAGAAGTTGGGCATCAAAATAGCTTGCCTTACAGCTTATGATGCGACTATTGCCAAAATTTTTGACGAAGCAGGCATTGATTTGATGTTGGTTGGTGACTCATTGGGCAATATTGTTCAAGGACACGAAACAACACTTTCGGTAACGCTCCAAGATACGATTTATCACACAAAAGCCGTCGTAAATGGAACGGAACGTGCATTAATAGTCGCGGATATGCCTTTTATGAGCTATCAAGTTTCAGCCAATGAAGCATTTACAAATGCAGGGAAAATCATGAAAGAAACCGGATGTAATGCCGTTAAATTGGAAGGTTGCCGCAATGTAACTGAAGCAATTTCACGAATGACCGAAGCCGGAATTCCGGTAATGGGACATTTGGGGCTGACTCCTCAAAGCATCAATCAATACGGTTCCTATCGCGCCAGAGGCACTAACTCTGAAGAAGCAAATCAAATATACAATGATGCTCTTTCGCTTCAAGAAGCAGGAGCTTTTGCAATCGTTTTAGAAAAAATCCCTGCGGAACTCGGCAAAAGAATTACAGATTCTCTATCAGTTCCGACTATCGGAATAGGAGCCGGACCGCATTGCGACGGGCAAATCTTAGTTTATACGGATATGCTCGGCATTACGATTGACTTCAATCCACGATTTGTACGAAGATACTCGAATTTGAACGAAATAATGAAAAAAGCTGTCGGGCATTATTCCGATGATATCAGGAACTCCAAGTTCCCCAATGAAAAGGAAAGTTATTAATGAGAAACAAAATTTATAGCGTCATCGTCATCTTGCTTTCATCACTCATTTTGGTGTACGCTTGCAATAGCAACTCACTTACAAATTTGGACGACATAGTTTTTGCCGAAAAAGATGTAAGTTATTTGCACCAAGTTGAACCATTCTTGCGTTTCACTTGTGCTTTTGTCGGATGCCATGGTCAATCCGCAGCAGGAGGCATCGTTTTGAACGACTATTTCGAAATGATGAAAGAGCCCGGTCTTGTAATCCCCGGAAATGCTGATGGAAGCCAATTGATTCAGATTCTTGAAGAAAAATTGCCCCATTTCACCTATTATGAGCGTTCCAGAATTAACCAAAATCATCTTACCGGAATGCGAACTTGGGTAAATGAAGGTGCAAAAAACAACTGATTTATTTTTCCAAATCAAAATAGATATTATATTTGTGTTTAATCAAATTAATATTTTGAAAAGGTATTTTGTAAAACGGAAAAATTCAGGAGATGTTCGATGAAAAATTTTCATGCCATTTTTTTTACTGCATTGATATCAATATTGATACTTGCAAGTTGCGACCAAGGACCGAAACCGGTCGAAATTGGGGAACTAAAAACATATTCAGATCCGGCAACTAAATTTTCGGTACTCTATCCTTCTAATTGGGAGAATCAAAGTGTTGCAGGAGCTCGCTTTGTAGCATTTTCGCATGACCAAGTCCGCCGTCGTTTCAATCAATATGATCCGGAAGGATTCCCCGGAGCTAAAATGGATGTGATTGTAGTAGCACTTGATAGCACAAAGACTTTAGATAGTGTTATTGCGGGTTCTAAGATATTTGACCCATCTTTGTACGAAACAGCAAACACTACAGTTGGCGGAGTTGAAGGTAAAAAGCTATCTTACTCGTTTGAATTAGAAGACGGGATGTTTAACGGTCTGATGATTTTTGCTACTAAAGATGGTGGACGTGCAACAGTATTGACTTTTGAGACTTTCGCAGGCACGTACGAAGTTTATAAAGACAAATTCGATGAAATAATTGCATCCTTGCAATTAGCCGAAACACCACGCCAAACTACTGACACTGTATTCCAAACCGAAGAAGCCGAACCACCTTCATTGACCCTTGCAGTTCGTTCAGGTGACGGATTTTCATTAGGTATTCCTGATAATTTTGGTGCCGAAAATATTGGCAAATCAGCCGGTGCATTGAAATCATGGAGCTTCTTAGGAAAACGTAGAGGCGATTCTTTCATCAAAATTGAAACTTTTGATGCTTCAAAAAACAACAAATTGAAGGAAATTGTTGAAGAAAACAGAAAATTCTTTGGAAACGGCACTCCCCAAAAAACAACACTTGGCGGCAAAGAAGCATATAGAATTGACTATAAACCAGCCGGAAAAGTGAAAGGTAAAGTTTGGTTTGCTATAAACGGTGACAAGCTTTATAGAGTTGTTATCAACTGGTTTACTGATGAAGAAGCTGATTTCTTGCCTCCATTTGAAAAATCTGTTCAATCATTCAAATTTGACTAATTATTTTTGATTTTTTTATTAAAAGAGCTGTCTCAATTTTGGGGCAGCTTTTTTTATTTTCCGAAATCAAATCGCATTTATCCTTACATTTGTAGTCACTATTAAAATCAAAATTAAAGTTGAAATGATGCTTAAAAATGTTAGTTCCGAAAGAATTTCTACAATGGGTGAATCTATTTTTACTACTATGAGTAAATTAGCCTTTGAAAAAAATGCAGTTAATCTTGGTCAGGGATTTCCGGATTTTGATGGCTATGCGATGATATTTGAAAGTGCATATCGTGCAATGAAAGAGGGCAAAAATCAGTACGCCCCAAGCCCGGGAATCAAATCGCTCAGAGATGTCATAAGCGAGGTAAATAGTAATCATTACGGTATAGCATATAATCCTGATACGGAAATAACTATTACAGCAGGAGCCACAGAAGGGTTGTACTGCGTAATGCAGGCTTTTTTGAACACCGGAGATGAAGCAATTTTATTCGAGCCTTACTATGATGCTCATTATGCAGATGTAATTTTAGCCGGAGGAATTCCAAAATTCGTTACTCTGCATAAACCCGATTTTTCGTTTACTCAAGAAGAATTAGAACAATCTATTACACCAAAGACTAAATTGATAGTCCTAAATTCTCCCCACAACCCGACCGGCAAAGTGTTTTCGCAAGTTGAATTGGAGATGATTGCCAAGATTGCAATCAAGCATGATTTGCTCGTCGTCAGTGATGAAGTTTATGAATTTTTGACATTCGATGCGGTCAAACATGTTCCTATAGCAAAGCTCGAAGGAATGAAAGAACGTTGTATTACGATTTCATCAACCGGCAAAACATTCGGCTCAACCGGTTGGAAAATTGGTTACGTATGTGCAGCAAAAGAATTGACCGATGCGATTAGAAAAGTGCACCAATGGACAACGTTCGCCGTCAACACACCGGCTCAACATGCGATGGCTGATGCATTCGGTACACTCGACACCTATTTGCCCGATTTTCGTGCATTATACCAAAGCAAAAGAGATTTGTTGTTCAACGCACTGAAAGGCACAGAATACAAGCCATACTTACCTGAAGGAAGTTATTTCATGATGATTGATGTGCCAAAAAAATTTGACGGCGACGTTGATGCAGCAATGAGATTAGTTTCCGAATTCGGAGTAGCAGTAATTCCCCCATCAGTTTTTTATTCCAAGTCTTCCGAAGGCAATACGTTGCTCAGGCTGTGCTTTGCGAAGAAGGATGAAACTTTGATAAAGGGAGCTGAAAATTTAATTAAGGCTATAAATTCGTAGAAAAATGAAAAGTGTGCATCACAAATATATGCTATTAGCATTGGAACAAGCTCGTAAAGCTATAACCCACGGAGATGTGCCTGTCGGGGCAATTGTAGTGCGTAACGAGGAAATTATCGGAACGGGTTATAATATGGTGGAAAAATTGGGCGACCCAACTTTACATGCCGAAATCATTGCCTTGCGTGAAGCCTCGGAAAATATTGGTGCAAAATTTGTTTACGATAGCACTCTGTATGTGACTTTAGAGCCTTGTATAATGTGCACTGGAGCAATTGTTCTTGCTCGAATGAAATGCATAGTTTATGGAGCTGACGACCCTAAAATGGGAGCTTGTGGAAGCCTGTTCTCTATACCTGCCGAACCAAAACTAAACCATACAGTAGAAGTAATCGGCGGGATAATGTCTGATGTTTGCGGCAAATTATTGAAAGATTTTTTTGAAAAATTACGTATTCAAAAGGATAATTAAATGTTCGAAACTGCACTGTATATAGTCCCAACGCCAATAGGCAACCTTGATGACATCACTATCAGAGCAGTCAAGACATTAGAAACTGTGGATTTCATTGCATGCGAAGACACAAGACATACGGGGATTTTGTTGAAATTATTAAATATTTCCGGCAAAAAATTAATTTCGTACCATGACCACAATGAAATTCAAAAAGCAGAGGAAATCGCTAAAATCATCTCGGAAGGCAAATCCGTTGCACTTGTCAGCGATGCCGGCACACCTTTGATTTCCGACCCGGGTTATAGATTGGTTCAAAAAGCAATCGAATCAGGTTGCAAAATTATCTCACTCCCGGGAGCAACAGCGTTTGTTCCGGCAATCGCAGCTTCCGGCTTGGCAGTACACGGATTTTCATTCTTCGGCTTCATTCCCCAAAAAAAAGGTCGCAAAACATTCCTCGAGAATACGAAAAATTCGCTCCTAACATCAGTTTTTTACGAATCACCTCACCGATTACCACGATTACTTAAGGAAATCAAAGAAATTTTTGACGATGACCGAAAAATAGTGATAGCAAAAGAAATCAGCAAAATTCACGAAACTTACGTTAGAACGACAACACAAAGAGCATTGGAAGATTTTGAAAAACTTTCAGAATTTAAGGGAGAATTTGTTATTTTGATAGATGGGAAAAATCAAAAATAGGAAAACATGTTTATAACATTTGAGGGAATTGACGGCAGTGGCAAAACCACGCAAATTAAGCTGTTGCAGGATTACATCGAATCTTGCGGCAATCATACCGTCATTATACGAGAGCCCGGTGGTACAGCTTTTTCGGAATTAATCAGAGATATTTTGTTGAACAAAGATGTCGAAATCAATCCCGTTTCTGAATTATTGCTATTTGAAGCCGCTCGAGCCAATCTCACCGAACAAGTTATAATTCCTGCTCTGAAAAATGGATTCTATGTTCTATGCGACAGATTTTACGATTCGACAACCGCATATCAAGGTTATGGCAGAGAGTTGAATCTCGAAGAAGTGCTAAATTGCCACAAAATAGCAACTTTCGGTATCAAGCCCGATTTGACATTCTACCTAAAATTGTCGTTAGAGGAATCATTAGAACGCTCTGCTCACAAAAATCCGGACAGAATGGAAAGAGCCGGACGTGAGTTTTTCCTACGTGTACTTGAGGGTTTCGATGCAATTGCAGCATCCGAACCTGAGAGATTTGTGATAATTGATGCTACGGGAGATATTGAAGCAACACATAGGAAAATTGTGTCGTTTATTGATATGAAATCCCACAACAAATAAAGTTTTATGAATACATTCTTCACATATATTTTGGTACTTGTATTTTGATTATTTTTGTAAATTAATAATTGTCATTTAACATTGGAACTTTTATGCTGAATCAGATAATAATCAAAACTATGCCTTTTATCCCTAAATCTATCATCTATTTGTTTGCTAAGAAGTATATTGCCGGACCTGAACTCAAAGATGCAGTCGCTGTAACTCAAGAATTAATGAAAATTAACGGCTCAAGCACAATTGATGTTCTGGGCGAATTTGTTACCGAAAAAGGCAGAGCCACACTCGAGAAAAAGATGAGTATTGAGGTATTGAATGCAGTACAAGACAATGCACTCGACACTTACCTTTCCGTGAAGCCCACATCTTTAGGTCTCGGTCTGGATTTCGATTTTGGATTGAGCAATATTAGAGAAATTATAAGCATTGCCAAATCGAAAGGTATTTTTGTTCGATTAGATATGGAAAACTCCCCTTATACTACAACCACACTTGATTTGTACAAAAAACTTCGGGATGAAGGTTTCGATAACGTTGGATTCGTTATCCAAGCATACATGAAACGCAGTATGGACGATGTGACTGCATTACTACCGTACAAACCGAGCATCAGACTTTGCAAGGGCATTTATAACGAATCGGAATCAATCGCATACAAGGGTTACGAAGAAATTCGTACAAATTTCAAGAAATTGCTCGACCTAATGTTAGATAACGGGCTTTACGTGGGGATTGCAACTCATGATGAAGCTTTGATTCAGTATGGATTAAAAAAAGTAGCCGAAAAGAAGCTCAAATATGATGAATACGAATTCCAAATGTTGCTCGGAGTTAGAGAGAATCGTCGCGACGAATTGCTCAAACAAGGTCACAAAGTCCGCATTTATGTACCATTCGGACATGATTGGTATGGTTATTCGTCACGCCGTTTGAAAGAAAATCCACAAATGGTGGGTCATATAGTAAAATCAATTTTTGGACTAAATCAAAACTAATGATAAATAGAATATTTTTCGCATTGTCCCTTTTGTTCATATTTTCGTGCAGCACTAAACCTGTAAAATATGAATTTGAAACGATTCGGATCGCAACATTCAACATTGAATGGCTCGGCGATGGTATAGATGACAAGAAAATGCGTGAGGAGTCAGATTACTTACGCATTGCCGAAGTCATAGAAAAGTTGGATGCGGACTTAATTGGTTTGCAAGAAATCGAAAATGAAAAGGCATTACTCAAACTCATGGTTCATTTGCCGGATTTCAGCTATGTGATGGGCAATACAGGTTGGGTTCAGAATCCGGCAATAATTTTCCGCAAAAATATTGACGTCAGGTTTATAAATAATTATCAACCTTTGGCAGTAAAGGAAAACAAAACTCGCGCAGGTCTTTGGGTAAAAGTCCGTAAAGAGAACTTCGATTTTCATATGATGGTTGTGCATTTGAAATCAACATCCTCATATGATAATACGCCGGAATTAAAAGCCGAAAGTTTCCAATTACGCCAACTCCAATCGAAAGCGCTCAGGAAATGGGCTGATTCACTCGTCACATCTGGTACGGAACAGGACGTAATAATTATTGGCGACTTTAACGACAATCCGAATCGTACTAATATGCGAAACTTAGAGCAATTAGTGCATGATGGCGAATTTTCATTTCTTACTCAAGATATGGGTAGTTGCAAAAATCCACGCTGGGACTTGATAGACCATATAGCTGCAAACAAAAGTGCAAAAACCAGATTCGTCGAAGGTTCAGAATTTGTTTACGACATATTCCAAAGTCATTGGGAACACCAATCCGAAATGATTTCCGACCATTGTCCGGTTTTGGTATCATTCGAAATCGAAACGCCGGACAACGATTAATATAGCTGAATCCCGTCGAGTACGTTGATAACGCTCTGTACGCGCCCGAATGGTGCAGAAATCTGCACTCCGGCAATGTATTCTTTCATGATTTCGAGCGTTTCGCGCGCGATTTCAATGCCCTCTTTCAATGAATCTTCTTTAGAATCCTGATGCTTGCGTAATCTACCCAAAATTTTATCGGGTACGTCGCATCCGGGAATTTCGTTGTTCATGAATTCAGCATTTCTAATTGAAGTCAGGGGCCACAGCCCTGCAATCACAGGAATATCAACATGCTGAATCCTATTAAGAAAATTCTCGAAAACATTCAAATCGAATACAGGTTGCGTGATGATATACTCCGCTCCTGCATTGATTTTCCAGTCAAGCCGAGCTAACTCTTCATCAAGATTGACTGCACCCGGATTAGCGCCGACACCACAGAAATAGCCCGTGGGTTCGCCAATGGGATTTCCCGCAATGTCGAGCCCGTGATTCAATCTGTTTATGATATTGACTAAACCTATCGAATCAACATCGAAAACAGCGGTAGCATCGGGGTAATTGCCTAATTTGGGCGGGTCTCCGGTAATCGCAAGAATATTTTTCAAACCCAAAGCGTATGAGCCGAGCAAATCGGATTGGATACCGATTACATTGCGGTCTCTGCAAACGTAATGCAGAATCGTTTCGATTCCGACAATATTCTGGATTTGAACAGCTAATGACATTGCCGACATTCTCGCACTTGCACGCGGACCATCGGGAATATTGATACAATCTATGCCGTGATAAAACAATTCTCTTGCTTTGTCAATAACTGCTTTAGAACCAAGTCCATGCGGTGGCAAAAGCTCCACAGAAGTCACAAAATGTCCGGCACTCAATCGTCTGGCAAATCGAGATTTGTCAGGCGATTCGATAATCACAACATCATCGGGACGCTTGATTTCAAGAAATTCAAATTTTCGTTTGCTGATTTCGGGCTTGATTGCATTGAGCATATTCCGCATACGTTTGATATGCTCGGGTCCTGTACCAACACAGCCGCCGATAACATTAGCACCTGCTTGGATGAAATGCTTTGCGTATTCGCCCATATATTCAGGCGAAGTAAGATATAAATTTCTACCGTCAATATTTTTGGGCTTACCTGCCGATGGCATAACTGAAAGCGGCATTTTGGTCAAGGGGCGAACAGTTTCGAGCCATTTGAGCATGACTTGAGGTCCGACAGTCGAATTCACACCGATTGCATCAGCTTTGAGCAATTCCATTTGCTTGATGATGAATTCAGGTTCAGCGCCTGTCAGTGATGTACCGTCCTCATCAATTGTCATTTCTGCTATAATCGGCAAATCACAAATTTCACGAGCAGCTTCAGTAGCTATTTGTAATTCTTCAGGATAGATAAAAGTCTCGAAAATTAGCATGTCCACTCCACCTGCGAGCAGGGCTTCAATTTGCTCAGTAAAAGCTAATTTTGCTTCTTCGCGAGAGGTTGGTCCGAGTGGCTCAATTTTAATGCCTAATGGACCGATAGAACCCGCAACGTTGATGTCATCTTCCGCTACTGCTCTTGCAAGTCTGGCGCCTTCAAAGTTGATTGTGTATAGCTTATCGGCTAACTGAAATTTCGCTAATTTATATCTATTTGCCCCGAAAGTATTCGTCTGAATGACGTCAGCACCGGCGCGTTTGTAATCTTCATGAATTTGCTTCACCAAGGTCGGATTAGTGAGATTGACCTCATCATAGCAACGGTTGATGAACACTCCTCGATTATACAGTTCGGTGCCGAATCCGCCATCGAATAATAGCACACCGTTCCGAATCCTTTCTAATATTGTTTCTCTATCTAACATATTCAATTCTAATTGGAAAATATCTCTGAAACGTTATAAGACCATTAATATTTATTTGCACTTAATCGTTTTAGGTTTTTATTATAAACCTTAATGCCGTATCTTTGAATTTATTTGAATATTGCTTTGGACAAATGAATCTAAAAATTGTAATAGTCTTTTCGATTTGGATTTTAAATTTTTGCAACTTGATTGCCCAAGATAACTATCTTGAAATCAAACCTAAGCCCGGAGATGGCATCAAAGTCATTTTCGATCGCTATGACATCCCCAAAATTGAAGAAATGTTCAATTGGTTTATGGAGCGTAATGCCGGCAAATTCGTCGGGCAAGACGGCTTGAAACTTTCAGAAAGCTATCTGCTCCCCATTCTTGTTTTCGAATACAACGGCAAATCAATTCGTTCTACTATCGAGAATAATGATTATGCATATGCCGTAAGCATCCAAGATTATAATGACGACATGCACCGCAAGGCTGTCAAAGCTGGAAATTACCGGAAAGATCATATTCTGTGGCTGCCACAATTTGAGCTTGATTCGCCAAATAAATCTAAATCTGCCAAAAAAGCAAAGGAAAAACTTCCAACTGAAGTAGTTGTTGATTTATTCGGCGAGCAATACAAAAATGTAAAAATTCTCAGCCACAAACTGAAAGATTGCATTTTTTACATCGTTTCGGGGCATGGCGGACCAGACCCCGGAGCTGTTGGTTACAGAGATAATTATGAATTGCACGAAGACGAATACGCCTACGATGTATCGCTACGGCTTGCTCGTAATTTAATCGAATATGGTGCCGAAGTGTATGTCATTGTGCAAGATTCGAGCGATGGTATTCGCGACGGGTATTACCTCAACAACTCCTACAATGAGGTTTATATTGATGGTTCGGCAATATCAATTAATCAATTAGAACGATTAAAAAAACGTGTTGAAATTATCAATGATTTGTATTACAAAAACCAAGCTACAGGCAAAAAGCAGTACAGTATAGAAACGCACGTTGATTCGCGCTACACCGGCAAAATGATTGATATTTTCTTCTATCATGGCGAAACAAGCACCGAAGGCAAACGAGTTGCAGATATTTTGCTGACTACTATAGAAGATAAGTATCACAAGGCACAGCCCGGACGAGGCTATGACGGTACTGTGACTTCACGAAATTTATATATGATTCGCAATACTATTCCAACAATGATTTTCATCGAAATTGGCAATATTCAAAATCAAAGAGACCAAATCCGCCTTATCGAACAAAACAATCGTCAAGCAATTGCAAATTGGCTTCGCGACGGTTTGCTGAATGCAATAAAGTGAGTTGAGGACTTGAATAAAATGTTTGAATGGAAGCGGATTTTTTTGTTGGATAAATTCTATGTAGTTTTGATGTTTGTTAAAATTACATTTTGAAATGTTCGGACAATTAAAGAGATTAGGCACGGAAACTCTAATATATGGACTCTCGACAATCATCGGGAGATTCCTGACTTTCATGCTCACCCCTGTTTATACAAACTACCTCAATCACGTCGAATTCGATTTCGTGATTTATACTTACTCCATGATTGCTTTTGTGAACATTTTGTATTCGTTTGGGCTCGAATCTTCCTATTTCAGATTTTTCAAGAGCGGTACAGTCGCAGATTCGCAAAAAGTGTTCACTCATTCGTGGGCGGCGATTCAACTTTTAAGCATCATAGGCACAATTTTTATTTACTTGAATTCCGAAACTTTTGGAGCTTACATAGCAAGCGGCGATATTGACAATCCGGGATTTCTTATCCGAACAGCGGCTTTCATCCCATTTTTTGATGCCTTAATCCTGATTCCTTTTGCCTACTTGCGAATGACCAATAAGGCTATGAAATTTGCAATGACCAAATTTGTGCTCATTTTGATTGCCGTTGCGCTTAATTTCAAGTTTGTGGTGTTCGATGGATTAGGCGCAGCAGGAGTTTTCTATGCTCAATTAATCTCCTCAATCATAGGATTTTTGCTATTTATACCTCTGATTTTCAAAAATATCAACCTAACTTTTGATATAAAGCTATTCATTCAGATGCTGAAGTTTGGCTTGCCGACGCTTCCGGCAAATTTTTCGGCAATCATTTTGCAAGTAGCCGACCGCCCGATAATCAAAATGCTCAACGATTCGCCAGAGTTCCTGACTACATATCAGACCAACCACCGGCTCGGAATTCCGATGATGCTATTTGTGACGATTTTTGAATACGCTTGGAAACCATTTTACCTGAGCACCTTTAAAGAGGAAAACGCGAAGGAAATGTATTCGCGCATCTTCACCTATTTCACGCTAATTTCGGCATTCATATTTTTGTTCTTTTCATTTTTCTTGGAATACATCGTTGCGATGCCCGGAATCGGCGGCAAATTAATCAATCCGATGTATTGGAACGGGCTTGGAATCGTACCAATTATACTCGGGGCATATTATTTCAATGGTGCTTTCACGAATTTCAATGCCGGAATATTGATTGAAAAGAAAACTCAATATCTGCCAATTGCTATCGGTGCCGCTGCTTTGGCAAATATCATACTGAATTTCGCCCTAATCCCCCACTTTGGGATGTATGGAGCGGCGTTTGCTCAATTTGGCGGATATTTGATAAGTGCAATCATCATATATTACTATGCTCAAAAATATTACAAAATCAGCTACGAATGGTCGCGAGTCACTTTTATTATCATTTTGGCATTAGCGATATATTTCATATTCAGCCATGTGATTGATTTCGGAAATGATTTATATAATATTTTAATCCGCTTTTTGGGTATATTTGTTTACTTTATCGCTTTATATTTCATGAATTTCCTGAAAAAGGACGAAATCGAATTGTTGAAAAGATTAATCAAACGAAATGCAAAATAAAATTGAAATAATGGCACCTGTTGGCTCTTTCGAGTCCTTGGCAGTGGCTATCCAAGCCGGAGCGGATTCAGTCTATTTCGGGATTGACAAATTGAATATGCGGGCTCGCTCATCGGTCAACTTTACATTTGCAGATTTGAAGCTGATTCGTGAGCGTTGTCATGAAAATGGAATCAAAACCTATTTAACGCTAAACACTGAAATTTACCAAGATGATTTGTCGCTAATGCGTGAAATTGTCAATCAAGCTAAAGAAAATGAGATTGACGCTGTGATTGCTTCGGATATCGCGGTAATTCAATATGCAAATTCAATCGGGCAAAAAATCCATATTTCGACACAATTGAATATCGCCAATTACACTGCAGTCGAATTTTGGGCAAAGTTTGCAGATGTAATGGTTTTGGCGAGAGAATTGAACTTAGACCAAGTGGCGGAAATTTCTAAGCAAATTGAAATCAATCAACTTCGCGGACCTTCGGGAAATTTGATTCGGGTGGAAATATTTGCTCACGGAGCCTTATGTATGGCAGTTTCCGGCAAATGCTATTTGAGTTTGCATGAGTTCAACAAATCGGCAAATCGCGGTTCGTGCTACCAAACATGCCGTCGTGGCTATGTTGTGACGGACAAAGAAACGGGTTACGAGCTTGAAGTTGATAACCAATACATTATGTCGCCGAAAGACCTGAAAACGATTCACTTTTTGGATAAGATTATTGAAGCAGGCGTCAGTGTACTGAAAATTGAGGGTCGAGGCAGGTCGGCTGATTATGTCAAAACCGTTGCCGAATGTTACAAAGAAGCTGTGACAGCAATTTCCGAAGGTACTTACACACCGGAAAAAATCGCCGAATGGGAAACTCAACTTTCTCGCGTATTTAATCGCGGCTTTTGGGACGGATACTATTTGGGACAAAAATTGGGCGAATGGAGCAGCAAGTACGGTTCGCAAGCTACAACAAAAAAGGTTTACATCGGCGATGTTACAAATTACTTTTCAAAAATTGAAGTTGCAGAGTTTCGGATTCGTGCAGGAGAGTTGGCAATAGGCGAACAAATTATGGTCGTTGGACCGACTTCCGGTATATGGGAATCAACAGTCAGCGAATTGCGTGACGGGCAAGGCAATATAGAAGTTGCCGAAAAAGGAATGGTCGTTTCGATACCTGTCGGGCAACGTCTCAGAAAAGCTGATAAATTATACAAAATTGTCGAAAGTGAAAACTAATATATCACCGGAGTGACCGAACTAATTGCCAAGTAAGAATTATATGTGTTATAGATTTTAAAAACTCCATCTTCGAGCGTGACATCAATTACAATTCTCATAGTGTCCTTTTCGCCGATATAAGCAAATGTGCCTTTGTAAATCCAGGGCTTGCTTGTTGATTTTTCGCTTATCATAATTCCCGAAACGGGCTTGATGTCTGTTATCTTGCCAAATTTAGTAAAATTGGAATCTTGCGCAGCCAAATACCGAGCTTGGGTATATTTGCGTTTATAATCAATCGAAGTATGATTTGAATAAGCTTGGTCGAAGTCGCCATTGCCGATGAGTTTGACATAAGGCTTGATAAGTTCGTCCATAACCTTTGGCATTACGATGTCCTCGCCAACTCTAAAATTCTTATAAGCAATGATGCTAAGGACTACTACGATTGCCAAAACCCCGAATACAGGTGCATAAGACTTGAATTTACTGTTCATTAATTTTTCTCAATTTATAAATTTTGATAATAAGACAATTTTTATGTATTCTTATTGCATCTATTTAGTTTAGTAGATGACAAAAATAATCGTGTTAATTCACACACTTTTCACATTAAATCGTTTTTTTATTGTATGGAATTACTTAATTTTGTATATGGAATTATTACATTTTTTTAATAGAATATTATTGAGGATTTCATGGCAATTGAAGAAAAAATCAAAGAATTGATGGCTCTTAGGGAAAAAGCGAGGCTTGGAGGTGGAGAAAAGAGGATTGAATCGCAACATAAAAAAGGTAAATACACTGCAAGGGAAAGAATTGAGAAGTTGTTGGACGAAGGAAGTTTCGAGGAATTTGACATGTTCGTGTCGAGTAAACCGACGGATTTCGGCAGCGACGTCGAAGAATATCTTTCTGATGGTGTTGTAACCGGTTACGGGACAATTGACGGCAGGCTCGTTTTTATTTTTTCGCAAGATTTCACGATTTTTGGCGGATCGCTTTCCGAAATGTTTGCACAAAAAATATGCAAAGTGATGGACAAAGCGATGAAAGTCGGCGCTCCCGTAATTGGTATCAACGATTCAGGTGGTGCAAGGATTCAAGAAGGTGTGAAAAGCCTCGGTGGTTATGCCGAAATTTTCCAACGTAATATAATGGCTTCGGGTGTGGTGCCGCAAATTTCTGCCGTATTCGGACCTTGCGCCGGTGGTGCGGTTTATTCTCCGGCATTGACTGACTTTACAATCATGAGCCAAGGCACAAGTTATATGTTTGTGACTGGTCCAAAAGTTGTGAAAACAGTGACGAACGAAGATGTGACCGTCGAAGAACTCGGCGGTGCAAGAGTACACGGAACAAAATCCGGCGTAACTCACTTTGTAGCCGATAGCGAAGACGAAGGGCTTTTGCTCATTCGTAAATTATTGAGCTATTTGCCACAAAATAACCACGAAGACCCACCCATTTATGTTTGCTCAGACCCAATTGACAGGCTCGAAAATAGTTTGAATTACATTGTCCCTGACAATCCGAACAAACCTTACGACGTGAAAGATGTTATTCACTCGATTGCAGATGACGAAGAATTTCTGGAAATTCATCGCCATTATGCCCAAAATATCGTAATCGGGTTCTCGAAATTCAACGGAACTCCTGTAGGAATAGTTGCCAATCAACCGAACTACTTAGCAGGTGTGCTCGATATTAATGCATCTCGCAAGGCAGCACGTTTTGTACGTTTCTGCGATGCTTTCAATATTCCGATTCTTACCTTAGTAGATGTACCCGGATTTTTACCCGGAACAGCTCAAGAGTACGGCGGCATAATCATTCACGGTGCTAAATTATTGTTCGCTTATGGCGAAGCAACTGTACCCAAAGTTACGGTTATTCTCCGCAAAGCATATGGTGGCGCTTACGATGTAATGAGTTCGAAGCATTTACGCGGTGACATCAATTACGCTTGGCCCTCAGCCGAAATTGCCGTAATGGGACCAAAGGGCGCTATCGAAGTACTGTACCAAAAGGAATCGATGGAAATTGAAAATCTCGAAGAAAGAGCAAAATTCATTGCAGATAAGGAAGAAGAGTACCGTTCAAAATTTGCTAATCCATACGTAGCTGCTAAACATGGCTACATAGACGACGTTATCGAACCGAGAAATACAAGATTTAGAGTAATCAGAGCGCTACAAATGCTGTCATCGAAAAAAGATACAAATCCGCTCAAAAAACATGATAATATACCATTGTAATAATGAGGGATAAACAAAATGATAAATGAAACTTATAATTTAATTTCCGGTGTGTTGATGCAAACATCGCCGGCGCCCATTACTACTATCACATTTGACTTGCAAAATCAATGGATGGATGAAGCTTTGGGAATGTCAGTTGTTGGGATGTTGGTCGTATTTTCTGCCTTGCTTATACTTGCTTTTGTAGTTTTTAACATTTCAACTGTTTTGAATTTCAAACAAAGAAAAAGATTGAAAACGAAAGGGGTTGAAAAAACTGAAACACAAGATATTGCAGTTTCAGGCGAAATTAACGCTGCCATTGCTATGGCATTGAGCCTTTATTACGGCGAAATTCACGATGATGAAGCTGCTGTGCTTACAATAAAAAGAGCTCCGCGACCATACTCGCCTTGGAGTTCGAAGATATTTAGTTTAAGAGATATTTATAATAATTACCGGATTTAATCATGAAAAAATTTGAATTCTCAATCCACGGAAACAAATATGGTGTTGATATTATTAACATCGAAGACAACATAGCTGAAATTGATGTTAATGGTACAATTTACAAAGTTGATATTCATACTCAACAAAAAATTACTAAAACTCCAACATTAACACGTGCGACTGCGCCGCCTAATTATAATCCGGGGCAAAAGACCAACAAACCTACCGATAAAAAAGGTGTTGGGGTAATCAAAGCACCCTTACCGGGAACAATTCTCGAAATCAAAAAGCGCCAGGGCGATACCGTCAATGTTGGCGATACTATATTGGTAATGGAAGCCATGAAAATGGAAAACGACATCAAGGCTGATAATAGCGGAGTTATCGTTTCAATCAAAGTCAACGTTAATGATTCGGTGCTCGAAGGAGACGTTTTGATTGAAATCGGGAGTGGCGACTGATGGAAGGTGTAATGCATTTTATGGAGCTCTCGGGTTTTGCTAACGTTACCTGGGGACACCTTATCATGATATTGGTAGGGTTGATTTTTATTTATTTGGCGATAGCCAAAGATTATGAACCACTTTTACTCGTGCCAATTGGATTTGGTATCCTAATCGGTAATATTCCCTTCATGGAAAATATGGGGATGCAAATCGGGATTTACGAAGACGGCAGCGTAATGAATATGCTGTATTTTGGCGTGCTCAAAGGGCTCTATCCACCCTTGATTTTTCTCGGAATCGGAGCGATGACCGACTTTTCGGCATTGCTTTCCAATCCCAGATTGATGTTGTTGGGTGCAGCCGCTCAAATCGGTATATTTCTGACATTTTTGACTGCATTAGCACTCGGATTCACGCTCAACCAAGCAGCCGCAATCGGTATTATCGGTGGTGCTGACGGTCCTACGGCGATATTCTTGTCGTCACGATTGGCGCCCGAACTCATTGGAGCGATAGCAATTGCAGCTTATTCGTATATGGCATTAGTGCCCGTGATTCAACCGCCGATTATCAAATTATTGACATCAAAAGAAGAACGACTAATCAAAATGAAACCGCCACGTGCAGTTTCTAAAACTGAAAAAATGATATTCCCAATCGTTGGGCTATTGCTCACTACATTTATATCTCCCGGTGCATTGCCTTTGCTCGGGATGCTATTCTTTGGCAATTTGCTCAAGGAATCAGGCGTCACAAAACGATTGGCAGACACCGCAAGCAAACAATTGATTGACATAGTAACGATTTTGTTGGGTGTATCGGTCGGGGCATCTACACAAGCTACAACATTTTTGACACCGCAATCAGTCCTGATTTTCGGGCTTGGAGCGGTCTCATTCATGGTTGCAACAGCTGGTGGTGTATTATTCGCCAAATTCATGAATTTATTCTTGAAGGGCGACAACAAACTCAACCCTATGATAGGAGCGGCAGGTGTATCGGCAGTGCCCGATAGTGCCCGCGTAGTACATCAATTGGGACAAAAGGAAGACAAATCCAACTACTTGCTGATGCACGCAATGGCACCAAACGTCTCCGGTGTAATCGGTTCGGCAGTAGCCGCCGGTATTTTGCTCAGCTACTTGATGAAAGTGGGCTGGTAAAAATAAATTCCCCTCTTGAGGGGTGGCTGCGAAGCAGACGGGGTGGTTGTTTTGGATTTGTTGTCCTAAAATAGATTGTCAGAACACACCCCCTAACCCCCTCTTGATAGAGGGGGAACGGCTTTTGGGGGATTTTTGGTGTAATTTTATATCGGGTCGCAAGAATTTGCCACCCGATTTTTGTTTGGGGTTTAGTTTAAGATATTTATGGACTAAATTTAGTATGAATTCAAAGCTTGTACATTAGAATTCATCTGATTGGGTTCCTTTACTTTTGAATTAATAGATTGATTCCTTTCCGATTTAATTTTTGAATCCAATTCTTTTATCTCCTCAATTTCTCTCACAAAGTTCGTAATATAATTTGAATCTAACTCTTGTAGAAAAATTTCAAAAGCTTTGCTGATTATTTCGTATTTGGGATAAATTTTCCATGAATATTCATTAATCCTTTTGCAGGATAAGTGGGCTGTATATTTATCAACCTTTCCTCTAATATAATTTAAATTCGCAATTTTATCAATTATTTTCTTATTCTTTGAAACATAATCAAAATACATTATATCATCATTAGGGACTTTTTGATCTTTCACATATTTAAAACTTCCTTCATCTTTAAAAAAGTAAAGAAAATTTCTTAGGTGTATAGTCCAAGACTCTAAATATACGTAGTCATCGTTTGTCATTTTATTACTATCAGCTTTCATTAAGTAACTTGTTGTATGTGCAAACATTTTCATTTCATACAATACATGCATCAAACCTTTTGTTTTATCAAAAATCATAATCGCCCCTTTTATTTGTTTAAAAAACATATTAGCACCTTTTGCTTTTTCAATATACTACTCTCAATTGAGAAGTTTTCAACATTTTTTTTTCCACTCAGCTCTCGTTCCGTCAGTTGTTACAAAAACGGGACAGAGAACAAAGTCGTGGCAGAGAACAACTTTCGAGACAGAGAACAAAGATGGAGACAGAACAACTGACGGGACGCAAATTTTCCCTTCACTCTCCCCCCTCCACAATTCGTATTTCTTCGGGGGTGAGGGCGTAGAGTTGGTAAACGAGGGCGTCTATTTCTTTGTCGGTGCGGGAGATGTATTGCTCTATGTGCTTGCGGTCGAACTCCGTGGCTTTTTGTAATTCCTTGTGCAGTCGCAACATTCGCTCGACGAGTTCGATGATTTTGTCGTGGGTTTGGGGGTTCGGGTCTGATTTAATCGGTAATTCTTTTAAATATGGTATATCAAACCTTATATATCCACCACTCATATGAGTATTTTCAAACTTTGTGAAAAAATAATAATACATCAATTTGGAGTTCAGTATTCCAAGTAAATATTTCTCGTTCACATTGAAGGAAGTTATTATGGATGATTTCCCAACATAAAATCTATCATCATCAAGAGTAGCCTGAATTCTCTTTGTAAGTCTTGCAATTACAATTTTTTTCTTGCTAAATGTCAATTTTAGATTCTCTGAATAGATATTATTTGAGATGAATTCTTCTTGCCATTTGATATTGTATCTTTTAATGTCAGCGGTTTGAATTACTTTTGAATACTGTTGTTGCATTTCTGAAGG
Organism: Ignavibacteriae bacterium HGW-Ignavibacteriae-1; assembly: GCA_002839825.1. GTDB lineage: Bacteria > Bacteroidota > Ignavibacteria > Kapaibacteriales > UBA2268 > PGYU01. The sequence goes on along the minus strand of PGYU01000020.1, from coordinate 22,556 downwards.
AAGTTCAATATAAGATTCATTTTTTATTTTGTAACTTTTGAATCCACTAATTGAAGTTCCCCAGACAAAATTACTACACACATCTTTTAATTTCTTTGAATTCAATTCAAGTTTATTGACTATTATCAAATTTGAATTGGTAAAATTTGTTGACAAAATGTACTTATGATTTGAATTTTGCAGTTCAGACTGTTTTATTTCGATAAAGTTTTCAAAATATAGTTCATCAACAATTCTTGGATATAAAATTTTTACTATATTACTTTCAGATTTGAGGTTTTGATAAAACAATAGAACAGGGTACGTCGCAACATCACCAAAAACTTTCAACTTTGATACATCAATTAATTTTAATATTGAAGTATTCTGTAGTAAAAGTTTTCTTAATTCTATTCCAAAATCCGAAACTAAAAACGCATTAGGTACAATGTAACCAAAATAACCTGTTTGTTTTAAAATTCTTATTCCTAATTCGATAAATATAATGTATATGTTCCACTTTTCTTTAACTTTTGTTGAAATATAAGTATATGTAAAATACTTATTCTGCTTTTCACCTAACAGTCGGTAATCTATATACGGCGGATTGCCGATGACGGCATCGAAGCCACCAGTCACTTTCAGGAATGGGAATGCGACTTCCCAATCGAATGGATTGATTTTGTGCCGCTCCCGCTCGGACATCCCGAAAAAGTCATCGCTGATGAAGTCGCTCCCGATTAGCGAGTTGCCGCATTTGATGTTGTCGTCCATCTTTGGCAGCAGCGCATCTTGGAATCCCAAGACTGCGAGCGGCTCCTTGGCTATGCCCTCCAACACTTTCAAATAGAGCGACATCTGTGCCACTTCGGTCGCCTGCTTGTCTATATCCACTCCGTAAATGTTGTTTTGGAGTATTCTGCCCTTTTTTCGTGCGGTCAATCTCAACTTGCCGGTCTCTTCGTCCATGAATGCCAGCAAATGTGTGTTTCTGCCCTTCTTTTCGTGAATTTCGGTGATATGAGCGTTGTAGTAATCCTCGTGCCATTTGATTAGTGCATCGAATGCCCCCAAAAGGAATGAGCCGGAGCCACATGCGGGGTCGAGTATTTTGAGTCGGCTGACATCGTCCGGTGTTCGGGCTTGCTCCAAAAGCTTGCCGACGGTGTTTGCGACGATGTACTCGACGATGTACTGCGGAGTGTAGTAAACGCCGCCCGCTTTCCGCACTTCGGGCTTTTGGTCTATGACAACTTGTCTGCCCTTGTCGAAGCTGATTTCGTCACCCAAGAACCGTTCGTAAATTGTGCCGAGCACTTCTACGGGGATTTCGTCGAATCTGTAGGGCGAATCCTCCACATTCAGCTCTTTGACGATATTTTTGAATAGCGATGCTTCGATTGTGAGATTTTCGGATAGTGGATGCGGATTGAAAATCAGCCCGTTGTATTTCGGTGCGAGTTCCTTACAAATCATCAGAAATGCAGCATAGGAATTGCCGACTCGATGCTCGAGAATGCTCTTGATGAAATCGGTGTTTTCGATGTCCCTATCTTGCAAAATCCGCAGAAACACAAGTCTGTCCAAGATTCGTTGAGTGGCTTCGGCAAGCGCGAACTCATTATCGAAATGATTCTTTTTTGCGATTAGCGATGCGAGTTTGATTCTCCACTCCGAAAGCGAATTGAGGAAATGTTTATCCACAGTATCGCGAAGTTCTAATTGAGTGGGTTTGACAAGTTCGTCCAAAGAGCCCGCAAACACGGCTTCTCGCCCAAATGTAGCCAACAAATCGTCAACTCTGTCGGGATATTCCTCGCAAAGCATGTCCAATTCTTTGATTAGCCCCTTTTTTGCATCGGTAATCAGCGGTTTGCCGAGTGCCCTGAATGGACGGAACTCTTCAAAATCCGTCAATATGGCAATCGGCACTTTACCGTTCCAGCAATAGAGCTTGGTCTGATAGATGTGTCGGGGATTGGTCAAATCTTCGGCAGGTTTTTTCGCCTCCACAAAAAACAGGGTTTTGTTCCCTTTGATGAAGCGGTAATCGGGTCTTCTGCCCATATAGCTTTTGTCGGTGCGCTCCACTTGGACTTCGAGTGGATTGCGGACATTCCATCCCAAAAGCTCCCAAAATCTGTCAATATAAGAAATTCGTGTTTGGCTCTCGTTTAAATCGCGATAGTTGGACAATTTAAAATCGAAAACTAATTTGTTCAGTTTGTCTTTGATGTTCTCAGCCATGTACCGTTTGTTAATTTGTTGCAACAGTCAAAATCACATTACAAAATTAACATTTTTAACGAAATAGTGTGTCATTATTTCTCGTTCCGTTTTTGTTACAAAAACGGGACAGAGAACAAAGTCGGGGCAGAGAACAATTTTCGAGACAGAGAACAAAGACGGGATAGAACAACTGACGGGACAGAAAGGAGGGCGGTCTTTCGGGGTGAGGTAAATTGGTTTTCCCACGAATAAATTCATGGGCTATGTTTGTGAAGGTATTAGAATGCGAGGTATAAAATAAACCAAAGCGAGACAAGGGGTGCTCGCTTTGGTAGAGTAATTTGAACAATGTTGTACTAATAGTACATTGCAAATATACAAAATCTTTCAAAATTCCAAATATAATTCACTTTTTTTGAATAAATTTTCCACAAATCGAAAAAAGTTGGTGACTTTTTCGCCTTTCATGTGTCATGTCAAATATGGAATGGTCATAATTAATTATTTTCTTGAATTTGAGCTTTGAATTTTTAATATTTTATAGATGATTTATCAATACATATTGGAAGAATTATGAGTGAGTTTACAACTGTAAGAGAAATATATAAATACCCGAGTCTGAAAGCGAGCGATTACGATATGATTTGTTCGCGCCACGAAAAGGTTCGGATTGCAAAAGGTGATTTTTTGCTCCGCGAAGGGCAAATTGAAAACGAATACTTTTGCTTGGAAGAAGGCTTGCTGCGCGCTTATGCAAATAGTTTCGAAGGCAACGAAGTAACCACAGCATTTTTCAGCCCGGGCGATATCGTGATAGAAGTGTCATCGCTTTTTTTGCGTAGCCCGACGAAAGAAAACATCCAGGCTCTGACTGATTGCACATGTTGGAAAATATCGTACTGTTCGTTTCAGGAATTGTTCCAGAATATTAATGCGTTCACCGAATGGGGTCGGACATGGATGGCAGGGGTGCTATTTTCTACCAAACAGCGCTCACTTGCGATGATTACCGATTCGGCTACAGACAGATACCTTGCACTTTTGCGGGAAAAACCCGAGATATTGCAATATGCACCGCTTAAGCATGTAGCATCGTATTTAGGTATCACCGATACTTCATTGAGCCGTATCCGTAAATATATCTCATGCAAATAGCCGTATTTTCTTATCATATGACAAGATTATTTTGATTGACTAACTTTATTTTTGTATTGGATTAAGTTTATTCAATAAATTAATGAGGTTTGTATGTATAATAGAGTAGTGCATTTCGAGATTCCTTGCGATCGTCCTGCAAAAACCATGAAATTCTTCGAGGAAGTTTTCAGTTGGAATTTCCAGCAATTTGGCGAAGATGAGTATTGGTTCGCAGTTTCCGGCGATAGCAGCACACCGGGCATTAATGGAGCCGTGATGGCAAAAAAAGACCCGAAGCAACCCATGGTAAATTCAATTGTTGTCGAAAGTATTGACGAGACCGCTGAGAAAATTGTAAGCTCAGGTGGGCAAATCGTATTGCCGAAAATGGAAGTTCCGGGCGTTGGTTGGTTATGCTATTTCACTGACCCCGACGGGAATATTCATGGTATATGGCAAGAGTTGAACGGTTAAACGCAGGAAAAAATCATGAACAAATACAAAATTGAAATAAAGTGGGCATTAATATTTGCAGCTATGATGTTGCTTTGGATGTTGTTAGAAAAAGCATTGGGATTGCATTCAGAGCATATTGATAAGCATGCGATTTATACGAATTTTGTTGCTATTCCTGCGATTGCAATATATGTATTTGCTTTGCTCGATAAGAGAAAAAATTATTATAATGGCATAATGTCATACAAAAACGGCGTTATCACAGGTCTGATAATTACATTGATAGTCACAATATTAAGTCCGGTGACTCAATATATAACATCAACAGTGATTACACCGGAATATTTCCCGAATATAATCAATTATGTAGTTGAATCCGGTCAAATGACTCATGCCGCAGCAAGCGATTACTACAATCTCCAAAGTTATATGATTCAGGGGCTAATTGGAGCACCGGTTATGGGTATCATAACCACAGTAATTGTTGCTTATTTTGTCAAGAAGGATAAGCCAAATTGATTCCTTTTTAACTATTTTTTTTAGTGTTTTTAAAATTAGTCTCTATGCTTTGAAGATAAGTCGTGCTAATATTATTGTAAATTCAATAGGAGACATGAGTATGGATAAATAATTATCATTTTCAACTTTTATCTGGAGGTAACATGAGTTACTATAAATTATATTTAGCAGCAATCATTTGTATGGTATGCTTCACTCTTAACGCAAGTTCTTGGGAGAGAATTGCAGATTATGGTGGACCGGAAACAGATGGTTGCATTTCTTTTGAAATTGATGGATTTGGGTACGTTGGTGGCGGACCTAATGAGAAAAATTTCTGGCGATATGACCCAAGCAACAATAGCTGGGAAAAGATGCCCGACATAGGTGGCGGCGAGCGAGGCTGGGCTTTCCATTTCGTAATTGACGGCATTGCTTACGTTGGTGGTGGCGACCCGGAAGGGAATTTACAATCATTAAAAAAAGATTTTTGGAAATTTGACCCTTCGACCAAGCAATGGACACAATTGAAAGATTTCCCCGGCGGACCACGTGACGCTTGCTTTAACTTCTCGATAAACGGCAAAGGTTATATCGGTGGCGGATTCAGCGGAGACGGTGGCGGTGTTCATAGGGACGTTTGGGAGTATAACCCGAGCAATGATTCTTGGACATATATAACAGATTACCCGGAAGATGGTATATTATTTTCTAGTGCAATCGTTGTTGATGATAGAGTCTTCGTTGGTTTGGGCAATCTATCTTTCGGTGTAGCCGAATATATAACATGGTATGAGTTCAATCCCTCTACATATATTTTTACACCGAAGAAATCTTTTACCGGAACTGCCAGACAAACAGCAGTTGCATATGCCATGAAAGGCAAAGTGTATATCGTAGGCGGACAAAGCCAATACACACAGACTTACAAAGATTGCTACGAATTTGACCCAAAGACAAATAACTGGAAACTAATGAACGGGTTGAATTTACCATATAATAATACAGCTTGGTCATGCGGTTTTACAATTGGCGAAGAAATTTATTACGGTACAGGTGTTACTTTGCCGGACTTCCAGTTTTCGCGAAATTTCTATAAATATTCATTCGGCGAAAAACCCAAAGAGCCCAAATTAACAGTAAATACTGATACTTTGGATTTTGGGACAATTAATGTAAATGAAACAGCCAAACAAACAGTTCGTTTGCATAACCCGGGTGATGCTCCATTGGTGATTGATTTAATTGAAGTTGTTGAGTATGAGTTCTTTGGTTATTCGATTCCTGATACTTACGAAGGAGTTATAATTCAGCCGAATGCATTTTTGGATATCGAAGTAACTTTCAATCCCAAAATTGCAGAACATTATTATGGTTTAATGGTAATCGAATCGAATGCAACTAATGTAGTTACAGAGCTTGTCAATATATTTGGGGATGCTCTTGCAGTAGGTTCACCAAGTATGACACTGTCAGTTCAATCTTTGGATTATGGCGAAGTTGAATTGACTGAATATAAAACAAGCCAATTTACAATCAGTAACACAGGAGATGCAGACTTGGAAATAGAAACAATTGGATTTGATGGTTTAGATAAATCATACTTTTCATTTGCATCTTCTATGATTTCTACTATTCAACCGGGTAATGATATGATAGTCCAAATTGCATTCTCCCCTACTGAAACCAGAGTGTATAATGCATCTGTAATCATTGAAACCAATGATATAGCTAATAAATGGGTGGAAATCAATCTTTCCGGAGAGGGAATATCTACTCCTAATAGCGTTAGGGATTTCGATTTGAGCGATTACCTTTCTTTATTTCCCAATCCGGCTATAAGTCAACTTAACATCAATTTCAATAATATGAATATTAGGCAAATCGAAAAAATGCACATTAGCGATTTGAATGGAACTGCTGTGACCGATTCATTTTCAGTGAATGGCGATAAACTCGAATACACATTTGATTTGAGTACTTTAGCAAACGGAATTTACTTTTTGGTTTGCGAAATTGGTGGGCAACGATATTCAACCAAATTTAGCATAGTAAGATAAATCAATAAACATAATTTATATTCAATATTTTAGGTCATTATCTACACTGACAAGTGTTTATAATGACCTTTTATTATGATAGTTCAGGTATTATTTTTCACAAGAAAGACGCAAATTAAAAAGATGAAGTATCTCGAAAATTAAAAAATCATAACATAATAAAAATAATTTGCTATTAGAAACGATTTATTAATTTTGTAATATGACATATTTTCGGAAATAAAATAATTAAAGGTTTAGCATGAAAATTCATGAGTACCAAGCCAAAGAATTGCTGAAGCGTTACAAGGTACCGGTTCTGAAAAACAGAGTGATTTTCAATGCATTCGATGCAGGAAAGATTACTTATGATGAATTTGAATCGCAAGGAATTGGCACAGTCGTTTTGAAAGCTCAAATACATGCCGGCGGACGAGGCAAAGGCACAGTTAAAAATATCGAAACCGGGCAGCCAATCTACTTGTTTGATAGCCCTGTCAGAGGTGTAAATATCATTCGCAATGGCAATATTTCCGACAAAGTATATCAATATTCGAGAGAAATATTGGGCAATCGTCTCGTTACCATCCAAACAGGCGATGAAGGAAGCGTAGTTTCCAAAGTTTTAGTGGAAGAAGGCGTGGCAATTGACCGCGAGTTCTATGCATCCATCACATTGGACAGAACTACAGGCAAAAACGTTATCATGGTTTCGACCGAAGGTGGCGTTGAGATTGAAAAAGTTGCAGAAGAGACTCCCGAAAAAATTCTGAAGGAACACATTGACCCTGCTACGGGATTCCAACAATTCCAAGCACGCAGTCTTGGCTTCGGTCTCGGACTTGCAGGCGAAGCATTCAATAATTTCGTGAAATTCATCAATAATTTGGTCGAAGCATACGAAGATTTGGATTGCAGTTTGGTAGAAATCAATCCTTTGGTGCTTACAAATGAAGGCAAAATGATTGCTTTGGATTGCAAAATGACTTTTGATGAAAATGCTTTGTTCCGTCATCCCGAATATATGGAATTACGAGACATTACTGAAGAAGACCCGTTGGAAGTTGAAGCGTCAAAGTATAATCTGAACTATATCAAATTGGACGGAAACGTCGGATGTATGGTAAATGGTGCAGGATTGGCAATGGCTACAATGGATTTGATTCAACTTTCGGGCGGCAAACCGGCTAACTTCTTAGATGTGGGCGGTGGTGCAAATCCTGAAAGAATTGCGAACGCATTCCGAATAATGATGAGCGACAAAAATGTTAAGGCTGTATTAATTAATATATTCGGCGGAATAGTGCGCTGTGATAGAGTTGCTCAAGGTATAATTCAAGCGCTGAATACCGTGCATGTTAATATGCCGGTGATTGTCCGCTTAGACGGTACAAATGCAGAGGAAGCCAAGCTCATGCTTTCAAAATCGGGGCTATCATTTAAAGTAGCCGAAAATTTTGAACATGCTGCGCAGTTGGTTAATGATGTGATGAAGAATTAGAAAATCATTCTAGAAAGTCAAAAAAAAAAATCAAAACAGAACACCCCCTAACCCCCTCTTACAAGAGGGGGAACGGATTTTGGGGTTAAATTATAAAAAAAGAGGCTGCCCTTTTGGGACAGCCTCTTTTTTTATGCCTTTCTCTCTCTCGTTGGAGAGGGTTTGGGTGAGGTTAATTATTCAACATATGCAATTTTACGGAAGCTCATCTTTGTGTAAGTTGATGATTTAGTTGTAATAATTAATTTGTCGTCCATTAGTTTGTAGCTTTCAGCTTGCCCTATAGCTTCCATAAATTCCGCAGTCAATTCACAATGTACTAATGTAGAATAACCCATCTTAATTTCGAGTTCATTACTTTTGTTTGTAAAATACCCAAAACTATAGGCATTACAACCTGCGAATCCTGAACCGTAGAAGTCTTCTTTGAAAATGATAGTAAATTCTGAAAGTATAGGAATCGTGAGCTTATCCGGGAAATTAACGTTTCCGTTCGAGTCCTCGAAAGATACCCAAGACCAAGCCGACAACTTCAAATAATTAGGATTTTGTTCTATCGGGTCGTCTTCACCTTCAAGATGAAACTCATCTGTTTCGGCAAAAACGACAACTTCAGCGCGTTTTTTCAGTTTAATTAAATGAAATGGATAGCCAATGTCATCAGTGCCAATTTGCGGAATAAACAAAGTGGAATTTACGGTAATTTGTTGGTTTTGCAAGATTACAGAAGTAATCCTGAGATACATACTGCCACTGCTAGTCGGTCCGTTCATTACGATTATGTACATATCTTGCGAATAGTCAATGTCAGGTAAAGTCACCGGAACCTGCACATTTCCTTCGTATTGATTAGATTTGACCAATTTCAAAAATGCTTCTTCATCAGCTTTGCTGCGAATAGCCATTTTTACAGCAGTTTCAGCTTCGATACCGTGCGAGCCGGTTCTGATGCTTTCAAATGGGAGTTCCTTAAACTCATCATTATTTGGCAATTTCACAACTTTAGTTGATTCAAATTCAACTTCGCCGGAAATATGTTTTGTGACAACGATGTGAATTGGATGTCCAATATCAGTTGTGCCATTTTCGGGTTGATACTCCTTAGTCCCGATGACAAGTTTGCCATTATTTTGAATAATTGATGAGATTTCGACATAAATTGAACTGCTTGGTTTGGGTCCTCCAAAGAATACAACAAGCATTTCTTTACCGTAATCTATTTCTCCCATTGAGACATTCTTTATTTCACCTGTAGCATCGAATCGAATGGATGTCAAAGCCGATAAAACAGCTTCTTCTTCAGCTTTGCTTCGTATTACAGCTTTGATTTCAGTTTCGCCCTGATATGAGCGATTTGATTTCAATACTGTCTCGAATGTTACTTCTTGAGTCATTCTGTAATTTTCATCTACACCGAGCGGATCTTCGCAAGATGTCAGCCATAGCATAGCAGATACTGCTATTGTTAAAAGAATCTTTTTCATGATTAAATCTCCTATATATATTATTAAAATTTATAATTCAAACCCCACAAGAACCCAATCTTTGAAGAATTGAAAGTATTGCCACGATACCCGTAAATCATGTTGGCATACTCGACACCAATCAAAACTCCAAAACTGTTTGTCAAATCATAATTTAGCCCACCGGAAAATTTCCCTACGAAACCAACTTTATTAGCGCCGGCACTAATTTGGATATATGGTGAAATTAGTTCACTCAATTTATGGGAATATTTGCCTGTAAGGTAAAAGGTCGTAAAATTAGGTTGTTGTTCTATTATAGTAAGTAAATTTTCGTCGTCACGAAAATCAAACTTTTGGAAAAAAGTCTCGCGTCTGACTTCAAATCCTGAGCTTAAGTTATCGTTAATTTCGTAATTCAATGCTAATGATAAGTTATGAAATGCTGCAAATTTAGATGGCGTCGTCGTTGGTGCCGGCATCATCCAATCTTGCGTGTTCTTGACTTCGAGATTGAGTTTGTTCCAAAAGCTTTCAGATTCAAGCTCATTGGAAATCAAACCATTATCTAAATCTGCCAAATTTGTATTATCAATTGTATTATTATCATTCAATAAAGGTTCTTGATTATCTGGAACATCCTTCACATTTTCCAAAGTTGTTTCGGAATCAATGATTTGTAATTCGTTATCGGGAACATTTTGAATATTTTCTAAAGTAATCTCGGAATCAATAATTTCCACTTGGTCCGATTTTGAATTTTCAGCTATTATATTATTGTCAGCCGATGCTATCATAGGCTTACTTGATTTTGGCGATATAGGATAAGTAGCTTTTGCAAAAGTTTTATAAGTTATTGGCTCAGTGGCATCATAGGCATTTTCAGCAAAATAGTCAGAGAGCTTATTAGATGCTTGATTGTTTAGAAATAATGCTTGTGCTGAAGAATGTTCCACATTTTTATTAGTAATATTATCAGTTAAAAATAAAGTCAGAAGAGCAGTTACAATTGTAGCAGCAATAAGCGAGGAAACGAACTTCGTTTTGGAAATTCCTGCTGCCGAAGAACTGATAAAAGCCGGATTGAGAGTAGAAGCAACGGCAGGCATTCCAACAGAACTGAAAATAGCTTTTGTTGATTCCTCGGGCACGGCATACATTCCACGATTGGAATTCAATGCCGTATTGACCGACAAGATGTTCTTGAATTCCGTGCGAAGCTCTGAATTGGAAGCCATCTCGAAGAAAAGCTCCGATTCGACTGCTTCGTTAAAATTGCCTTCGGCAAAATCATATAAAATTTCTGAGTAATTCATTTTTTACCTCTCAATTGCTAATATCTTTCAAATACGGTTGTAAAACTTTGATAATCATTTTTTTTGCTCTTGTAGTCTTAACTTTTGCGTTGTCTGCAGTAATGTTCAATAGTTCTGCGATTTCGGAATAGGAAAGCCCCTCAAATTCGCGCAGCATAAAAGGCGTCCGGTATTTTTCATCAATAAACTCGACTGCACTAATGATGATTTCGAGCATTTCCTTTTTCTCGTACTTATCCTCTGCCCTATCCACGAGCATATTTTCATCAAGCTCGACATTATTCTTTCTGCTCCGAATTGCATTGTAGCACAAGTTTCTCGATGTAATCGTCAAAAATCCCGGTATGTTCGTAATCGTCTTTTCCTGAGTCACTGCATTGTAAAATCGTATGAAAGTCTCTTGAAAAATGTCCTCGACCAAGTCCTTATCTTTTATTATACACGCACAGTAAGCGTGAATCATCTTCGAGTACTTCGCATACAAAAACCGATAAGCTTGCTCGATGTCTCGTTTCGAACCTTTATATATAATATTTAATATTTCGCTATCGTTAAAAGTATACATTTTCAAATTCCGTAATCAAAACTATTATAATGACACTTCAAAATCAAAAAAGGAACAAAATATTTGAAAAAAGTTTAAACCAAGTGCGTTTCAATAAATATTGGTAAACCGAATACGTTAATTGATGTATTAAAATACATAATTTCTAATTTGTTTCAAAATTTTTTTTATGGAGTTGTACAATGCAGCTTAGGCTTATTTATGCCTTATTGACTTTCTTATTATTGCCAAACTTACTTACTGCTCAAGAGCAAACCGGCACCATTACCGGTAGAATTACAAGCAAAATGACACAACAGCCCTTGCCGGGAGTCACTGTAAGATTATTAAATACAAATTTGGGAGCGATTTCCCAAAGCAACGGGAATTTCAGAGTTGAAAATGTACCTGTCGGAATCGTTCAACTCCAATTTTCGAGCATTGGTTACGAAACTTACGTCCAAACGGACATTGCATTAGGCTCAGGACGACCGATTTTCTTAGAAATCGAATTGATAGAAAAAGTTATTGAGCTTGAAGGTGCAGAAGTCACGGCATCTTATTTTGTGAAACGAATTGAATCCGTTACGAGTACTCAGAGTTTCAGCTTTGAAGAAATCAGACGTTCGCCGGGAGCGCAAGAGGATGTTATCAGAGCAACTGCATTATTGCCCGGTGTGAATGTGACCGGAGCAGGCCGGAATGACTTAATCGTGCGTGGTGGAGCGCCTTTCGAGAATCTTTTCATTGTGGATAATATCGAAGTTGACAACATCAATCACTTCGGTTCGCAGGGCTCAACCGGTGGTCCACTTTCCATGATAAATCTTGATTTCGTTCGGAATGTGGATTTCTCGTCAGGCGGATTTGGAGCGAAATATGGCGATAAAACATCTTCGCTGACCAACATTACACTCAGAAATGGCAGCGAGGAACAGTTTGGCGGGAAAGCTACTATTTCAGCTTCGCAGTTTGGTTTGAATCTCGAAGGTCCTATCGCTGATGATGGTTCGTGGTTTTTCAGTGCTCGCCGCTCCTATCTTGATTTCATTTTCCAAGCGGCAGGATTTGGATTTGTCCCTCAATATTGGGATTTCCAAGGGAAAGCAAATTACAGGCTGAATTCAAAAAATCAATTGACTTATCTTTTCGTGACGGCATTGAATAATGTCAAATTGAACAATGAGGATGACGACAAACGTTTCAGCAATAGCCAAGTTGCTGTACCTGACCAATATCGCAATTTTTCGGGATTGACATGGCGGCATTTATTCAAGGATGGATTCGCTACTGTCACACTCGGGAATGCTTATACGAGATTTTCTACTTTTCAAAATGATTCCAATTTGGTGGAAATTTTCCGAAATGAATCTAAGGAAGGGGAATTGATTTTAAAAACTGACTTGGACTTTCAGCTTGGCAGCAAAACCGAACTAACGTTCGGAAATCAAATTAAATATGGAGCAATCTTAGATTATAGTATCCTAATCCCCGGCTTTCTACGCGTTGACAATAACGGTACCGAGCAGCCATTAGCTATTGATACGAGTTTCTCATCCGTCAAAAATGGGACATACTTTTCATTGAGTTCTGCCATTGGGCATCATCGTTTCACAATCGGTGGCAGAATGGATTACTACAATTTTACCGATGAAGAGCTTTATTTCTCGCCACGATTATCGTATATTTACACGCTAAACGAGCTTTCTTCATTTGTATTTAGTGTCGGCAGATTTTATCAATCTCCATCATACATTTGGCTTTTGGGCGACCCGAATAATAAATTGAAAGCTATTCGTGCTGACCAAGTAGTAATTGGATATGCTCACACACCTTTGCAGGATGTGAAAGTCCAACTGGAGGTATTCTACAAAGATTATGCGAATTATCCGGGCAGAGTTTACCGACCACAAGCAGTATTATCCCCATCAGGTTTCGATGATGTCACGTCAGATATTCCATTTGGGTTGGAACCACTTTCAAATTCCGCTACGGGCAGGTCGCGAGGAATTGAATTATTCATACAAAAGAAATTCAGCGAAATCCCGATTTACGGATTGCTAAGTGCGACGTATTCAGAGTCTGATTTTATCGCCTTAGACGGATTGGAACGACCGGGAGCATATGACAGCAGATTTATTTTCAATATATCTGCCGGATGGCGAATCAACTCACATTGGGAAGTTAGCAGCAAATTCAGACTTGCCACTGGAGTGCCTACAACGCCATTCTTGCCGACAGGTTCGCGAGATTTCGTCCGATATAACGAAGGCGAAAGGTTACCGCTTTATCATAGCCTTGATATAAGAGCAGACAGGCGCTGGAATTTCAGCTCTACAAATTTGATTTTCTACATTGATATTCAAAATGTATACGCTCGCAAAAATGTATCGGGCGTCAGATGGAATGCGCGCGACCAAGTATCCGAATACCAAGAATCTTTCGGCATATTACCCACAATAGGCGTCAGTTTGGAGTTTTAAAAAATACGGCTAAATAACTAATGAACAAAAAAAATGTTGAAGAGAACAAAGTCTTTTCAACATTTTTTTTGAACTATAAAAGTTGGAAATTATAATTTCTCTATTGTCATTTCGATTTTGTCATAAGGATTGTCACTTCGGTCTCTCGGAGCATCAACAATTTGGTCGGCTATATCCATGCCTTCGGTAACGCGACCAAAAACTGTATATTGACCATCAAGAAAAGTTGCATCAGCAACGCAAATGAAAAATTGAGATGAGGCGCTATTTGGGTCTTGTGACCTTGCTGCTGAGATTATCCCGCGTTTGTGAGATGTGCTGTTGAATTCAGCAGGTACTTTCTTTTGATTTGGGTCGCCATAGCCCCATGTATCACGAGCTTTATCCTTCGAATTGGGGTCGCCGCCTTGAATCATAAATCCCGGTATAACACGGTGAAATGCAGTTCCATTATAAGCACCGGAAGTAACCAAATCTTCAAAATTTGCCGAATGCTTTGGAGCAATTTCGGGCAATGTTTCTACAGTGATAGTGCCGATTTGTTCGCCTTTAGTAGCGACTTTTATAATATATTTTGGATTAGTATTTTCGGACATTATTTCAATTTCCTTATTGTCATTTCAATCTTGTCAATCGGGTTTTCACCGTTTCTCTTTGCTGCGACTACTTTGTCAACTACATCTAAGCCACTGACAGTTTTGCCAAAAGCGGAATATTTACCATCAAGATGTGGTGAGTTGCCATGCATGATAAAAAACTGTGAAGAAGCACTATTTGGGTCGTTACTGCGAGCCATCGAAACGATACCGCGTTCGTGTTTGACCGAACTAAATTCAGCTTTTACACGTGCTTGGCTCGGGTCACCCATTCCCCAAGTATTACGTGGCTTACTTTTTGAATTAGGGTCGCCACCTTGAATCATGAAATTTGGAATTACACGGTGAAAAGCTGTGCCGTCATAAAATTTTACTGCCACAAGACTATCAAAATTCTTGACATGCAAAGGTGCTACGTCAGGCATAAGTTCGATAACAATCTTGCCCAATTCAGTAGCTGTGCCATTTTCAGTAGATATTTGTTTGACAGTAATTTCGTATTGCGGTCCCTTGACGGGAGTGTCCTGCGAGAAGCTCACAAGAACGTTCATAAAAAACAGGGCTGAGAGAATTGCAAATATTTTATTCATAATATATAGTACCTTATAGTTAAACAAAAACATTATGACGAATTAACAAGAAAATCATATAAATCTATTTCAAATTTGATATGTGATGTTCAGTCATTTTCAAATTTCACCACAGCTATAATGCTTCTATATTATCAAAATCAAAGATAATATGAAAAAAGTGATTCGGAATTGTCACCTTTTTTCTATTTTAACACTCTTACAGTTAGTAATACAAAAACGAATTTAAATGCAAAGTAAACAAGATAAGTTTCTAAGTGAATTTGAACCTCTAAAGAAAAATTTATGGAGGTTTTGTATCTCGGTCTCCCCTACATATGAGGACGCGAAAGATTTGCTACAAGATACGATTGAAACTGCTTACATAGAATTTGAAAAGCTCAATGATAGTAGAACATTTTTATCGTGGATGTTTTCGATAGCTTCGCGGCTTAACCATGCAAGATTTGTGAAGAGAAAAAGAACTGAACTCGTATCCGATGATTACTTTGATTTAATCGAATCTGAAGAACTACAACCGGACAGTATTTACGAGATAAAGTTACTTTACAAAGCATTAGACAAATTACCGATTGAGCAAAAAGAAGCAATTGTCCTATGTAATATATTGGGTTATTCTCAGAATCTCGCATCAGAAATTCAGAATACCAAACTTGAAACGCTGAAGCAAAGATTGTATCGAGGGAAAATTCAGCTTAAATTGTTGATGAGTTTAGAAATCAAATCAAGTGATGAATCACAAATCATAACTCAAAGAGGGTCAAATGAAGAAATTAGATAAATTATTCGAAGAAATGTCCCAAACGGAAATTCCACCTTTCCCACTTGAGGATACGTATATCAGAAATCGACTTACTGAAATTGATAAAAGCAATAAATTCAAATTTTTAAATAAAAAGGGAATACTTACTATGAGTATCATAGCTGCATTAATAATAATAGCTCTAAACTTGACTTTCATGCAAAAGTCAGAAAATATCAAAGAAAGCTCGATAACAGCTGATTATTCTACCTCAATAGAAAAAAAGCAATCTAATTCACCGCAAGCAAATTTAAGCACGAGCGATGATTTAGCAAGCGTAAGAACTTCAGATATGTTGTCATCATCAAACAATTCATTGACAGAAAAGACTGACATTAGATTTCACTATTATGCTGAAGACACAAAAAGTGAAAATATTGATTCAATTGATGTACTCGTACTGACAGATGAGGAACTTGAGAGAATTAATATCAAAAAAGTTGATTGTGGTTACCTGTTTTTGACGGAATCAATCTTTCCCAGCTACGACCCAAGAAAATTCAAAAACATAAGCGAATACGGATACCCCGAGAAAGGTATGGTTAGAATGATTCATTTAGTGAATGATACAGGATTTTCACAAATAAGTATTTTGAGCAATCCAGATTGGAGTATGACAAAATCACCCGGGATTTTTCCGGAAGTTTTACGAATTCATAAAGGTAATGGCGCAAATTTAAGCTTCTTCACAACATCATTTGGTACAAGTTTGATTAAATTACCTAAAATTATTGCGAATAATACAGTCATAGGCGGGAATCTTCAATCGGATTTGCGCCAAAAATTGGGCCCTAATGGTGAAGTGAATTCAATCAAAGTATATTTCGATGCAACACAAAACCAGGATTTGAAAGGAGCAATACCTGTTTGTCTTAGAGTTAAATCCTCAAAAACTACAGGCTATATAATTGTAACCTATCTTGCAACTGATAATTTTATCAAAATGCTGCCTGAAAGATACAAACGCACTCATCATAACCACTTGTTCAATGATTTGCAAGATGAAATTGATTTAGTGAAAATTAACAATCAATTCCAGAGTGCTGTTCAGGAAATTGGCAATGTTTGTGCAAAATCTCCTTCAAATAACGAATCACTCCAAAATAAAGATGTTGATGAAATACAGCAAATTGCCGGTATTGAAAAACTGGTTTTAACTTTTGAAGAGTCTGAAAAGATTGGAATTAACCGTACCGGCGATATTTTATCATGCAATTTTGAGGATTACGTAAACAAAGACAATATTCCTCCCGGCGGTTTGGAAATGATAAGTGAAATGTTTGCTTACGATACAACTAAAGTAAATATCTTACTTAAATCCAAACCGTATTTGATTATGTTCAATCCCGAGCCAAGTGGAATCGTTATCGAACCTGTGATTTATACAGGTTGGGACTACGAAGTTTGGTCAGAAAAAGCAGCTGTATGCATCACATATCAATCAATAAAATATAAAGATGGCGAAAAATCACATGCCATATTTACACATACATCGCAATCACCATTATTGAAATTTGATTCTGCTTTTGGAGGATATATTGAATTGGATAATCTAATCAAAATGGACTCCTTGGGCGAATACAAACCACTTTACGGGAATTTGATACCAGTGCATTTCAGTTGGGAGGAATACGAAGACGGTGACACAATTCAAAATCAAGTAGATTTTTGGTATCATGTGAGCAAGAAATTTGCACAACTACTACCTGAACGATACAGAACGCCAATTTTGAATGAGCTTGATATTATTTCGCAAGTAGAAGATGGCTACCTATCTCCTGAAAATGCTTGTGAGGCATTAAAGGGCGAGACTTCTTACCTGGGTATCTGTAAGCTTTACAACGAGTTATTCAAATCCATCAGTCTATATCCTAACCCAATGACAGATAATGTACTTCACATCAGGTTTGCATTAAAAGCCAATAGTAGGCTAAGATTCGAATTATTCAACTATGATGGCAAATTTATAGCAACTCTAAAAGATTATGAAGATTATAACATTGGAAATAATCAAATAAGTCTCAATATTCCAAATACTGAACAAAGCGTTTATTTCATCAAAATCAGCGATGAAAAAGGTAATTCAGCTATTGAAAAATTGCTAAAGTTCAGATAATATTTAATATTTTTCATCGATATTATTTAATTATGAGTTCAAATTTGACAAATTTGAACTCATTTCTTTCTAATTCATATCCTCACTCCAATTATTGTTATATCGTCAATTTGTTCGCGATTGCAACGATGATTGTTGAATTCTTTTTCTAAAATTGCGGTTTGTTCCGAAATTGGGGCATCGGCGATTGATTCTATTAATGCCAAAAAGCGGCGGGTGCTGAATTTTTTGCCGTCTTCGTTCATCTGGTCAGCGTAACCGTCTGTAGTGAGGTAAAGTGTAATATTTTCCGCTTTTTCGATTTCCACGGAATTGAATTGGTATTCATCATTTTTGGTACTTCCGGCAATTCCGCGTTTATCGGTTTTGATAATTTCTAATGTGCCATTTTTGAGATACAATGGTCGCCCGGCACCTGAAAACGTAATCTTATCTTGATGAATGGCAATTAACGCTACTTCCATTCCATCGCGAATGTTGTTTTCAGCTAATTTTTGATTTAATACTTCTGTTACTTTTTCATTAATATATGTCAGAATTTCAGCCGGATCGTTTAATCTTTTGCCAAGAACCGCATCATCTAACGCTGTAGAGGCAATTACTGTCAGCATTGCTCCGGGAATTCCATGACCGGTGCAATCAATAACGGCTAAATATTTGACACCTTCAACTTCCTGAAACCAGTAGGAGTCCCCAGAAACGATGTCTTTCGGTTTGTAGAAAATTAAAATATCTGAAAAAGCAGAATTGATTATACTGTCCCAAGGTAAAATCGCTTGCTGGATTGTAGCGGCGTATTGTACAGATGAATAAATATGGTCATTTTTTTCTTGAAGTACGAACTTTTGCTCCTCAACAATTGCTTTTTGAGATTCAACAATGTTTTTTTGATTTTCTATTTCAGCGTTTTGAAGTGCAAGTTTATCGCTCAGTTTTTTCTTTTCGCGGAAACGCAGGAAAGCAATACCGAAAGCACCCAAAAGAACTATCGCTCCACCGCCAAGCAAATATGATTGGAACTGTTGAGCTTTATTTTCTGTGTTTAAAATGATGATTTCAGCATCTTTTAATTCATTTTCGCGTTTTGCTTCAAGATTCGCAATTTCTTTCTGCTTATCCATCGAGAAAACAGAATCTTGTAAGGTTTTGTATTCCTTAAATGCCTCAAATGCTTTTTTGTAGTTACCTTTTAATTCGTAAGCTCTTGATAAATTAAAAAGGCTATAGGATTGAAAAATCCGTTCTCCGGTTTCAATATGTAAGGATACTGACCTCTGTAAATATTTAATTGAATTGGCAAGGTTTATATCTTTGTTAATTAATAACTGCACCTTATTTTCGCTTTTATTAATTATTGAATCCTGAGCTAAAGATAGGTAATAATATCCTATATTTCCTAAACTTGTGGCTATACCGGACTTATCTCCGATTTCTTCAGATATTGATAATGCTCTTTCAAAGAACTTTATTGCTTTCGAATAATCCGCCAAATATTTATAAACATTTCCTAAGGCATCTAAATTGTTGGTTAACCAGTGCAAATTACCCATTTCTTCATTCATTTTCATAGCTCTCAAATAGAAGTCCTTGGCTTTTTCATGTTCAAAAATATCTGTATAATTGGCACCTATATTGTGCAATAATCCGGCAATAGCATATTGGTTATCCATTTCTTCAAACAATTCCAAGGCTTGTTGATTAAATTCCACAGCCTTAGAATGTTCAGAAACTTCAGAGTAAACTATAGCTAGACTAGCTAAATTGTAAGCCTTCCATCTAAAATTTCCAATTTCTTCGTTTATTTTCAATGCTTGCTGAAAATAATCCAGAGCTTTGGGATAATTTGATTGAGTCAAATAATTATTTGCAATGTTATGTAATTCACCAGCAATGTTCCTTTTATCATCTTCAGCTTCAAAGATTCTTAATGCTTTATAATGATAATCCATAGCTTTTGTAAAATCACCCTGTTCTTCATGTACAAAGGCTAACCGTTTAAATGTAGTAGCTTTCTCGATTATAAGCTCATCATTTTTGATTACATCTATAACTTGTTTAAAGTAATTCTCAGCCTCAGAATATTTGGATTGCTTATGATATACATCGCCAATTTTATGGAGATTATATATCATCATTTTTAAATCCCCTGTACCGGTATTAATTTTAAGTGCTTTGTGATAATACTCAAGTGCTTTGGTATAATCCGATTTTGCATCGTTATTAGCTCCAAGCGAGTTATAGCAATATGCTTCTCCTTTTCTCCATGATAGTTTTTGGGCGAGTTCTAAGCCCTTTTCTCCGTATTCGATTCCTTTATCCGGGTCGATAGAATTGAAGGCAAAAGATATTTGATGAAGCAAGTTTACATGGTTAGTGTCTTGCTTTGCTTTTGGTATCTCCGCTTTGAGAGAATCAATTTTCGCTTGTCCCTGAAGCTGGGCAAAGCTGATGTTTATTGTAGCCAAATAAAATACAAATAGTATTATTACTTTTCTCATATCCTCACCCCTATTATTGTTATATCGTCAATCTGGTGCTTGTCGCCTTGATGAGCAGCGAGTTCATTACTCAAGATTTTATATTGGTTCGATAGTGGCTTATCGGCGATTGATTCTATTAATGCCAAAAAGCGGCGGGTGCTGAATTTTTTGCCGTCTTCGTTCATCTGGTCGGCGAAGCCATCGGTAGTTAAGTAAAGCATAAGATTGTTACTTCGAGCGACGTGTAAACGTAATTGTCGTCTTCGGCTCTGCCGGCTATTCCGCGTCTATCAGTTTTCATAATTTCAAATGATGTGTTGTTTTTCATGTATAATGGACGCCCGGCTCCTGAAAATTGGACTTTGTGTGCATTAATAGCGATTAGCGCAACTTCCATTCCGTCGCGGACTTCATTTTCTTTGAGCCTTTGGTTTAGCACTTCGGTGACTTTATCGTTCATATATGTTAGGATTTCGCCCGTGTTTTTGAGCCTCTTGCCCAAAACTGCATCGTCAAGTACTGATGAAGCTATTACAGTCAGCATTGAGCCCGGAATGCCGTGACCGGTGCAATCTATGACTGCCAGAAACTTCACTCCGTCAACTTCCTTGAACCAATAGCTGTCACCGGACACAATATCCTTCGGCTTGAAGAAAATCATGAAATCACTAAAAGCCTTGCCTAATATAGCGTCCCAAGGCAATATTGCATTTTGGATTGTGGAAGCATACCTAATTGAGGCGTAAATTTGCTCGTTCTTCTCCTCTACTAGTAATTTCTGATTTTCAATTTCTGACTTTTGGATTGCAAGTTTTTCGCTTAATTTCTTCTTTTCGCGGAAACGGAAAAAAGCAATACCAAATGCACTAAAAAGCACGATTACACCACCAGCTAGAAGATAAGACTGAAACTGCTGCGCCTTCTTTTCAGTTTGTAAAATTATTATTTCAGCATCTTTCAGTTCATTTTCTCTTTTTGCTTCAAGATTAGCAAATTCCTTTTGCTTATCCATAGAGAAAACAGAATCTTGTAAGGTTTTGTATTCCTTAAATGCCTCAAATGCTTTTTTGAAATCGCCTTTTACAAAGTAAGCATCAGATAAATTTTTAAAAATACTGGATTGGTTGTGTAATTCACCTAGTTCTTTGTAAATATCAATTGATTTTTGTGAATACTCAATTGCTTTATCTATATTAATTTCTTTATTAAGCAATAATTCTATTTTATTCTCACTAACTTCAATTACTGAATCTTGAGCTTGTGTTAGATATATAATGCCAAAATTAGCCATATTGGTTGCAATTCCTGATTTGTTTCCTAACTCTTTGTTAATTTTAAGAGCTTTTGAGTAATATTCAATTCCCTTAGGATAATGCGATTGTTTTGCATAAACATTTCCAATATGTCCAAGATTTATAGCTATCCCATTCTTATTGTTAAGTTCTTCATTGATTTTCAATGCTTTGAAGTAATGCTCAAGGGCTTTTGAATATTTAGTTTGTTCAGCATATACAATACCAATATTTCCCAAGGTCGCTCCAATACCTCTCTTATTGCCTAACTCCTCGAGATATTTTAGTGATTTGTGATAATATTCGAGTGCTTTTGTAAAGTTGGATAGTCGAAAATAAATACTCCCAATATTTCCATGATTTATTGCAATACCGGGTTTGTTTCCTAATTCTTCATTAATTCTCAATGATTTATAATAGAATTCAATAGCCTTGGAGAAGTCTGATATTCCACCTTCATAATTAACACCTAAAGCACTATAACATATTGCTTTTCCTTCTTTCCATGCAATTTTTTCAGCGAGTTCGAGACCTTTTTCCCCATATTTGATTCCTTCCTCAGGATTTATTAAATAATACTCAAAAGATAAATTTGCATACAAATATACTCCATTAGTATCTTCCTTCAACTTAGGGAGTTCTTTCAAAAGTGAATTTATTTTCTCTTGGCCCTGAAGTTGAGCAAAACTGATGTTTACTGTTGCCAAATAAAATACAAATAGTATTATTACTTTTCTCATATTCTCACCCCTAGTATTGTTATATCGTCAATCTGGTGCTTGTCGCCTTGATGAGCAGCGAGTTCATTATTCAAGATTTTATATTGTTCCGAAAGCGGGTTATCGGCGATTGAATTTAAAAGTTCTGTGAAACGTTTAGAACTGTATTTTTTCCCTGATTCGTTCATTTGGTCGGCGAAGCCATCAGTAGTTAAGTAAAGCATAAGATTTTTTCTCCGTTCGATTTCGAGCGACGTGTAAACGTAATTGTCGTCTTCGGCTCTGCCGGCTATTCCGCGTCTATCAGTTTTCATAA
>PGYU01000019.1 GCA_002839825.1 Ignavibacteriae bacterium HGW-Ignavibacteriae-1 | reverse complement strand
ACCTGATTCGAGAAAACCCGTATGAAGTTTGCGAATAATTCTTGAGTTAACATCGCTGATTTCAACATTTGTAAGCCCTAATTTGGGCAAATCGAAACTAATTTTTATTGAATTATTTGCAGGATTGGGCGATGCTGTGATACTTTGTTTGATAGGTTCATGAATACTTGTTGAGACGTCTGGATTAAGTAAAATTACATACCCAAAGTCATCATGTGAAAATCCTAAAAAATCAGCACAAATTCTATTTACTTTACTATTATAATCCATTGTTCTAGGAGAATAACTATCACTATAAAATATTAAACGTTTATTTAAGAAATTGACACCTGAAATATTAACGGTAGGAAATCCAACATCATTCCCAAAAAATACATTCTCATCATTTGTAAAAATAACTGATTGTACATACGACCATTTAGTCTTTATATCAGTGATAAGTCTTCTTTCTGCAATATCCCAAACTTTCACTTGATAACTCCAACTACAAGTAGCCATCATAGTTCCATCGGGAGAGAACGCAGCATATTTGGTAGCTGACATATCATTATGTCCCCAATATCTCCCATAAAAATCCCAAGTGCCTTTGTTGTACAAAATAGTTCCTGTTTCATCATTATGGTCTGGTTTTCCTACCAACATTGCCAAGAATCTGTCATCATCAGAGAATTTGATTTTTATAAGTGAATAAGGTTTATCTAATACTCTGACTTTCTCATAAGTGTTGATATCCCAAATTTGTATTTCTCCACCAACTGGGAAAGTCGTTTCAGGTTGCAAACTATAAGTTACTAAAGCAGCTATATAATTCTCCGAAACAGTAATAGAATGATACCATTTTGCTCTCCATTCCTCATACCCTGCATCTAAGGTATGGAGTAATGCTCCCGTTTGTGTATCCCACACGAAAAGCGTATTCCCAGAGTCAGCAACGAACAACCTTCTGCCGTCTCTTGATATGTCCAATATTTCAACTTGTACATCTCGTTCGACAAGAAGTCCCTCATATTCCATAACAATATCACCGGTTTCCGTCAATAGCTTCATCGGCTTAAAGCCAGTTGCCGCCACATAAATAAATTCACCATCCGGGCTGAATGTCACCGCTCGTACAATTCCCCCAATGTGCTTCTTCCACACCAATGGGTCAGCGTCAGGCTCTTGAGCCAGAGTAGGGTTGCAATAGAGCATTGCAACAACGATTAAAACAAATGCTCTTTTCATAAAAATTCTCCCTGATATGCATGTTTCCGTATATATATCTATGACACATGAATATGCAATTTATCTCAAAATTAGGGAAAAAATTCCATTTTTGTCAACGTATTTTAGGACTTATAAAAGACAACACACCCCCTAACCCCCTCTTGATAGAGGGGGAACGGCTTTGGGGGTATTTTTGGGTTGTTTTCTCCCTCTCCTTCGGAGAGGGTCGGAGTGAGGTGAATTGGTTTTATGTTTGTCAAGATATTTTAGGACTAATTCAAATCCCCCTGCTCGCAAGCTCGCTTAAGGGGGATTTCTTATTTACGCTATCAGCGCTAATGCTTTATCTAAGGCTGCGAGTAGGTCGTTTACGTCTTCGATCCCGACTGAAATGCGAATCAGCCCGTCATAAATGTGTGCTTGTTCGCGGGATTCTTTGCCCATTCCGGCATGTGTCATTGATGCGGGGTGCTGTATGAGTGATTCGACTCCGCCAAGGCTTACTGCGAGTTGGAAAAGCTCGATATTATTCATAACTGTTATCCCTGCTTCGATACCACCATGCAATTCGGCGGCAATCATCGAGCCGGGTCCGGTCATTTGTTTCAGCCCGATTTCATATTGCGGGTGCGATTTGAGTCCGGGGAAATTGACCCATTTAACTTTTGGATGATTTTCGAGGTATTCGGCTATTATCATAGCATTTTCGGCTTGTTGCTTGACTCTGATTGAAAGAGTTTTTAATCCGCGATGAACGAGGAACGAATTGAATGGGTCTATAACTCCGCCGATAAGATTGAGTGATTTGCGGAAAGATTTGTATTCGGATTCATCTTTCAAAATTATAATTCCTGCGACAACATCGGCGTGTCCGTTCAAATATTTTGTCATGCTATGAACTATATAATCGGCTCCGAAAAGTATTGGCTTCTGGTAAATTGGGCTCATGAAAGTATTGTCCACTGCGAGTTTAGCACCGGCTTTGTGGGCGATTAGAGCAATGGCGGCAATATCAGCCATTACGACTGAAGGGTTGCCCGGAGTTTCGATAAAAATTAATTTTGTGTTTGATTGGACTGCCTTTTGAACAGCTTCTAAATTGCTGGTATCAACAAATGTAGTTTCTATTCCAAATCTGGTGAAGAAATCATGTAAGATATTGTATGTTGGTCCGTAAACGGCTTTACTGCAAATTACATGGTCGCCATTACTCAGAACGGTAGCAAATAATGTGTGAATAGCAGCCATTCCGCTGGCGCATCCAAGTGCTTTTGCTCCCATTTCGAGAGCAGCAACGGCATCTTCCATTGCTTCGACAGTTGGGTTGCGCATTCTGGTATAGATATAGCCATCGGATTCGCCTTTGAAGAGCGAAGCTCCGTGATTTACATCTTTAAATTTGAAAGTTGATGTTTGGTAAATCGGTGTTACTACTGAACCTTCGGGGCTTTCTTTGGTTCCTGCGTGAACGCAAATTGTTTCTTGCTTGTAATTACGAATGTCTTTCATATTGTCTCCTTGAAATAAAAATGTCGGTTATTGTAAAAATAACCGACACAAAATTAGCAATAATTCACATGCAATAAAAACGATGAGCAAAATTAATGCTCAAAACGGGTTTATTCGATAACATCAAGTAATTCAACTTCAAAAATCAAAACTTGATTTGGTCCGATTGATGGGTGAGCGTTTTCGCCATATGCCAAATCTGATGGGATAACGAATTGCATTTTGCCACCTGTTTTCATAAGTTGCAGACCTTCAGTCCAACCTTTGATAACACCTGAAAGTGGGAACTCGATTGGTTCGCCTCTTTTGTAAGAGCTGTCGAATTCTTCACCATTGATGAAGGTACCTTTGTAATGTACTTTTACTTTGTCAGTTGCTTTAGGTGATTTGCCTGTTCCCGGAGTAATTTCTTTATATTGCAAACCTGAAGCTGTTACTTTAAAGCCCGGTTTGTTTTTGTTTTGTTCAAGGAATTCTTTTCCTTTTTGAAGATTCACATTAGCCATTTTATTTGTCTCCTCTTGTTTAGAAGCTTCGCCTTGTTGGCGTCTTACGTTAATTTCAGCTACGAGTGCTTGCATCATTGCATCTACTTTCGCTTGGTCCATTTCAATTTTAGTGTCGTTGAGTGCATCTACAATTCCCTGCTTGAGGGCGTCAATGTTTACTTTCACGGAATCCATAGCCAAAGAACCACCCCATTGTGTCCCAATTATATAGGAAATTGAATCTTGAGCATTTTTGAGTGAAAATGGCTTAGTTTGTTCTTTTTTGTTTTGTGCTTCAGCACCGCATGATACTAATAAAAACAAAGCGATTGTAATTGAAAAAATCTTGTACATTTGGTAACTACTCCAATAAATTTTTAAAAAAATATAAATTTCAAATTAATTTTACTAAAATAACGTCTTCACAGCAATCATTTACGATTCAATATTGTAAAAATTGGAAATTTATTGTTAAATTTGAAAATTGTATAAAGAATAAGAGAAATTAATGCCGCAAATAATTGAAGGAATTTTCGATGCAAAAGGCAAATCCTTTGCCATTGTAGTGTCACGTTGGAATCAGTTTGTAGTATCAAAATTGCTTGATGGAGCTTTAGACGGGCTACGTCGCAACCAAGCTGACGATGCAAAAATTACGATAGCATATTGTCCGGGAGCATTTGAGTTGCCACTGATTGTCCAAAAAATGGCAGAATCCAAAAAATATGATGCCGTAATTGCTCTTGGAGCAGTAATTCGTGGCTCAACACCTCATTTTGATTATATTGCTTCCGAAGTAAGCAAAGGGATTGCTCGTGTATCACTCGAAACAGGTGTACCGTGTATTTTGGGAGTTTTGACAACTGATACGATTGAACAAGCGATTGAAAGGTCGGGCGCTAAACAAGGCAACAAAGGTTTCGAATCTGCCGTAACGGCAATCGAAATGATTTCATTAATTAACGCCTTGTAAAGGAGATTCTATCGCAGTTGTTACCTTTTTGTTAAATTATATGCGGTAAAGCGATGAAGTTATTCTTTATAATCACAGCTTGTTTCGTTCTAACTTTCACAACTGCCTTTTCGGTGGATTTCCGGATAGATAACTGGAAAGCTCATACTTCGCTGTTGGATGTCATTACAGTCGCAGTTGACCATAAAGAAAGAATTTGGGCAGGGTCATCGGGCGGAGCATTTGTATATGACAAGAAAACCGGCTCGTATCAAAAATTTGATAATATCAACGCTTTCCTAAGTAGTCAAATTACCATCATCAAAGCCCACAAAGAGCGTGAAATTGTCATGCTCGGAACATTTGACGGCTACATAGAAATATTCACTCCCGATGAAAAATGGATTCATATCACCGATATATATAACCAACAATTTTCTAACTCAATAATCTATGATATTCAATTTCTGGGCGATAAAGCTTATATTGCAGGTGGATTCGGACTTGCTGTTTTCGACCTGAATAACAATGTCTTTCTCGAGACAATTAAGCGATATGGTGAATTTCCCAACCAAACTCCTACGAATAAGATTTTAATCGAAGATAATACAATTTGGCTCGCTACTGATGTGGGCGTAGCAAAAGCTCAACTTGATGCTCAATTAGCAAATCCTGCTGTATGGACTAATTATGATCAACAAGATGGACTTTATGATAAGAAGATTCTAAGTTTAACCTCTGTTAATAATACTGTCTATGCAATGTCGGAAAAAGCTGTGAAGAAGTTCCAAGCTGATTCCTTTGTAGAGTTTATTGATTCACCTGATGAACTGACAAGTATCAACGAATTAGATAATAATTTTGTTTTTACGAATCAATTTAATATTCAGATTGGTGCTAATATTATAAACATTGATCATCCGGCGCTAATTCGAGGATTTGAAATTGTTAAAAATATTTCAGAAGAAGCTTATTTTGTTTTATATTATCGCGATGCCGGGATTGGAATTTTCCAAAATGATACTTTAATTCATTATATGCCTAACAGCCCAATAACCAATAGTTTCAAAAGTTTGAGCGTTGATGAAGATGGTGCTTTATGGTTAGCAACTACTTCAGGTGGTGCTTCGAGAGGATTCGCCAGCTACGATGGTGAAAATTGGAATAACTATACATCTCCTGTTTATCCGGTATTAAAAACTAATGAATATCACAAAATTACTGCAAAAAATGGCAAAGTGTATGCCGGCAACTATGGGGCAGGCATTTATATTTTCGATAAAAATGAAACAATAAACAATGGTACTCTTTACGACAGGAGTAATTCCAAGCTTATCGGTTTAGCTGATGCACCTGATTTTATAGTTGTTGGAGACTCAGAAGTTGACAAAAACGGATGGGTTTGGATGGCTTGCTTAGGTCTTGTTTCTCCGGGTCCATCATTAGTAGCTATATCTCCCGAGGGTAATTCTTACGGCTTCGTCAACAAACAAAGCCCTAACTCAAGACAATTCATGACTCTTGGAATAGATTTTTACGGTACTAAGTGGGTTGGTGGCGCTCCTGTTCATGGTTTGGGATTGATGTATTATAATGAGAACGGCACTCCTGATGATTTGACTGATGACGTAAGTGAGATGTTGACTTCGTCGCAAATACCGAATTTGTTGGAGAATATACATAATTCGATAACAGTTGATAAATTGGGAACAATCTGGGTTGGAACTGCCAAAGGTGTTTCAGTCATTGTCAACCCTTCTGCGGTACTGACTAACAGAAGCAATCTGATTGTCAGGTCACTATCCAGATTATTAGGCGAGATTTATGTGAACGATATAGTAGTTGATGCCCAGAATAATAAATGGATAGCAACAAGTGATGGTGTATGGGTGGTAGATTCCGACGGTGCGGAAGTAATAGCATACATTAGCTCCGCAAATTCTCCTTTGCCAACTAATGAAGTTTTTGCATTGGGCTATGATGGCAAATTTGGTAAAATGTTCTTCAGCACAAGATTTGGAGTTTACGAAGCGAGCACTCTATCAGTCACTCCGGCTCAAAATTACGAAATCGCTTGCTATCCGCAGCCATTTGACCCAAGCGTTGACGCTGAATTGGTTATTGACGGACTTGTAGAATATTCGGAGCTTAAAATCCTAACTTCCGATGGTTTATTCGTAAGGCGAATTGTCACCGGAAGCAAAAAGACTGTATGGGACGGCAAAGATGAGAAAGGCAATTTAGTCAATAGTGGTATATTTTTAGTCGTAGCGACTTCGCTAACAACTAAAGAAACTTCTGTCCAGAAAATTGCAGTAGTCCGAAAAAACTAATTGCGCGAGTTTAGAAATCAAGTCTGAGGTGGAAAGCGAAGGCAAATCTTTTTGCCGGATTGTTTAAATCGAAAACTTCACCTTGGAAATATAAGGTTACACTCTTAATTTCGCCTTCTTCGACTATACGTTTACTTACGCCAAACATACCGTTAATTTGGTTTGCTTCGTAATTATAATTGACTAAATCGGTTGTTGTAAAAGTAAGTTTGAAGTTTCCACCCATTTTTTTTAGTTCAGCCAACGGTATCGGATGGTCGCTAATAATAAACATTTCGGGTATTTTGATGTATCCATATCTGATAACTCCGGGGAACCCCTTGTTTTTAACTGCTTGCATTTCGTGATTAGTAGTAACTGACATAATCAAATCTAATTTTGGAGTCAAGTAATTATAATCCAATGTTGAATTGTAACTGAATTCATCAAACTCCGAATTCAATTCACGCATATCGCCACCTTGTCCGTGACGTTGGAATATTTGCAAGTAACTTTTATTGGATGTAACTATAGGTTGCTTTACATAAGAAGTATCATAAAGCGTATCACGTTTATTCACGATTTCGCGAATAACTACTTTTTTGAAATTAATCATAGTTGTATCAATACTGATTGTATCGCCGGATACCATTTCCTTGATGTAATCAGTACCGTTGACCCCGAGAGAATCTTCGCAAGAGAATAGTCCCAAGGTTAATAAGGCTGCGATAAGTACAATATAAATTTGATTCATTACAATTTTTTCCTTAGAATTTAAACCCAAATCCGATTTGCAAACCGGTTTTACCGGAATTAAACCAATTCCCGTCATGTTTAAATATCAAGTGGTTATAACCATAAGCAACTATGAATTTGGAAGTATTGTCAAATGATATTTCAGTACCTATCATTCCCCTCATTACCGGACCAACTGTCGAATAGCCAACATTCCCTTGAACAAAAGGAGCGAAATAACTAATTTTTGCAAAATCAGGGTTGTAGCGTAATAAAGCTCCATACGTTTCGATGTTTGGATTTTGGTGATAAGTGAATAACACACCGTCTTCAACACCTGAAAAAGTTTGGTAGAAATTTTCTCTATGAATGTCAACACCAACTTTCAACTCATCAAACACTGAATATGTTAAGGACAAGCCGATGTTAGCCATGTCATATTTTGCGGGGTCAATTTTGACGCCTTCGCCATGATTGTAAATCGAGCCACGGAACTCGAAGGCGAAATTTTCATTTCCTTCATTGCCGATAAAAGCAGTTTCAATCATCGGGTTTCTAATATCATTAGCACCATACGGGCTTCTGAGCAAGGTCAAAGGAGCATCTTCGCCCCTATATTGAAAGTCCGGAGATGATAAATTTGATTTGCTCAAAGCGACTTCCGACGGTGAAAACATGTTGTTTGAAGCACTATTATTATTATTATTCAGCAATTCGATATTGTCTTGTTGAGCCAAACTATTTTGATTTTCATTAGCCTTAGAATCATCTTTGGTTACATAAATATATTTGTAAACCACTTTTGGTTCAGCTTCAGCTTCCGCTTTATCAACTGCGCTCGGCTCTAATGCTTTATTGGCATTTGAATGAGCTACTTCAGCTTCGGAAGTCATTGTTGGTATCGCATTTTGGTTGATATTATTGATGGATGAATTATTGCTTGTTTGATTGTTGCCATATTTGGCAACTAAAACTCCATCAAAAGTACCAAAATTATAGAGCATAAAGATAACAACTGCAGTAGCTACAGCGGTTGCCATACCCGTCAATAATAAAGGTGACAGGC
Organism: Ignavibacteriae bacterium HGW-Ignavibacteriae-1; assembly: GCA_002839825.1. Classification (GTDB taxonomy): domain Bacteria; phylum Bacteroidota; class Ignavibacteria; order Kapaibacteriales; family UBA2268; genus PGYU01. The sequence goes on along the minus strand of PGYU01000019.1, from coordinate 43,287 downwards.
TGCTAAATTTAGCGGCAACTACCGAGAAAAAGCCCGGACTTGGTATAGGAGCTATTCCCGGAGGAGGAGTCAGTCCAATCGTATTGAAAATATTCATTGTAGATTGGGCTTTTGGCGTATAAGCAACAACATCGGATTTGACTGCACTTTTAATCGCCATTTGACTTTTGAGTTCTGCCCGCAATTCTTCATTGGCTGTAAGCATTTGGAATAGCTCAAGCTCTTTTTCAGGCGGTAAAACTCCTTCGATGTAATCGTATATTATTTGTTCTTGTTCCATTTTCGGACCATTAAATTATATTATTTCATACTAATGTCTTTCAAATAAGGGTTAAGTATAGATTTAATCTTTTGCTTAGCCCTAAAAACTCTTGATTTTGCATTGCCGAGAGAAATGCCCGTCACTTCGGCAATCTCCTCGTAGCTCAAACCGCTATATTCTCTCAACACAAAGGCTTCTCGATAGTCGTCCTCGAGCAAATCCAGCGAGCGTGTAATCAAATCTAACAGTTCCTTTTGTTCGTAATTTGTACCTGTGCTGACGTAGTAATCCACTTCGTCAATGTCAATAGTGTTCTTTTTATCTCGTTTGGCATTCAAACACAAATTGCGAGCGATTTTCATCAAAAAGCCCGGGATATTTGTATTTTCAACGTCCGGTTGTACCTTTTGGTAAAATTTGATGAACGTGTCTTGGAAAATGTCGTCGGCTTTGTCCTCATCGCCTGTCACTCTGACGCAGTAAGCATGAACAATCGAAGAATATCTGTCGTAAAGCACACGAAAAGCTTCCGATGCGTCGGCTTTATTGCCACTTAGCATCGAAACGAGTTCTACATCTGACAGACTTCTGAAGTTCTTCGCCATTTTCCGCTCAAATTTACAATCAGTTATAAATACACTTAACTAATAATTTAGTTGCAAAATATTGTAACTTTTTTGAATTAGGGAACATTTATAAGATGAAATATTGTTCAAAACAGAATTTTTATTTTTTGATTGCGATTTGTGCTATGACCCGTTTTTTTTCAGTATTTTAGTTTTTGTTCATTTTAAGAAATATTATCAATTGGAAACATACTCGATGAAATCACATTACCAAGCTTTACTATTCGCATTATTCACAATGATTTTGATGCTTGCCGCTAATTCTGACTTGAAAGCACAAAAAAAGAAGCCCTACAACGTAGTTACCCAAGAGGAAGAAAAACGTAAGAAAGAAGAATTAGAGCAGTTTGAAGAGGAAAAAGTAGGTCTTAAAATCATGCTTCAATACAACTCTTCCAACTCATCATCATTTTATGATGGCAATGGTGATAATTTGACACTTTATGCAGATACACGTATTGTCGCCGATGATACAATTGCTTATGGATTCAACGATGTGACCCACAACATAGCTCTTTTCGTGGGGTACGAAGTTTACAAAGATTTGACCGTCGGCATTAGATTGCCCTTCTCGTTGATTTACTATGATGAAAATTATCTTGACTATTCCAATACAGGAAGCCTAACTAATAAAGTACTTCGGTATGAAGACAACATAAGCCAATTAGATTTCCTAGGTCTCGAAGCGAATTACTTATATTCTTACAAATCTTTTTTTTCGGATTTCAAACTTAATGTAGCAATTCCAACTGCTGCAGAACCTAACTTTGGTGATTCGACAAGCTTCTCCAGATATTTCTCATTCGAAATCACACCCCAAATTGCATCGGGAATCAAAAGTGAGAAATATGCCTTTATGACAGAACTCGGCTATCGAATCAGAGGTGGAGAATACTCCGACATGTTGATGGCGAATCTGAATTTTATACTGACATCGGTTCCCGATACAGAAATGAGAGCATTCATCCAATCCGCTTACTCATTCGACACGATTGAAGAGACTGCTATTCTGGACTCTAGGCACAATCCATATAAAGAAGTTTACATGAGAGTCGGGTTTGCATTCAAAATTTTGATTGAAAAGACATTTCATGCCGAGTTTATTTATGGAGTGACACTATTTGGAATTAACACCCGAAAAACTGCCGGATACACAATTGTTTTGGGTGTCCACCTTTAGGTAAGTAACCATATATCATATCATTACCAAGATACTTGCAATTATAAAACTAAGGTTTCGTTTATATAACTTGAAATAATTCATATTATTTAAACTTATTTGAATATTTTCAATATTTTAATAAGATTGATTTTTACTTTTTAGGTTATGTTTCACAATAGGAGTACAACTCCGAATGCCTTTTATATCTTTTATACGGAAGCAGATGTATATTTTTGCAGCTCCTGCATTAATAACTGTCATCTTACTTTCGATACACATTTTAGTGAGTGCGAAAGAGCCAAATCGGGAAACCCTCCGTTCCGAGATTGTGGCTATCGCTGATACAACCCAAGTTGACGTTGCAGAACTTGACGTAGCATCAGACTTCCTACTTACTGTAAATGGAACAGCGTCCTATTACGGGAAATATTTCCACAACAGACGCACTGCGAGTGGCGAAAAATATAATATGTACGAATATACAGCTGCTCATAGAAAACTCCCATTTGGGACAATCTTGAAAGTAACTAATGTTATAAACGGACTTTCGACACTTGTCAGAATCAACGACCGCGGACCCTATGTAGGCAAAAGAGTCATTGACCTTTCCTACAAATCGGCACAAGCCATTAATGGTCTCGGTTTGCCCAAAATTTCTTTTGAAGGATTCGTCCCCGGGAAAATTGACATTCCCGATGACGGAAAATACTTCTTTGCGTATTCATTGACTGAGAATCCCGTATGTTTGCCGTCGGAAAAAGTTGAAATCATAAATCAATTTGACGGATTCCATACGACAGTGACTGAATACAAAGCTCTTTTAGCTACGGGAGCGGACAGTACAGAATTGTTCATCTTGGTAGATGCTGACGAATATACCGAAAAGCAAGCTGCCAGAGACAATGACACCTATTTTATAGGGAAACTTTCGACACCGAAACAACGCAAAATACCTTTCATGATGGCAGAAAAAGTGTATCCATAATTTTTGCTATGACATGAACAAAATTTTAGAGGTTGATGAATTTCAGCCTCTTTTTTTATATATTTGCATATCATTTATTGAGGACTAATTCAAGTATTAACAAATTATAACAAATGAATTCAATCTTATACCTAATATTGGTATGCTTGCTTGTGGCACCGCTTTCTGCTCAAAGGATGCCGGACAGATTTGTGGTGTTCAATCCCTTATTCAACGCAGATGATAATCTGCCGGACGACAGTACTGCATATATTCACTCTTTTGGGGGATTTGCTGAATTTGCATCCTATGCCATTAAGCGAGACTTTGAGCACGCTTGGAATCAAAAACTTGGCACATTTGTCGAATTTTTCCGAACCGGTAGTTCATCAAGTCTGGCGTTTGTCGGTAATATCGAGTTTGTTGCAAATTCGGACAATGACATTGGTTTCAAACCAAGGTCAATTTTTTGGGAAGAAGGATTTGTTTATACCCGGAAAAGCGGTGATAATTTCTGGCAGTTGGGCTATATGCACCGCTGCAAACACGATATTGATAATTACCTGTATGGCAAAGAGCGTGCTTTGATTTTTGGTAGTATTCAGGGCAAATTTTTGACGCCTTTCGATTTTTTAGAAGAACAAGAAAATGCTTTGTTTACTCTACGTGGCGAATTATACACTATCAGACAGGACTACCGCTATCCGAATAGCTGGATGCCGGTCAATTCCAATTGGAAACAACTTATCGGTTCGCTTGGTTTCAACTTTAATTTTACCAAAAAACTTAGCAGCAACTATTGGAATTATTACTTCAATTCCTATTCGATGGTAAATTTTTTTAGTAAAAATGAAGAATTTCTCGACCGTTTCAGCAGTTTTCAGAAAGTGGACATAAACGCCGGAATCGCAACAGGTATAGCGATTAGAGGCAAAGCGGAATTCAGAATAGGCTTGACTTATGACTATCTGTCGGACACGGGAATCAACCCATATCCTGAAAAAGCACATTTGGTAAAATTAGGAGTATTCATACTCAATCACACTTCCTATCGTTAAGAAAAAATCGGGTTCGACACAGCAACTATTCATGTCGTCAAACGTTTTAATATTATCCCTTTGGCATAATGCTAAAGCGACTTTCGTTCAAATTTCATTCTCCTTTGATATTATGCCAATTATTGTATAAGTTTGCATATCATTTTTTCCCGAGGAATTTAATGGCATTATTGAAATTACATAGCAGCCCAACATTGGTAATTTACTCCGCAAACACAGCTACGGAGCTTGAATTGCCTTTGCTCCCCTTTACTTTTAGTGCAGGATTCCCATCGCCGGCTTTAGATTTTGTGGACCTAAACATAGACCTGAACAAGCATTTAATCGAACATCCGGCTGCCACTTTTTACGGCAGAGTGCAAGGCGAATCTATGCGTGGGGCAGGTATAAATAATGGCGACCTATTGGTCATTGACAAAAGCATCGAACCCGCCGACGGCAAAATCGCAGTCTGCTACATTGACGGAGAATTTACATTGAAACGTATAAAAATTGACAAAAGCGGAATTTGGCTAATGCCCGAAAACGATTCATACAAACCCATCAAAGTCGAGGAACATCACAACCTTGAAGTTTGGGGCGTCGTAACATTTATCATCAAAAAGCCATTGTAATGTTTGCTCTCATTGACTGTAATAATTTTTATGCTTCCTGCGAGCGAGTTTTCCGACCCGACCTCGTGGGCAAACCCGTTGTGGTTCTTTCCAACAACGACGGCTGTGTGATTGCACGCAGTAACGAAGCTAAGGCAGTCGGTATTCCAATGGGTGCACCACTTTTTGAATATGAAGAACTGCTCAACAAGCATAATGTGCAAGTCTTCTCGGCAAATTTTGCTTTATATGGCGACATGAGCCAACGCGTAATGAGTATTTTGGAGCAATACAGCCCCGAGATGGAAATTTACAGCATTGACGAGGCTTTTCTGAAGTTTGATGGATTGGAGCATCTCAATTTGCAGAACTATTCCAAAGAATTACGAATCAAAGTGCAAAAATGGACAGGAATCCCCATAAGCGTAGGTGTTGCACCCACCAAAGCACTTGCAAAAGTGGCAAATCGAATTGCGAAAAAATTCCCCAAAGAAACTGAAGGCGCCTACATCATAGACACCGACGAAAAACGAATTAAAGCACTTAAATGGCTCAAAATTGAAGATGTCTGGGGAATCGGACGCCAACACAGCAAAAGACTAATCTCAGTTGGGGTAAATACGGCATACGACTTTGTCCAACTTGACGATGCTTGGGTCAAAAAGCAGATGGCAATCGTAGGCTTGCGTCTGAAGCAGGATTTGCAGGGCATACCCACATTAGGCTTAGATGCATTGCACTCCAAGAAAAGCATCGCAACTACGCGTTCATTTGAAGAAAATTACACCAAGTTGGAGCAACTGCAGGAACGCATTTCAACATTTGCCGTATCGTGCGCTGAGAAGTTGCGTCAGCAAAAGTCCTGTTGCAATTCGCTCATGGTGTTTGTGCATACCAACGGACACCGCAAGGACTTGCCTCAATACAGCCGAAACATAGTTATCAAATTGCCCTTTGCAACCAATTCAAGCATCGAATTAAGCAGATTTGCACTATTTGCTTTATCGAAAATATTCAAAGATGGCTACCACTACAAAAAAGCAGGCGTAATCGTACAAGATTTCACACCCGAAGACAGCCCACAAATCCACCTGTTTGAAAATCGCGACGAAAGGCATATTCCGCTAATGAAAGCTGTGGACGCACTCAACAAAAGCTACGGGCAGCAAAAAATTCGCTTGGCGACTCAAGACCAAAAACGCGTTTGGAAAATGAAACAAGAAAAGCTATCACCACGATACACAACCAAACTTTCCGACATCATTAAAATTCATTGCTGATATGTGCTTCCATTCCCAACAATCGAAATCGGCTCAAGAGCTAAAACACCGTTTCAAAGCAAAATTTGAGGACGAAGAAGAATACCGTCCCGAAGTTTACAACGGGTTCCGTTTCCCCAAAACACCCGTAATCACAAGAAGCGATGTTGGCAATATCCAACTATTCTCCTGGGGATTAATTCCGCATTGGGCAAAAGACGACAGTATAAGGAAAAGCACACTGAATGCCAGAATTGAAACCATACACGAAAAACCATCCTTCAGAAACGTAGTGCATAACCGTTGTTTGGTGCTTGCCGATGGCTTTTTTGAATGGAAATGGTTAGACGAAGCCGGCAAGAAAAAGCAGAAATACCTCATAACCCTGCCGGACAATGCCGCCTTTGCCTTTGCAGGGCTATACAGCCACTGGACAGACCGCAACACAGGCGAAATAATCAGCACCTACACAATTCTCACCACCGAAGCAATCGGATTGATGCGCGAAATTCATAATTCCAAAAAACGTATGCCCGTAATCTTAGACCGTGCCAACGAGCAACTATGGCTATCCGGACAAACAGACACACTTCACGAAATTGAATTGATGGCGATTGAGGTGTGAGAGCATATTAGCCCCCGCTAAAATATTTTGTTCGTTTGCATAAATCTTATATATTTGTAAGATATTCATATATGGGATTAAAAAATGAGAACTATCCGACTGAAAATATGTGCATTTTTATTGCTTTGTTTCAGCATTGCCAATGCAAACGCTGTTAGTCCTGATTTCAAATGGGCTAAATCTTTTGGCGGCTATGATAATGATTATTTCACAAGTTTTGCTATTGATGATGCAGATAATGTTTATCTGACCGGTATTTACATGCTTACCATGGAATTTGGCGCCGGCAATGAATCATTCGATTTGACTTCAAATGGAAAATTTGATTTTTTTGTTGCAAAATTGGACAAAGACGGCAATTTGTTATGGACGAAAAGTTATGGTGGCATATTTAACGAGTATTCCCATAAAATTCTACTTGATAATGAAGGCAATGTCTATATTATTGGCACTTTCAACGATGATGTCAATTTCGGTACTGATGAGAATCCACATGAGTTAAATTCAAGTTTTGGGCAAAATATTTTCATATTGAAGTTAGACCCTGATGGTAATTTTATTTGGGTTAAACAACTCGCCGGACAAGCCGACAAACATATTTTCAGCGTCACATACGATGATGCGTACAATCTTATTATGACAGGAACATTTGATGGCGAATTTGATTTCGACCCGGGACCTGACGAGTATATTGTCAAGTCTGAAAAATCATACAATAACTTTGTAGCTAAATGGAACCAAGATTTTGAAGTTCAATGGGTAAAGCAATTTGAATTAAATCTATCTTCCTATAATACTATTGCTAGCGATTCGAAAAATAATATTTATCTAAGCGGTGATTTCGATGGCAAAGTTGATTTCGATCCTGGGTTAGACACATTCTATCTTCAGTCGGGAAGTTTGAACAATACGTATCTGCTTAAGTTGAATGCATCGGGCGAATTTGTTTATGCCAAGAGCCTCTATTCGAAAGATCATAATGTTGCTTACGATATAGTCATTGATTCGGACGATAATTGTCTATTAGCGGGATATTTTAACGGGAGTACTGACTTTGACATGGGAACCAATGAGTTAATACTCAGTTCCAAAGGGCAAATGGATATTTTTGTCAGCAAATTAACTTCCGGTGGCGAACTGATTTGGGTGCAGACTTGGGGTGGAGCGGGCAATGAATTCGCAAAAGTTATTACCACCGATGAGTTCGATAATATCTATGTAGCGGGAGTATTCAATAATTCACTAAGTTTTGAAGCTACCGGGACCCACGACCTAAATACCGTACTTAGTGGAAATTCCATGTTTAAATTAGCTTTGACTCCGAATGGCAACATAATATGGACTTCATATGTCGAAAGTACAAATTCAATTTTACCTCTGGGAATATTGATTGATTCGGAGTTGAATATCGTCACAGCAGGATATTATGAAGGGAAAACGGATTTCGACCCGTACGGGGATAAATTCGAACTTGAACCTTTACTATTTACTGATATTTTCGTGCAAAAGGTCTCGCAAACCACGCTAAGTGTTTTGGAAAACAATTTTGGATTTGATATTGGCATTTTCCCCAACCCAATGACAGATTTCGTTACGCTTGAATTTGAAAATGCTTTCGAGTCTTGCGAAGTTAAAATAGTCACTTTGACCGGAGAGGAAGTATTTTCGGGCGATTATTATCACTCAAAATCTATCATCATGACTCTTGACGTTCCGCCAGGATTTTATCTAATGATCTTGGAATCCAAAAACAAAAAAGCCGTCCTAAAGCTGATGAAGAATTAGGGAGTCGTTATATTTGTATGATCAATTCATCCGATTACTCCAAGTCATCGGATGAATAGCCAAAACCTAACAAGTGTAGTTCATGTCCCGTCAGTTGTAATTATTGACGATACACTAACTTTAGAACAACTGACGGGACGGGAGGGTAAGTTGACGTTGATAGATGTGCCACACCTGAGATGTAATTTATTTTTAGATGTGCCACACCTAAGGAAAAAGGTGGAGTCCATCTGCGAGAAAAAAAAATGGCTGCTCGTTCTGAGCAGCCATTTGTATTTTAATATCCTTCGTAAAATCAAATTAATTTTCGGGATATACTAATGTATCGTTACTGATTACATATATTTGATAACCTTGTCCGATTTTCAAGAATTCAATTGTATCAATTTCAAACTCCGGATAAAAAATATTACCCAAATTGTCCTTTGCAATTACCAAATTGTCATTATCTGTGATTGAAGCAAGTGCTACTTCTATAGCCATTTGCGAATCACGCAAATATGATATGATGTTCCATCCTGATACTAATGATATTCCGTTTAATTCCGGTTCTACTTTAATACCTGTGATTTCGAGAGTTTCAGCTTGCGTCATGAATACTTGGTAGCCTTCGCTTATATTCCAATTACCAATGTCATTTATCTCGAATTCAGGATAATATACTTGACCGGAATTGTTTTTGGCAATTACAACTGAAGTTTTAATATCGTTCATAATTGCATCAAAATCTATATCGTCGGGTATGATATACGTAGAAATCATGTTCCAACCAGCTGATAAGCTGATATTGTGTGTGAATACTGATTGATCTTCTGTTGTAAATGTGAATGGGTCTGAATAAACTACATCGCCACTTTCAGTTTCGGCACCAACGCGCCACCAATATTGGGTTAACATGCTCAAATTGTTGGAGAATGTATAAGTCGTTCCTGAATGATTATTAACATTCAATACTAAATTGTTGAAATTCACATCATCGCTGACTTCAATTGTAAAAGTAGTAGTGCAAGTTGCTGCAGCATTCCAAGTCAATTCGGGCATCAGAGCCACGTCGGTAGCTTCGTTAGCAGGAGCCGTCAAAGTTGGCTCAACACTATTAATTGTAATATTTGCTCCATTATCATCGCTTTCAAATTCCGGCATATCTGCAACAACTCTTATTCGATACATGCTTCCCACAGTTGCTTCTCCGGGTATGTACGATGTTAAAAAAGTTCCTGAGCTTTGCCCAAATGTGGTTCCTATTTCAGTTGGAATTGCAAAATCGCCTGTTTCATCGGATAATTCCGCAGTAAAAGTATTATCTTTGTTGAAAAGTCCAACAACATCAAAAGTGATTTCAACATTTTCACCTTGGCAGAATGTGGTAGCAGTCAAATCTATGTTTGAAATTGTTGCGGGGAATGAAGATTCTCTCGATTTGAAGACGCCACCACCAAATGATCCTAAATAAACAAGACTTTGTTCATCAAGTACGGTGCCGTTGATAGCATCAAAAGATAAGCCACTTGAAATACTGTTCCAATTCGTGCCACCATCTAAAGAGCGATATATAGAAACATCATAATCGCTTACAATCATAGTACCTTTTGCATCAATAAGAATGGTGCTGATTGGAGTTCCACTGAAGGCAACTTGTGTCCAAGTATCTCCGCTATTTGTAGAGGAATAAAGCCCGTCACTATCCGACCCTGCCCATAATTTGCCGTCGGCGTCTTGGGTAATGTACCAAACCAAATCTCCCACAAATCCAACACTTTCCCAATTTGCCCCACCATCTGTACTTCTATGAACATCATCAAAAAATGTTGAGATATAGAGATTATCATCGTCATCTATGAATAAATACCAAAATACAAATCCCGGGTCCCAAACCGAAACCCAAGTATCACCATCATCGGTAGACGAGAAAATCCCACTCGCTTCAGTTCCAATGAAAATCTTGTCATTTATGTCAAAATCAATCGAAGTTATCCACATATTATCATTGAAAATATGTACCCAAGTATCTCCTCCGTCTGTCGAACGGTAGATGCCTTCTTGGTCTGTACAAGCAAATATTACATCATTGGAATTAACAGCGATTCGCCAAACTATTTGAGGTTCGGTTAGGACATGTGCCCATGTCGTACCTTTGTCAGTCGAGCGATACAGTCCATTTCCGGCAGTACCCGCAAACAAGTTCCCTTGAGAATCAAAGGCAACGGTATATACGAACTCATAGTCACCGCCACTATCTTTGGGTCCGGCAGTTTGTTCCCAGAAATCTTGAGCAAATGCGACATTGCCGAGATTAAAAGCTACAAAAGTTATACAAATCAATAAAACACGTCTAATTGAGCACATAGTGACTCCCTTAATATTAATATATATCATTTTTTCTTAGTTATGGCAAATTTTCCGAAAAAGGATTTCTCATTGCCTGAAATGGAATACAAATACACTCCCGATGCTAAAGAATTATCGTCTAAATCAATTCTGAAACCTGTATAGCCGCTACTTCGGCTTGGTTCAATATTTTTATCAACAACAACCATATAGCTTGGGTCGTATATCATTATGTTATATTTCAAATTATTTGCATTAAGAAGTGGCACTGCAATAAAAAAATCGTCAACAGTCAAATCAATCGGATTGGGCAAAACAAAGGATTCCTCCGGATAGCGTGCACCGTCATTGACAAAGACTGCGCTAACAATTCCGCCCTTATCGGCTTCTAAATTGTATTTAAACATACTGTATGGAATTTGGCTGTCTTCATTTTTGTTGATTTTCAGTGTGAATTCACTCAACTCATCTGTTACTGTCTTTGGCTGAATTTTGCCAATAATGAAATCAAAATGAGTTATGCCTTTGTCGCTACCGCTTAAATTGTTGATTCGAATTGGCATAAATTGATAGGGTTGGAGCAATTCTACGATTTCAAAAATATCAGAACTCATATTCTCGCTGAGATTGATTGTCAATCGCGGAAATCTTGCGGCTTCTGCAAAATAAGTATCGCCGTTAGCGCGTGTATTAGTATGATAAATCCAGGATAAAAATTCTGTCCAAACATCATTGTAATCAAGATTATTAGCTTCAATTGAGCTATAAAGAGCTTCAAAAGAAGTTTGCTCTTCGAGTATGAAACTCCAAAAATCCAAAATCAACTTGGGCGAATATGCTTCTGATAGATATTTGAAAAACACATTCCACCGATAACCGGTCTGTGCATTGTTTGATTCGGAAAGAGGGTATGATTCTAAGCTTCTGAACAAATCTCCAATATATGCTAAATAGTTGTTCAAATCGGGGTATAGTTCGCTTTCGAGCCATGTGCTGCTCATCTCCATAAATGCAACTCCATCATCATCGGGGAAACCGTACCCAAATTGGATTGCATGGTGCAATTCATGTACTGAAGTGATTTTGACGGCATTTATTCCGGTTATGGCATAAGCCGGAATTTTATTTCCATTAGCCACTTTTATCGAATCAAATGGACTGAAATCGTTGTCAATATATATTGACGAAGTATATCGCGGGTGTTTAAGAGGCGGATTAATGTCTAATTCCACTTCTGTATAACCGTAAATTGCATAATCTTCAGCCACAAGATTGACTATGTGAATGTCATAGCGGTCGTCACCACCAAAACTGCTGTCCGGCGGCGGGGGATTATAGCCCAATTGATTAACTAAAAAAACGTAGGCTGCATCGAAATAAAAAGCCACCGAATCAATGTAATCCGGTACACCGTTTTGGTTAGAATCGGTCAAATCAACTTTGTTTACCCCGACAGTATCGAAATGAATAACAAAATATCCCTCTTGCGAAGGAAATTTGCTTTGCATTGGAATCCTGAAATCTTCTTGAAGCCTGTCTGAATGGAGTTCCTTATCTTTGCGATTTTTCAGTAATTCCATCGTTTGGCATTTATAATGAGCATGCGTACAACATTCATCTTGAGCATATAAAATGCTCGAGAATGGGAAAATAAGCAATACGGCTATTATAAATTGCCCCAAAAAACTCATTTAGATAACACTCCGTTAGATCCGCCATCCTTCTCGGCATCGGCTTGGTTAGTACGAATATATCTCAAGTTGTCAGAATCAATTATACTTTCGTAACCTTCTTTTTCGATTTTGGCAAAAGTGGGCTTTTCAAATATATTTTCGAAATGCTTCCAAATCGAATAAAGCATTGCTCCGCTATAACTTTCGTTAGTCACAACTTCCGCAGAACCGACTGAGCCTTTGAAAGTGTTTTTTTCTATGAATGTATCGTGGTTGTCACTTTTAAGGAAAATCGCAGTTTTATTGCCTTCAAAAACGTTGCCCGATAGAATACAAGACCCTTCGAGGCTTGACATCACTATACCGTAGCCCGTATTATCTTTAATGATATTATTAGAGATACGAGTGAAATCGGCAAATGCTAAAACTTGTTCCGAACCTACATAAATTGCGGCATATTCAGCACCCGAAATTGTATTGGGGCTTTTGTCGCCGATATGATTGTCTTGAATGTATTGATTATCCGTGAACACCATGATTCCAACTCCACCGGCTTTGGGGTTGTTTTTTTCGACAGCAGGGAAGCCCTTAAGCGTATTGCCACTAATTCTCAAAGATTGATTTTGGTTGAAAATCATACCATAGTTGCAATTTTCAATTATGTTACGCTCAATTCGTGCATCTTTCAGACCTGCAGTAAATGCAAAAGCAGCGCCACCTTTGACACCGAGCTCATTAATATTGCCACCGATGAAATTCTTTACTGTAAGATTGGAAATGCGTACAGTTTCAGCCTTAATCAAAAATGCTGCATTATTGTTGGAACCTTTTTCGCCACTGCCATCAATGATAGGATTGTTGTCTCCATTTATGGAAAGTGATTCGAGCTCTTTTGGGATTACAACAGATTCATTGTAAGTTAATTGCTTGCCATCGTGATTACCAACAATTAGGATAACATCACCGCTCTGAGCTTTGGCTATTGCGGAAGCAATCGTATTGAAAGGTGTTGTTTGAGTTCCCGTTGCTCCGGATGATTGGATTGCGTTGTTTACATATATCGTTTCGCCAAATAGATTGACGGCAAATAGAATCATCAATACCGTAAAAACTGTCATTTTAGTCATTATTCTTAATGCTCCAAAGTTCAAATTCATATAACGATTTATTAGGCAAATCGAAACAAACAATTTCAGGTTACCAAAATCTTTCACCTTCAAATTTACAGAATTTTTGACAAATATTGTAAGTTTCGTGGAGAATTACAATCAATTATCTTTTGTAAGTTGTGAAATTTCATCATATTTGATAAAAAAAGCAAAATTACTTTATAATCTGCGTATTTAGTGTTAATTTTGAAAAAAGCAATTAACAATATTAGGTTATTTAGATGAAATCCATTAATTTTTTTAGAGTACTATTTGTACTATTTTACATTTCGGCTGTATCGCTTTATTCTCAACCCGCTCAAACATATGAGTTGAAGTCTGCAGTTGATTCTAAAGGCTACAAGTACGAATACGTCACAAACGACCCCTTGAAAGTAAGAATCTATACACTGAACAACGGTTTGAAGATTTACTTGAAGCAAAATTTTGACGAACCACGCATTCAGACTTACGTTGCTATCAAAGCCGGCTCAACTTACGACCCGAAGGAAACAACAGGATTGGCGCATTACCTGGAACACATGATGTTCAAAGGTTCGCATAAAATTGGGACTACCGATTGGGAAAAAGAGAGCAAATATATTAAAGAGCTTTCCGACCTGTTTGAAAAACATCGCAACACTAACGATGCTGCCGAAAAAGCAAGCATCTACAAGCTAATTGATAGTGTATCGCAAGTAGCTGCCGGATATGCAGTGCCGAGTGAATATGACAAACTCATCAGCGGTCTGGGCGCAAAAGGTACAAATGCCTACACAAGCAGTGAAAGAACTGTTTATATCAATGATATTCCGGCAAATGAGTTGGAACGTTGGTTGATGATTGAAAGCGAAAGATTCAGCAGCTTAGTGCTTCGACTTTTCCATACAGAATTAGAAACCGTTTACGAAGAATTCAATATGTACCAAGACCGAGACGGAACGCGCGCTTACAATAAATTGAGTGCGAGTTTGTTCCCGACTCACCCTTACGGTACACAAACTGTCATTGGCGACCCCGAGCATCTCAAAAACCCGTCAATGGTCAATATTCATAACTATTGGAATACATACTATGTGCCGAATAATATGGCTGTTTGTTTAGCCGGAGATTTGAATTTCGAAGAAACTGTGGCTTTGATTGATCAATATTTCGGCAAAAGCAAAAGGGGAGACGTTCCCAAAATTGAGCATCCGAAAGAAGAGCCGATTGAGCACGCGATTCGCCACGATGTATTTGGACCAAACAGCGAATTTGTCACCCTTGCTTTCAGAACAGGCGGCATCAATAGTCCCGATAAATATGTATTGAATATGATTGGGCAACTTTTATACAATAGACAAGCAGGGCTTATAGACATAAACCTTATTCAGAAACAACAAGTATTGAATGCGTATGCATCTGCTTCACAATATAATGATTATGGGATCTTGTATTTTTATGGCGAACCACGCGAAGGGCAAGCACTTGAAAGTGTTGCTGATTTGATGCTTGGCGAACTTAATAATATAAAAAATGGTGACTTCGATGAAGATTTGCTTGAAGCAATTGTCAACAGATTGAAATTAAACCGAATCAGAAGTGAGGAATCTAATGGTATTGCTCATACTTTCGTTAGTGTTTTCACTTCAAATGACGATTGGGTCGAGTATTGCAAATATATTGACGCAATGTCACGAATTACAAAAGAGGATGTTACAAGATACGCTTCGGAAAATTTTGGCGAGAATTATGTAGCAGTATTCAAACGTATCGGAAAAGATGAAAATGTTGTCAAGGTTGACAAACCTCAGATTACTGCCATCAATATGAATCGTGACAGCAAATCAGAATTTTTCACCGAATTAATGAAATTTGAAACACCGCGACTATCGCCGGTATTCATCAGTTACAAAGATTCGATTAAAACGATTGAACTTTCGAACGGCATAAAGCTAAATCATATCAAAAACCATACAAACGAGCTATTCTCATTGTACTATATACTCGACTTAGGTTCGGAACATGATTTGAAATTCCCGCTTGCTGTTGATTATTTACCCTATATCGGTACTGACAAATATACTCCCGAAGATTTAAGCAAAGAATTTTTCCGTCTTGGTATCAGCATGGGAGTTTCCTCCGGCAAAGACCAACTTTATATTTATATCTCAGGACTTGAAAGTAGCTTTGAACCCGGACTTGCTCTTTTAGAGCATATTTTGGCTAATGCCAAACCCGACCAAACAATATATAATAATTATGTCGAAGATATTTTGAAATCCAGAAGTGACGCAAAGCTCGAACAAGGAAATATTTTGTGGGGCGGATTGATGAATTTCGGAATTTACGGCAAAAACAATCCTTTCACACGTATAATTTCTGAAAATGACTTGAGAAGCATCAATCCGGAAGAACTAACTAATATAATCAAAGGATTGAGTTCGTACAAACATTACGGCTATTATTATGGCAAGGACTTGTCGAATGCTAAGAATTTGGTCGAAAAATATCACAAAATCCCAAAAATTTTGAAAGATTACCCCAAGCAGGTTCAATTTGCAGAGCAAGACTTCAATAAAAGCGAAGTTTACTTTGTACATTTCGATATGGTCCAAACAAACATTTTAATGGTATCAAAAGACCGTAAATTTGACAAAACAACAATGGCTGAATCGAGACTTTTCAATGAATATTTCGGTAGCGGATTGTCATCAGTCGTATTCCAAGAACTTCGCGAATCACGTGCATTGGGTTATTCGGCATTTGCATCATACACTCAACCTGCCGAACCCCACAAACCACACTTGGTTTATGCTTATTTGGGCACTCAACCGGACAAATTAAGCACTGCTACTGATGCTTTCCTTGGTTTGCTCAACGAAATGCCCAAAGCCGAAAAGCAATTTGAACTATCAAAAACAGGCATGATGAAAAAAATCGAATCCGAAAGAATCACCAAATCAAGCATATTTTGGAACTACAGAAGCAACAAAAAACTTGGTTTTGAACACGACACCCGTAAGGATGTTTACGACAGAATCAACGGTATTTCAATAAGTGACCTTGATAAGTTCTTCAATTCGCGCATCAAAGGCAAGAAATTCACTTATCTTTTAATCGGTAATCGCGACAAAATTGATTTTGATTTGCTCAAACAATTTGGCGAAGTGAAAGAACTAACTTTGGAAGAAATTTTCAATTATTAGGCGAACACTAAAGATGAAGACTTCGGAAGTCTAAATTTTTAAAGCATATGAACTTATTAAGCATCTTGAAGTTGATTGCAGAGACTTCCGAAGTCTAATACTTACAGTGGCAGAAAGGATATACATGATTTTATTTGAAAATACATATTATCATTTTTATAATAGAACCATAAATGAGGAACCTCTTTTCAGAAGTCGTGAGAACTATCAATATTTTCTGAAAAAATATAGGTTTTACTTGGAAAAGCATTTTGCAACAATAGCATATTGCCTTATGCCTACTCATTTTCACTTTCTTGTTTTTGTTAAGGAAACTGAGAAATTATCATTTTCAATTAAAAACTTTCTGGTTTCATATTCTAAATCCTATAATAATCGATATAAAAGACATGGCAATTTATTTGAGCAACATAGCAAATACAAAAATGTTGATGATGATAAGTATCTAATTTCTTTAATGATATATATACATCAAAATCCTGTTAGAAGCAAATTAGTAGCAAAACCTGAGGAATGGGAATTTTCAAGCTATCAAGATTATATTGATTTAAGAAAAGGAACGCTTCCTTCAAAATCTATAATACTGAATCAGATTAAAAAAGAAGAGTTGCAAATTTTAACTAATAATCCAATAAAAACTATAGATAATAAGTATTGGGTATAAAAGACTTCCGAAGTCTAATTCAAAGATGAAAAAACTTCAAAGATGAAGACTTCGGAAGTCTAATTTTCCAAGGTATATGAATATAAAGAGCATCTTGAAGTTAAATACTAAAGACTTCCGAAGTCTAACTCCCAAAGACTCTTTAAGACTTCGGAAGTCTATTACTTTACATTTTGAAAAACAAAGTGAATAAGACACAATAAAATTCCAATTGTAGCGTAGCTTAAAATTGAGTACAAATTGAACGAAAGGACTTGTTGAGCATAATTAAACATATTGCAGCATTACTTCTCTTGGTGAGCCTACCAATCTCAGCCACCGGATTGAGTATTAATGTTCAAAAGTGCAATCATAAAGGTACTCTTCGCTTAGCTTTTTTTGCTCCTCAAGAAGCGCTGCAACATAACAATTGCTGCTGCTCCGGAAGTGCAGTGCAAACAAAATCGCAAAATGAATCTTGTGGTTGCAATGATTTAGTAGAATTTAATTTGCATTCTTGTTGTGATAAGGATATGAATCAAGATGCTGCTATCTTGGTTTCGAAATTTCAATCAACTAATAATGCAGAATGTTCTCCGATACAGGCGAAATGTTGCTCCACATCTGAAATATCAATTGCTCAAACCGGCAAAGTTCTTGTAACTGAAAAAGTGAAAATGAACTTTGAAGGATATGCAAATTCTTCTTGTCTAATCTCTAAAATGCAGTATGATTTCATAAACAACGATAAATGTAAAATCAAAGTTATACAATTCCCGCTCAAGGAACCGAATGATTTTATCATATCGTATATCCATACTACATCTCAATCTGATGATGAATCAGACATTCCCGCCTTTGATATTTGCTAAATTTACTTTAGCAAATTCCCCTTTTTTTATAGAATATTAAAAATTAAATCTTAAAAATCTTATTAGATTTGCCTGAAAAAGCAAATTTGTATTTATAGGTCATAGGAGACTGGAAATGAAACTGTATATAAACAAATGCAGGCAATTTCTTATTAGAAGTGCTTCAATGCTACTTCTGGTATTCGCAATTGTGCTAATTTCATGCGAAAGAGATGAAATTGCAATCGTTGACCCAATATTGATAGATAATGATTGTGATACGTTGAATGTATCGTACTCTATTACTGTCAAATCATTATTAGACGATTGCATTTCATGTCATAATAATTCATCAATGTACGGTGGTGTTAATCTTGAAGATTTCGACAATATTAAATCTAACAAAGTCAAAATTAGTAATCGAATTTTATCAAGAAGCCACCATTTTACCGGTTCAGATTGTGAAAGAATTAAAATTCAAGCTTGGATTAACCAAGGTTCTCAAAATAATTAATGAGAGGAGTCATTAAAATGACAAATTCAAATTGTATAGACGCGTGTTTAGCGTGTCTGGTTGCTTGCGAAAAATGTATTACCGACTGTATTAAAGACGGTAATCAAAAATGCATAGAATTATGCCGCGACTGTGCCGATATCTGCGCCCTTTGTGCAAGATTTGAGGCTAGGGACTCACAGTTTAGTCAAAAACTGTGTGCTTTGTGTGCTGAAATTTGTGAAGCATGTGCTGCTGAATGCAGTAAACATGCTTCACATCTTGAATGTTGTAAGGATTGTGCGGAAGCTTGTAAAAAATGTGCTGCAGAGTGCATAACAATGAGCCAATCATAATCAGTATAAATTCTCAGAGTTAGAGTCTCAATTCCGGAACTCTATCTCATAGGAAAGACTGTATAATTTTTCTTTACTTATTAAAAACTTTTACTAACTTAAAAAGGTGAAAAAGTGAAAACAACACTTAAAATTACAATAGCTTTATTGCTAATATCAACTGCCTTATTTTTAGGCTGCAGTAATATGATGGATAGCAATCCATCAAATCAGTATGTTGGGAATTTTTTAACTATTACCCCGAATGATTCTCAAGAAATTGGAATCAATGAGCCAATTATCCTCCAATTTGCTGCCCCGGTGGATGCTAACATAATTGAAGATAATTTGGTCATAATCAACCAAAATGCTATCTCGAATATTGAATATATTGATGGAAAAAAAATGGAACATTCGGACATGAATTCAATGATGTCCGATGGTACAATGATGGCACATCTAAAAGAAAACCACTGTATAAAAGGTACTTTTGAGTGGAATTCCGATAATACTAAGTGCCAGTTCATGCCTGATTCCGGTTTTGAAGCTGACACCGACTACATGGTGTTTATGGATAGCCAAGTAATGAATCATATGAAATCAATAATGACAGAAAGGAAAATGATGTCAAGGGGAATGGGTATGAAGGATTGTGATTGTCATAAAAAGGGACCGGACAATTCAAATATCATAACACATTTCCGAACAAGAGGGAATTAAGACTTTTTGCAGGCAGAGAGGTAAAAACTCTGCCTGCATTTTATATATTCTACTAAGTAACTTGTATTGACTTCAACTTAAGTTTAGTAGATAGAATTGTTACCGTTACTTAATATATATAGTGAGTTGTTTCTTTATTCATGAATACTGTAGGTAAATAAATGTCGATAATAAAAATATTGATGATGATAGTGATTTTTATGGCTTTTCTCTCGTTGCATACTTATGCGAGCTTATCTGTACATCCCCAACAAATTTTTGATACTGTTATTAAAGGTCAAATGAATGACCTCACAATGCATATAACAAATGACGGACCTACGAGCCGCTTGGACTACCAACTAAGCGCTTCTGAGCCTTGGATTAGTTTTAGTTCAACTTCCGGTGAAATAAAAATTTCTGAAATCATGGAAATTGAAATGATAGTTGATGCTACGGGACTCGATATAGGAACATACAAAGCTGACATCATAATTGGCGATCCACATCATGAACCGATAATGGTTCCTATTGAAATATTTGTCAGTTCTGTTTCTGCTGTTCATGAATCATCCGAAAACAACAGTTTACAGTTGCAAGCATCCCCAAATCCTTTTAATACATCAACTGTTATAAATTATTGGCTGCCTGAAAATCAAGATGTAATTATCAATCTTCTTGATATCAATGCTGCTCTGATTATATCAATTGCTAATGAATTTCAAACTGAAGGGATACATCAAATCAATTTTGACGGCTCTGAATTGCCGTCAGGCATATATTTTCTCACATTGAATACAAAATCTTATTCAATCGTCAGGAATCTTATTTTAAATAAATAAAAAGGAAAAGAAAATGTTTAGAATCAATCTAAAAAAAACCGTTTTTCAAATTATTCTTGGAACAGCTTTATTCGTTGCTTTATCAGCAACAAATCTTAATGCACAATGTAGTATGATGCAAGGTCATGGAAATCACTCCGGTCATTCTGACCATGGAAAGCATAACACTGATGATGGTGGTGATAATACAATAATCAGAAAAGGTATTATTGATGTCTATGAAATAGATGTTGATAAGGATGGATTTGTTTATCAAGACCCGATGGACTGGAACGTCATATCAGACAAACCCGGTAAGTGCCCTCTTTGCGGAATGAAATTAAAAAAAGTAAAAATCAAAGAAGCAATCGGGAATTTAAAGGATAATGGTTTTGAAGTTAAGGAATAATGATTATTAATAAGTATTAATATATTCCGGGCTCTAAGCAAATAAATGGCAAGTACAATTAGGAAAAGGAAATTTTGTGCTAAATAAAATAATCAAATACTTTTTAGAGAATAAGTTAGTTACGGTACTTGTACTGCTTGGCTTAATAGCCTGGGGTATTGTTACCGCTCCATTTGGTTGGGAAGTTGGAGGCTTGCCATCCGATCCGGTTCCGGTAGATGCTATCCCCGACATTGGTGAAAACCAACAAATTGTTTTTACTCCTTGGGCAGGGCGTTCACCCCAAGACATTGAAGACCAAATCTCCTACCCGTTAACTACCTATTTGTTAGGTATTCCCGGAGTAAAGACTATTAGGAGTTCCTCAATATTTGGGTTTTCGAGCATTTATATTATCTTTAATGAAGACATAGAATTTTACTGGTCACGCTCTCGCATCCTTGAAAAATTGAGTTCGCTCCCGTCAGGTTTGTTGCCGGATGATGTCCAACCCACATTGGGACCCGATGCCACTGCTTTGGGACAAATTTATTGGTACACGCTTGAAGGGCGAGATAAAGAAGGAAATCCAACCGGTGGATGGGATTTGCATGAAATCCGTACCGTTCAGGATTTCTATGTAAAATATGGACTGAATGCAACCGAAGGAGTTTCGGAAGTGGCTTCCATAGGTGGTTTTGTACAGGAATATCAAATTGATGTAAATCCCGATGCGTTGAAAGCATATAATATTCCCCTGTATAAAGTAATGCAGGCTGTCCAAAAATCAAACCGAGATGTAGGTGCAAAAACCATAGAAATCAATCAGGCTGAGTATCTTGTTCGCGGCTTAGGTTATGTAAAAAGTGTAGAAGATATTGAAAAAGCGGTCGTTGCTGTTCAGGACAATGTCCCTATTCGCATTAAGGATATTGCTTTTGTTACACTTGGACCAGCCTCTCGTCGAGGTGTGCTTGACAAAGACGGAGCCGAGGTGGTGGGCGGTGTTGCTGTTGCCCGATACGGTGCGAACCCACTACAAGTTATTAATAATTTAAAAGATAAAATTAAGGAGATTTCGCCGGGATTGCCCCAAAAAACCCTTGCAAATGGAGTAGTGAGCCAACTAACAATTGTACCTTTTTACGACCGCTCGGAACTAATTTATGAGACCTTGGGGACATTGGAAGAGGCTTTGTCACTCCAAATATTAATTACCATTTTGGTAATTATCGTAATGATTTATAATCTGAGGGCATCGGTGCTCATCTCGAGCCTATTGCCAATTGCAGTACTCATGGTTTTCATTGCGATGCGTTATTTTGGGGTTGATGCCAATATAGTAGCCCTCTCGGGAATTGCTATAGCTATTGGGACGATGGTTGATTTGGGCATTATCCTTACTGAGAATGTAATAAAACACCTTGATGAAGCTCCGCCCGAACAAAAGCTAATTACTACCATATATAAGGGTTCGGCGGAAGTAAGCTCTGCAATTCTTACTGCGGTTTCGACCACCATTGTGAGTTTTATTCCTGTATTTACCATGCAGGCTGCCGAAGGTAAATTATTTGGTCCTCTTGCCTTTACCAAAACCTTTGCTTTGGTTGCTGCACTTATTGTTGCCTTATTCATTTTACCCACATTGGCACATTGGTTTTTTGGTTTTAAAATCAAAAATCCCCGTCTTATTAAATTGGTAAATTTTATCCTTGTTTTAGTGGGTATTATTGGATTATTAATTGGAATGTTATGGGCGGGTATCTTGCTTATGTTGTTTGGATTAATCGGATTAATCAAACCACTAATCCAAGATAAGGAACTGTTTAAGAGTCGTTTTAATCGTAAAGTTGTAGATAATGCAGAATTGATTTTAGTTGTTATCGGCGTAATATGGCTTTTGGCAAATTACTGGTTACCGCTTGGAGCTGGTAAGAGTCTTATACTTAACTTTATTTTTGTTGCCTTGTTGGTTGGTTTAATTCTGGGAGCATTTGGGCTATTACAATATTTCTACAAAAATATATTGCTATGGTGTCTTAACAATAAAGTGATATTTCTCCTTATTCCGACCTTTTTAATTCTTTTGGCAGTAAATATCTGGATGGGCTTTTCGAGCGTTTTTGGGTTTTTAGCAAAAGGAACAGATCAGGTTGGCTGGAACGTCAGAACTAATTCTGTTTGGTCGGGATTAACCCATACTTTCCCGGGTATTGGGAAAGAGTTTATGCCCTCACTAAATGAAGGTAGCTTCTTGCTTATGCCAACATCAATGCCTCATTCGGGCGTCGAATTTAACCGGAAAGTTGTAGCTCAATTGGATATGTTGCTTTCAGGCATCCCTGAAGTGGAACTTGCCGTGGGTAAGTTGGGTAGAGTTGAATCGGCACTTGACCCGGCACCTGTATCCATGTTTGAGAATTTAATCAACTACAAATCGGAATATGTACTCAATGAAAAGGGGCATCGCAAAAGATTTAAAACAGATAAAAATAACCGTTTTATACTTGTAAACGGAGATACATTGACCAATGAAGAGCTACTCTTACGTGGTATTTCAACAAATGAACTGATACCTCATGAAAATGGCAGCTATTTCCGAAACTGGCGTGCACACATCAAATCATCCAATGATATTTGGAATGAAATAGTGGCGGTATCAAAAATACCGGGTGTTACTTCGGCTCCAAAATTACAACCTATTGAAACCCGACTTGTAATGTTACAGACCGGAATGCGGGCGCCTATGGGCATTAAAATTTTTGGACCTGACCTCGCAACTATCGAGCAATTTGGTTTAAAGTTGGAAGCTATTCTTAAAGAAGTTCCATCTGTAAAAGCAGAAGCTGCATTTGCCGACCGGATTGTAGGTAAACCCTACATTCATCTGAATATCAATCGTGATGAAATTTCCAGATACGGCTTAAACATTGAAGATGTCCAACAAACAATTGAAACCGCGATTGGCGGAATGAAGATTTCCTCTTCGGTTGAAGGACGCGAGCGTTTCCCAATAAGGGTACGTTACCCTAGAGAACTACGCGACGACCCCGAATCGCTAAGAAATATTCTTATTCCAACACCAACAGGGGCTCAAATACCACTTGGGCAATTGGTTAATATCGAATATGTACGTGGACCTCAAGCTATAAAAAGCGAAAATACTTTTCTGGTAGCTTATGTGCTTTTCGACAAGAGGGAAGGATTTGCCGAAGTAGATGTGGTGAACGATGCCCAAGAAATGATTCAACGTAGAATTGATGACGGTGAACTCATTGTTCCGGCAGGTGTGAATTACAAATTTTCAGGAAGCTACGAAAATCAAGTACGTGCAGAAAAGCGATTATCAATCATTGTACCTATTGTGTTACTGATTATTTTTCTGATTTTATATTTTCAGTTTAAATCAGTAACCACTTCACTCATGATTTTTTCCGGTATCGCTATGGCTTTCAGCGGAGGTTTTATAATGCTTTGGTTATACGGACAGGGTTGGTTCGCCGATTTTTCTGTATTTGGAATGAATATGCGTGAATTGTTCCAAATGCACACCGTTAACCTGAGTGTAGCCGTTTGGGTTGGTTTTATAGCCCTTTTTGGATTAGCAACCGATGATGGTGTTCTTATGGGAACTTATCTCGACCAGAGTTTTGAACGAAACCCTACCAATAGTATAAATGGGATAAAGCAGGCTGTTGCAGAAGCAGGAGAGCGCCGAATCCGACCTGCTGTAATGACGACCGCTACCACTGTAATTGCTCTGCTGCCCGTACTTACTTCAACCGGTCGTGGTTCTGACATAATGGTTCCAATGGCAATTCCGGCATTCGGGGGTATGATAGTAGCTGCAATTACATACTTTATCGTCCCTACTCTTTATTGTATGCGTGAAGAATATAAACTTAAAAGACAATCATCATGAACTATATAACAAAAATAATAATCGTCGCACTTTTGTGTAACTCATGGTGCTTTGCCCAAACGCTGGACGACTCTTTTAAGATAGCTGCAGAAAACAATCCGGGCTTGCTGTCAGTATATAAGGAATACGAGGCTGCATTACAAAAAGTATCACAAGTCAATTCGCTGCCTGACCCAACATTTACTTTCGGGTACTTTATTTCTCCGGTAGAAACACGAGTTGGACCACAACAAGCAAGGTTCTCACTTGTACAAATGTTTCCATGGTTTGGTACATTAAATGCTCAGGGTGATGCCGCAGCATTAATTGCAGAAGCAAAATTCCAAAATTTTCTGGATGCCCGAAACAAATTATATTTTCAGGTGGCTGCTGCATACTATCCATTGTATGAGCTAAATGATTTGATAGCCATTGAAAAGGAAAACATAGATATACTTGAATCATACAAAAACATTTCAACCAAAAAATTTGAAAACGGAATTGGAACAATGGTTGATATTTTAAGGGTGGAAATTATGCTCAAGGATGCACAGACTAATTTGAATATTTTGATTGATAAAGAAAAGCCGTTATTAACCACTTTCAATAAACTATTGAATAGGTCAGAAAATGAGAAGGTAATAATTACCGATTCGCTCAAAACGGACTATTTCACCGATGATTTCCGTAAGGATTCATTGATTTCCGCCAATCCAATTTTGAAATCATTAGACTTGAAAATAAAGGCGAGCGAAGCCGGAGAACTGTCTGCACAAAAGCAAGGTATGCCAAAATTCGGTATTGGATTAGATTATGTGATGGTGGGTGAACGTCGTGATATAGTAATGCCGGATAACGGCAAAGATGCAATAATGCCGATGATAAGTATTAGCATTCCCATTTTCAGAGGAAAATACGATGCTTCCGAGGCAGAAGCAAAATTAATGCAAGAA
Source organism: Ignavibacteriae bacterium HGW-Ignavibacteriae-1 (assembly GCA_002839825.1). GTDB lineage: Bacteria > Bacteroidota > Ignavibacteria > Kapaibacteriales > UBA2268 > PGYU01. The sequence goes on along the minus strand of PGYU01000019.1, from coordinate 17,532 downwards.
AGCTATATGTATCAAAAGATTGATTTAACAAATTCACTAATTTCAAATTATGAAATGGTGTGGTTTGAGATTCGACAACAAAGACAACTATTATCACTTTATGAACAACAAATACAATTATCACAACAATCACTGAATTTAATCTTTACATCATATGGTAATTCCGGTAAGGAGTTCGAAGAGGTACTTAGAATGCAACAACAATTACTGAAATACCGAAAAATGAGAGCCACAGCTTTGACTCAATACCACACAGCAATAGCAAAATTGGATTATATAACATCAAAATCGAATTAAAATGAAAAAAATAAATAAAACAACTGTTATAATAGCCGTAAGTACACTTGCGGTTGGCTTACTGCTCGGATGGCTACTTTTCAGCACATCCGGACAAACAAGTGCCGATGAACACAATCATTCTGTAAGCGATGAATCGGAAACTATTTGGACTTGCTCTATGCATCCGCAAATTCGGCAAAGCGAACCAGGCGATTGTCCCATTTGCGGAATGGATTTAATTCCATTGGAGGATGACCAAAACAGTGAACTTGACCCAAAAGCAATCATAATGTCTCCAACTGCTATGAAATTAGCCAATGTAAGCACTGCTTTTGTTGGCAAAATGAATCCCGTAAAACAAGTTCGGCTAAATGGAAAAGTGCAGGCTGATGAACGATTGGCATATTCACAATCATCACATATTCCCGGCAGGATAGAAAAACTATTTGTGAATTTCACCGGCGAGTTTGTAAACAAAGGGCAAAACATTGCTAACATTTATTCTCCTGATTTGGTAATGGCTCAAGAAGAGTTATTTGAAGCACAGAAAATCCGGGAAACCCAACCTCAGCTTTTTCTTGCTGCCAAAGAAAAGTTGAAAAACTGGAAACTTTCCGATAATCGGATTGACGAAATACTAAAATCGGGTAAAATACTGGAAGAATTCCCAATACAAGCAGATGTTTCCGGATACGTGACAAAAAAAACAATCAATCTGGGCGATTATGTCCGAAAAGGAGAAACAATTTATGAAATTACCAATCTGACTAAGGTTTGGGTTTTATTTGATATATATGAATCAGATATGCCATGGATAAAAAAAGGTGACAAGGTTCAATTCACAATAGCGTCCATTCCCGGGAAAAGTTTTGAGGGGAATATTTCATATTTAGACCCGATAATTGACCCAAAAACAAGGGTTGCGAAAGCAAGAGTAGAGTATAACAATACCAATGGAAATCTTATGCCTGAAATGTTCGTGTCAGGTGTGGTTGAAGCAAAACTAAAGACAAGCTCTAATGCGCTTGTTGTGCCGAAAACTGCTGTAATGTGGACAGGTAAGCGTTCGGTTGTTTACATCAAAACAGAAACCGAAAACGGAGTAAGTTTTATTATGCGTGAGATAACTTTAGGTACCACACTGGGAGAAAGTTATATTGTGGAAAGCGGTTTACAGGAAGGCGAAGAAATTGCTGTTAGCGGAACCTTCAGTATTGATGCCGCTGCCCAACTTGCAGGTAAACCCAGCATGATGAGCCCGGAAGGAGGTGCAGTAATCACAGGACACGACCATGGAGAAACGAAAGACAGTAAAGCTCCTGCTACACAACAAGTTGAGCAAGTAAATGAGACTAAGTCTATCGCTCAGCAGGCAAAAAATGCACTTCAACCTATTTATGTACAATACTTAAAACTGAAAGACGCTCTGGTAGCTGATAATTTGGAAAATGCTAAAAAGGAGGCTGTTTCCATGCAAGAAAATCTTGCAAAAGTGGATATGACTTTATTTAAAGGTGAATCACACAATAAGTGGATGAAATTCGAAAAAGAATTACTAAGCAATCTGCTACACGTGCCTCATTCATCAAATCTGGAAGAAGTCAGAGAGAAATTTCGGCATATTTCCGTGACTATGATTGAAATGACAAACACTTTCAACCCCTTTAATAAAACGCTGTACATCCAACATTGCCCAATGGCAAATGATAACAAAGGAGCCGATTGGCTGAGTTCGGAAAAGGAAATAAAGAATCCGTACTTCGGTAAGTCCATGCTTACATGCGGAGATGTAACTAATGAAATCAAGTAAAATATAGTTTGATAGAAATATTCAATTATTGATTTTTAACAAATTCTTAATCTAATAGGCGCACCCTCCTACGAAATTTATATGTGAATAATAATATTCTTAGCCCTGCAATAATTTGTTGACATATACGTAACATTATTTAAGGAAGTTTGTGATGTTGATGTTAAAATGGGAGCAATAATTGAATAAGATAAATAACAAAAGGGTAGTGATAATAGGTGCAGGTTTCGGTGGTTTGGAGCTGGCAAAATCATTGAATAAGAAAAAAATTGATGTCACTCTCATAGACCGCAACAACCACCATTTATTCCAACCACTGCTTTATCAGGTTGCAAGCTCTGCTCTTTCCCCAGCTGATATTGCCGCACCAATTCGCTCGATTTTCCGATATTCGCCAAACATAAAAATAATCATGAACGAGGCTGTTTCGATTGATACCTACACGCAAACAGTCCGACTAAATGAAGGTTCTGTCAGTTATGATTATCTCGTTTTGGCGCCCGGCTCGCGTCATTCCTATTTCGGAAATAATCAATGGGAGAAATTTGCTCCGGGATTGAAAGAAATCACAGACGCTTTGAAAATTCGCGAAAATTTGATTGAATCCTTTGAAAGGGCCGAGATGAGCGCTTCGCGTCACGACAAGCAAAAAAATCTAACATTTGTTATAGTCGGCGGTGGTCCAACCGGTGTTGAAATGGCAGGTGCTATTGCCGAAATTGCACGGAGAACTCTATTGCCGGATTACCCATTGATTGCTGAAAATGAGATAAAGGTCATACTTGTGGATGCTTCATCGCAATTGCTGGGTGCCTATCCTGATGCACTTTCGGATTATACTAAATCCGCACTCGAAAATATGGGTGTCGAAGTCAGATTAAATACTCGTGTAAGCGATATTTCCGAAAATGTTGTTACAACAAATAATGGCACAATCGAAGCCGCTAATGTGATATGGGCAGCAGGAAACGAAGCCTCGCCGCTAATAAAATGTTTGGATACTCAAATGGATAAGATTGGCAGAGCAATAGTAGATAAGTATATGAATATTCCCGGAAATGAAAACGTTTTCGTGATTGGAGATTCAGCGTTTTGCACCGATGAGGATGGCAAAGAAGTCCCGGGAATTGCTCCTGCTGCCATGCAACAAGCCAAATTTGTCGCCGATGTCATTTTACATGGCAAATCGAAGCATTTCAAATACCGCGATAAGGGCATGATGGCTACAATCGGGAAAGCAAAAGCAGTTTCGGTCATTGGGAAATTTCATTCCAAAGGCTTGATTGCGTGGCTTATTTGGTCATTTATTCATATCTTCTTTTTGATTGACTTCCGAAATCGTCTATTTGTGATGTCTGAATGGATTTGGTTCTATTTGAGCAATAATTCGGGTGCAAGATTGATTGTGAACGGCAAAAGAAAAAGCAAAGAGAATCTTTCAAAAAGCAAGGTTGAATGTTGAATCAAAAAAAAATTATACAAATTTCAATTTGATTTTAACCACAATTGTATCTTTGCGGAGTTCAAATTTGCACTCGTCAAAATCGGGCACACTCAAAAAGATAGTCGGATTATTAGATAAACCGAAGCCTTCCTTCGGATAACCAATAAAATTTCGATTCATACGCTTGTTATCGTCTTCGTCGTGATGAACAGTAAGAGCATAAGTGCCATACTGAATGTTTTCATAGATAATTGTGGCACGAAAATTATTAACTTTTACTATTCGTTTGTGTAATGATTTTGAAGATTTTGTAGGGAAGAATTCAGCTAATTGTTCAGAATATAAGTGCGAAAACACAATTCCTTTCTCATTGCCAAAGCCCTCAACTTCAACAATAATTGTTCCTGTTTTGGGTGAATCAGCAAACAATGTTATTGCATATACAAACGTTATAAGGATAAAAGTTTTTGTTCTCATTAAATTAGTCAATCTTAAATATATTTATTATAAATTTTTTAGTACATATGAAAATTAACGCACAATCAAAGTTCTTTATTGCAGCCATAGTATTTGTCATGTTAAATTTCACAGAATCTAAATCAAACATTGATAGTTTGTTAATAGTTGTTGAGTCCAAACCGAAATCCGAGCAAATTCCATATATCAACTCATTAGTTGGCAATCTTTCTTCCTTATCAGCAAACGACAAAGATAAGTTGTATGAAGTATTATTCCAAAAAGCAAATGAAAGTGGCGATAAATATAACATTGCCAGAGCGTTGAGCAACTACGGATATCATTTGACTTTTATAGATAAATACCATGAAGCCATTGATACCATATTGAAAGCTCAACAAATTTTCCATCAATTAAATCGCAAAATTGAGGAAGCATTCACGTATTCGCAATTAGCTTTGGCATATCAAAGGCTTTCGGATTTTGATAAAGCAATTGAATATAACTTGAAAATCAACACAATTATCCCACAAGATACTATACAGAGCTATTTAAAGAATATTAATAAATTTAAGGACAATGAAAAGGATTCAATTTCACGAATTGTCCGAATTTATGCTATTATGCTAACAGATTTCGGACTTTTGCATTACGAACTCCAAGATATGCGATCTGCGCGTGAGAAATTCGATGAGTGTCTGACAATCGCAAGATTACAAAATGACGCAAATAGAATCGCAAGTTCACTGTCAAATTTGGCAATGGTCGAGCGAGATGAAAAAAATCTCGACTTAGCCACAGATTTATACTTGGAAGCCCTCGAAAATGCTGTTAAAGCCGGAAATAAGAGTTATGAAGCAAGTATAGTAAACAATTTAGGAAACGTATATTCCCAAATGCAGCAACATCACAAATCTTTAGAATATTATCAAAAAGCTTTAGACATCAACTTGGCTCTAAATCGTAGGCTTGGGGTAATTATGGTAAGATTAAATATTGCCAAAGTCCAAGTGGATTTGAAAAATTTCCAACAAGCATTAGAATTGAGTAAATCATCTTATGATACTGCTGTTAGCATCGGTTCGCTCAATTTTATGTCAAATGGAGCGGATTTGTTGTCATTAATTTATGATTCTCTTGGTAATTACAAAGAGGCACTTAAATTCAACAGATTATCCAAGCAATATTCAGATTCATTAAATTTGCATCTTTATAACGAAAATGTTTCCAAATTACAAACGCAATTGGAATTCGACCGCCAAGAAACTCGTATCCAACTTCTGAGTGCCGAAAATAAACAAAAAGAATCGAAATTCAATTCACTATTGATTAGCATCGTGCTCATAGCTTTATTAGCTATACTTTTATGGAATAGGTATCATGCTATTTCCAAATTAGCCAATTTGGTCAAAAAGAAGAATGAAGAATTGGAGCAAAAAAATGGAATTCTTGAACAAAATTCGATAAAGTTGAAACAACTGAATGAAACGAAAGACAAATTTTTCTCAATTATTGCTCACGATATCAGAAACCCACTGAGCGTAATTATCGGAATCTCAAGCATGGTCAAAGATAAGCAAATCGAGTTTGATGTTGTTGAATACGACGAACTGAATTCTGAAATTCTCAATTCAGCAATAAATCTGAATGATTTGCTCCAAAATCTCTTGCTTTGGTCGCTTTCTCAACGAGATTTAATTTCTTTCAATCCCGAAAAAATTTATCTCAAAGGTTTAGTTGATAACATCTTCAGCTTATTCAAACTCAATGCAAGCCACAAACATATCAAAATGAATTTGCAAATAACAGAAGGTTTGAAAATCTTTGCCGATTTAAATATGATTTCTACTATATTGAGAAATTTAATCAGTAATGCTATCAAATACTCCCAACTCAATTCGGAAATCAAAATAGAAGCATACGAAACTCAAGATACTGCAACAATTGAAATCATTGATTACGGCGTGGGTATGACCGAAGAACAAATAAATTCAATTTTGAACAAGGAAAAAAGTTATTCTGCACCGGGTACTTTGAACGAAACAGGTACTGGATTAGGATTGATTCTTGTTTTTGAATTATTGTCCTATCATAACGGAAAACTCGAAATCAAATCCCGACTCAACGAAGGCACAGCTTTTATACTTAAATTCCCCAAAAAGATTGAAAAACTAATTTCTTGATTAATAATCAAAAATTATTTTAATGTAAAATCGTAAAAGGTCAAAAAAATTTTGTCATCAACAAAATTTCTTCATATTTTTACCGTATTGATTTTACAATATATATATACTTATGAAAATTAACATTGTGTCCAAGTTTTTATTTACAATCATAATTGTTGCCCTATCCAATTTCTACGTTTCAAAATCTTCAATTGATAGTTTATTAGTTATTGTTAACCAAAAAAAGGGAGTTGATCAAATCACCTATATTGAAAATGTATTAGGTGGTACACATGTTCTGACTGTTGATGAAAGAACTATGTTGTATAAAACTCTGCTTGAAAAAGCTTACAATTACGGTGATGAATTCAAAATCGGAAAGGTATTGAGCAATTATGCCTACTTTCTGACTTTGACTGACCGTTACCAAGAGGCTAAGGATACTATTCAAAAAGTTATAATGATTTTTGATAAATTAGACAAAAAAGTAAGCTACGCATTTGCATTATCTCAGCTATCGCTGCTTGAGCAACGAAGCTCCAATTATAACAAGGCAATGGAACTAAGCCTCAAAGCATACTCCATGTTCAACAAAGACACAATCTCCAAGTATTCAAAAGAATTCGACAATTATGAACAAAAAAAGAAGGATTCCATATCCTTCATCTTGCAATCCTATTCAATAATCACAACAGATTTCGGATTGCTATTTTATGAATTGGGAGATTATGACGCGGCAAAAGAAAAATTCCAAGAATGTTTGACTATTGCAGAATCTACAAAAGATATTAATAGAGTTGCAGGGACACTATCAAATCTCGCAATGATTGAAGAAAAGCAAAACAACTCTGATTCTGCAGCCAAACTATATCTTCAGGCTATTGAAAATGCTCAAAAAGTTGGTAATTTGAACTATATAGCCAATATAAACAACAACCTTGGTAATATTTACTCCCATAAAGGAGATTACAACAAATCAATCCCATATTATCAAAAAGCAATTGACTATTATTCTAGCAATGATTTGAAATCAGCACTTCTATCATGTCAATTCAATTTAGCATATGATTATTTCGATTCCGGCAACATCGCACAAGCTATCAAAATGTCGAAAGAGAGCTATGACAGTGCTAAGTCAATTGGTTCATTGCAATTTATGAGTACAGGTGCCCAGGTGCTTGCCCTGTTTTACTCGGAAAATGGCAATTACAAAGAAGCCTTTGAGTTCCTTATGCTCCATAAAGAGTATAGTGATTCACTGAGTAAGAACATCTACAACGACGAAATGTCGAAGATGAGAACGCAAATGGATTTAGACAAAAAAGAAGCCCAAATTTCGATATTGAGCAGGGAAAACAGCAAAAATCAAACTAAATCCACATATCTTCTCATCACGATTTTTTTGGTGATAATAATTGCTGTCATAATCTGGAACAGATATCATGCCGTATCGAAACTCGCAGCGTTGGTCCGAAAGAAAAACGATGAATTGGAACAATCTAATCAAATCCTGGAACAAAATGCTGTTAAATTAAAACAACTGAATGAGACCAAAGATAAGTTCCTGTCTATAATTGCACACGATATCAGAAATCCGCTGAGCGTGATAATCGGAATTTCGAGTTTAATTAAGGACAAGGAAATCGAATTCGATGATGATGAATACGACAATCTCAATCTGGAGATTCTGAATTCTGCAAAAAATTTGAATGATTTGCTCCAAAATCTTTTACTTTGGTCGCTCACACAAAGGGATTTGATATCGTACAATCCGGAACACATCAATCTCAAAGGTTTAATAGACAACACTACGGACTTGTTCCGGATAAATGCTAGCCATAAACAAATCAAAATTGTTAGTTCCATAGACACGGAACAACCAATTTATGCCGATTTGAACATGCTCTCAACAATATTACGAAACATTGTCAATAACGCAATCAAATTTTCGCAAATCAACTCCGAAATACATATCAAAGCTTTCGAGAACGAAAATTCAATCCAAATTAATATTACTGACTTCGGAGTTGGGATGACTCAGGAACAAATTGATACGCTCAAGAGAAAAGAAAAAAGTTACTCTGCTCCGGGAACTATGAACGAATCCGGTACGGGCTTGGGGCTTTTGCTTGTGAATGAATTGCTTGCATATCATCACGGAACGCTCGAAATCCAATCAAAAATGAACGAAGGTTCCACATTTATTCTCACCTTTCCAAAAAAATAAAAAAAAAAATCACTTTCAGGTGTGACATTTTTGCTTTTCAACTGTTTATACATATAGAAGGTATGTTAAAAATAAAAATATGTTGGAAAAATTTGCACATAAGACAGACGAAGAGCTTTTTGTATATCTGAAATCTAAGGATAGAACGGTATCTCGACAAGCCTTTGATGAAATTTATTCGCGTTACGCAAATAAAATCTATACTTATTGCCGAAAAGTTCTTAATTCAAGTAATATGTCGGAAGACATTTTTCAAGATATTTTTATAAAATTTTACGAATCTGTCCAAAAAATTGACGAAATGTCAAATGTTCAAGGTTATTTGATTAGAATCGCGAGAAATTTGTGCTTGAATGAAAAAACACGAGGGAAAGTAGTCAAAGTTCCCTTCGATGAATCTCATTATGAATACAACGACACAAAAATCGAGAATAATGAGATTGCAGATATACTCCATACATCACTAGATGCTTTGCCTGAAGATTTCCGTGAAGTGATAGTGATGAAAGAGTTCATGGATATGAGTTACAAAGACATCGCCTTTGCTCTCGATGTGACTGTTTCGGTAGTCAGAATAAGGATATTCAGGGGCAAACAGAAACTTAGAGAGATTATGACGCCTTACATTGACGATATACAAAATGAAAATTAATTATTAAAAAGTGAGATATTTTATGAAAGAGCATGAATTTTTGAAACCTGATGAGAAACTCACCGCATTTATTGATGGTGAACTCTCTAAAGAAGAGCTCGGGACACTCTTCTACGAATTAGCTCAAAATCCGGATATGCAGGAAGAGTTTAATCAGTTGATGTTGATTAAGAATACTTTCCGTAACAAGCAGATGGCAGCTCCGGACTTCCTGAAAGAAAAGATTCTGACTAAGGTTGGGCTCGCAACGCCAACACTAATCGAGCGTATCTTTTCTCCCGCTTTCTACTCGGCAATCTTTGCCGGTTCTTGGCTACGTATAGCATCGGTTTCGTCATTAGTTCTGTTGATTGGGCTTATGATATTCAGTAAGTTTAATGATTCAAATTCTAATTCTGAGATGCGCCAAATTTTGTTGACTTCAGAATCATCGGCACCACAATACCCGATAATGAGCAGCCAAAGCGAAGATGAAACGGTGAGCACCAATTCAGCTAATAATTCGAGTACTTCACGCCGTGTGAATAGTCAATCCGGTTTAGCCGCATCAAACCGGAATGCTGTTGTAATCCCTGTACAAGATGATTTGTCGGATGAATTGGCTCAATTACTGAATAATGATAACTTGTCTGCAAAAGAGTCAAACTTTAGAGCTATTGACAATAGCCACCCATACAATGCCAATTATTTTGATTTTGGCGGTGCGAACTCCTATGGTGTTGTCCAATCCCCGAATTATACATCTTTGGGAAGATTTTTATCAAACGTTAGTTTGTCTTTCAAAAAATTTGGTGCTTATTCTTTCCCAAATTTTGATTTAGCCGCTAGTAATGAGCCAATCATGAATAATTTCAGTATTGGTGCTAATTACAAAGTTGGCAAAAATCACTCAGTTGGGTTTGCAGTTGGGCAAGAGAATTTTATGATGCAATTTGATCAACAAGAAGGTGAAATCATTTATGATTACAAGCAAAGTTACAATAGTACATGGTATGCAGGTACTTATAAATATGTATTCGCAGAAATTGGTAATTCAGGAGTCATTCCGGAGTTTAATTTACTTATGGGTGCATCGAATGTAGGTCCATTAGGAAAATTAGGTGGCGGAATTGGATACATGATTTCTGATAATTTCGTGGTAAATGTTGGATTGGATTATAGTGCTATGTTTTATCCATCGCGCGGCGATTGGAAAAATGGCAAATGGTTTATGACTCAAAAATTAGGTTATAGCATTGGAATTGGAGCATCATTATAATGATTTTTAGACTGTTAATAGTTTTACTTTTTGTGTCGGTCTTAGGTGGATGCCAAGACCCTGCGTCAGTTGATGCTACAAGAGATAAAAAAGTGAAATATGACCCTAACGATGTACCTCCAAACTTCCTTATCACACCAAGTAATATCACTACGGATGTGATACGCCCCAATCAAGTCTTTGAGATTGATTTGACCATGACTAATATTACAGACCAACAAGTAATTGTCATAGATGCAAATTTCCCCAAGCTCAAAACTTTAACAAGTTTTATCGATTTGTATTTCCCTGTAACTCTCGAAAAAGAATTCACAACAGGTTACACCAAGGATTTTAAGCTTCGATTTCAAAGCGATAAATCAGGTCATTATCACGATACACTTGTCTATCCTACACATAAAAACCCCAAAGTAATATTGACGGCAAAAGTAGCCCATGTTTATGCAAATGATTTGGCTTTTGAAGATACGCAGGTTAATCAGTTCAGTCTGAAAATATTTCAAATCCGCAATAATTCCACAGTCGTGGCTACTATCACAGAATTTGAACTAATTGATGACGAAGGTGACTTTATCAACGAACCTGAAGTCAACCTGCCGTTGACTATCAATCCGCAATCTAATTCGGAAGATATAAGAATTGCATTCAACCCGACCAAATCGGGATTGCACAATGCCAAAATTAAATTCAAAGTTGAGTTTGAATCCGGCTCAAAGTGGTATTATTACGACCAAATCGAAATTTCAGGAAACGGAATTTAGTTTCTGAAAGCCACTTTTACGCAATTAACTTTGATACTATCTAAAATCATCATATATGATTTTACTTCAGGACGATAATTCTTGAGATCGTAGAATTCCTCTTCAGTACTCAAGTTTTCATTCCAAATTTTGGACTTTGACGTCACACTGACCTTTCTTTCATACTCATTATAATTGAAGTTGAAATAAAGCTCAGCCTCGCGACTATCAATTCTGACAGGCTTCATCACTTCGAGTTTGCCTCTTACGGAATCATGGCTGACAACTTCAAATCCATTCCTAAGCATAGATGTTGTCGCTTCTCGCATAAACTGTTCACGCGTGTAATTGCAACCGAAATAGTCTTCCGACTCGTTGACATAGCTTGATGAACAAGCTGTTGCTAATATCAATGCGAATACTAATAGGTATTTCATCTTATTTTAAATTTGAATGTGATTAATTTTTTTACCAAAATAATAAAATTATCCAAGTAAAAAAAACATTTGTCAATCAAGTAACGAAATACCCTTTCCAAGATTGAAACTAATTTCCAAACCCCAAATATTTCTCAATTCCGGTTCTTCAACATTGAATTCTTCTTCGTAGGTGTAGGAGCCTGTAAGTGCAGTTGTATTGGTGATTTTCCAATCCATACCCAAACCCAATCGAACCGCATTGAACCTATCGCCTTTGTGATAATTCAATCTATAAAAAAGCTCACTATATACAAAAGGTCTAAGTTGTTTGGTAATTTTTGTTTGTGCCACAATTCTATTTCTAAAATACTCATCGTTTGATTTTTTATCATCACGAAATTCCTTTTGAAATCGCGCCCTATACGAAAAATCAACTTCATCGTAGGAGAAAGATGCAGAAGCCGCAAAGTTTATTTCGTGGAATGGCGAAAACTGCTGCTCAGTGGGATCGTGCTGTTTCATCCTGAAACGATAAGAAAATGTAGCATCAAGATAATCAGTAATATCATACCGAACTCCAATGTCTTGGAGCAGTTGTTTGACTGTCGTTACGTCTCTGAATAAGCGTGCTTCGTTGGCAAAGCGCAAGCTCAAATCCTCTGTAAGAGGGAACTGCCATTTGTAACCTGCCCATAGCTCGTTATCCTTTGCTGTGGCTTCGCTTGTAGAATAGAGCAGTAGTATAAAAGCGAAGAATGCCGAAATTTTACTGCTAATCGAAATCATTGCTTATCTCGCCGTTTGAAGGATAATAATAAGCCCGAATAAGAGCCGTATCGCGGAGGAAATCAATTCTTCCGATGTCAACTCGATGAATTTGCAAACCGGTGCGGTCAGATAAATCTGCTAATAAATCAGCGTGATGTTCTGGTTTGATAAGTTCGATTTTCTCGTAACGAATGATTTTAAATAATTCATTGCTAATTCTGCCCGGTTCCAATAAATAAACTAACAGTACCAATGCACCATTTATGACAAGTAATTCGGCTATTCCAATTATATTTTCACTCAGAGCATTGATGATTGCAACGCTTATAGCTATGAAAATGTATGTCATTTCCTTGATAGGAATCGTTAGCGTTCGATACCTGAGGATAGAAAATATTGCGAATATGCCGAAAGCAAAACCAATGCTGAGAACCACTTTATTAAGCAAAAAACAAACAAAAAACACAATGATATTGAATAAAAGGAGAGTGAATAAATAATCGCGATTAGGTCTGTATTTGAAATATATTTTTCGTGCCAAAATAAATATGGCTACGAGGTTGATTGTAAGTCTGAATATAAAATCGAAATAATTTTGGGGGCTGTATAAATCAAACCCTAAAATACTGGGTACTTCCATTCCTATCTCCTAACATTTTGTTAATAAACATTAATTTTTGCTTAAATCGGTTCCGTTTAATCTGAGTATCCAAAAGCATCACTCCCAAACAATATTTGCTTACTCGCAACTCCTGTATTTGTAATTCTTTCATCAGTATAGTGAACTCTGCAGCATCTGAAGGTTTTGCTGTTTTGAATTCGACTATGACAAGCTCGGATAGCTCACCTTCGTTAATACAATTTTTGAAATACAAGTCCCAATCTACTGTTATCTTGACCGGTAATGACTTGTGCAAAAAAGTCATCCGATTATATGTTACAGTCAATTTAGACTTCAGTTCGAGACCGTTCAGATTGTTCTTTTCTAAAATTTTTCTGATACTATCATGGTTAAGTCCAGGGTCAATTTGTGAGCCTGCAAGTCTGGATTTGTAAACTTTTTGTTTGTTGGATTTGAATTTAACTTCAAAATATTTCTTGCTTGTGCTCGAATACTCGCGTACACGCACTTTGGAGCGGTTCAACTTGCCGTTGTGGTGCAGATGATAAAGCAAATTATCATCAGTGTCATAGTACAATGTTTTGTATTGAAACACTCTTTCATCGGCTATTTCCAAAGCCGAGTAATCATCTTGAAGATGGGAAATGAGCATTTGTAGGTCATCAGCGTGGAGTACAAACTTTGTGTCAAATCGGTCTAATAGCTTGTACGTATCTAAATCTAATAGCGAAATTGACTCAAAAGGCTGAACAGCATCTTGGACTTCGGTTCTGAACGAATCAGTCATCATCAGTTTTTTACTTTGTGAATAAAATCATCAAGTAATATTTTATATAAACTTTCCAAAATTTTGTAACACATCCCTATTACTAATAACACATCAATTGTCCAAATGTTCTGATATATTTTCAAAAGTAAGAAAAAAAATTAGATTTTCACACATTCTTAACAATTCATATTGCCTAATCCTCCGATTATTACTATTAAATCGGCATTTCGAATGATTTAAAATTATTTTGAAATAAGTGCGCTATTATAAAAATTTATCTAAAACTAAATAATATTTTTACTCTGTATGATTTTCTGATTATATTTGAGTAAAGAAATTTAACAATCAGGGAGAGAGATTTGGATATTGATAATGTACAAATTTCAGTATTGATGCCGAATTACAATGGTGCCGAATTCATTGCCGAAGCCATTGAAAGCGTACTCAATCAATCTTTTCGTGACTTCGAGCTAATTATAGTCGAAGACGCTTCCACTGACAACAGCCGTGAGATTATTGACAAATATGCTGCTATTGATTCGCGTATCAAGATTATCCAAAACGAAACTAATCTATTTGTCAATGTTTCTTGCAACATTGGCTTGAGGGCAGCAAAAGGCAAATACTATGCTCGAATTGATTCCGATGATGTCTGTATGCCTGATAGGCTCGAAAAACAATACAAATTCATGGAAGCCAATCCCGATATTTCGATTTGCGGTGCATTTTGCAAAATCATTGATAGGGAAGGCAATGTAATAGCAAACAAATCATTCCCGACAGACGACGAATCTATTAAAAAGTCTGTTTGGAGCCGAACACCTATTCAGCATAGTTGTATGTTTGCCCGAATGGATAAAATGCGTGAAGTAGATTTCTACACAGGCAAAAAAGATCCTTCGGAAGACTTAGAACTGATGCTAAGGACATTGGGCATTTTCAAATTCGCAAATCTTCCCGAATATTTAGTTAAATACCGCATTCATGGAAATAATTTGATTTTCACTAAGCAAAGGGAAATAATTCGTCGCTCTGTGAGATTACGCAAGATTGCCATGAAAGAGTATGGTCATCAAGTATCATTTATTGACATGTCAAAGAATAACATAATTTGGTTTTTACAGTTTTTCCCTAAGAAATTTGTGTATTGGCTATTTTATAAACTGATTGTCAAAGAAAAAGAATTGAAAATATGAGTAGTACCAATCAGCCTGAGTCAAACTTTTCGCTCCTTGCTTTTTTTGAAAGCAAACCACTCGTTTTTTTATTTGGAGCCGTCAGCTTCATTGTGCTTGTGATTTTCTTCAATTTTCTGACAAACAATTTTCTATATCTTTTTATTGATATTGGGAGTGACACTGCAACGGGCTTTTTCCCGAATTTCTATGGATACGTGACTTATTTTGGGATGCACGGGATTCCAACTTGGACATTCACCGAAGGTATGGGCTCGAATGTGTTCCCGGCTGTCTTCAGCAACCCCATGCATATACTTTTTTTCCTTTTCCATCCGGTTGCAATTCCTTATGTGATTTTATTTCTGGCAATTCTCAAATTATACATAGCTGCCTACTTTTTCTATCGCTATCTCAGATTACTCGATTTATCCGCATTTTCATCTATTGTCGGCAGTTTGTTGCTGACCTTTTCGGGTTTTATGATTCTCGGCGGCACTTGGTATCTTTTCTCAGCCGAAGGTATGCAATTTGCAATTTTTCTATTCGGAATTGAAAGTTATATCAAAAAACGCAATATTACAGCATTTGTGATTGCAGTCGCTCTGACTGCCGTTCAACAGCCTTTCAATCTGTTCTTGATTTCGGTTTTTGCAGTCTTATACCTTACAATGCGAATCATTGGCGATGAACAAAAGAGCATCAAAGAGCTATTTTTGCTGTTCGGTAAATTCATTTTGCTCGGAGCGCTTGGCATCGGGCTAAGCTTTGTCTTGTTCTATGCCAATTTTAACCGTGTAATGGAATCTCCCAGAGTCAGTGGTGAGGCTTCATACACCGAGTCCTTATCCCAAAGACCTTTCTATGAAATTGCTTCATCGGTAGAATTGCAAACGGCAGTTTACAGGTTTTTGTCATCGGATATGGCGGGTGCCGGCAATGATTATACCGGCTATATCAACTATCTTGAAGGACCGATGGGATATGTGGGTTTGCTATCTTTGCTATTGGTGGCTCAAACTTTTACATGTCTCAGTAAGCGGCAGAAAATCTTCTTCATTATCATTTTCAGTTTGTGGTTGATTAGTTCCATTTTTCCATATTTCAGGTACGCTTTTTGGCTGTTCAATGGTGATTACTATCGCACATTTTCATTCTATTTTTCATTCTACATCGTTTATTTCGCTCTCAAATCGCTCGACATTATTTTCACTGTCGAAAAAATTGACCTCAGACCGCTCATCATCAGTACAGTGCTTATTCTCGGAATGGCTTTGTTCAATTTTGAACCTTCCGTTGTCCCAAACGAAACCATGCAGGTTTTGGTTCTGACTTTCGTGATTTTTTACATCGCAGTCTTTTTCATGATGAGGGAGAAATCTACTCTTCCTCATCTACCGAAAGCCTTGCTGGTCTTAATCACGCTTGAATTAGCAGTTTTTTCGTATATGACAATCAACGACAGAGGATTGCTGACAATCGAACAATACACAAGCAAAACTGGGTATTTTGATTATACAAATGAAGCTATTGCGAAAATTAAATCCCGCGACAGTTCATTTTATCGTATTGACAAGGACTATCATTCGGCATGGTCAAAACATGTGAGTTTTCTGGATGCTATGGCTCAGAATTATTTCGGAACCGAGACATATAACAACTTCAACCAGAAATATTACGTTAATTTTTTAGCAGGTATGAAAGTGTTCGACCCCAAAAACGAAATTGCTACTCGTTGGTCAATCGGGCTTAAACATCGGTATTATCTGCAAA
This sequence comes from Ignavibacteriae bacterium HGW-Ignavibacteriae-1, assembly GCA_002839825.1. Lineage (GTDB taxonomy): Bacteria > Bacteroidota > Ignavibacteria > Kapaibacteriales > UBA2268 > PGYU01. Next base: position 975 of record PGYU01000019.1, on the reverse strand, counting down.
TTATGGCAAATACGCGCTATCGGCTATGCAAAAGCGATTGGATTGGCTACGAAAGATTTGGTGCGGAATTGGTTGATAGCGTGAATAGAATCAAAATATATGAGTACAAAAACTTTGTGCCATTCGGCAGTTCCTACCATGCGTATATCACCGAAAGCGAATTTGCGAAGCTTCCAATCATTCATTCCGATGTTATGACGCTCCGAGCCATTGTCGTTGCCGATTCGCTCAGTAAAGATTATTACGATTATAAAGAATTGAAGCACAGCGACACTCTGGCACAGTATTCGCCGAATGATATTGCGGATTTTTCTGCAACAATTGGCAGTGAACATCTGAAAATGATAAATTTCACTCAAAAGCTAATCGAAGGTACAATCAGGCTTTCAACCGATAGAATCGTTTTGATTACCACACCTTTCGATAAGGGTTGGAAATTGGAAGTGGACGGAAAGCCGCATGAAATCAAAATTGTCAACCACGGGCTAATCGGCATCAAATTGCCCAAAGGCAATCACGAAATCAAACTCGAGTACGGATTGCGCAATCTGGGCATATCATTACTCATTTCCGGTTTTTCAGCCTTGATTCTTATTGCACTCATTTTATTTAAGCGTAAGAATATATTACATAAAACAAAACCTTCCGAAGGTTAAGGAATATTACATGCAACAAACCTTCGGAAGGTTAAGAAAGAATATACATAGAACAAACCTTCGGAAGGTTAAGAAAGATAAGACATAGAACAAACCTTCGGAAGGTTAAGAAAGAATAGACATAGAACAAACCTTCCGAAGGTTAAGAAAGAATAGACATAGAACAAACCTTCCGAAGGTTAAGAAAGAATATACATAGAACAAAACTTCCGAAGGTTAAGAAAGAATAGACATAGAACAAAACCTTCGGAAGGTTTAGTTAAAATAGAATCATGAAATTTTACGAAAATACATATTATCACTTATACAACAGGACGAA
>PGYU01000018.1 GCA_002839825.1 Ignavibacteriae bacterium HGW-Ignavibacteriae-1 | reverse complement strand
CTAACAATATGTCGTAAGGTGGTTTTGTGTCAGGGAAAGTAGATTTGAATGGTAAAGCGAAGTCTATCAAATAATCTTCAATTTCACCATAGTTATAACCATACCATGCATCAGGACCAACCCATGAATAGAGGTATGCATAGCCATTCCAGCAAGCACTTCCGGCTTGACCAAAGTTAGAACCTAAAGTATATGGATAATAATAAGATGTCATTACTCTCATACGAGTAACACCATTCTTTTGGTCGTCAGGTATTGTTATTTGATAAGTTTGAGTATGTTCTTGTCCGCATTGAAGATTAAATCTCCAATCGAAAGTATTGCCGATTTTCTTTGTCAAACCGCTTGCAATTCTTGTAGGATTATTTATCCATTCATTTGGGTCGTCCCAGTCGCCGTCTATATTGAAGTCAATGAATAAACGAGTGGCATAAGTCATTGTGTAACCATATAGCACACAATAATCATTACCGGAGTAAATTAAATAATCATAGTATGCTTTGAAGGAAATATTATAAGTTTCACCGGGCTGCATTTCAGCTTTATTTCCCTTATAACTATAACATCCTTCCCATTGAGACGCTCTTTGCATTAATAATTCGCCAGTCCCTGCATTGACGACTCTTACATCTCTAATTGGGACATTGAAGTAACTCTGATATTGGGGAATTATATTATTAATGTAACTAGGATAGCACCACATGGTCGGATCATAATTTTGGTTTACCGCCGCTGCATTCGGAATGCAATAATTGGTAGGACCATTATCATCCTGCGCTTGTATCATGTTAGTTGCAGCAAATAGCAATGCAACCATAAAAAACATGATGGAAAATTTTTTAAACATAGGAAACTCCTGTATTTTTGTTAAACATGAAAATAAAAATTGCTCATTTCTTATTATATAACAATAAAAATACAAGAATGTTACATAGAAAATTAAAATTTTTTTCATTTTATACTTTTTTTTCTAATCTTTTTTCTGCGTTTTTTAAGTTAAATTATAATGCTTGGAGATTTATTAATGATTAAAATTATCAAAATTGGAGGCATATCGCTAAATAACCTTGTCCTATACAGCGATATGAAAGATTTGTTTCGCCATAATAATGAAATAATTTTCATCGTAATATCGGCACTGAAAAACGTGTCTTCATTGCTCAAACATGCTGCCAAATCTGCTGAAAGTGGAAATAAAATTTTATTTTCAGAGACGGTAAATGAAATTTTTTCGATTCATCAAGATTTTATAGAACGAAATATGCCGACAAAAGTAGCGAGCATATCCAAGATATTGTCCGAATCGAAAGAAAATCTATTGAAAGCTCTCAATAGTGTTTATCTGACAGGCTTTTTGAGTAAGCGTACTTTAGATAGTATTCTATCGCAAGGTGAACTCCTTCTCTTGGGAATATTAAGAATTGATTTGGCAGACAATCCAAATGTTGAAGTCGTGGATTCGAGAATGATTATCAAGACTGATAGCAATTATAATAGTGCAAAGCCACTACAAGAAGAGACTAATCAAGCTATTCAACAGCTCGTTTCGGGTTCGGATGCAGGGAATTATATTACTCAAGGTTTTGTAGCATCGGATTTGCAAGGCAATACGACAACTATGGGATTTGAGAGTTCTAATCTAACGGCATTATTGATTGCTCAAGCTCTGGGAAGCAAAGAAATTCGTATTATTACTGACGTGCCGGGGATTTGTGTTGCAGACCCGAAAATATTTCCGGATGCAAAAGTTATTGAAGAGATAAGCTACCACAATGCCTATATTGCAGCCAAATATGGTCTGAAATTATTCTATGCACCAATGATTGAATCATCCGATATAACAGACACTACCATTATATATAGCAACAAAATCAACCATTTAAATGAATTAACTAAAATTGTCAGAGTTGCAGATTGCAACAATTCATTGCTAATTGTCAGAGAAGTAATTTCATGGAAAATTGAAGCTGACTCATCTGTAGCATTGCGCGCATCAGCTACATTGACAATCACTGATAATATGAGCAATTGGGTTTATATTGATAAAAGAAATATGAATTCTATTGCCGATGAATTATTAATAAATATTAATACATATTGTTTGATTTCAGTGTTATTTTCTGAAAAGAGTTTAATCGTAAATCAGGCAATGAAATTTTTTGAAAATAATGAGGATTTCAAATTAGTGATCGCAAATAGCGATGTAATTCACATCGTAAGCAATATGGAAAGTGGAATGGAGTTCTGCAAAGTGATATTGCCGATGATTAGCTGATTTGCTTCTTTTTCTTTGGAAATGTAAATAGTTTCCAAGACTCACGGCTTACTTTCAAAGTTAGGTATAGCCCGAAAAGCCCAATAATGAAATTTCCTGCCCACATGCTAATGAATGGGTCTAAATGACCTCGGTCGGCTAACTTTTCTCCACCAATAAGCAATGCCCAGTAAATGACGTAAAAAGCGAGGCTCATCCCGGCACTCAAACCAAAATTTCCGCCCTTTGTAATTACTCCAAGGGGCGCCCCGACAAGAACGAAAATGAAACAAGCAAAGGGAATTGCATATTTTTTGTGGATTTCAACTTCGTATTGGAGTGATTTGGTCATAAAAAATTCTGCTTGGTTAATATCTGCTTGAATACTCGAATATTGAATGTTCGCATTTTGAATAACGCGCGTTATAACGCCAATTCTATTTGTATCAACCAATACACTATCGGGGATGGCATTATCCGTTGTCGCTATACTGCCCGTGACTCTTTTCACACCATGGGATTCATCAACAAATATTTTTTCAGCTTTTTCAATGGGAGCCTTTTTCTGACTTTCTGCGAATAATGTAATCCCGCCTTTTAAAGCAGAATCAATTCGCCCAATGATAGCCGTGCGATTAGTACGAGCACTGTCAACAATTTGCTGCATATCTGAAATCCGCATTTCGCGGTCACCTCGCGAGCCCATTTCGAGTTGTGAACGTTCGAATGCAAAGCCATGTGCGGGGATTCCAATTTCGTATGTGCCGAAATTTATAACGCGATAATCGGTAACCAAACCAATGTTCATACGGTGGATTTCGCCGTCAAACAGCGTGACAATCAAATTAGAATAACTATCATCGAATTTAATAGTTCCACTATCAGAAGAAATTATGTTGCGTTCTTGAAATCTGCGGACATCATAAATTGTTACTCCGTGCAAATTACCACTTGCCGAATCAACTTGGCGCGCGAGAATCGTATATCCGTCCAATTGAGTTGAAAATCTTCCGGATTCGATGCTGAAAGTAGGTTTCTTGCGAGTGATGTCACTCATTAGCAATTTAGCTTTGAGATTTGAGTCAGGCAAAACTTCGTCATTGAACCAAAAAAGTGCATATGACAACAACAAGCCACCAATCAATACAGGAGCCATCATCCGAAATACGCTGCCACCACTTGCTTTGACAATTGTAATTTCTTGGTTTGCCGCCATCGAACCGAATGCCATCAATGAACTGAACAATACGCCCATTGGCAAAGCAAGAATAACCATCCAAGCCAAATTCAGTACAATCAAATGAAGAATCACCCACTCACTCAGTCCTTTGCCTACTAACTTTGATAAGTAATTCATGATGAATTGCATAAGATAGATAAACATTACGGTAGAGAAACCAAATAGCAGTGGTGCTATATGGGTACGTAAAATATATCTATCAATTAAAGTCATGAGGGATTGACGAATATAAATTATATAAGTTTGAAAAAAATCATTTTTGTGATTTAAAACTATTGTGTTATATTTGTAGTTCTATATTTGAAAATTAGGGTAAAACTATGTTTACAGTATTAGCTATCGTAATGATTATACTTTCGGTGTTGCTTATTTTAGTAGTGTTGTTGCAACCCGGCAAAGGCGACATGATTACCGGAATGGGTGGTCTCGGCGGAACTTTTTCTTCTATGTTGGGTTCGCGTCGTACATTGGACTTGCTTTCGAAAATCACTGTCGGATTAGCAGCTTCCATTTTTGTTTTAGCTCTCGTGACTAACAAATTCTTTGTTGGTTCCGGAGATGAAACGACAAGACCTGTTACCGAAGGCGTTGCGGTTCCTCAGTCTGTGCCTAGCACTCCTGTTCAACCTGCTTTGCCATTGCCTGAGCAACCAAAAGAAGCTCAACCACAGCAACCACAGAACGAAGAAAACAAGTAATCATATAAAGCATAAAATATTTCGAGGCTTCTCATTTTTTGAGAAGCCTTGTTTTGTTTAGTCTAAATTGATTTCAACATTCAAGCTAATTTCAGATTTTAATCGTTACAATAACTTTATAATTCGAAAAACGAGGTTTGATGTTATTATTTTCCGTATTGTCGGGCATAATAGTGGCTTGTTTGGTTCCATTTTTGTTTAAATTCGGCAGAAAACCTGCGAGTATAATCATATCAATGGTGCCTTTGAGTTTATTTTTGTATTATCTCTTTAACTTCGGGATAACCGATAATTTGGGTTATAGCGAATCCATTGAATTCTTCCCTGCTTTGGGCGTAAACTTAAATTTTGTGATGGATTCCTATGCATTGATTTTCGCACTGATAATCACCGGTATAGGGACAGCAGTTTTCTTCTATTCATCTTATTACCTTGCCGAGCATCCTTATTTAGACAGATTCTACATTTACATTTCAATTTTCATGGCTTCGATGCTTGGGATAGTAACTTCCGACAATATGGTCATCATGTTCATATTCTGGGAATTAACTTCCATAAGCTCATTCTTACTTATCGGCTTCAAACATCGAGAGGAAAAGTCCCGTTATTCAGCATGGCAGGCATTGCTTGTTACCGGAAGCGGAGCTTTGGCATTATTAGCGGGAATACTATTATTATATGTAATCACCGGCAAGATGAATTTCTCGGAAATCAACGCTATGCCCGGAATCATCCAATCTTCCACCCTATTTCTACCGGCGATGTTTCTTGTACTCGGTGGTGCATTCACAAAATCGGCACAGATGCCATTCCACTTTTGGTTGCCAAATGCAATGGAAGCGCCGACTCCGGTTAGTGCATACTTGCATTCAGCGACTATGGTAAAAGCAGGAATATACCTGATGGCTCGGATTAATCCTGCTTTCCAAGGTGCAATAGAATGGGAAACAACACTAACGATTTTCGGTGGTATTACGATGCTTTTTGCAGCATATATGGCACTGAAACAAACCGATTTGAAACGAATTTTAGCATATACCACTTTAAGTGTGTTGGGTACTTTGACATTGTTAATTGGCATCGGAACGCCATTGGCAATGCAGGCAATGTTGGTATATTTGATAGCTCACGCACTTTACAAAGGTACTTTATTTTTGGTTGCAGGTGCAATTGACCATGGTACAGGAACGAGAAACATTGATGAAATCGGGGGATTGAGGAAATTCATGCCAATTACGGCAGTAGCAGCAACTTTAGCGGCATTTTCCATGGCAGGAGTTTTACCATTATTCGGCTTCATCGGCAAAGAATTGCTTTACGAAGCGGCATTGCAACCCAATCTTTTTGGATATACAACATTTGCTATAGTGTTTTTAGCGGCATTATTCGGTGTTGTTGCTGCAGGAATGAGCGCTATATTCCCATTTTTCGGTCAAGCAAAATATCCCAATTCCAAACCACACGAAGCATCATTCACAATGTATTCCGGCTATGTGATTACTGCTTTTCTCGGACTACTCTTCGGTTTGCTCCCGATGATTGTTTCCGATAACGTAGCCAAAGCGGTTTCTGACATTTACTATAATTTACCCGTTGCAGTCAGTTCGTCAATGTACTTGGCTTTGTGGCATGGTTTCAATTTAGTTTTATTCCTGAGTTTAGCTACATTGGCTTTGGGAATCGTGATATTAATGTTCAGGAAAAAATTATTCGCTATCATCAGAAAAATCAATCTTCCCGAATATCTATTGCCATCCAAAGGTTATGACATGTCAATATCAATTTTGATTGCTTCGGCAAGATTGACAACAAAAGTTCTCCAAAATGGCTATTTACGAAATTACATCACATTGATATTGATTACGCTATTGATTCTCACATCCTACTCATTATTTACATTTAGCGATTTGAGTGTTATCAGCTTATATCATCCTGTGACTATATATGAAATCATTATTGCAGCAATTATAACAATTTCTACGATTTTGGTAGTAAAATCATCAGGTAGATTGCAAGCCGTAGCAGCATTGGGAGTAGTTGGGATTTTCGTTGCTGTGGTTTTTTCGATTTATGGTGCTCCGGATTTGGCTATGACACAATATTCGATTGAAACACTTACAGTGATATTATTCGTACTTGTGATATACAAACTGCCTAAGTTTATGCATTATTCAAAATTTAGCCACAGAATGCAAGACTTTTTCCTTGCTTCGGCAGTCGGCTTAACCATGACAATATTAATATTAATGGTAACAGCGAATGAAATGCCAACTGAATTTAAGGAATATTACGGGAAGACTTCGTACTTATTAGGCAAAGGGCGCAATATTGTAAATGTAATCCTTGTTGATTACAGAGCATTGGATACTTTGGGCGAAATAGTTGTACTTTCTTTGGCAGCATTAGGAGTATTTGCATTGTTGAAATTGAAAAAAGATGACAGAGGCTTCGAATGAAATCAATAATTTTACAAACCGCAACGCGATATTTATTGCCGATGTTACTGCTATTTTCATTCTTTTTGCTGTTCCGAGGGCATAATTCTCCCGGCGGTGGCTTTGTCGGCGGATTAGTTGCATCAGCGGCTTACGCCTTGTATTCAATCGCATTCGGAGTGGAAGAAGCTAAAAAATTATTGCGTATTGAGCCGGTCTATTTGATAGCGACAGGATTAATGTTAGCTTTATTTTCGGGAATGATTGCCTTTTTCAGTTTTGATACTTTTATGACTGCCAAGTGGAGCGATTTGAATTTCCCGCTCTTCGGCAAATTGGGCACACCCCTACTTTTTGATTTGGGAGTTTATATAGTTGTGATTGGGATTACACTCAAAATATTATTCACAATATCGGAAGAGGTCAAACCATGACGCTACTTTTAGCTATTGTGACAGGCATTTTATTTACAGCGGGATTTTATTTAGTGCTTCGCCGAAGTTTGGTCAAAGTGATTTTCGGGCTGATGTTTTTAGGACATGCTGCCAATTTGCTGATTTTCAATATTGGGCGTTTGACAAAAGGTGCTCCGGCATTCATATTGGAAGGCAACCAAACGGCTGTCGAACCATATGCAGAACCAATACCACAAGCGTTGATATTGACGGCAATCGTAATTGGTTTTGGCGTTCAAGCATTTGCAATTGTTTTATTCAAAAAAGCATACCAAATGATTGGAAGCGATGATATTAACAGTTTGAAATCAACCGACAGGATAGCCTAATGACTACATTCGACATTGAACTGTTAGTTTTGTTGCCAATATTATTGCCATTGTCTTTTGCAATATTGATGTTATTCGCTTGGAAAAATTTGCAATTCCAACGCATTATAAATGTAGTGGCTGGAAGTACGGGTTTCATCGTTGCTATAATTTTGTTTTCCACGATTTATGTCAACGGAATACAAGTCGTTGCGATTGGTGGATGGAAAGTACCATTTGGAATTGTGCTCGTAGCCGATAATTTTTCGGCTATAATGATTCTGATGTCCGGTCTGATGGGATTTGCGGTAGCATTTTATTCGATAGTCACAGTTGACACGGCAAACGAGCAACATTTTTATTATCCTTTGCTTCAAATTTTATTAATGGGCGTCAACGGTGCATTTTTGACGGGCGACATGTTCAATCTCTACGTTTGGTTCGAAGTGATGCTCATTTCATCATTTGTACTATTGGCTCTTGGCGGCAAGCAAGAGCAATTGGAAGGAGCCGTCAAATATGTAACGCTGAACTTAGTGTCATCAATGATTTTTCTTTCCGCAGTGGGCATTTTATACGGAATGACCGGAACATTGAATATGGCTGATTTGGCTGTAAAAGTTAAATTAGTGGAAAACCAAGGCTTAGTGACTGTAGTGGCAATGATGTTTTTGGTTTCTTTCGGTATCAAATCCGCCGTGTTCCCTTTGTTTTCGTGGTTGCCGGCATCATATCATACTCCGCCGGTTGCAGTTTCGGCTTTATTTGCAGGATTGCTCACAAAAGTGGGCGTATATACAATGTACAGAGTATTCACATTGATATTTGATATTAATAATGAATTTATAGGTACAGTGATTTTGATTATCGCCGGGTTTACAATGGTAACAGGTGTGCTTGGAGCAGCTGCCCAAAATGATTTCAGGCGAATATTATCGTTCCATATCGTGAGCCAAGTGGGTTATATGGTGATGGCGCTGGGCTTGATGACTGCATTTTCCTTTGCAGCCGGGATTTTCTACATAGTTTATCATATTGTCACAAAGACAAATTTGTTTTTCATAAGCGGTATAGTGGAGCGAATTAAAGGAACATATAATTTAGATACTTTGGGAGGATTATTCAAAAAATATCCGTCTGTGAGTCTTTTGTTTTTAATATCGGCATTTACTCTGTCCGGAATTCCGCCCTTTGCGGGATTTTGGGCTAAATTTACGGTGGCTTTGGCAGGATTCAGAATCGAGCAATATTTAATCGTTGGAGTATCATTATTTGTCGGGCTACTTACATTGTATTCGATGACAAAGATTTGGAATTACGCCTTCTGGCAAGATGAAAAGCAAGAAAGCGAAGTAGAAAGAGAGTTTTACAAAATTTCTATTAATCGTAAATATTTGCTTTATTCGCCTTCGATTTTTATGACCGTAGTGATTTTGCTACTAAGTTTTTTTGCCGGTTCGGCATTTGATTTTGCGGTGCTAACAGGCGAACAGCTTGCAAATCCTCAATATTATATTAATGCTGTATTGGGAGTAAGGTAATAATGGGACTACTACTTCTAAATCTTATTCTTGGGATATTGTGGGCTTTGCTGACAGGTGATTTGCACTTTACAAATTTCATCCAAGGGATTATTATTGGCTATGTGATTTTGTTTATTTCCAAAAATGCAATCGCCAAAACACGATATTTTACAAGACTACCCAAAATATTCTTATTCATATTATATTTCCTCAAGGAATTGATAGTAGCTAATTTCAAAGTTGCTGTGGATATTTTGACAATTAAAGACAGAATGAGACCGGGAATAATTGCAGTACCTTTGGATGCAAAAACAGATTTGGAAATCACTTTGTTTGCAAATTTAATTACTATGACACCCGGCTCATTGAGCATTGATACATCTGACGACAAAAAAGTATTATACGTACATGCAATGTACATGGAATACCCTCAAAAATATAAAGAGGAATTAAAATCAGGTTTGGAAAGAAAATTATTGGAGATATTGAGATGAGTTTCGTAGAAATGGCAATATTTGTTTCCATACCCATAATTATAGCTTCGATGCTGTTAATGCTATATAGAGTTGCAGTAGGACCAAGTTTGGAAGATAGAGTCGTGGCACTTGACTTGATTGCAACAACTGCAATCGGGTTTGTTGCAGTTTATTCAATCATCTCAAACTCTACTACAGTGCTTGATGTTGGGATTATTATTGCAATGTTAGCTTTTTTGGGTACAACTGCTTTTGCGTATTATTTGGAGAGGAGGTCAAAAACATGACTGAAATAATTGATGTTGTAAGTGCAGTATTGATATTGATAGGTTCGATTTTCATATTTATCTCATCTATCGGATTAATCAAAATGCCCGATATTTATATGCGAATGTCCGCCACCACCAAAGCAACAACTTTAGGTGTAGGGAGCATTTTATTTGGTACAGCATTGTATTTTGAAGAAGTCGGGATAATGACACGTGCAATCATAATCATAATATTTTTGTTCCTCACAGCACCAATTGGAGCACATTTAATCGGTCGGGCTGCATATTTCGATGGAATACCACTATGGGATAAATCCATAATAAATGAAATTGAAGGAAGTTTCAATCCGGTTGAACACGTACTATACAGCGAAAAATTCAGCAGCGATGATAAAGTGACATTGCCACGGGACCAAACTGAGCACAACTCAGATTAGTTTTCCTTAATTAATAGCTGAGCTATTTGAACTGCATTTGTTGCGGCTCCTTTGCGCAAATTATCTGCAGCTACCCATAGATACAAAGCATTTTCGGCTGAATCATCACGACGAATTCTCCCAATATAAACGGGGTCAGTGTCTTGAGTGATTTGGGGCGTCGGATATGAATCGCGACTTGTATCATCCATCAGAACAACTCCGACGGTATTGGCATAAAGACGCTTAATATCTTCGATTTCATAGCTACTTTCGAGCTCTACGTTTACAGATTCGCAATGCCCGCCCAATGTTGGGACACGAACACAAGTAAATGCAAGCGGCAAAGATTCATTCCCGAAAATTTTTCGGGTTTCGTTTATCATCTTTGATTCTTCTACCGTAAATCCTGATGGTTCAAACTGATGAAACAGCAAATTAAATGCGATTGGCTGATTGTCAGTCCCTTTGCCGGTTATTTCATTCATCAATTTTTCAACACCTTTATTTCCGGCACCGGAAATTGATTGGTAAGTTGAGCATACTACACGCTTCAAGCCGAAATTGTCCGAAAGAGGCTTTAGAGCAACGACAAGTTGAATTGTTGAGCAATTTGGATTGGCAATGATGCCTTTGTGATTTTGGAGATGGTGTGGATTGACTTCAGGCACAATTAGCGGAACTTCAGGGTCCATTCGCCAAGCGCTACTGTTATCAATAACGATACAGCCCTTTTCGGCAGCGATTGGTGCATATTCTTTAGAAACCGAACCACCTGCTGAAAATAGCGCTATGTCAAAATCTTCAAAAACTTCAGGCAATAACTCTTCAATTTTATAATTTTCACCTCTGAATGATAGCTCTGTTCCGGCGGAACGGCTACTTGCAAAAAGCCCGAGGCGAGCAACGGGAAAATTTTGTTCTTCGAGCACTTTCAACATGGCTCTGCCGACTAAACCACCGGCTCCAACAATAGCAACATTATATCTTTTCATTTTCGTTTTCGTTTAATTGGTCATACATAGAATTTATAAATTTGGGCAATATGATTTGTTCGATTTTCATAGCTTGCCCTGTTTCGGAATCAATTTCAACATATACGGCACATAGTTTCAAATCGCCTGTGGCTTGCTCGTATTTATGTGCGGTTTGCAATAACAGTCTCTTTAGAGCAATATCTTTTCTCATTCCGACTACAGAATCATAAGGACCTGTCATACCAACATCAGTGATATATGCAGTGCCATTCATTAATATTGAAGCATCAGCTGTAGGAATATGCGTATGAGTGCCTATAACAGCTGATGCCCGCCCGTCCAAATGCCAACCCATTGCGATTTTTTCGGCAGTAGCATCGGCATGGAAGTCAACAATTATAATCGGTGTCCTTTCGCTTAACATCTTAAGCAAATTATCTGCTGCACGGAAAGGGCAATCTATCGCTTGCATATAGGTTCGCCCTTGCAATTGAATAACTGCAACTTCTAATCCGGGAGCTTTTTCAACTACTTTGTAACCTTTGCCGACGTTTCCCGGAGGATAGTTAGAAGGTCTGATAACGCGGTCATCTTTTGCTAGCAAGGGTCGCGATTTCCAATTGTCCCAAATGTGGTTGCCCGTTGTAATGACATCCACGCCGAGAGCGAAAATCTGCTCCGCCTGTTCTTCGTTTAAGCCTTTGCCGTTTTCGATGTTTTCGCCATTGACGACTACAAAATTTGCTCCGTAAGATTCAATCAGCCCTTTGAGTTCTTTTTTGAGATATTCAAGCCCGACGACACCAACAACATCTCCAACAAATAGTAGTTTTATTTTATCAGCCAACTTAATTCCAATTTAATTTTAATGTGTAATATTTTAAAGACGTTTACTTTTCGATTGATTATACAATTCGATGATTTTTTGAGTCAATGTGCTCCATTTTGCTTCTGCTTTGTATTTGGCGATATTCAGTGTCATCGCTTCCAAATCGCGGCTAAAATAATCTTTCACAGCGTTTGCGATGCCATTTGCCGATACATCTTGGGTCATAATTCCTGTTTGGTACGGTTCAATCATTTCGGAAAGCCCGCCAACATTTGTAGCTACCAAAGGCAAATCAAAATGATACGAAATCCCGACGATGCCGCTTTGTGTTGCCGAACGATATGGCAAAACGCAAACATCAGCAGCCGAAAAAAGCAATCGGACATCATCATCGCTGATGAAACGAATCATTTCAGTCACTCGGTTACTCAAATTATGCTTATTAATAATATCAGCATATTCTGTGTATGATTCGTAAGGCTCGCCGGCAATGATTAAATGATATTCATCGCCGAGTTTGCTCATAGCTTCAATCAGCAAATCCAAGCCTTTATATTTGCGAATAAACCCGAAAAAGAGAAGTACTTTTTTATCGTCATTAATTCCCAATTTTAATCTTGCCTCAGATTTGGGGAGCTTTTCACCAAAATGGTCATACAAAGGATGCGGAGTTAGAATAAAATTAGCATTAGGACGAAAACTCAACAAATCATTTTTGACAGATTCGCTCATAGTTACAAAAGCGTCGAAACCCGAAAGGAAATATTTAATCAGAGCCATATCGCCAATTCGTCTTTCGTGAGGGATTACATTGTCCAGAATAGCAATTTTCGTTGTAGATTTGCCGATAAATCTCGCAGTAGTGCCCAAAGACGGCGCCAAGAATGGAATCCAGAATTTTGTCAATAATATATCAGGAGCGAATTTGTTGATTTTTGATGCAGCCGAAAAATATGACAGCGGATTGACGGTGCTCAAAATTCTATCCGCAACAATTGTCGGTTTATCGTCCGAATTTTCTACAAATTGGCTTTTGCCAGGAAAAAGGAAATCGGGATATTGAGTAGTAAAAGTGTAAGCACGAGTATCGTGATGAATTGCAAATTCGGAAATCAAATTTTGATTGAATTGGGCAATACCACCCCGAAACGGGTAAAAAGTAGATAAATATGCGACTTTCATTTCCTTGGCAAGGCAATTATAGTTATTTTAAAACGTAATTTACGAAGTTAAACATAAATATTGTAAATGAATAATATAAAAGACATAAGAGAAGCCGTCATGAGCAGTAATTTATCGGACAACGATAAATATTACTGGGGCTATATGTATGATTTGGGCAGAAGTACAATTGTACCCTTATTAATCGAGCAAGGAATTTTCAAATCCGGTGATAAAGTCGCCGAAATCGGTTCTGCCGAAGGTGGCGTGCTCCATGCTTTGGCAGAAGCCGGAGCATCAGAAGCAATCGGAACGGACATTGCTTTAGAGCGAATCCAAACAGGCGAACTCATTACCAAAATTGCAGGGCTTGACGTGACATACTCTTCTCACGACATAATCGGCGAAGAACCCCATGCAGAATGGCAAAATCGTTATGATTTGGTAATACTCCGCGATGTAATCGAGCATCTTGATTCGGCATATACAGCACTTGCAAACATTCGGAAAATTATGAAACCCGGCGGATTCTTATATGTTACTTTTCCTTCTTATTATTCTCCCTTTGGCGGTCACCAACACACTTTAGCCGGCAACGCTTTGACAAAATTGCCCTACATTCATTATTTCACGCAAGGTTTCTTTGAATTTTTGATTCAATCCGGCAGACCACAAGACATCGAAGAGGTAATGCGTTTACGGGATATTAGGCTGACGCCCGACAAATTCAAAAAGGCTGCCCTTGAAGCAAATTTGAATATTTATCGTGAGGATTATTATATTTTACGTCCGGTTTTTAAAGCAAAATTTGGACTTCCTGCATTGAAAATGCCTGCTTTTTTAGGGTTTCCGCCATTTAATTCAGTTTTTTGTACAGAATCATCATTTATTTTACAAAAATAATTTGTAGTATAATTTTCTTTTATTTTGGAAAATTTCAAAAGGATTTTTTGAACATCAAAGTTTGAGAATTTACTTTTTTACCGCAAAAGTATCATTTTTAAGAAACTATACTTATATTTGAATCTCATTTATTGCGGAAAGACATGACATTTTTAGAAACAATAGCAAAATTTGACAGAGTCGTAAGACTTCTGTCTTTTTATTTTTCACCACGCCTTGCCATCGAATTATACTCACGCGGCAGACGGGAATTTGTTCATGCTTTGAGCGAGGAGCAATTATCTACACCACGCTATATCAACTCCGGAAACAAGGTTACCATTTGGGGAGTCGAATTTGGCAACAGATTGATGAATGCAGCGGGAATGTTCAAAAACGGTGTTGGGTATGATGTTAGTTACATGCAAGGTGCCGGAGCGTTTTTAGCAGGCACTACGACAGCAACTCCGCGTGCGGGAAATAGCAAAAATGGGATTCTACATCCATTTATGCCGTACCCGCGTTCAGAAGCCGCACTAAATTGGATGGGTTTGCCGAATGACAGCCACGAAACTGTTGCCGAGCGGTTAAGCCGTATAAACAAGAAGGACGGCTGCCCTATCGGCGTTAGTCTCAGCGAATCTCCCGGAGTAGATTTCGATATTGCAATGGCAGGCGTTGTAAACGGATTTATGCTTTACGAAAAAGCAGGAGTTACTTTTGCAGAGCTTAACGAAAGTTGCCCGAATACCGGGGAACACCACGATAGTACAAATTTGCTCGATAATACTCTCATTTCGCGTCTCGAATATATTCGAGATAAATATATAAAGCATTCAGGTAAAAGCATTCCCATAGTAGTCAAATTTTCCACAGATACAGACTTAGCCCAAGTCCCGAGCCTTGTAAACTTGCTAATCGATATGGGATTCGGTGGTGTGAATTTTGGAAACACATCTGTCAATTACATGGATAAACTCATTCAGATTGACCATAAAGAAGAAGACAATTTCAGATATTTCATGACTCATTTCGGAGGCGGAATTTCCGGAAAACCATTAAGAGCAGATTCACTAAATTTAGCTTCAGAGGCGGTCAAAATCAGAAATAGTCGAGAATTGCACAAAGAATTCATCGTTATCCGTACAGGTGGAATAGAAACTATCGAGGATTACAATGCTTCGGTAGATGCAGGAATAGATTTAATGCAATGGTTTACGGGTTATTTCGAGCTATTTTCCAAACACGGGCATGACCTTTACAAGCATTTGTTCACTCAAAAGTGATTCTAACTAATTTTCTTGTAAATTTCTGATTTGGCAAAACCAAGCTTGTTGAAGAAATGCAAGAAAGACACTCCCAACACACCCAATCCGTATGTGACGCTGCGTTGGAAATTAATAGATGAGGATTCAGCATTATATACAGTCGGGCAAGTGATTTCGGCTATATCATAACCCTGGTAAAAAATTTGCGAAAGCATTTGATTATCGAAAATGAAATCGTCAGAATTTGCCATGTAGTTGATTGATTTCAAAACATCTGCCGAAAAGGCTCTATATCCCGAATGATATTCCGATAATTTTTGGCTGATTAGAAGATTTTGGGCTAAAGTCAGAAATCTGTTCGAAATATATTTATAAATCGGCATTCCACCTTTGAGTGCGCCTTTTCCAAGAATTCTTGAACCCAAGACAACGGGATAAACGCCATTTGCAATCAAATATGCCATAGATTGGATGAGTTTTGGGGTATATTGGTAATCCGGATGAAGCATTATGACTATATCGGCGCCAATTTCGAGTGCTTTGTTATAGCAAGTTTTCTGATTACCGCCGTAACCCTTGTTCTCCTCGTGGCGTATCACGTGCTTAATGCCAAGTTTGTTAGCCAACTCGAAGGTTTTATCGGGGCTATGGTCATCAACAAGTATAATCTCGTCCACAATATCGAAAGGGATTTCCGCATGAGTTCGTTCGAGAGTCAACTCTGCATTATATGCAGGAAGTACAACCGCTATTTTTTTTCCGTTAATCATGGTCTATATTTTTTGTAAATTCAAAAAATCTAAATAATTTCAAATTGCAATTCAAATGCCAATCAAAAGTAAATTTGCCACAAAAACTTCCGGTACGACGATTGAAGTTTCAATTTTGTAATCGGCGCCCAAGAGTAATTTGTCGTATGTTAGCAAATATTCCGCTTTGGTGGAAACTGCTAATTGTATAAATTTGCTATCCGAAATATCTCGCGAAAAATGGAAATTGCTTTCGGGAACTTCCATAACAGCATTGCTTTTTATCAAATCTCGCCAAAAAAGTTTCTGTTCGTCCGAAAATGAAAATTTATCACGATTAATAATCAACTTGTACTCGTTATAAATTGGTCTTGATATATGCCAAGTAGCTGATTGCTCCTTGCATACAAAATCGAAAATTTTGAGTGCAAGTGGATTGCCCATCATAGCGGCAATCAGCACCGAAGTATCAATAACGAGTTTCAATTATCTTTTGCCCGATTTGAATTTTTTGATAAAATCCTTAGTGAAATCAGATAAAACGAGTCTGCCACTTATTTCGGCTCTTTCATAAAGCAATGTGTCCCAATTTTCAGTTCCTTTCCTGAAGATGCCTTTTAACTCTTTAGTGGCATCAGGGCTCATGTGGGACAGTCTTCCGGCGAGTTCGGTAACAGCATTGTTCAAATCCTCTATAGAGTAATAAACATTTGCATAAAGCCCTTTGCTCAAAGCCCAAGTTTCGTTGTACCATTGCGTATCAATTGATATTTGCGAAAATGCAGTAGTGCCTATTTTACGTTCTACAGCAGGTCCCACAACAAAAGGACCAATTCCCAAGTCGAATTCGGAAAGTTTAATAGCGGCTCCTTGCATAGCCAAAGCATAGTCTGATGCAGCCACCAGCCCAACACCGCCGCCAACAGCCTTAGCTTGGACACGCGTTATAACAAATTTGTCGGAATTACGCATTGCATTGATAACCTTAGCAAATCCGCTGAAAAATTCTTTGCCTTGTTCAAAATTTTCAATAGCAATTAATTCGTCGAAAGACGCACCGGCACAAAATGCTTTATCGCCTTCGCTACGCAAAACTATAACATTGATGTTCGTATCTTGAGACGCTTGAGTAATCGTTTGGGCTAATTTATTCAACAATTCGCCCGGAAGTGAATTGCTTTTAGGATGAAAAAAAGTTATCAAACCCACTTTGTCATGTATTTCTAAATGCACAAAAGCTTCATTCATAAGAATTTGGAGATTAATTAAAAAATATCTGAATTGAAACGATACTTAAGTATGATTATTTGATTACTCGCCCAACGCCTGCAAATCGTCGAGTGTAATACTCGTCCGAAACGGCTTGCTTGATAACGCCGCGGCTTGATGATGCGTGAATCATTTCGCCGTTTCCGATGTAGATGCCGACATGATTAACGATAGCACCATTGCTGAAGAAAATCAAATCTCCCTGCTGAAGTTTCTCAGTTTTGACCCTTTCGGAATTTTCGTATTGGGTGCGGCTTGTGCGGGGAACACTTATGCCGAGAGCACCGTAAACTTGAGCTACCAGCCCCGAGCAATCAACGCCGGAACGGGAGTCGCCGCCGTATCTGTATGGAGTACCAAGCCAACTAAAGGCTTCGCTGACAATTAAATTACCCATCTCATTGTCATTATTCCCTTTGGGCAAATTGAGTTGACCAAAAGATGCTTGAGAGCCGGATTTTGAAACTGATTTAGTGTTAGATGTGTTTTTTTTGGATGACGGGGAAGCTTGCTTATTGGATGCGAATCGAACATGCGAACTACATGAGCTGAGAAGCACTATAAGCACTAAGCATAAGGACAATGATTTGTATGTAACATTTCTTTTCATTTTCCTGCATTTGTGTCATTGCCGCTTTTGAGTTTAACTGTTTTTAGTTTGCCGGAACCAAACATTTTGATAGAATCCGTCATCAAGAAAAACAATCCTAATGCTGCCAAAAGGACTAAAGCCATTTTCAAATATAACTGTTCCATTTATCCCCCAAAAAATAATATTATAAAAAGCAAATTTTATGCCAACAAAAAGATCCATACAACTATACGGATATGTCAAAGTAAAAGTTACAAAAAGTACAAGAAAATTGACTGAATAACGTTTCAATCTTAACATATTAACTCAATTTTGAGGTTTCAGAATGACGTTTAGAGAAATATTTGAAAGTTACGAAACAATCGCTGTTTACGGTATGTCCAAAAATGAGGACAAAGCTGCCCATACAGTGCCTATTTTTATGCACGAACAAGGGTACAATGTGATTCCGATAAACCCGTCAGTTGACAGCATTCTCAATCTTAAAGCATATCCAAGCTTGGATGAAGTGCCGGATGAAATCGAAATACTTAATGTTTTCAGACCTTCCGAGCAAGCTTTTGATGTGGTTAAAGAGGCTGTCAAACGGCACAAAGAGAAGGGCGATATCAAATTGATTTGGCTTCAACAAGGAATTGTATCGGAAGAAGGTAAAAAATTAGCTTTGGATAACGGAATCGAATTCGTCCAAAACAGATGTATGTATGTAGAATTTTTAAATAGTGGATTCGGGAAAAAAAAATAATTTAAATTTTTGTAACTTTTTACCAATTATTAAGTCTTATCATAACGAAATATCTGCTGCTGAAAATGGCATGATTTGTGAATATATTTTTGTGAAATTTACTATATTTGAAATTATCTGGAGTGATATAAGTAATTCGCTACAATTTGTATATTTTGTGATGATAAAATCAATGTTTAAACGGCATATTCCATTTTGATTGGGATAAGCCGAATTGCAAATAGTACACAAATTTATAAACTAAAGAGATATGATTGCTTTGCGTAGCGGATTTATCAAAATAGCTTTAATAGTTTCAATACTTTCAGTTTCGGTTGTGCCGTCAAATGCATCATCGAAATTTCTTATGACGTTTAATGCTCCGTACTTCTACACTCAATCCTTTATGCAGTTCTTCATGTTCCAAAATCTTTGGTCGAGTTCCTTGTTGTTTCCGTCTATTATTCAATTGCAAGAGAACAACTTCAACTTTGCACAAAATTTGAACACCGACCAAGAGATTGAGATAGACACTACTCAGCAAGAGCCACCGTTACCCGATGAAACACCCGAACCAATCGAGCAAGAACCCGAACCAACATTAGAAGAATCCGATGCTGACACAGTAAATACACAAGATGCCGCTCCTGATGATTTGAATCAGACTCCCGAACCCGATGAAACAATTCAAATCCCCGATAATACGAATCTTCAACCCGACCTAACACCCGAAATCTTACCAATAGATACCGCAAACAGAATATTTTTCAGCGATACCGAAGACGGACACTTCCGGCGACCTCAATTTTTGCAAAGATACGAATCAAATAGGCAATCACTATACGAAAGCAGTTTCGGCTCGCCATATAAGCAACCTACGGGATTGAAATCCAACAACAAATTGGATAGTACGGCATCTTCAGTCAGAGCAACAGAATCAATAGACAACGACGTAATCAGCTATCCTTACGTAGTGCAATTAGATGAGTATCTTACACTTCGCCAAAATCAAATAAGAGGGCAAATATGGGATTCATTACTCACAAGATATGACCTCAAAATGGCTTTGTCCAAAGGCGATTTGGCAAGATTAATCAGCCAATCCACAGGTTTGACTATTCCAATCCCGCCAAATCCATTGACAGATATATTCGGAAAGCCGGAAATCAGCATCAATGTAAACGGTGAAGTAAATATTCGGCTCGGCGTAAGGTGGGATTCGCAAAATTTGGGAACCGTTTCGCAATTCGGACAAACGCAGTTTTCGCCGATTTTCCACCAAGACATTAGAATTGATGTCAATGCTCGAATTGGGGATAAGTTGAAATTGAATACGAATTGGAACACTCGTCGTACATTCGATTTCGATAACAAATTCAAAATCGGTTTCGAAGGCGAAGATGACGATATAATCAAGCTTGTAGAGCTTGGTAACGTAAATTTGCCATTGCCGACAACATTGATTCGTGGCGGTGAAACACTTTTTGGCGCCAGACTTGATATGCAATTCGGTCCACTTTACATCAAGACTTTGTTCTCGCAAAAAAGAGGCGAAAGAAAATTCGTGGACGTTCGTGGCGGCACAAGCAAGCAATATTTCCAACTCCGCGCATATGATTTTGCCAAGAACCACTTTTTCGTAGATACGGCATATCAAAAAATATACGATAAATATTTCGAGAATTCGACACCTGTAATACCTGTCGAAGGTGACAGTTTGAGAATCAAGGAAATCGAAGTTTGGGAATCAACAAATGACATCAGAGAAGGCGTCTCGATGGCAGGAACATCTATTGCAATTGCCAATTTGCCACCTGTTTTGGGTGCACAGAATGTGAAATATCCTGATTCGTTTAAAAATTTAGAAATTAAAGCCGGTGAAGTAGAAAGAGGAAATTTCATAAGATTGGATTCATCCAAATATCGCGTTGACTATAATTTGGGTACTGTTTCAATCCGAAATTTACGCCCTGACAGATATTATGCCGTGTCATATCGTACCGAAGGTCCAACAAACGACCCAATAGACGACCGTTATTATGGCAATTTGTCCGCATATGCCGACGTAAAAGACACATTGATTTTAAAATTGATTTACCGCCCAAATATGCAACCCGGTTTTACAACTTTGTGGAAACGTCAGATGAAGAATATTTTCGACATCAATGCACGCAACGTCAACGTTAACGAAACAAATATCAATATTTGGTACCTCAGAAAAACAAACGATTCGACCGATGTGCTGGAAGGTGCACCGGATAAGTTAGTTACAATTTTCGGAGTTGACCAAGTAAATAATAGCACCGGAGCACCTCAACCGGATGGTATATTCGATTTGAGGCCGCCATTTTTCGACCCGATTGAAGGCTTAATCACATTCCCGAATTCGCGTCCTTTTGATTCCGCTTTGGTCAAATATTTCTCACGTGAAGACATTGGAAATCCCGACCTTGCGAGAGAATATATTTTCAGCGAACCTTATGACACAACCTACGATGTAGCAAGGCTAAACACAGCTCGAGACAGATTTATCATTTCGGGTGAAGTTTCCGGACGTGCTACAAATAGAATTCAATTGGGAGCATTCAACCTCGCACGCGGTAGCGTAAGAGTGCTGCTTGATGGTCAGGAATTGATTGAAAATCAGGATTATATTATTGACTATTTTGCCGGAACGCTCACATTGCGAAATCCACGAGCATCACTACCGAATGCCAATCTAAAAGTGGAATATGAGCAGCGAGATATATTCAATATCTCGACGCGAACATTAGCCGGTATCAGAGGTGATTATTTGCTTCATCGCTCACGATATGCAAATGCAAATTTGGGTTTCACATTCATGCATTACGACCAATCTGCCCTTATTGACCGCGTCAGGCTTGGCGAAGAACCAATATCGAACTCGATTTTCGGGTTCGATGGTAATTTGAATTGGGAAACAGAATTTATCACAAGATTATTAGATTATTTGCCATTTTACGATACAAAAGCACCGTCTTCATTTAATATGCGTGGCGAATGGGCAATGATATTGCCCACACCGAATAAGAGACGTTCGGAAATTGCCTCGGATAATAACGAGCCGGTGGTATTTATAGATGACTTCGAAGGAGCTCAACGCACAATTCCATTGGGATTGAATTCCACACAATGGCAACATGCCTCACCTCCCGTGAACACAATGATGTGGGAAAGTGATACTGCGGCAGTTGACTTTAAAGCAAATATGTTTTGGTATCAATTTTTTATAGCACGAGTGCCGATTCGCGATATTTATCCGAATAATACATCATATCAACAAGGCAGAAACTATCGCAATCCGATGAACATTTTGTTCAACCCGGGCAAACGTGGTATTTATAACATGAACCCATTATTCTTAGATGATGTAAACCCTAATTTCGACCCGAGTAATGTCTGGAGTACTCGACCTGATATTAAACCCAAAGTATGGTCGGGTATGATGCGGTTGCTATCATCGTTCAATACAAATTTCGATACAGAAAATATCGAATATGTAGAAATAATGATGCGTGTAAATGCTTACGAACCCGGACAGACCAAGATGTATATTGATTTTGGGCAAATCAGCGAGGATATTATCCCAAACCGTGTATTGAATACCGAGGACGGCATAACAGAGTTGAATCCATTGCCAAACGGAATCATTGACGAAGGCGAAGATGTCGGGATTGACGGATTAAGTAATGCTCAGGAAAAAGTAACATATCCTTTTCCTTTGAGCGAAGAGGAAGACCCTGCTCGCGACGATTATGCTTTTAATTTCACTAAAAATGACGACGAACGCTCATGGCAAGATTTCATTAAATATAATAATTTTGAAGGAAATTCTCGAGTGTCAGAAATGGGGCAATTCCCCGATTCGGAAATATTGAACAAAAACAACGGACAGGAAATATCGCTTGACAATAGCTATTTCACATACGAAGTCAATCTTTCTCAATCAGCCGTTGATGCCGCAAACAATCCTCAAATCGTCGGTGGTAATCCCGAAACAGGATGGTTTTTGTACAGAATTCCTATTCGTAAGCCTATAGACAGAGTGGGCAATCCACTATTTTCAAATATTCAATACGTTAGAGTCCGCTTCCAAGGTGGTTATTTGGATGCTTCGATTGATGATTGGAAGCTCGTAGGTTCACAATGGCAAAGAGTTAGCAATTTGCAACCAAATGTCAATCCGAACGATAGCGTACTTTCTGTATCATTTGTCAATCTTTGGGAAAATTCAGGACCACCGGATTATTACACGATGCCTCCGGGAGTTGCAGCACCACGCCAATTGAATAATCCTGACCCAACACGTGACATCAGGCTGAACGAGCAAGCAATTGCAATTGGTGTGAAAAATCTTCACTATGGCGACGAGAGAATGACTACCCGTATTTTCCGCCAATTAGACCTATTTTACTACAAAAAGATGAAGTTTTTCATACATGGCGATGGTTCTATGCCGGATAATATTATTCCCGGAGCTGTACCCAAAGCCTATGCATTCCTTCGTTTCGGTATAGACTCATCAAACTATTACGAGTACAAGCGCCCGCTTATGAGAGGTTGGCAAGATATTGAAATTGATTTGCTCCAACTAACTGCCATCAAACAGCTACGCGATTCGCTCAACAGATACGAAAGATTTGAAATGCCTGTGCCGGGCGACCCGAATGCAGTATTTGCCATAAAGGGGAATCCGATATTGACGCGTGTACAATTCTTCGGTTTGGGTATTATCAATCCCGCCGAACGCTTCCCGAATGAATTGACCACAACTATGTGGGCAAATGAATTGAGATTGATTTCGCCGGAGGAATCTGCAGATTGGGCAGCAATTGGTTCCTTCAATTTGGTACTTGCAGATTTGGGGACAGTCAGCGGTAATTTCCAGCATAGTAAGCCAAATTTCCACCAACTTGAAGAACGATTCGGTAATAGAAGTAATTCCACAAATTGGTCAGTGACGATGACAGGAAATTTGGATAAATTCGCCCCAAAAAGTTTCAGCAATATGAAAATACCCGTTACATATACACATGCTGAAATAATGGAGACGCCCCAATTTGTGGCAAATGATGATATATTTTTGAATGAAGCATCTACTGCAGCATATAATCAGGTATTAGCAAATGGTGGAACTCCATCTGAAGCCGCTCAAGCCAGAGACCGAATTATCAACCGTTCGCAATCATTGAGAGTGATGGATAGTTGGGCACTTACAGGATTCAAATTCGGGCTGCCGATAAAACATTGGACAATAAACGAAACAATTAATAAAACGACAGTTACATATGCTTATTCGCAAGAATATGAGCGAAATCCGATTTATTCGGAACGGTTCAATTGGCAATGGCGATTAGGAGTTCAGTGGGGAACAAGTATTCCGGACTTCCTGAGTTTCAAACCATTTACAATTTTCGATGGAATGCCATTTTTCGGTGTTTATAGCGGAGCAAAAATCAACTTTTTGCCAACAACTATCAATACCAACGTTACCTTCAACAGAAGGCGACAAACAGAGCAATCGCGTTTCCTCGATTTCCCGAGCCCAATTTTACGTGATTTTTCTGCGATGCGTGTCTTAAATTTGAATTGGAAATTATCCGAAAATGGTTTCTTAAGCCCTGTGATTGATTATAATATGTCAACAAACAGCACTTTGGTAAACATGGAATTTGACGAATTCGGTCAGCAACGTACAGGTGCTCAAATCGGCTCAGCAATGTTTTTCAATAATGGACAAGTAGTCAATTTCGGAACAAATAACTTACATACGCAAACAGTAGCAATAAATATCCGTCCGATGTTGCCCAATATATTTTCGCTAAACGAATTTATAGATATGACCGGAAGTTTTTCGAGTACGTATAATTGGTCTGACCCATTGCAGACGAAACCGGAAATCAGAGATATTGTTAAAAATGCCGGATGGACAAATTCGATACGATTCAATATGGGATTGAAATTAAAGTCTTTGGGCGATGGATGGTTCGGTGTTGAAGCTGCTAAACCGACGGGAATCAGACAATTCCAGCCACAAGTAGACACGACAACGAAACCAACTTCATCGGGTAAACTATTCGCACCTGTGGCTATATTCAAACTAATATTTTTCGATTGGGATAAGGTTGACTTTGTATTCACACAACAAAATTCAAATCTTACACCGGGCGTATTTGGTGGAACGGGAATGCACAATTTCTGGGTAAACGGGCTGACATTCCGCGAAAGCCAAGATATTCATGGACCAAGCTGGGCATATCAAATGGGACTTGTCGGGCATCCACACGGTGGCTATGACCTTGTAAGCTCCGACCAATTCCCATTCTTTGGATTCCAATCCTATCCGGGACTAAGACCGGCAAATGCTCGTTTGCAAGATAATTACAGGCAAACAACATCGCTCAATATCAAAACCTCGCGTCCACTCTGGAAAGGGGCAACAATGGAATTATCTTGGAAAACGGAAGTCGGATTCAATCGGAACCAAACAGTTGTAACAGATGAATTTGGCAATCCGACGTTTACAAATATTATCGGTACCGAATCATTCAATAGGACATTCCTTACATTCCCTACTTTATTTGGATTCAATGCTTTCAATAATACAATTGACAATGTAATCAGACTATATGAAGTTCAAACTGCAATTGTAGAAAATAGATTTGTAAATGGCGAAATCGGCGAAGTTGAAAGAAATCAGCTGTACCAAAAAGCTTTGAACGAGTCATTTTACAATGGTTTGGAAATGTTCTCAATTTCCGGAGGCAACTCCGCAAAATTCCTGCCGGCAGTCAATTGGTTAATCAGATGGGAAGGATTAGAGAATTTCTGGTTGTGGAAAGATTATGTAACAAAAATGACTTTAGACCACCAATATACATCTACTTTCAATGAAATGGCGAATTTGACTGACAACGGACGTGCAGTGACTACTCAAACTGTTCAATATGCTTTCCAACCACTTGTAGGGATAAATTCAACATTCGACGAAAACCTTTTTAATGGAACATTGACAGCCACTTTGAGATGGTCAAGCACCAAATCATTTATGATAAATTCGGCAGCCCGCTCCACGATTACATCTCAAACTACAAATGACATTACGGCTCAAGCAAGCTACACTATGAAAGGCTTTGAGTTTGCATTCTTGGGTATATCACTGCAAAATGATTTCGAGCTTTCGTTCCTTTTCACATATAAAACTAACGGACGCGCCCTTTACAACATCACAAGCCCAGCCGATACATATGTAGGTGATGAAGCCGGCGGACAAACTCTTGACGGCAACACTCAAATCATCATCGAGCCACGCGCCCGATATTCATTGAGCCAAAGGCTTACAGCGTCATTCTTTGTACGGTACGAAGGCACATTTACCGAGGGTGCAGCACAACCCGGATTCCATTCTACGCAAATTGGTTTCGACCTCAGATTGTCCGTCGCAGGCGGAAGATAATAACTTTTATCATTCAAAAGATTATTTTGCCGTGTTATTCGTATTTTTGTAAGTTACAAAATTTACAATAATGGGATAATTATGTTGTCGAGTTACAAAAGTTTTCATTATATCGAAGACATCCATAAGTATGTAGGCGAAGAAGTCACATTGCGTGGCTGGGTTTACAATCTTACAGGAAAAGGGAAATTACAATTCATCATGCTTCGCGACGGCACCGGAGTAATCCAATGCGTCGTCTTCAAGACTAATGTTAGCGAAGAAGCTTTCGAAAATGCCAAAAGCCTGACCCAAGAGTCATCAATTAGCTTGACAGGCAAAGTAGTAAGCAACGAAAAAGCCCCGGGCGGCTTTGAAATAGATGTCACAAATTTGCAAATTATTCAATTAGCTCAAGAATACCCAATTACTCCTAAGGAGCACGGGGATTCATTTTTGATTGAGCATCGCCATTTGTGGTTACGTTCATCGCGCCAACATGCCATTATGCGTGTCAGAGCGGCTGTGATGAAAGCGATTCGCGACTTTTTCGACGGTAACGGATTCAAACTAATGGATTCGCCAATTTTGACACCGAATGCTTGCGAAGGCACTTCCACACTATTCGAAACCGAATATTTTGATTTGGGAAAAGCATACTTGTCACAATCAGGTCAACTTTATGCCGAAGCAACAGCACTCGCTTTGGGCAAAGTTTATACTTTCGGACCCGCTTTCCGTGCCGAACGCTCCAAAACACGTAAACATTTGACTGAATTTTGGATGGTCGAACCCGAAATGGCATTTTTCGATTTGAACGATGACATGGATTTGGCAGAAGATTTGGTCGAATACATTGTTCAATATTGCTTGAAAACTTGCCAAAAAGAACTTCAAACATTAGAACGCGACATCACAAAACTCGAAAAAGTTCGTCGCCCATTCCACAGAATGAGCTATTCGGATGCAGTTGATTGGTTGGTGGAAAACAAAATTCCTCTGAATAAAAAAATTGACGGAAAAGATGTCGAAATTCTTCCATTCCCATGGGGTGAAGATTTTGGCTCGCCACAAGAGGAAGCAATCATGGAACAATTCGACAAACCGATGATAATTCATCGCTACCCAACTGAAATTAAAGCATTTTACATGAAGCGCGACCCGAACAATCCTAAAGTCGTTCTCGCGATGGATATGTTAGGTCCTGAAAGAGCCGGTGAATTAATCGGCGGCAGCCAAAGAGAAGACGATTTCGATTTGCTGTTACAACGCATCAAACATGAAGATTTACCCGAAGAAGAATTCAAATGGTATTTGGATTTGCGGCGCTACGGAAGCGTCCCCCACAGCGGATTCGGACTCGGAGTAGAGCGCACAGTCAAGTGGATTACCGGAGCGACACACATTCGCGAGGTAATTCCTTTCCCAAGAATGATTTACAGAATTACACCATAAATTAGAATATTATTCAATAAAAACGGATTTTGATATGTATGAAAATGTAAAAAAATATGACCCCGAACTGTACGACATTTTGATGTTAGAAAATGGAAGACAGCACGATAAAATCGAATTAATTGCAAGTGAGAATTTCACTTCCGAAGCCGTAATGCAAGCTCAGGGCTCGGTACTGACTAACAAATATGCCGAAGGCTATCCGGGCAAACGCTACTACGGCGGTTGCGAATATGTGGACATGGCTGAAGACCTTGCACGCGAAAGACTGAAAAAGCTATTCGGCGCAGAATATGTCAACGTGCAACCGCACAGCGGAAGCAATGCCAACATGGCTGTCTATTTCACATTCCTCAACCATGGCGACACAGTCATGGGATTGAGCCTTGCTCATGGCGGTCATTTGACTCACGGCTCGCCTGTGAATTTTTCGGGCAAATTCTATAACTTCGTAGCTTACGAATTAGACCCTGCAACAGGCAGAATTGATTATGACAAAGCGGCTGAATTAGCCAAAAAGCACAAACCGAAGTTAATCACAGTTGGTGCTTCGGCATATCCGCGTGATATTGATTTCAAGAAATTCCGCGAAATAGCAGATTCAGTCGGTGCGTTTTTGTTTGCAGATATTGCTCATCCTGCAGGTTTGATTGCCAAGGGTAAACTGATTAACCCTGTTCCCTATTGTGATATTGTCGCTTCGACGACTCACAAAACTTTACGCGGACCACGTGGTGGAATCATCATGACTCACACGGACTACGAAAATCCATTCGGAATCGTTGCACCTAAATCCGGTCGCGTCAAAAATATCGGCGAAGTATTAGATTCGTGGGTGATGCCGGGCGTTCAAGGCGGACCACTGATGCACGTTATCGCTGCCAAAGCTGTGGCATTCGGCGAAGTATTGAGCGACGAATTTGATTTATACGCTACTCAGGTAATCAAAAATGCCCAAGCATTCGCCAAAGCACTTGTATCCAAGGGATATGATTTGGTCAGCGGCGGTACAGACAACCATTTGATGCTTGTTGATTTGCGCAACAAAGGTGTGACAGGCAAACAAGCCGAAAATGCCCTTGATGAATCCGGCATCACTTGCAACAAAAACGCTGTGCCCAACGATACTCAACCACCATTGGTAACATCGGGTATCAGGCTCGGAACTCCGGCGATGACTACTCGCGGATTGAAAGAAGACGATTTCGTCCAAGTTGCTGAATTTATTGACAAAGTAATCACCAACGTCGGTAACGAAAGCGTTTACGAGCAAGTCCGCAACGAAGTGAAAGAATTCACTTCGAAATATCCGCTACATCAAAAGATACTCTAATCAAACTGAGGCTGTCCGATTGGGCAGCCTTTTTTTTTTGTGGTCTGTAGATGTGCCACACCTGGCAGGTGTGGCACATCTGAAATGTAGGGACAGAACAGCGTTCTGTCCAAAACATAGCCAACGAATTTATTCGTGGGGTTTGATTTTTATGTACGAATATGTACCCTGAGCCTGTCGAAAGGTGAGAGTTTAAATAAGACAAATATAATTGAATATTTGCTACTATTCAATTTTTTCATAAGTTTGTGTTTTGTATTGTTGGATTCTGATTTTAAAAATAGGGAATATCGAAAGGGTGAAATAATGAACAAGATTTGGATTATTTTGATACTATTAGTGCTAAATGCGCAATATATTTTTTCAACAGAGCTGAATAGTTCAATCGAAGCACAGTATTTAAATGATGAAGTAATAATAAAAGTTAAGGTTTTCAACCCGACTGACGACTCATATGTTTTTGCTCTATCGGATTGGGTAGTCAGCTCAAATAAAGAAAATATCATTCCTCAGGTTTTGGGTGGTATCTATAGTTTTTCAAATGAAATCTATTTTATAAAAAATGGTGTTGCTTATTTAAACCCAGGTTGTGGAGTATTTGAACATAAATTTGATAAAATACCACATTTTGTACGCTTGCTTCACAAGGACTCATTAAATTTGACAATTCATATGAAGAACGAAGATTTTTTCGAGCCTCTTTTTAAAGATACAACTTATAGAATTGAATTTTTTATGTTTTATTCTGATGACGAAATATTTTATCGGTCTTTAAGAAACATAAATTGTAAATATAATGATATAGTTTCGGAAGAAAAACAATATAGTTTCAATGTGCAAAAGACTAAGCGTTTGCATTTTCATGTGGGTGTACCTCATTTCAAAGGTTGCAAATGGAATAAAAAATATTCTGAAATATTAGATATTGGTTTTGTAAATAGGATTGAAGCAGTTTGCGAATTTTATGTTCCGGGAGATTGAAAAAGCAGAATTGAAATTTGGCAACTTATTTCAGGATAAAAAACAACACACCCCCTAACCTCCTCTTGATAGAGGGGGAACGGCTTTTGGGTTTCTTTGTGTTCTTTGCGGATACTTTGCGAACTTTGTGGTTTAATTGTTTTGGTTTGTCCTAAAAAAGTTTACGTAACACACCCTAACCCCCTCTTGATAGGGGGGGGACGGCTTTTGGGGTTTCTTTGTGTTCTTTGCGGATACTTTGCGGACTTTGTGGTTAAAATGTATTAATCCAGTCCATCACGAAATCTTGATAATCCTGTTCAAATAGATGATGTCAGCATATTTCAGGATTTTCCCCACATTTCATACGGGGTTATTGATATTCAAGCCCTTCGGGCTTGTAATAGTGTGAAGATGATTCGTGCCCCGCATTTCATACGGGGTTATTTATATTCAAGCCCTTCGTGGTTTGCTGTATTCTAACCTTCCGAAGGTTTGGAACCCTTCGGAAGGTTTAGATTGAAATTTTACTTCCTCAGCAAATCTCTGATGTCGGTTAATAATTCGACTTCGGCGCTTGGTGCTGCCGGTACTGTGAGTTCGGGAGCGACTTCTTCTTTGCGTGTCAATCTGTTCATAGCTTTTATCGCCACGAAAATAAAGAATGCTATGATAACAAAATCAATCACATTGTTGATAAACATTCCATAATTAATGGTTACAGCTTCTTTTGCTTCGGTTGCTTCTCGGAGTACATAGCTCAAATTTTGGAAATCAACTCCTCCCACAAGCATACCGATTGGTGGCATAACTATATCGTTCACAAATGAACTTATTATTTTGCCGAATGCAACTCCAATAATCATACCGACTGCAATATCAACTACGTTGCCTTTGACGGCGAATTCTTTAAACTCTCTAATGAAACTGCTCATAATTACTCCCAAAAAAATGAAAAAATTAATTAGTTTTTGCCAAAGATTCTTCGATTAGCTTATCGAAGTCGTCATCTTGGATATAATAATGTTTGTTGCAATATTTGCAGACCAACTCGTCGTGTTTGCTGCTTTTCATGGATTTGATTTCCTCTGCTCCCAGCGTCAACAATTTTGACAGAAACATCTCTTTCGAGCATCGGCAAAAGAAGTCAACCTGTGTGCTGTTGATTACATCGAACTCGAAGGGAAGTACTTCTTTCATAATTTGCATTGGATTCAATCCTTGAGCGAAATAATCCGAAAGTGGAGTTATATTTTCCAATTTATCCAATACTGCTTGGAGTTGGTCTATGTGAAATCCCGGCATAGCTTGCACCATAAGTCCACCGGAATGCTTGATTTCGCCTGAATCGTCAAATTCTACATCTAACACAACTGCCGTTGGGATTTGCTCCGATTGGACGAAATAATATGCTAAATCATCGGCTATATCGCCCTTTACAAGCGGAACAATTCCCTGAATCGGTTCTGCTTTGTGGTATAATATCTTTGTGACACGTAACGAACCCGGACCGATAATCTCAGAAATATCATTAACATGATAACTGCTTTCGGTGTTGTTCAAATCAACATAGCCCCTGACTTCGCCTAATTGCATTGATTCGGCAAACAATTTTCTGAAGACATTCTCACCGTCAACTTCGATTACTACTCGCTCTTCGCCCTTTAGAAATGAGGCAAGCATTAGCGACGATGACATCATTCTCGACAAGAAAAACGCCGAAACTTTATCCAATTTATGGTTGCGTTGGGCTGTGAGCGATGTATTTGAACTCTTAACGCATACTGCTCTGAAAAATCCATCCTTCGATAATACCCTTACTGAGCGGTCTCGCTGCTGAAATATTTTTTTCAATTCTTCATTTTGTTCATTCATCATTTATCCCTAATTTTATATTTTTGAATTAAACATTCATTTATAACAAATATAAGTGTAACCAAATTCATAAAAAAGTAGTCTATTTAGATAAGTTGAATAACATTTTTCTTAAAGGTGGTTGAGAGTATGAAATTTTTAATTTTAACTATTGCGTTTTTGGTCTCTTTAAGTTACGTTTCAGCACAAAGGTCATTCGTGGAAGCGGGTGTAAAGGGCGAATCACCCTATTTTGAATTGCCACCGGACATTAACATCGAGCATTTCCCCTTGCTATCTACAAAAGCCGACGTAACCATTTCGGGAATGATGGCAGACGTCACTATTACCCAAAGCTACGTCAATCGTGGCGAGAAAGCCATCGAAGCCGTTTATGTTTTCCCTGCTTCCACGCGTGCAGCAGTGTATGCAATGGAAATGAAAATTGCCGATAGGACGATAAAAGCAGTAATTCAACCAAAAGCGAAAGCACGTGAAATGTACGAAGAAGCCAAGGAGGAAGGCAAAAGTGCATCACTTTTAGAGCAAAGAAGACCAAATATTTTCTCAATGAATGTGGCAAATGTCATGCCCGGCGATACAATTCAAGTAGCATTGCGATATACCGAAATGCTGATTCCCGAAGAATTGGAATACGAATTTGTACTGCCAACAGTGGTCGGTCCGAGATATATTTCCGAAAAGAACGACACTGATAATCCGGTAGAAAATGTAGGATATATACCTTCAAATGTGCCGACATATGATTTTGATATTTCAATCACAATGAACACAATCATCCCAATGGATAAACTCAGTTCAAAATCGCACAAAATTGAAATTCAAAAACTCAACGATAACCAACAAATTATCAAATTGGCAAAAGGTGAAGAAAAAAGCGGCAACCGCGATTTCATCCTTTCATTTCGTCCGGCGGGAGAAAGAATCGAAACGGGACTATTGCTGCACCAAGGCGATAAAGAAAATTATTTCATGTTGGTAATCCAACCGCCCAAAAGAGTCGAAATCAAAGATGTCGTGCCGAGGGAGTTTATCTTTGTGGTTGACGTGTCGGGTTCGATGAATGGATTTCCGATAGACATTTCCAAAGCTTCTATGGAGCAATTGCTTCGCCGAATGCGTCCGAATGATTTATTCAATGTGATATTATTTGCTTCGGGAACAGTTTTATTTTCGGAAAATTCAATTGCTGCTACCGATAAAAATCTAATGAATGCGATTGAATTCATCAACAAAGAACACGGACACGGCGGCACAGAATTAATGCCGGCATTGGAATTAGCTTTAAATATGCCGAATAATGAGGGCTATTCCAAATCTATTGTCGTGATGACGGACGGATTGGTTGGAGTTGATAAAAAAGCTGTGAATTACATTCGCGACAATCTGAACAAAGCAAATTTATATTCATTTGGAATCGGCAATAGTATGAACCGATTTTTAATCGAAGCAATGGCATTAGCCGGAGCAGGCGAGCCGCTTATTATTACCGGTCCTGAAGGAGCTCAAAAAGCTGCCGATAGATTCATGAAATATATCGAATCACCGGTATTGACGGACATCAGCATCGAATTTGACGGATTTGCGACTTACGACGTTGAGCCAATCAAGCCTTTCGATTTGACTGCCGAAAGACCCATCATTGTTTATGGAAAGTACGAAGGTCATCCCAGTGGAACAATCGTTTTGAGAGGTAAAACTGCCAAACAAGATTTGCATGTGAACATTCCGGTTGATAGATTCGGCAAAATGGACCAATCGAACGCCATTAAATATATTTATGCCCGAAATAAATTGAAATTAATCGAAATGTATGATAATTTCGGCAAAAATAATTACAATTATAAAAATATTAGTACACTATCGTTTGAAGACGCAATAACTGAGATTGGCATGAAATATAAGCTTCTCACCGAGCATACTTCGTTTGTGGCAATTGATTCGGAAATACGCAACGAAAGCGGCGAATATGATACTGTTAATCAGCCATTACCGGTTCCTGAGGGAATGGAGGGCATAGGCGGGATCGTAATTCCAGCCCAAATTAATAGGGGGACTGTTGATGTTATGTCACGGGCGTCAGCTTCAGGTGAACTTAACGGGGGGTATCCCCAAACAAAAGGTGTTGTTATGTCTGGTAAAGGTTTCAAAGTTAATGGCTCTGGTAGTTATAGTGATATAGAAAATCCTATAATGCCAATGTACGCTGATGATGACGAAAGTGAATATAAATATCTTCAGTTTCCAACTTCTAATCTCAAATTTAGTTTTAAGAATACCAGCAGGATTTTTGACTTTAAATTAGGAAACATACTAATCAACGGCAGATTATATACAAATGATGAGGGCGAATACGACAAAATTGAAATATCAGAGAAAAATTTAATTGACGAATACCTTTTTTCTGAAATTGAGAATATTGTTAAAGCAGATTATATCAAAGCTATCGAAGGATGCGACCCCTATCTTGTTGAAAGGGCATTGAGTTATCAATTCAGTTTGACAATATACTTGCCAAATAAATTCATGATTGAATATATGGACAAGACTTATGAAGCAGAAAATAAGAATGGACATATTTTTGCTTTACTAAAAGATGGAAGTGGCGAACAAGTAATGATAGGCAACCAAGCCAAGATTGAAGTATCTTATTTCGATGAGAGTGATAATCTGCTAAAAACTCATACTTATAATGATATTTTAGGATTTGGTAAAGTGCCGGATGGAATATCGGCGATTGCTCACAAATTGAAACGTGGAAGCGAAAAGCTGATTTCATTTACTTTTATGCACAACCCGACGAACATTGCTCCCAAGGAAGTCTTATATGAAGGTCATAAAATTAAATATATTGTGGTAAAAGTATTGTAATTAAATCATTTAATTAAAAATAAAAAATGCACGGGTACAGGCTCGTGCATTTTTTTTTATTTAAATATTTATTAATTTTTTATATCCTAAACATAAAATCAATTCCGACATTGAATTTATTGAATTTTAAATTCTGGTCTGAAATAAGAGAGGTGAAATAGTAAGTGAAATTGGTGTAAGGACTTATTTGAATTGATGACATGTTGAAATCGTAGCTAATACCCAAATTAACACCGAATTGGAATTTGTTAAATTCATCAATTTCCGATTTATCGTGCAATACCTTTGTCCGACCATTGTTTTCAAGTTCGAAACCTTCTTGAGGTCTAAAAGTATGATAATCCGGCTCATGCACATTATAAACTCTTTTGATTTCATTTTTTATAAAATAATCAAAAGTTAATCCGCCGGCAAGATTCAAATTACCAAGGAGATAGTGTTTGAATTGCAATTCCAAGCTTATAGCAGATAAATCAAATTGGTCCACAGTGGAGAAATACCCCATCATAGTTTCATTTTCGCCGTCTAATCCAATCAACTTGTGCTCGAAGAAAGTGCTTTCAAAGCCGTAGTCGTTATATGTCATCCTAGCAAGTACCGTTTGCACAAGAAATTCGACAGGCTTAATTTCTACAACAAGCCCAATTGGGAAAGAATAATTCCGTTGGCTGATTTTATCCGGCGTTCCGGCAGTCCCCGCCTCTCCCTGATTCCATGAAAAATTTGTATTGTCCGAGCTATGATAAAAACTCATTGCTCCGCCGGTGATGCCAAATTTCATATAGTCATCGTCAGCGATTGAATCATTTTGCAATGCGAAAACAAATAATGCAGTCAATAAAATACATTTAATCATTTTCATAAATTTCCTCTAAATTGCTTTTGAATTATTTATTAATTAAATACTTATTTTACAACTACAAAAGAAACTCTTTCGATTTTACCGCTCGATTCGACATCTGCAAAATAATATCCGGCGGATAAAGCAGTCAAATCAATTTTCGCAGAATGATTAGTTGGTTTAAATTCAATCAATTGTTCGCCAAAAATATTATAAATTGTTACACTCTGGATTGCTTGGCTGACTACATTATCAAAAACTACAAACTCGCTTGTAGGATTTGGATATACTCTGATGCTTTTGTTATCATTGTTGTCTCGCACGCTCAAAGGCGAATTAGATAACTCGATATTATCAATATACCAGCCCTCATCTGCAGAAATCTTGTTAGAAATAAATCGGAATCGAACATAGCACTGTTCCCATTCGTCAGCATTTTCGAAATAAATTGATTCGGGCTTCCAATCTTCGTGGTCGAGTATGGAATTCTGCCATGGCTCGTAATAAGTTTGATTGTATCTTCCGAGAGTTGTCCATTCCGATTGAAGGTCTAGGGCTATTTCAACAAAAGCTGAATCGCCACGATGTATAATTGCCGCATGTCGGAATGCAATAAAAACATCTTCTTTTTCTGCTAAATCAAGTGGAAATACAATTAAAGTGTCGTGTTGGTCAGCTTTGTAGTCTCCATCAGGAGATTCGGTAAATGAAAAAGGCTGACTAAATGCAAATTTATTAGTTTTTTGCCAATTTCCGGCAACGTAATATTTTGGCAGTGGTGCTGTGTCAAAATTATCATTAATGTCGGAATAATTTTCGCCTGAATAAATCAAAACTCTCTCTGAGAAATTGCTTTGAGTGGTTAATTTGATTTGTGAAAAATAGTCTTCTACCGTAACATTCAAAATATAAAATCCGGGATTAAGGGTAGTAAATTCAAAAGATTTGACCAATCCGGTGTCTGAAGCCGTAAGTTGGTACGATTGGATTAATACGCTATCCAGATAAACTTTTAATTTGCTGAGGTTATAAATCGGCGTAATCGAATCTGTTCGCAAAGTTGGCAATTTGACTTCTATTTTTATGTTTTGATTTTCCTGAAAAACCGAAGTAATCCAAGGCTTGTCAGGCTTTTGAGAACCGCCCGGATAGGCTGTCAACTCCACTGACGGACTCTTGTCCTCATTTCTGAAAGCATAAATTTTGAATTCATAATCTTTGAAAGGAGTTAGTGCGCTGTCTATATAAATTTCAGTCCCACCGGGCAAGGTTTCGATTAAAACTCCGTCTCGATAAAGATTCAAATCATATTCTTCGGGCAATAGTGGCTGTCCGAAGGCTTTTTTCGAAGGTGGCACCCACGTCAAGACAACTGTTGTAGGGTCGGCAAGATTAAAATCATATGCAAAATCACTTGGTGCTTCGGGTGCACGGGTGTTGACTATTGCAGTGAAAACATCGCTGTCCGAAATATTGATAACTGCATTCCGCATATCAACCCAAGACGGGTAAATAATACCGTCAAAAAAGGCATTACCGCTGTAATCGCCCGCAAAGGCATTGCTACCAAATGGATTCAGCCTAATATCGCTGACAATGTCCGACACTCTTCGGTCAATCCATGTATCACCGCCATCAGAGGAATAACTGACATAACATTCTATCATGATATTTTCGGGGTCGTTGCGGCTATCGAGATACATTATTGCCAAATCGCCACTTTTCGGATCCATACTCATCCATTGCCAGAACTGGTCGTTGTCGTTTTTCTCATGAATTATGACCGGTTCAGTCCAAGTTTCGCCTTCGTCGGTTGATTTTGAGAAATAAATATTGGGCGGATTATCCGCAGCCCAGCAAAGATAGAGATTGCCACTGCGTTCGCCTTCGGTGTTATCGCACACTACGACCGGATAGGCTTCTGCTCTGACGCGTCCTTTGACAACGTGCCGATAACCTTGCCCCGTTATGAATTTTGTTTCGCCGAAGATATTATAATTATGAATTATACGCGGTTCTGTGAAAGTTTCGCCACCGTCATAAGATTTGACAAATCCTACACCATGCACGATACCATGATTCCAAACGACGTATAACTCGCCATTCGGTCCTGTGGTTGCAAGCGGAAAACTTTGCCCGAAAGTTGTATCTTCGGAGCTTCCTGACACTCTATGGCTAATTGGAAGTGGCTTAGACCAAGTCGAGGCGAAGTCACTTGACTTGGAGATTACAATTTGTGTTGCGGAATCTCGCGGTGTGACTCTTTTCCAAGGTATGTAAACATGCCTGTAATAAGGTGATTTGGGCGAATTATCCACTTGCACGTAGTATTTATCTTCAAATGTAGAATCTAGAGTCTGTGGTCCTGTATGTACGATAACCGGAATATGAGCTTCCCAACTTTTGCCATTGTCTGTAGTTCGAGCAATGAATACGCCGTTTTCGCCTACAAGCCCGGCGTCACCGCTTTCGAGCGAGCCAAAACCGCCATATACTAAATAGCCAATTCCTTCTGCATCGAACATCACTGACGGGTCATTTGATGAGCGCCAAGTGGGGAATGGTTTTCCGAGATTGAGATTTTTCCACGAAATTCCGCCGTTGCTACTTACATAAACCCAAGTCGAAGATTCTGCTCGATAATCCACAGCAGATGCAATTAGAATTTTGGGGTTAATGGGATTTACAGAAATCGAGGATTCGTTCTGCATTGGAGTTGGGTCGGAATTCAACTCGTCGCGCGTGGTATTAACATTTATGAATAGTGGAATTTTGCTTGGTTGCGATAAGATATAATCCGGATAGACCGTTCTATATTTAGTAGGACGAGGTTGAGCGGATTCCTTCAAGCGTTTGAACGCATCAATAGTGCGTTGCCGTTCGTTATCGTCATCGGCTAACATAAGATTGGAGGCAACAACAACAAACAATAAACAAAGTGTAAATATAGTTCTCATAGATTTTCTCATTTTATTCAATATATTAACGTAAATTATGCAAATATAGGATAATTTCCAAATAAAATTGGAAATTAGCTTGTAAACAAAAAAATGCTTGCCGTTTAAAACAGCAAGCATTTTTATTAATCAATCAGAAATAATGTTATTTCTTCTTACCTTCGTCGCAAGTTCTTACAATTTCCACTGTAATACGGCGATTTTGCTTTCTGATAGCTTCCAAATCTTCTTTTGATATATTTTTCAATGCGTTTCCTGTTGGTTCAGGGATTTTTTCTTGCGATGAACCATAACCAATGGTACCCTTGATTTGGTCAGCAGGTACACCCTGTTCAATCAACCACGAACGAACACGTTTAGCTCTCATGTCAGAAAGTTCTTGGTTACGTTTTTTAGAACCTTCTTTCGAAGCATGACCTTCAAGTCTGACTTGCAATCCTTCGCATTGTGTTACGTAGTCGAGCAATTTAGCCAAACTTGGAGCAGTTCCCGGCATATCATAGTTAAATTCATCAGTATTCACAATGAATAAGATATCAGGGAAGTCAGTCTTAGTACCGATTTTTGGTGCAGGTGGGCAACCGTGTCTTTCCGGTTCTTCTAGATTAGCAACACCCGGTGTAAGCGGACACTTGTCTTCGCCGTCAATAACGCCATCACCATCCGTATCAGGATTTAGCGGGTCAGTATGTGATTGCAATACTTCATGACCGTCAGTGAGCTTATCATTATCAGTATCGGCTTTGAGCGGGTCAGTTTTGTAAGTAAGAACTTCGAGTCCGTCATTCAAACCATCACCATCAGTATCAGGTTTGAGTGGGTCAGTCTTATGTACAAGTACTTCGTCACCATCGCTAAGTCCGTCACCATCAGTGTCAACATTAAGTGGGTTTGTAGTATATTTACGAACTTCGTCGCCATCATTTAGACCATCACCGTCAGTATCAGGATTGAGTGGATTAGTGCCATGAGTAGTTATTTCGGCACCGTCATCAAGCCCGTCACCATCAGTATCACGTTTTAATGGGTCAGTTTTGTGCGTTAGAACTTCGTCACCATCTTTTAACTTATCATCATCAGTATCTGCAAGAGCAGGATTAGTTTTATATGTTTGGACTTCATCTCCATCGCTCAAACCATCGGCATCAGTATCTTTCATTTTCGGATTGGTTCCATAAGTAAGAACTTCGTCACCATCACTCAAACCGTCGCCATCTGTATCGCGATTGAGTGGGTCAGTTTCGTATTTCTTGACTTCGTCGCCATCCATCAAGCCATCACCGTCAGTATCAGGATTATTCGGGTCAGTTTTACGAGCAATTTCTTCACCATCATTTAGCCCATCAGCATCTGAGTCTGCTCTGACAGGTGATGTCTTGTAAGTGAAAATTTCTTCATAATCGTTCAAACCATCATCATCAGTATCTGCTTTTAGCGGGTCAGTAAAATAAGTATAAACTTCTTCACCGTCAAGCAATCCGTCGCCGTCAGAATCAGGATTGTAAGGGTCTGTACCAATTGCTTTTTCACGAACATTTGACAAACCGTCTTTGTCATAATCAGTTTCACCATAAATATAATATGAGAAACCTAAGCCAAAAGTCATGAACAAGTCATCTGCGTCATCTGCAGCCGGGTCTTCTAACGAAGAAAAGTCATCGAGATAATCTGTTCCGGTCAATCTCAAAGTTACGCGACCGTTAAAAACAAAATCATCTGATATATACATCTCAAAACCCGCACCAATAGGTATTACGAAAAGATTTTTTTCGTAAACACTTAAAAGATTATTAGGTAGTGAGCCTTCGTATCCTGAGTCACCAGCTTTCGGTTCGAAATTCATCCAACCAACACCTGCAAACACAAAAGGTACGAATTTTTGCGAAGGAAAGAGATTTAATGTACCATATAACTCATAAGTGTTAATCCGCGTCGAATTTTTTTCTTGAATTCTCGGCGTAGTTGTAAAACCCGGATATACGTCGCCTTCTTGAGCATCTTCACCAAAATATTTAGTGTATTTGTCCAAAGCGTCTTTATCCGTTTTGTAACGCAATTGTGCCAACCCAAATGAAGCTTGGAGTGAGAAGTTTGGTATAATGGTGTATCTTAAGAAAAGGTCTCCACCAAGCCAAAATTGATTGTCAGTCAATTCACCCCAGTATTTGGTAGCTCCGGCATTAAAGCCGAATGCTATTCTGCCGCCTTCACTTTGACCGAATAAATTCGGTTGACTCGACAAAAGGCTCAAAAAAGCAAATAGCATAATAGTTGTAAACAACTTTTTCATATAATCACCTTAAAAATGTTTAAAAATCACATTAGCACTTGGTTTAGACTTAACGTCAAATTTAAACACGGTAGAATCAATATTTTAGTTTAAAAATTCATATTATTTTTGTATATTAAAGCGCAAGGTAAATGAAAATTTTGTAATTTTGAGCATGTTTAAATTACAATTTCAGAGATATTATGAAACAAGACACAAACAAAATTATGATTAGACAAATTGAATTATTTAAAGACCTAAATGAAAGCGAGATAGCTGTTCTATCCGAGATAATCACAGAAAAAGATTTCCAATCCGGCGAAATGATTTTTGAAGAACATCAAGTTCGTCAAGCGATGTACTTGGTAGTCACCGGAAGAGTTGAATTGGTAAAAAGAGATGTTTATGGGATTGACCAAGTACTGCGCATTTTCGAAAACAACGATTTCATGGGAGAAGGCTCCTTATTGGATGATTTTCCACATTCAACATCCACACGTGCTATCGAACCCACAAAAACTTTGGTGATAAACCGAGTAGAATTTGATAAATTACTCGCTACTCACCCCGCCTTAGTTCACAAAACTTTAGCTCGGATTTCCCGCGTAATCTCTCGACGTATGAGCTTGACGACAACAATGGTAGTTGGTGCTTCTGCACAATATGTTTCCGGGAAAACTCGCCATGAGCACGATTTGTTAGGCGAGCGAGAAGTTCCATTCGAGCATTACTACGGTATCCAAACATTGAGAGCCTTAGAGAATTTCAACATCACAGGTGTCACGATTGGGCATTATCCATCAATAATTATTGCATTGGCGCAAGTCAAATCTGCCTCTGCCAAAGCCAATTATGAACTTGGTCTTATTCCCGAAAAAATGAAAAATGCGATTGTTCGAGCTTGCGAAGAGCTCAAGAACGGAAAATATCACGTACATTTTGTTGTGGATATGGTGCAAGGTGGTGCCGGTACATCAACAAATATGAATGCTAACGAGGTAATTGCCAACCGTGCACTCGAATTGATGGGTTATCAAAGGGGACAATATGAGCATTGCCATCCGAACGAACATATCAATATGTCCCAATCTACCAACGATGTTTACCCTACAGCAATCAAGCTCGGTCTGGTTTATGACATGAAAAAGCTCGAAAAAACACTATTAAGTTTGATTGAATCT
This sequence comes from Ignavibacteriae bacterium HGW-Ignavibacteriae-1, assembly GCA_002839825.1. GTDB lineage: Bacteria > Bacteroidota > Ignavibacteria > Kapaibacteriales > UBA2268 > PGYU01. Next base: position 10,553 of record PGYU01000018.1, on the reverse strand, counting down.
TTTAGCAAAAAGGCGGCAGAATTCAAAAATGTTATCAAAATGGGACGCACGCAACTTCAAGATGCAGTGCCAATGACATTGGGACAGGAATTTTCTGCATATGCAGTCACTCTCGAAGAAGAAGTGCTGCGATTGCACGAAAATTCGAAATTATTCCTCGAAATCAATATGGGTGGTACAGCAATCGGTACAGGAATCAATGCAGACCCGCGTTACAGCGAATTAGTTACAAAATATCTTTGCGAAGAAACCGATATGCCGCTCGTTTTAGCCCATGATCTGATTGAAGCAACCCAAGACACAGGCAGCTTCGTGATGTTTTCTTCGGCAGTAAAGCGACTTGCAGTGAAATTGTCCAAAATTTGCAATGATTTGAGATTACTTAGCTCTGGACCACGAACAGGATTGGGAGAAATCAATTTGCCACCTATGCAACCCGGCTCGTCAATTATGCCCGGAAAGGTCAATCCGGTCATTCCGGAAGTAGTGAACCAAATTGCATTCAAAGTGATTGGAAATGATATTACAGTCACAATGGCTGCTGAAGCGGGACAACTCCAACTAAATGTCATGGAACCAATTATCGCACAATCAATATTCGAATCAATGGAAATGCTCACTAACGGAATGATGACGCTCAAATATCGTTGCATTGACGGTATCACAGCCAATGAAGAACATTGCCGCGACTTAGTCTATAATAGCATTGGTCTGGTAACCGCTCTAAACCCGATTTTGGGATATGAAATTGCTACAAAACTCGCTAAAGATGCCCTTTCATCACGGAAAAGTGTTTATGATTTGGTGCTCGAATCAAATTATATGTCCAAAGAGCAATTGGACGAAGTGCTCAAACCTGAGAATATGCTCAGACCGATTACAATTGAAAGAAAATTCTAACAAAAAAAAAAATCAACCGTAGAGCATAAGCACTGCGGTTGATTTAATTTTTCGATAAGCAAGTTATTCGGGAATAGCAATCTTTGAAACATTGACATTTAACCATTTTTCAAAAGATTGGAGTTCAGGATTGAGTGCATGTGATTCGTCCAAATTACGTTCACCACAATAAACATCGTTGAAATCACGTTTGAATTGAAACATATTCCCCAAATCATCAGCACCCGGGAAACCAAAACCGCGATAAACATCCGCCGGAACATCATTATAGCGTACAGTTTGACCGACTGCTTTAGTCAGAGCAGAAGCCATCTCATAACCAGTCAAATGTTCACCGGCAATACCGACAGACTTACCAATATACGAATCACCTTTTTTGAAAATTCCGTAAGCACATTTGCCAATATCTTCAGCTGCCATACCGGGTAATTTCTTATCTCCCATAGGCAATGTCAAACCTAAAACGCCATCTGGTCCGCGCTGAGGACCCATTCCGAAGTATATCATATTGTCCCAATAAAATGAAGTCAGCAAATAAGTTGTAGGCACACCGAGGGCGGCAAATTTTGCATTGGCTTCGCCTTTGGAATCTAAGTGTGGAACTTTGTACTTGCCTTGCAAAGTCGGCATACGGTCGTCATCCAGAGGCACCCAATTACGAGTATCGTTGAATGTTGACCAAACAGCATGTTTGACACCTGCATCTTTGGCAGCTTGTGCCAAATTTGCTGCTTGTTGGATTTCTTTTTCAGGTGAAAAATGCTCCCAAAAATTGGTGAGACAAAAAGCTCCGTGAGCACCGTCGAAAGCACGGCGCAAACTGTCAACATCGTCTAAATCAGCTTGTACAACTTCGGCACCCATTTCAACCAATTTCATGGCATTTTCAGATTTTGGATTGCGGGTAATAGCCCTAACTTTGAAGTTGCTCTGCGGGTCGTTCAAAATTGCGCGTGCCAGACTTCCGCCTTGGGCTCCGGTAGCACCGGTAATAGCAATAATTTTACTCATAAACACTCCTAATAAAATTACAAAACGTTAATTTTCTATATAATACAAATATAAGTATTATACAAAACGAACATTTTGAAATCATATTTTATATGTCATGACAAATAATCTGAACTATGATTTGCTAGTCTGAACTATGATTTGTTTGACTCATTTTCTTTTTTTTAGCCATATTCGAGACGGTTATAGCAGATGCAACCCCAGCTGCAACTCCTGCAATAACGGTGGTTGGCAAATCAACATTTAACAAATGTTCAAATACTGCTATAGCCACACCTATAACTACTGAAATGGCTATAATGATTCCAATTAATTTTAGATTCAATAGCTGGCTCCTAAAAATGATTTAATATTTTTCAAAATGATTAAGTGCTAAATTAACAATTGTCTTAATAAAAAACAAATGCAATCTATTAAATTGTGTGGCTCGATAAAATTTCATGAATAAAGAAAAACAAAGACCATCTTGTAACCGAAAATAAGTTTGACCGAGTGCAACAATTGGTTTGGATGAATTAGCATTTTGTACAATCAAGTAGCAAGCATACCGAGATAAATGTAAATCCCCAATATCTCTTTTCCCACCTTTGCCTATGTCTATCAATTTCTCCACTCGGGGAAAATGATAAATCACAGTTCAGACTATGATTGTTTCATTTCACAGCCACTTCTTACGTTTAAAGAAAATGAGCATCAGCAACCCTATTGCAAACATGAGTGCTAAAGCGAAGAAATAGCCATATTTCCAGGTTAGTTCGGGCATATTTTGGAAATTCATACCGTAAACTCCGGCAATGAAGGTCAGAGGCATAAATATTGTTGCGATGACAGTCAGTACCTTCATTACGCTATTCATTTTATTGCTGACAGTTGTGAGATATACATCAAGCATACCGGATAGCAAATCTCTCGAAGATTCGATAGTGTCAATCACCTGAATTGTATGGTCGTAAACGTCTTTGAGGTAGATTCGTGTTGTTTTGTGAATGAGTTTTGACTCGCCTCTTTCAAGTGTTCCTATGACTTCTCTGAGCGGCGAAACTGAGCGTCTGAGCAATATTAGTTCTCTCTTGAGGGTGTGGATTTCAAGAGTAGTTTCATCAGTAGGGTTTTCGAGCAATTGTTCTTCTATGTTTTCGATTTTCTCGCCGATTCTTTCCAATACCACAAAGTAGTTGTCAATAATTGTGTCAATCAAAGTGTAAGCAAGATAATCAGAGCCTCTTTTTCTAATCTGACCACTACTATTTCTCAATCGGTTTCTAATTGGTGCAAATACATCACCTTCGATTTCTTGAAATGAAACTACATAATTTTTGCCGACTATCAAGCTGATTTGCTCGTTGATGATTTTCTCGTTTTCATCAAAATATATCATCTTTAGCACAACAAAAATGTGGTCATCGAAATCTTCCAATTTTGGGCGATGCTTTGTATTTACTATGTCAGCTTGGATTAGCTTATGTATTCCAAAATGATTGCCAATGCTCTCGATAACTTCAGTTTGATGAACACCGATAACATTTATCCAATTCACACCGGAAAATTGGTCATTAATTTCGAGTTCTTCGATTTTGCTGACTTCTTTTTCCTCGAAAGCTCCATCACTATATAAAATATGGGAAATCTTGCTACTTCCAGCACGTTCAGAACCAATATGAACAAGTGTTCCGGGTGGAAGTCCAACCTTTTGTTTATATTTTTGGATATATAGCGGCATAATTTTCACTCTCGTATATGAAATACGATAATGAACGAATGCTTACTTTTTTAAGTGCTTGTCTGAACTATGATTTGTTTGATTGGGTATGATTTATATGAGTTGTCTGAACTATGATTTGTTTGATTGGGTATGATTTATATGAGTTGTCTGAACTATGATTTGTTTGATTTGGTATGATTTATATGATTGGGTATGATTTGTATGAGTTGTCTGAACTATTATTTATTTGATTGGGTATGATTTATATGATTAGGTTTAATCACAAAAATCATTTTAATCATATAAATCATAGTTCAGACTTGTTTCATAGTTCAGACGTGAATCTTTCTAATTCACAAACTTTACTCTGAATTGTCCTTCTGTAATGACCTTGGACTCATCTTTATCGTTTTTGCCTGTGAAGCTGAATGTACCGCTAATTTCAACATCATTTACTTTTGTGATATTGATATTAGGAGCTATTGAAACATATTGAGAGTAATCTGATGAGTTTGAATTCTTCACGGTAGCATATTGGGCAAGAGAAATAGTATTAGAAGACCCCTCGACTATTGTGCCGGCAATAGTAAATGCAACAGTTTCTGTTTGTTGGGACTGAATATTCATTGTTGCGCCCGAAATAGTGACACCTTCATTACCGGCTTTTGCGGCTAATGCAGTCACGCTTTGCCAACTTGTACCGTCAACTTTGCATTTCATCGTACCCAAATTTAATCCATTATCAGGATTCGTAGAACTATCAGAACAACCCGCAGCTACAAATAATAGTAGTGCTGCAAAGAAAATAGAAATCAATTTTGTCATTTTAGAATCTCCAAATATTTTATTAAGTGTTTGTTACGAAACAAAAATAATAAATTATTCTATTTAAACAAATTATAAATTCAAATCTTCTTTTTTCAATCCGTAAGTCCTTGTCCAATAGTCCAAATTAAAAGGTACGCCTGCATTGAGCAAACGAATATCCCTTTCCAATTTCTGATTATTGTCTGAATCATTCAGTGTCAATCTGATTTGGGGTGACTTGACCTCTCCGAAGTTGATTTCTGCAATTAGTTTGATAATGTGGTTGATGAAACTTTCGGCGATTTTTGCATCAGCAGTGATGATTTCGCGTCTGATTTTGTAATGTGTTTGAGCCGCTGCGAGCGAACCGTTTTTCAATTCCGTTGTCAAAGTTTGCGATAGCAATGCTTTGGAAATCTCCGTATTGCAAAAATTTATCATTTCCAAGTACAAATCGGTTGACGATGTTCGGGTGGCTTCTGCCAAAGTGATTTCAATATCCGAAGGTGAAACAATTACGGCGTCTTCGTGCATATCCAACAGAACTTGGGCTAAGTTCTCAGCTTCGTCTTTGGTGGCGCCACGATTGTATTTGCCAATCAAAATCGGCATCCCGTACTTTTCCATGAAATTTACCCAAAATCGTAGCCCGCCGTTTTTGAATGTTACTGCCCAATAGCATCGCGCCAACAATGCTTCGCCGTATGGATTGGCATAACTTGCTTCGTGGCTTGCAGTTGCGAACTTGAACTCGAAACCGGCATTGGCTCGGCATGCTTCCCTTTTAAGCACAATCTGCCTTTTGTGTCATAACAAAACCATTCCTGTGGCTTAGCTTGGATTTTCGTCGGCAATAAAAATCGAGTGCCGAAATTAGTTTCATTCCAAATAAACTCGAATGGTTGCCAGCCGTAAAGAACAGATTCTGCAATATCGCTAATTAGTGATGAGAGGTTTATTTCGGAAATAAATTGTTCAATTAATTTAGCTAAAGCCGGGTTGACCTCATCTATCAATAGCGAATATTCAAGATTTTGCAGTCCACTTTTGCGTGATTGGATGCAACTCCAAACATGCGGGTCGTATTTTAATTTGCGATAATTTTCGATGGAATTGCCTGTTTTATTTAATATTTCATCAGGATTGGGTAAAATACCGATATAATTAAAAAATGACAATCTGTTTTCACGCCTGACAAGTTCGGATGTTAGATATTTTTTTTGCATAATTATTACCTTTTATTTTGATGATTTGCCCAACAAGAAACCTATCACGGTTGATGCAATCACGATTAAAACTGTTTCCCACGAACTTTGTGATTCTTCGACTTTATTTTCGACAATTATTTCTGCGATTGCATTAGTATCAGCTTTATGCCTTACAGATAAATTAATTAAATGTTCCGGAAAATCGTATCGCACAAACACTGTATCGAATTTAACGACTGTATCTAAAATTGCCGAAAATGATTGGGTAATAAATACCGTATCACTTCGGTAAATTATTTCCGGCTTGGCTTTTTCGATTAATATTGGTTCTCGATATTCTATTTGGAAAACAGTATCGCGGACGATATTTTTAATTATCTGCACATTTTCCGCTTTCTCGGGCAATAAAATATGATAAATTAAAGCTCCTGCCAATAAGGACAGGAGCGATATAAATAGAATTTGTTTCATTTTATTCGATTAATTATAAGAAAGAACTAAATTCAGATTGCCTGAAATTGCATCTCTTGATTCAAATATTATTTTAATAAAAACATAATCTGCATTTAAAGATAAAAATATTGAATCGGTAATATTATTGCCAACGTCAGGCTCGACTGTTTCGATTATTTTATATGCAATTCTATCGTTTGAGACAGCAAATTTAATCAGCGGATAATCGCCCGTTACTGCTAAATTATTCCAATATACTTGTAATGATGCTGCTCTGCGAATAATTCTGCTTTGATTTTTATCCAATATAAATAATGGAAACCATGCTGTCTCGAAGTCAATTGTCATTGTGTGGTTTTTGAGCAAATTAGTGTTGAACATGTCTGAATCCTATTATTCCACGAATATGCATAGCGTTCAAAAATGAATGTATGTTACGCCGTCTAATAAATACACCTTCGATTTTTGGATTACTGGGAGATTTCACATTAAATCCAATTGTTCGGACATTCCCGCGCGGAAGCACTTCTATAACTCTTTCGATATGACCGAATCGGGATTTGCCTTTTCGCCAAATAATCAAATCATGCCGTTTTGCTTTGTAAATAGTGCGTTTACCTTTGGCTTTTGCATTAGAATAAATACTATTCGCTAACGGGCTTTTGGCAATAGGTATTTCATTTCGGCGGAGTTTGAGCGAATCAGCTGCTATCGCAAAGCAATAATAAACACCGGCTGCACAATAAGGTTCGCCAAAAGTTAGCTTCATAAGCCTGTGATATTTTTCTACATCGCCACGATTTTTACCGCTTTCAATAGTTCCAATTTCCGATTTGGCAATTAATTCGGATAAATAAAGCAAATCACTTCGGCAAGATATTTCGTAACGTTCATTAGAATATACACTTACGCATAAAAATAATAATATCATTAAATATTTCATTTTGTTATCCGAATTGTACTAAATAAACACCCAAAATTGTCAAACCTGCACAAATATGAACCCCCAGAAATATGAAACCTAACACAATCGGCGAATGGCTTGGGAAATCAATCCGAGTATAAACATAAGTGGCTACTCCCGAAAGTGCAATTGCAATTAATTCGACTGTAATTATAAACATTATTGTGGTGAATTCTTCGATTTGCGGGTTGAACAATAAGATTGCCCCGATTAGCATGATGAGCCAAAATGCATGGCGTTTGATTACGTGAAATAAATAAAAGCTTTTAATAGTCATTTTGTACCTCTCAATATTTTCAGCTAAAGAATACATCAGTTTTATTTCCTTTGAAAATTTTATATCCCGTTTTGTTAGTAATAATTTCCGGTGGATTGCTATTTGATTCGAATAAGACTAAGTCGCCTTTTTGAATCATTGACAATACTCTTTCCGAATTTACACGTAAAGCAACAATGGCAGTAGGTATCATGGAGTCGCGGTATCTGTATTCGTGCAAGAAGTAAACAGTCAAATCAATCGAAATTGTACGAATTATTTCCGGGACAGATTCGAGCGGCAGCATGTACCTGCCGCTCAAGAATGAATCTATTAGTGCATCGGAATTTCGCCGAGCTTCGCTAATTCTATCATAATCAATTGCACTTCCGGTATCATCGCCTGATAGTCTTGCCAAATCAGCAAAAGATATTTGCAATAATAAGTCGTCGTCATCGCTGTATGCCATATCGCTGTCCTATGTTGTGAGTAAAACGCGTATCAAATCGCCCGCAACACCATCGTCCAGCGCATGTCCGTTTGTATATTCCCCCAAACTTGCATTAGCTGCCATGCCGCCAACATCGGATTTCACATCAGCACCGAGAGAGATTGAAGCAGAGGCTTCGACAAGTACAATCCCTATTGTGGTGACAGCACAAAAATCACCATCATTGCAAAGATTATCGGTCGCTCCGAGCGATTTTAAGCCATCGCCGCATAAAGCACCCGCGAAATTTACAAACCTGAAAGCTGGAATATCTTCAGTAGCTTTGATAGTAATTGTCTGAATTGGAGCATAATTTTTATTATTTAAAGACATGATATTTTCCTCCGATTATGAATGATTAGTATGTTTGATTAAAAATCCGGCTGCTTTAGAAGTCAGGTTGACGCTATAATTATCAGTGCAACGAACTACTTTCATTTTTCCGCCATTTTCAAAGTATGAATCCACTTCGGGCATATTTTCACGGCGGAAAGTATAACCAAAGCTTGGGTTGAATTCGGAGCGTCTGTTTGATTGATTGTCATCTACATATGCAAGCACAATATTGTCTTGCCAGATGTCACTATGCACTCCGTCAACGTCGCATTCTACAGCTTTGCCAACGTGAACTTGCTCCAAATCGAGTATTTGAGCTAAAACTGAAGTTGTTACTTTGCTCAAACCGTTGTATTTGATGCGTTCGAGAATTTTTGGGTGGTCTAATAAAGCTTGGTAAGTCGAATCCCCAAGTATCATTACGTTCGGATATTTGGCAATCTGTGCTCGCACAGCCGACATCGCATTACGGATAATTGCAATTGGGTCGGTGGTAGATTCGTAATCATCGAAAGCCTCAAGACTTGTCAATTCTTGCGAAAGTCCAATTTCGTAATTAGTCGCGTCTTGTGCAAGGCTTGCGGCATCTTTTTCCCAGCCGAGATTAAGAATATCCTTCAAGTCTTTGGCGATTTTTTGCTCCAATTTGAAAAATGTCGGTGTTTCATCTTCTTCAAGATAATCAATAGCCGTTTCGATGTCACGTTCCCGTGTTTCGATTGTCATCATCTCAAATTCGTAGGGCGGAATCCTATTTGATGAAGCTCGGATAGCGCGGTCAGTCTGACGAACTAAGAAAGCCTCTTTCCCGAAAATAGGAATTTTGTTCTTCAACTTGTTGACGAAAACGACGGGAAACAGTTTGTCTGCCACTAATGCGGCATTTGAATAACCTTGGGCGAGAGTGGTCAGTACAGGGTCCACCATCCGTAATTCATCAATTCTGCGTTCTGCCATAAATCCTCCTTATTGGTTTTGGAAATAAATAATGTTGAGAGCATCTTCATAGCTGATATTATCGTTTTGCGAAAGCCTTTCAGCCGAGATATGAGTTGTTAGTCTGTCAGGATTGACTGTAGTATGCGAGAAATTCTTGTTCGCCGGAGTGCGTTCAAATCCGATAGCAAATTCGCTAATCAGACTTTTATCAAGCATAGAAGTGATGATTCGCTCCAAAATCCCGAAGAATTCATCACCGTTATTCGATTTATCGGTAAATTTTTCGGATAATTCCACTACCATAGCCTCTTGAGCCGGTGTGAGTTCTATTGCCATTTCTTGGATTCTTTTTATCCGCGCATTCGGTTCCGTTTGGGCTGCTTCATTGTCATTTGGAGCATCCTCGATTACAGTTTCATGTTCGTCGTTCTCCGAAAAATCGGAATACTTCAGCGTATCGAGACCCTTTACGGCAGGGTTTGCAGCTCCGAGCAATGCAACATGACGAAGCTCCAAATCCGCCCCAAGCGATACCGAAACATTTTTGAACACACCGCTTTTGAGTTCATCAAGAACCTTGTCGGTGACAAATTGAGCTTTGCCGAGCAGTTTTTCGCCTCTACGGCATAATTTGTTAATCCATCCGACGGCAGGAGAATCATTTTTTGGATGCCCTTTTACTATCGGTGATTCGGAATGTCGGTCGAGTTCGACCATTTGATTATACTTTGCGGAAATTTTATCCAACATTTCGGCATCGAAATTTCTCTCATTACCCTTGGAATCTACGTGCAATCCCGCTTTGAAGATTTCAATCCACATGCAACACCCTTATTTTTTTTGAAAAAATTAATTACGGTGCAAAAATATAAAGGGTGCTTATACATATATAATGTATGATTATTTCTTATTTTTAAAAATATATTTTCATATTTTAAAAATAATTCTGTAACATTTTGTTGGTTTATGATATTATATAAGTATAAATGTTAACTTTTTTTTTGGAGAATTTATGATATGTAATTACGATTTTCAGAGATTGAAATGCCAAAGCTTTTTGATTCTGATTTTTTGCGTCGCAATGATTTTACCTCAAGAGATGAAATCGCAAGATTTGTTTGCAAAAATACCAAGCCCGGGCACAAACTATGTGACCGTAGCAAAGGCTGCTTCTAACGGCAAACAATATGTCGGTGTTTGGGGTGCAGGGATTTTTACTACAGTAAATAGTGGTGCAGATTGGACGGAAAACAATTCAGGGCTGACAAACTTCTACATCAATGCAATCGAATTTGGTAGAACAAACGAACTTTATGTTGGAACAATTGGTGGCATTTTCAAATCCACAGACAACGGTGCTACTTGGAATCCGGCTAACAACGGCTTAGAGCACCTACATGTCAAAGCAATCAAAACCGTAGCAAACGGCAACGTATTTGTCGGTACTTATGGTGGTGGTGTCTATGTTTCAAAGGATTACGGAGCAT
>PGYU01000017.1 GCA_002839825.1 Ignavibacteriae bacterium HGW-Ignavibacteriae-1 | reverse complement strand
GATCAATCTTTTTTTCTTTTTCTCATGCTTTCTTAGCATCCCGCCAAAATATTTGTGCACCAACTCCGAAACAGCTTGATTTTTTTTGCTAAGAATATCAATCGTTACAAACACAATACACAATGGTATCAGTATTGATAATGCAAATGTTTTGGAAACAAATATGTATAGCACCGGAATATTCAACGACACCAAGTGAATACCCTTTCTGAGCAACTCTTGCTCGAATGGAATATTCTCCTTCAATTTTTTCTCTTTTTTCTTTGATGACTTTTCTATACTTTCGTCATTCTCGTTCAGAAACTGTTCTTTTATAATTTCTTCCATCAATCCTTAATAACAAATATGTGAATCAGTAAAAACTAAGAATATGAAAATATTAAAAAAATACGCACGAGCCAAAATAAATTTAGGTCTCGAAATTTTAAATAAGAATAATGACGGATATCATAGCATAAATACTGTATTCAAAAGCATTGATTTATTTGACGAAATGACTTTCCGATTAAGTGAAAATGAAATTGAAACAAATTTGGATTCGATTATCCCAAAAGAGACAAATCTGATTTACATAGCGACACGAAAAATTTTTGATAAGGCGGGCTACAAAGGCGGAGTCCAAGTTGATGTAAATAAAATTATACCTCAAGGTGCAGGTCTTGGAGGTGGCAGTACTGATGCAGCAAGTACATTGCAAGCTTTGAACATTCTTTGTGATTTGAGATTAAGTTATGAAGATTTGTTTGAAATTGCCAAAACAATCGGTGCAGATGTGCCCTATTTTCTGAAATACGGTGCTGCTGAAGGCAAATCGCGAGGTGAAAAGCTCAAATATTTTAGCTTCTACATGCCATATTATATCTTACTCGTGCATCCGTCAATTCACGTTTCAACAAAAGAGGCATACCAATCATTAGGTCGAGATGAAAATTTCAGCCGCGAAGTGACTGATTTGCCGAAATTGTTGCAGACTTCAATATTTGATAGTGAAAAGTTGAGAAAAAATTTAGTGAACGATTTTGAGCCTTTCGTTTTTGAAAGCCATACTGAATTATCAAGCATCAAAGACGAACTATACAAAAATGGAGCAATATATGCTTCAATGTCCGGTTCGGGTTCTTCGCTATTTGGATTGTTCACAAAATTTTCCGAAGCAAAATCGGCTGAAAGCAAGTTCAGCAATTACTTTACGCATATCAGCTATCCCGGTTTTTAATATTATGTTTAATTTCTATGAATTTTATCGTTAGTTTTGTAGCTTATTTTGTTGCAACGAAATAAATTGAATTGATGAATATACTATTAGCATCTACAGAAGTAGCACCCTATGCCAAAGCCGGCGGACTTGCCGATATTACGGCAGCATTGCCCATTGAATGGCAAAAATACGGACAGAACCCGATTATCATTATGCCCAAATATGGTTTCATTGATGTGCATAAGTATGGTTTCACACCTCTTGATAAAACCTTGATTGTCCCGATGGGATATTGGACAGAATTTGCTCGATTATGGCTTGGTTACCTCAATGGCTCGCGAGTCCCTGTTTATTTGGTCGAACATAACGATTATTTTGACAGACATGGTATATATGGTGATCCGCAAGAATATGACGATAATGATAGAAGATTTATCTTTTTCAGTCGAGCTGTTTTCGAAGCGGCTAAGGCTCTGAATTTTTCTCCTCATATTATTCATGCTCATGACTTTCATACAGCTTTTACCATGGCTTTTCTCAAATCATATTACAACACTGACCCGCACTTTTCAGACACAGCCGGTGTTTATACAATTCATAATTTAGCTTACCAAGGCAAATTCAATCCGGAAACTGCAATGCTTTACTCAGGATTCGGAATGAAAGAAATTTTTCCGGGTTCGTGGTTTGAACAATTTGGCGCTGTTAATTCGATGAAAACGGGTATCATGTTTGCCGATAAAATCACGACGGTCAGCCCTACTTATGCAAAAGAAATTCGCTATGATTACTATAGCGAAGGCTTGCGTGACGAGTTAAATGTTCGCGGAGCAGATTTGGTTGGCATCTTGAACGGTGTGTATTATGATGTTTGGAATCCTGAAAGCGACAAATACATCACTCATAATTATAATGCCGATTCTTTGCATTTGAAACAAGCTAATAAAATTGAGTATCTCAAATCATTTGGCTTGGACGAATCTGACAACCTCGATATGCCTCTCTTTGGTATGGTTTCGCGATTGACCGAACAAAAGGGAATTGATTTGATTCGCATAAAATTAGAGCATTATTTGGCTAATAATGCACTACGATTTACTTTGCTTGGTAATGGTGAACAGCAATATGTTGATTATTTCAACTATCTAAAAGAAAAATATCCCAAAAATTGTTTTATTACGATTGGATATAATGAAAATTTGTCTCATAGAATTTTTGCAGCTTCAGATTTTCTTATGATGCCTTCGCGGTTTGAACCCTGCGGACTGACTCAAATGTATGCACTCAAATACGGTACTATTCCAATTGTCCGTAATACCGGAGGATTGGCAGATTCAGTTACCGAGTACATTCCCGATAGTGGTCAAGGTTGGGGTTTTACATTTTGGCAATATAACGCCGACGATTTCACCTATGCGATACGACGTGCTTTGTCAGTATATAGACAAGAGCCACATTGGGATTTGATACGTAAAAACGGAATGGCGAGAAACTATTCTTCTGCACAATCTGCTCTCGAATACCTCAAAGTATTCAAATGGGCTAAGGAAAAGGCGGTCTCAAGATGATAACTATTCGGAAAGCAACTATTGACGACATTGATTTGATAATGCAATTTATCAAAGATTTGGCAGAATTTGAAAAATTAAGCGATGCTGTAGTTTTTGATAAGGATACCATTTCCAAAAATTTATTTGGCGAAATTCGATATGCACATTGTTTAATTGCTGATTACGACAATGAAGCCGCCGGATTTGTAATATATTTCTTCAATTTTTCAACTTTTGAAGGCAAACCCGGTTTATACATTGAGGATTTGTTCGTAAAAGAAAGTCACAGAGGCAAAGGAATTGGTTTCAAACTTTTCAAGGAATGTACCAAAATTGCAACTGAAAAATCTTGCGGCAGAATGGAATGGAATGTCTTAGAGTGGAATCCTGCACGAGAATTTTACGAGAAGCTCGGTGCCAAAGGGCTGAATGATTGGATTTTGCACAGACTAAACGCAGATAATTTTGGCTCAATCACCGGTTAGGATAATGAATAAGTACATTATTCCGCTTGTCATTTCAATTTTGTTTCTTGCAATTACGCTTCTGCATATAGTTCAAATTAATGAAAAATTTGGCGAATATGTTTACCCGCTTGATGATACATATATCCATTTAGCAACAGCCGATAATCTAGCTAATCATGGCGTTTGGGGCGTTACCAAGCATGGCTTTACCTCTTCATCATCATCTCCAATTTACCCAATACTCATAAGCGGTTTAATCATACTTACTGACTGGGGTATTTATATTCCATTGGTGTTGAATACATTATTTGCCCTATTGCTTTTCTACATGCTATTTAGATTCTCCGAAAAAGAGATGCAAAGTCACTTGTGGGGAATTATCTTAGTAGTTGGAATTTTCATTCTATCGCCCATAAGTGCTAATATATACAATGGCATGGAGCATTTACTTCACATTTTAGTTTCAATACTATTCTTAACATCATACATCATATACAATAAGAACGAAACTCATTTCAAATATCTTGCTCTTTTAGCTTTTGCTTTAGTTTGTGTCAGGTATGAAAGCATTTTTATAATCATAGCGTTTTCATTGATTGAATTATATGAAAAAAGATACCGAAAAGTTGCAATCATCATGGCTGTGGGCGTGCTGCCAATCGTCATTTACGGTATCATTTCGCTTATGAACGGAGACATGTTTTTGCCAAATTCGATACTATTGAAAGGCGACGCACCCCGAAATATAAGTGCTGCATTGAAGTTTCCGATGAAGCTCGTTGGAAAATTCATAGATGCGCCTCATTTGGCAGCACTAATCAGCTTATCAATTTTTTATCTTATTTATCTATATTTTGCAAAGAATCGTTCAACTTTGCTTTTCAAGTTACATATATTATGCACTCTGACAGCATTGATGCATATTGCCTTTGCAAAAACCGGCTGGGTTTATAGGTATGAATCTTATTTGATGGCGATGTATTGCTTCACTTTCATTTTTAGTCTGAAAATTTTGTTTGAACAGTATCCGAAACTTTCTAATCGCTTAGCTTTTGCTTCTATATTCATATTATTCTCAATTCCGTCTGTCATGAGGTATGCAGAATCACTGCAAAACTTACCACAAATGTCCAAAAACATTCATGACCAACAGATTCAGATGAGCAAATTTTTACATGCTTATTATGATGAATCTTCTGTGGTGTTGAATGATATCGGTGCTTGTTGCTATTTCACGTCTATTCGATTAGCTGATATGATTGGTTTAGCGGATAGAGATGTTATCCAAATGAGAATTCAGAATAATTTCAACAAAAGTTCGATTGAAAAATTAACTCGCGAGCGAGAGGCAAAAATTGCAATTATATACGTGCAAGGATTTCAAGATTACATTCCTGAATCATGGCTTCCTGTCGCAAAGTTGAAAATTCGCGATAACATCGGATGCGCCTATGATGAGGTGACTTTTTTTTCATCCTCGGATGAAATTGAAAACGTTAGTCTTCTCCGACAAAATTTGGAGAAATTCAAAAAAATCTTGCCTAATGATGTTTTTTTAGAAATTTTTAAATAAATTGTCCACAATCGGTAATTTCCTGAGATTTTTTGCCGATTCATGTGTCTATATTATTAACAGTAATAAGTAAAACCACGGGAGTTTTTATAATGAAGTTTCAAAATATTTTTGTATTGTTTTTTGCAGTCTCTATGTTTTTTTCAACTCAAAATATTGCGGCCCAATCGGATGAAGTTGTAATCAATGAAATAATGTACAAATCACTCAAAGCTTTTGATACTAATGATTGGATTGAATTGTATAATCCGAGTGATGCAGATTTGAATATTAGCGGTTGGCTATTAAAAGACGATAAGGACACACGCCATTTTGCGTTTCCGGCAAATACAATAATTAAAAAGAGAGATTTCTTAGTAATCATAGAAAGCAAAAACAAGTTTACAAATGTACATCCCGGGATTGAGAACTATGTTGGTTCTTTCACATTTGGCTTCGGTACTGATGATATGGTCAGGATTTACAATTCAAATCTGCAAATAGTTGATTCAGTCAATTATAAGAGCAAGAGCCCTTGGTATCCTGAAACCGATAGCTTAGGTCCGTCTTTAGAGCTAATCAGTCACGAACTCGACAATTCCAAAGCTCAATCATGGCGACCGTCATATGTCATGCATGGCACTCCCGGAAGACCAAATTCTGCAACTCACACCGAAGATGAAGGAATTGATGATATGCTACTAAACGTATTCCCAAATCCTGCTATTAGCTCTATAAACATCGAATTTGACACACAAGTTGATGGTGATTTGTTGATTGAAGTTTATGATGTTTTGGGCAACAAAGTAAAGACAATACTTGAAAATTATATGCAATCGGGATATTACAACAGCTATTGGGACGGGCTTGATGAATCCGGCAACCCGACTCCCACAGGAATATATTTCATAAAAGTGAAATCTCCTAATGGAATTTTAAATACCAAAATTGTAAAATCAAATTAAGCTTTAACAACTGCTAATGGCGATAATTCAATCAAAATTTTGACCAAATCACTTTGGTTTTGCATAACTTGATATATATCCTTATAAGCTCCCGGAGCTTCGTCCAATTGCTTTGAAGAGCGGATTCCATGCAGAATGCCGAGTTTATTCATTTTGGCAACTTCTTCATCAAAGTCAAGTTCTTTAATTGCTCGGTTTCGCCCGATTTTTCTACCGGCTCCATGCGAGCTTGATTCGAAGCTTTCGGGATTGCCCAAGCCTTCTACGATGTATGAAAATGTGCCTTGCGAACCGGGAATGATGCCGATGCATCCTTTATAAGCCGGTGTAGCTCCTTTTCTGTGCACCCAAACTTGTTCGCCAAAATGCTCTTCGAGCGATGCAAAGTTGTGTGGAATATTTATTGATTCATCAAAATCGCAGTCTCCGGCAATGTCAACGACAATTTCTTGTACGGTTTCCATCATCAGCAATCTATTTGCCAGAGCAAATTTGACGCAGTATTCCATTTCGCTCAGATATTTGCGACCATCATCGCTATCTAAATGCAAAAACGCCAAATCCCATTTTTCGGGAATTTCCTTATATTTTGCATTTAGATTTTTTGCAAGATTGTTGTAGTGTTCGGCAACAGTTTTTCCAATATTTCTACTGCCGCTGTGAATCATCAAATATATGAATCCATCAGAACCCTTCTGGATTTCGATAAAGTGATTTCCACCACCGAGCGTACCGACTTGGCGGCGAGCACTATTAAACTGACGGCTAGTAATTGAATCAAAATCTGACACAGAATCCGGGCTTGGCATAATTGCAATGTCTTGCATTTCCTTGTGATGATTGAATCCAAGTGGGACAAATTCGCGGATTTTGCCAAGGATGCGTTTCAAATTTGCTGTATCAATATGTGTGAATGTGGTTTTAACGGCACACATACCGCACCCAATGTCCACACCGACAGCATTTGGGACTATGACATCCTTCGTTGCCATCACTCCGCCAATCGGCATTCCGTACCCAACGTGTGCATCGGGCATTAGAGCAATGTGCTTGAAAGCGTATGGGAAGTTTGACAAATTGATAGCTTGATTCATCGAATCAATGTCTGCATCATCAAGCCACAACTTGATTGGGATATTTCCTTGATTGATTTCGTATATCATAATTAAAGCCGTCCTATTTTAAAGATTCAACATATAAAAAAATATGCAAATTATCAAATAAAACGACTCTAATTATTATGGGAGATTTTTTACTTTCTTATTTCGTTTTTTTGCTGCTTGGAAAAGCTGCAATAAATCCGATAACTGCACCATAGAGAGTTGATACGTGCCAATTTGACGTAATCGGGCATGTACCGGTATTGCATCCTACGAAGTAGTAGTATGCATAACCGATAGCTCCACCCAAAACTGTCAGTGCAATAAACTTAATATACTTGGATTGCATCTTAGTTAACTTCCGATTCGGAAATACCAAAAATTTCGTTGAATGCACGTTTGTAATCGTCTTTTTGCATTGCCCCAACCGACATACGCGGCTTATCGTTCAATGGGATGAACAATACAGAAGGTATGCTTCTGATGCCAAAAGCGGCTGCCAATTCAGTTTCTTGTTCGGTATCAATTTTATAAATATCAATTTTGCCATCGTACTCTTTTGATAAGGCTTCCATTACAGGTGATAATACCTTGCATGGTCCGCACCAATCGGCATAAAAATCAATTACAACCGGACGAGCACCTGAAAATTCCCATTCTGATTTCGTTTCGAAATCGAAAATCTTTTCGATAAATTCTTGTTTTGATAAAAATTGCATTTTACTTTCCTTAAATATGAACATATTGACATATTTATAAACGAAAGAATATTTTTAATATTTTGTCAATTTGAAAAATTATTTCAATTCATTATCCATAGGAAGTATAAATCCGTTGAAATTGAAGTCTTGTTCTACTTCATTTTCAGATTCGATAGGCTCATGAATGTCAGAAGAAGCAATTTCTTCAATTTCCTTCAATTTTGGCAATTCTTGGAGGGAATTCAAACCAAAAGTACGGAGGAAATCATTAGTTGTGGCATATAAAATCGGCTTACCGAGAGCCTCGCTCCTACCCGCAATTTTGATAAGATTTTTTTCGATTAGTGAATTAACGACTTCGTTGGAATTTACACCTCGGATTTGTTCAATCTCAGGTTTGGAGACAGGCTGCTTGTATGCTATAATCGCAAGCACTTCAAGAGAAGCTTGCGAAAGCCTTTTACGCAATTTAGTCTTCAACACGCTGTTTATGAGTTCGCCATATTCAGCTTTAACCGAATAGAGCCATCCGCCGCCCGATTTGATAATCCTGAATGGACGTCCGGAATTGTCAAGTTCGGAATTGATTTCGTCAATTAAATTCTCGAAATACAAATCGTCAGCCATAGATTCGGCAATCTCGTCATTGATGCTAACTTGGTCAATTTCATCATCATTATTATGCTTTTTCGACGATAAATAATCGGTAACCAACAATTTACGCATGGTGGCTGTATTCAAGGGCACTTCGGATGAGAAAATGATTGCTTCGAGAGCTAACTTTTGTTCATCATAATTCAATTGCAAAAATGGTGCAACTTGCTTTATTTCGTTTGATTCTTTCAATTCAATATTGTCCTGTCTGTAATAATAATATCATCGAAGTGTTCATCTTGATAAATCATGATGATTTGTGATTTCATCAAATCTAGAATCGCCAAAAAAGTGACGATTAGGTGAGAAACGGATTGATTTTGTGTAAGCGTGAAAAAGCTCAATCTTGATTTAGTTTTCAATTGTGAAATTATATCATTGGCTTTCTCTTCAGCCGAGATATTGTGCATCTCTACAATGTGGTCAAAACTCACCTCTTTAGCTTTTTCCATCACTTTTTGAAATGCTTTTATCAATTCAAATAGCGTGGCATTTTTGTAATCGGCGCTGGCTTCTATAACTTCTTTATCCGCATCGAAAAGATTTCTATAAAAAATATACTTGTTATCATCGGCTTTCAGACTTAGCTCGTGAGCCGCATCTTTCATTTGCTTGTATTCTAATAATTTCTGAACTAATGCTGTTCGTGGGTCTTCTACCTCACTGTCGGAGTCCGATTTTGGCTTTGGAAGCAAAAGTTGGGCTTTGATGTACATCAACGTGGAAGCCATCAGTATGAATTCTCCGGCTAATTCGAGGTCGAAAAAGCGAATGATTCTGATATATTCCAAAAATTCCGATGTGACACGCGCAATCGGAATGTCATATATATTGAGTTCGTCCCGCTTGATGAAATAAAGCAACAAGTCGAAAGGACCCTCAAAATTCGGTAATCTTATTTTGTACATCTTATAAGTATGAATTTAAAAATTCAATAAAAGTAAGCATAAATGCAGCTTATTTGTTTACAAGTTTTCCACATCAAAGGTAAATTCGTGGAATTCGCCATTTCAAAGCAGTTGTAATTTCATATGGAATTGTACCCATTGCATTTGCCAAATCATAGGCATCAACTGATTCTTCGCCCTGATTACCTATAAACACAACGTCATCGCCAATATGGACATTTTCGTCGCCTATATCAATCAAGCATTGATCCATACAAATCGTACCGACTATTGGGAATTTTCGTCCCTTAATCAAGCAATGTGCTTTATTTGCCAATACTCGATGATAGCCATCGCCATAGCCCAGCGGTACAACTGCTATTCTACGTTTAGCGTCCGAGATATAATTTAAGCTGTAACCCACGGTATCGCCCGCGTCAACAGTATTGATGTTAATCACTTTGGAGACAAGCTCGAGTATTGGTTTCAAATTAAGCTTATCCGACAATTGCTTATAATCCATATATCCGTAAAGTGATATGCCACAACGAGCCAAATTATACGGTCTGTCGGAAAAATTCAAAGTTCCGGCACTATTCAAGGCATGAATATATTTGAAACTATGCCCGGCATTTTGCAACTCCGCAAGAACACTATCGAACAAATCCAATTGATGATCGGAAAATGTTCTGTCCTCCAATTCCGAACCTGCTAAATGTGTCAATATCCCGAACATATCAATTCCCGGCAATTCGACTGCACGGTTCATAAAATCTAATGCCATTTCCGGCTTGATTCCATCGCGATTCATTCCCGTGTTGATGAACAAATGGGTTTTGATGGTCATGTTTCGCGAATGTGCTTCGTGCGAGAGCTTTTTCAACACATCAAAATCCTCTACGGACGCTTGGAGATTATAGGCACAATACAAATCTGTATCATATTCTGTACCCGGGATTAGCACGAAAATCTCGCCGGTATCGCCCGATTCTCTCAGTTTCACTGCTTCATCAGCGAATGCTACGCCGATTATGCGCGCTTTTTCACTTCGCAATATTCTGGAGATTTCGACTATACCGTGTCCGTAAGCATCTGCTTTGACTACAGGCATTATTTCCATTTTTTGAGCAACTTGGCGCATCATTTGCAGGTTATGCTTCAAATTTGCAACATTTATCTTAGCTATTGTGGATCTCATTATAAATTTTTTACTTTATTTACCGATTATCTGAATTGATAATTATATTTTACAAAACGACGTGTAAGTATCGAAATCGGCGTTTTCGAAAATTAGCTCTTTCTCGCTGCCAATAAGTCAATAATTTCTTTAGATTTTAGCGATGCACGTTGGACGAGTTCATCGGCTTCTTTCGTTTTTGATGCTTTAAATTCAGCATCTTTAATGCCGTCCATATTTATCATAACGTTTCTCCATGCGCCCCAAATGCCTGTTTCGAGGGCTTTGGCGCCAACTTCTATGTCGGATTTCGAACTAATATTGCCGAATTTGGCTGTTTCGAGCATTGCATCCCAAGCAGAATCGGCGAATCTCATAGTATTCAAGGGCACTTCAATTGCTGATTTCAAGCCTTTTTGTATAGCAGCAATTCGTTCGGCTTTTTCCTCATCAGTGCCTTTAGGCATTCTGAGCGCTTCCATGTAATCGCCAAAAGCGTTTGTATCAGCATCAATCATTGGAATAAGTTCGCGGCTTACTTTCAGAAGATTTGGAATAATCTCCCTCATTTTGTCGTCGAGATGCTCAAATTTTCTGAAACCGTAAGTCAACTGTGCAACCATACAACCCAAAGCTGCACCAATAGCTGCGATTGCCGCCGATGCAGAACCACCACCCGGAGCAGAAGTTCTTGCGGAAATTGATTCCACGAAATCACGGACGCTCAAATTTGCCAAAGGTTCATCTTTTTTCTCGTCAATCATATACTCGATTACCCGCTTTTTAGGGTCGAATTGAGCGATAGAATTCAGTCCCAATCTATCAATCACAAGCTTAATTTTTTGCTCATCTTCAAGTATAAAGAGATTTTCCTTTTCGATATAATATTCCGCAGACATCAACATAGCTTCCAAAGGAACAAGCCCTACCATTTCTGAGCCGGCAATGCCGACTTTGAGGATTTCTGCTTCTTTTTTGGCTTCCTCGAATGCTATATGAATCGGCGTTACTTTGTAATTTGTGAGATTAATCGAAATTTGAGCCATGCCGTATTCCTCAACAAACCAGCCCAAAGCCTTCACTTCTTTCAATTTGCCGGGTTCGCCTTCTCCCCTGCCTGCTTCGCGAAGATTTAGCGCTATACGGTGAGCCTGATTATGTGTGCCGAGTACATTTACATTGTATGCAATCAAGAAAAATCTCGCACCTGTGACAGTGGCGCCCCATTTGGGAATAAATTCCGCAGGTCCGTAATCCGGTTTCCATTCCGGCAATTTGATTTTCTTCGCAAAGCCTTCGTATTCGCCCTGACGTATTTGAGGCAAAGTTTTGCGGTGTTCTTGAGTTGAGGCATATTCGTACAAATAAATCGGGATTCCGAGCTCTGTAGAAGCTTTTTCGGCAAAACGCTTGGCACAATCCACACAATCTTCCATCGTGGCACCACGAACCGGAATGAAGGGACAAACGTCCAATGCACCCATACGAGGATGCTCTCCTGTTTGTTTGCTCATGTCAATTAGTTTATGTGCTACTCTTGCGGCAGCCAATGCACCTTCTACGACGCTCACTTCATCGCCCACGAAAGTATAGACGGTGCGATTTGTGGAATAGCCCGGGTCAACATCGAGCAAGGTCACGCCCTCAGTTTGTCTGATAGCTTCGGCAATTGCTTCAATAATTTCTTTATTTCGTCCTTCAGAAAAATTCGGAACACATTCGATTATTTTTTTCATTGATTTTTTCCATTTTGTTAAAAAGTACAATTACAAAATTAAGAAATATAGTGCATATGAAAGTAAAGATGAAATGAATAGCGAATCATCAATCATTTTTGAAGAATTTGCTTTGTATTTTCTTGTTATTACATTATATTTGCCAAGCAATTACCAAGTGTGAGACTAAAATGAATACTAAAATTATTTTATTGATAGCTTTTCTACTTTTCATCGGATTTACTACCGAATCATTCTCCCAATCAAATAGTCTGAATGAGAGGCTAATTGAAGCTGTTGAGAATGGTAACATTGATGAGGTGAAAAAATTAATAGATTCTGGAACGAATATTAAGCAATATCTTCTTAAACGAGCTTGCGAACTCGGACACATAGAAATTGTAAGATTACTTATACAAAATGGTGCAGAAGTTAATACAGAAGGTTATCCGGTCTTATGGTTAGCTATTGATTCAGGGAATCCTAAACTTGTTAAACTTCTAATACATGAAGGTGCTGATGTAAATGTAAAAGTTGGAACTTTGCAATCAGCTCTAAATAGAGCTATCCAAAATAGGAATTTAGAGATTGTAGAAATACTCTTACTGAATGGAGCTGATGTTCATTCTAAAGATAAAATGGGCGAGACTGCCCTAATGAAGACAAGCAAGTTTGGAAACATTGAAATAGTAAAACTTCTTTTGGAAAAAGGAGCAGTTGTAAATTCTAAAGATCAATGGGGTGGGACAGCTCTAATGAGGGCTAGTAATGAATGTCAAACTGAAATAGTACAAATTCTTTTACAGAATGGTGCAGATGTTAATGCTAGAAATAATTCATTTTGGGGAACAGCTTTATTGTTAGCAAGTAGTAAAGGCTGCTTAGAAATTGTAGAACTACTTATACAACGAGGTGCTGATGTCAATGCTAAAAACGAGCATGAAGAGACTGCTCTTATGCTTGCAAATAATCATGGCAGTACAGAAATAGTAAAAATTCTTTTGGAAAAAGGAGCACATGTAAATGCTAAAGATCAATGGGGCGAGACCGCTTTAATTAAGTCTATTTTTCGTGGGCATACAGAAATCGCAAGACTTCTTTTAGAAAAAGGTGCTGATACTAATGTAATTCCTAAATGGGGAGATACAGCCTTGATGAAGGCTTGTGAAGCAGGTCACTTTGAAATAGTAAAACTTCTTTTGCAAAAAGGAGCGGATGTCAATGCGAAAGATAAGATTGGTTATACCGCTCTAAATTCTGCTATCTACTATGGTCACACAGAAATCGTTGTGCTCCTTAAACAAAATGGTGCTGAAGCAAAAGAAGATAGTCTTGATAAAAGGTTATTAGTAGCAATAGAAAACGATGACATAGATGAAGCAAAAAAAACAATTGAATCAGGAGCGGATGTCGCAGAATATCATTTGTTTGAAGCTACAAAACTCGGAAATTTTGAAATCGTAAAACTTCTATTAAAAGATAGTATTGATATTAATGAAAAAAACGCCGGAGGATATACTGCTCTTCACATTGCTTGTAACCGTGGCTATAGAGATATTGTAAAATTTCTTATACAAAAAGGGGCAGATGTTAATGCAAAAACCATATTGGGAAAAACTGCCTTGCATTCAGCTAGTACTTTAGGTGAAACAGATATTGTAAACATGCTTATAAAAAATGGAGCTGATGTTAATGCGAAAACTGACCTAGGGTGGACTCCCCTTATGTTAGCATGCGCAGAGCGACATTTAGAAATAGTACAGCTTCTTGTACAAAATGGTGCAGATATAAATGCTATGAACGAAGATAGAGATTCAGCTTTAATATTTGCCAGTTCTAATGGAAACACAAAAATCGTAAAATTTCTATTAGAAAATGGTGCTGAAGTAACTGATACTAATACCAGATGGACAGCTCTAAAGACGGCTAACTTTAACAATAACATAGCTGTTATAGAACTTTTTTTACAAAAAGGGGCGAATAAGACTGATTTAGTGTCTTATGAAAATCATTTGTGGATATATTGTGATGAATATAAAAATCCCGAGTGCATTGACAAAATGGAAATTACCTTCAAGAATAACTCCTTTTCTCATGTATCAAGCATTACTTTCAGGCTTACTATCTCTTGTGAATATAATGTTATCTATGAGAAAGAACATACTGCAAGTATTGATTTGGCTTTCGGAGAAGTAGCGTCCAGCGGAATATTCAACCTTGACAAGGAAGTATGGGCATACCCGGGTTCTGATTTTCAAGATAATGATAGTAATATATGGATTGATGTTGAAACTCTATCTATAAAGTAGCTATTTTTACAAATTCTAAATACCTCACTCCCTCCTACGTCTTTATATTAACTTTTGCTCAAGATGCAAAATAGAGTTACTTTTGTTTCTCGTACCATAACAAATTAGCAAAAAGGTATTGAATTGTTAAGAAATTTTTTAAAATCGAAGATTCACCAAGCTACTGTAACCCAAGCGGAATTATATTACGAAGGTAGTTTGACAATTGATATTGAATTGATGGAAACCGCCGACATCCGCCCCTACGAGAAGGTTTCGGTGGTTGATATAAATAATGGCGAAAGATTCGAAACTTACGTGATTCCGGGCAAACGCGGCACGGGTGTAATGTGCGTCAATGGTGCAGCAGCCCGTTTAGTTTCTGTCGGTGATTTGATTATCGTCATGAGCTACTGCCAGTTGAACGCCAAAGAAATCGAGAACTATAAGCCACTTGTGGTATTGTTGGACAAAGAAAATCACATCAAGCAAATTTCGCATTTAATCACAAACGAATTAGGCGAATGACAAGGAATCTATCTACAATTGTGCTTGCTGCAGGTAAGGGCAAGCGTATGCTCAATCCCGAATTACCCAAAGTTCTGACCAAACTCCAAAACAAAGCTCTGATTGATTATGTGCTTGAGTTAATCCAAGAGCTTAATCCGGAAAAATCTGTGATTGTGGTTGGTTTCCAAAAGGACCAAGTCATCGAACACATCAAAAGCTTGGACTTACCAAATATTGAATTTGCCGAACAAAAAGAGCAACTCGGCACAGGTCACGCTGTAATGTCAGCTTATGACAAACTTGCCGATTTCGACGGCGATGTGCTTATACTTGCCGGAGATGTACCAATGATGCGTACTTCCACGATTCGGAAATTTATAAATCTGCATACTCAAGCCGCTTCAAAGGTTTCGGTACTTTCCACTGATGCCCCAAATCCGACCGGATATGGACGCATCATAAGAGATTCGGCAGATAGTTTTATCAAAATCGTCGAAGAAAAAGACGCCGACGCTGAGCAAAAACTCGTTAAAGAGATAAACAGCGGAATCTTTCTCGTTGACAGCAAATTACTTTTCGATGCACTCCAAAAAATTGGCAACAAAAATGCCCAAAATGAATATTATTTGACCGATATCATCCAAATCCTGCGAGATGCGGGCGAATCGGTTCATGCAATAAATTGTTCGGATTTTGCAGAATTGCAAGGTATCAATACTGTGGAAGATTTGCTTCGCGCCGAACAAGTTTTACAACATTTAAAACAAACAATGGAAAACGACAATGTATAAGTTAGTATTAGTACGACACGGCGAAAGCACCTGGAATCAGGAAAACAGATTTACCGGATGGGTTGATGTGGATTTGACCGAAAAAGGTCGGACAGAAGCCCTTACTGCTGCTCATATGCTGAAAGAATCGGGATTAACATTCGATGTGGCATACACTTCGGTACTCAAAAGAGCTGTCCGCACACTTTGGACAATTTTGGACGAAATGGATTTGCTTTGGCTTCCGGTTATCAGGGATTGGAGATTGAACGAACGTCATTACGGAGCTTTGCAAGGATTGAACAAATCCGATATGGCAAAGCAATATGGCGAAGAACAAGTTTTGATTTGGCGTCGCAGCTACGACACTCCTCCGCCTGCACTTGACGAAAGTCATGAATATTATCCGGGTCACGACCGCCGCTATGCTGATGTTCCGAAAAATCTTCTCCCAAAAGGTGAATGTCTAAAAGATACAGTCGAACGTGTCATGCCATTATGGAATGATATTTTAGTTCCGGAAATTAAGTCCGGCAAACGCTTAATCATCGCCGCTCATGGCAATTCATTAAGAGCAATGGTCAAAATGTTGGATAAAATGCCCGATGACGAAATTTTGAAATTTAATGTCCCAACAGGGATACCGCTTGTATATGATTTGGACGAAAATTTGCAACCAATAAAAAGAGAGTTTCTCGCTGATGAAGAAACCCTCAAAAAAGCTATGGAAACCGTAGCGAACCAAGGCAAAGCAAAATAAGCACTAAACCCGTTCAGATTCGAGTGATTTTGGACGGGTTAGATTTTTGTTGTTGCATCTTCTACGGTGTTGTAAACTCCAATGATGTCAGTAATTCTGAGTAAATTAAACAAAGATTGAACATTCGGTGTCAAACAGCAAATGCGAAATGATGCTTCTTCGTTCATTTTTTTAGATACTTCCAGCAAATGATTATACCCCGCGATCACAGAGCCTAAAGCCGAACTATCCATAAATGTAACCTTTGACAAATCAAGTACAATTTTGTAATGACCTTCATTGATTAGTTGAATCAACCCTTCTCTAAATTCGTTCGAAATGTTTACTGTTAACTTCTGTTCGGCTATCAAAAGTACAAGATAACCGTTTTGAGTTGAATTTTTTACGAACATTTGTATTCTCCTTTTTATATTACGATGCAAAGTAGCAAAAAAAATTGTTATGTGAAAATTGAAATTTCAAACTTTTTTTCAGCTGTTACTTTAAATAATGTGTTTGAATTCAATTTATTTTAACTTAACTTTGAAATTAGATATAAAACAAAATTTATGAACAAATTAAAGCAAAGCGAAAGTTAAGATGAGTTTATTTGAAGACTTCCAATATAGACGAACTCGCGGAAATGAGTTAGTCAATTCACAAGATTTTTTGCCATATAAGCGTTTTTACAACCTTGATACTAACGCTTATTCGGAAGGTACCCTATCATCGAAATCAAAGGAATTGATGGGATTGGCTTGTTCATTAGTACTGCGATGTAATGATTGTGTGCTTTATCACATTGACAAAGCTATCGAATGTGGAGCTACGCGCGAAGAACTGAATGAGACAATGAACATTGCACTTGTTATTGGCGGCTCAATCGTAATCCCGCACTTACGATTTGCCGTAGAAGCAATGGAAGAGCGGTTAAGTCGTAGTTAATTATATCAAAATATTCAAACAATCATGAAAAGTATATTATATATTGTAGTTTTTATTTTCACCTTCGCGAATTCCTTCGCTGAGGAATTAGATAAGTGCAAAATTCAAGGATTTGAGCGTTCAGAATGGAATAAAGCTGATTCAGGAACTAATGTAGTCGAAACGTCAAATCCTGTAAATCCTACGGTATTATTGCACCCAAATCCAACCGGTGGAGCATTTATCATAACATCAAAATCTACAGAGTTCACTGCCGGCAGCATTTCAATTACAGATTTACTCGGACAAATCGTGATTGATGATGTCAAATTTGAAGTTATCAATAGTGAATCAATTGAAGTACAAGATGAAAGATTCACCAAAGCCCCACGCGGAATATATTTTCTGAGACTTTTTTCGGAAAATGAGACAATCCAACTTAAACTTGTCAAGTTAGAATAATTTCCCACTAGAATTTCTCTCTCTCTATGCCTAAAAATCTTGATTACACTATACCTATCAATGATTCCGTTTATATTATGATTGGATGATTTGAAATCCTGTATAATTTAATTCAAAACGAAACGAAATTTTAAAAGAAGCATTTAATGTTAATATTCTTGCTTTTGATATTGTTTAGTACGACTGAAAGCAGCGCAAAAGAAAATCTTTTTATGAAAGATACAACTTTTGTGCTGTCCGGCTATGTTTATGACCGCGAAGAAGGCAAAGCCCTGCAAAGCGTGACTGTTCGGGTAGCGGCTTTACACGTTGGCACATTTACCAAAAGCGACGGCTCGTTTAATTTGCGATTAATGCCCGGCAAACACACGATTATGTTTTCCATGGTCGGCAGAGAGAAATTTATCATGGATATTGATTTGACTAAAGATTCATATACAAACGAAATCTTTCTGAAGAGCAGTTCGTCCATGACTGAAGCTGTGGTGGTAATAGCCGAAGACCCGGGGGAAAGAATAATGAGGAAGGTAAATGAACGGAAACAAAACTTCAAAGATTCGCTCCAAACCTATACTTACATGCTTTATACGAAGTTTTCTGCGGCAACTGATTCATCAACAGCCGGTAGAAGTGAGGATAAAACCGACACCACAATAGTATCAATTTTCGAGTCATATTCAAAAGGATACTTCAGAGCACCTGACAGCTATTTTAATGAAATAATCCAAAGACGACAAAGCCAAAATATTCCACCAAGCTCAAATTTTGTCACATTCGGCACGAACACCAATTCATACGACGATATAGTAACTGTACTCGGCGAAAAGATTGCTACACCATTTTATCCCGATGCACACGAATTTTACGAATTCATTCTTGATGAAAAGTATTACGACCCCGAAAACAGGATGATAGCGAGGATACTCGCCTATCCCAAAAGCAGAACGAGAAAAATGTTCACAGGGATTTTGTTGATTGATACTTTGAATCTGATTCCGAAATATGTCGAACTATCCCCTACTCAAGCCGTTCAGTTGCCTTTTTCGGCAATTTTACGATTCAATCAGACATTTAGTTTTATTGATTCAAGTTTTGTAATGCCCAAAGAATTGGACCTTTTCGGGTCCGCTGAAGCCAATATTTTGTGGCTCATGACGCCCCGATTAGACATCAGAATTACAACTCGAGCGTATGATTACGAGATAAATCAGCCGATTCCCAATTCATACTTTAATCGTCGAAGAGTTGAAGCAGCAGCTACTGCATCGGAATTTGATTCTACATTTTGGAAAAGGAATGATTTCGGACTTTTGAACCCGAAGGAAATTCAAGCATATGAATCTATTAGATTGAACATGGAAAATCCGGATTCGGCTTTGCGCCAAAATCTTTTCAATGAATATTTTGGCGTTGTAGCACGAACTATTTCACGGTTAGACCGCAAACCTTTCACAGGATTTGAGGATGTAATTTCATACAATCGAGTACAAGGTTTATATCTGGGTATGGGGCTTCGTACTCCGCTAACAGGCGGACTTGTTATGGAAAACAAGTTCGGATATGGATTCGCTGATGATGAACTCTACGGACAGTCTCAGTTGCAATATTATTTCGATGAATTGGAGCAATTTTCGGTTTATTCATTAGTGCATAAAAGCTTGAACAGGTCTGATGAGCTGTCACAATTACGAAAGCCTACAATGAGTTTAGTTACTCTGTTTAGCGGGCGAGATTACGGTGATTACTTCTATGCCCAAGGTTTTGAATTTGGTGTTGAAGCAGGAATTGGTCAATTAGTTTTCCTGCGGCGTGACAATTTTTTCCGACCGAAAAGAATAAAATTGTACTTCAAATCGGATAAGCAGATGAATGCCAATGTCAACAGCACTTTTTCGATTTTCGGGAAAGGCGTTAGCCGAGACAACCCAAGGATAATCGAAGGTAATTTGAATTCAATCGGAATGGAAATGAATTGGGATTATCATTCTCGGCGAAGATTCTCTGAAAGTGGTTTCCAATTAGCAGCTGAAATTTCAAATAAAGCAATCGGTAGCGATTTTGATTTCACGAGATTTCATGGAGCATTTTTTGTCAGATTCCAAACAATGCCATCGTGGCTTGCCGATTTCAGAATTATGGGCGGATATTCCCTTGGAAAAGTACCGCCACAAAAATTCTTCAGTCTCGAATCATCTACTTCCGGTATAGCGAGTTCGATTTCTCTCAGAGCTTTGAATGTAAAAGAATTTTACGGCTCAGAATTTTTCATTGCATCATTTGAACACAATTTTGGAGAATTAATACCCGGAATTTTGAGGATTCCAAGTGTGGCAGCATTTGGAATTGAATTCATTACTTTCGGGAGATTAGCGTTTACGGATTTTGGCAAAGATGCGATTTTTGCTTCTGACAGCGTGAATTCCTTTATACCGCCTACCACAGCGGCAACTTCGGATAAATATTACTACGAAACAGGAATCGGATTAAACAAAATTCTGATTTTTTTTCGAGTTGACTTAACAGCGAGACTATCGCAAAGAAGCAAACCACAATTCATTCTAACATTCACAAATGCATCATTTTAAACTTTCAAAAGTTCAAATTTTACAGAGAATGTCGTCCCTTTATTTTGAGCTGTTTCGAAGGAAACATTGCCACCCATTGCTTCTGTTAGCTTTTTCACGATGGACAAACCCAATCCTGTAGTACTTTCGTCTCCTGTAGGTTTAGCTGATAGTTTAGCAAATTTTTTGAACATCATCGGAATATCTTCCTCTTTAAAACCCGGTCCCTGGTCTATTATTTCAGCTATTACGTGCGATTGACTTCCTAATTGAACAATTTTGCAATTAATAGTGATTTTCGTATTGGGCGGAGAAAATTTCAAAGCATTCGAAATCAAATTATCAAAAACTCTTTCAAGTTTGACCCCATCTGCTTCTACGAAACAATCTTCGTCTGTCTCGTTGTAAATTATCGAAATTTGTTTATCTGAGGCTTTATGCATGAATGAGTCAACAGCTCGCATCAGTGCGTCTCTAAAATCAATTTTTTCCATATCGAGTATATAATTCCCTTCTTCTAAACGATTCACTTCAAGCAGATCCTGAATAATATTTATCGCCTGCAAGGTTGATTGACGCAATGGATTGACAAATTTCATTAAGTCGTGCTCGTCGTTTTTTGTAAGTCTGCGGATAATCAAATCCGAATATCCCAAAACTGTTTGCAATGGATTTTTCAAATCATGAACCGTGATTTGCAATAAGCCGTCTTTCTCTTGATTCAAAAAACTAAGTTTTTGATTTTGCTCTTTAATGATTCGAGTTTGGTTTATAATATTGATGTGATTTTTAACTCGTAAAATGAATTCCTCTCTGGTGAAAGGTTTGGTGATATAATCAACAGCACCGTAATTGAACGCCTTCACAATATCTCTTGTTTCCGACAGTGCTGTAAGAAAAATAATCGGGATATCCTTAGTAGATTTCTGAGATTTGACGATACTACAAAATTCAAAACCGTCCATCACAGGCATCATAATATCTAAAATTATGAGATCGGGTTTGTCCGCGTCAATCATGGAAATCGCCTTTCTCCCCGAGCTTGCTATGCTAACATTATACTTTAAGCTATTTAAGTAAGTACGTGCTATTTCAAGGTTTTGGTCATTGTCATCAATAACAATTACTTTAGGAACAAAGGTTTCAGGAAATGTAGTTGTAGGGTTATTCATTATATGCTAACATTATTATACAAAATATGTTTATAGAATTTCTTTAATATTTTTATCAATACTTCGCAATACTGAGTTTAGTTCATCACTTTGTATTGGTTTTTTTATGGTGGAATAAAACAAATGCATTTCTTCGTCAATTTTCAAACCTGAATGAACATTGCTTATGGCTATAATTGGAATATTTCGAGTGTTTTTGTTTAGTTTGATATGTCTTGCGGCTTCAATTCCATTCATTCCTGACATTCTCAAATTCATAAAAATCAAGTCAGGCTTGATTTCAGACGCTAATACAATTGCACTTTCAGCTTTATCTGCTTCATAATAGCTTGCATTATAAGCCCTGAACATTTGTTTTAGATTTTCTCTATCCAATTTTTGGTCATTCACCACAAGAATTGATTTGATATTTTTCAAGATAAATCCATCACTAGGTATGTACTTTGTCTCTGAAGCTTTCTTCAATTTGATAAATGGAATATCAACAAGTTTCAGTGTGAATTTTGAACCGACACCAATTTTTGAATCAATTTTCAATTCACCGTTAAGTTTTTTGACTAATCTCGAGACAATTGCCAAACCCAAGCCGGCTCCACCAAAACTTTTGCTGTTGTTTTCATTCGCTTGTGAAAATATTTCGTAGAGATGAGCCATATAACCGTCGGAAATACCCATACCGGTATCAATCACCTGAAATTCAAGGTCTAATTTTTTATTTCGAAGATTTTGAAATTCAACTTTTACAATCACTGAGCCTTCGTGGGTAAATTTGATGGCGTTTCCAATCAGGTTGAACAAGATTTGGCGAAGCATAATTTCATCCAATTTCAGTCTTACATTGACATCTTGATTGAAATTAACATCAAATTCAAGTCCCTTCATATTGATTTGAAAGCTGAATATATCGTAAATTTCATCAAAGACTTGTTTTAAATCAATTTCATCCGCAACGACGTCAACTAATCCCGATTGTAGTTTAGACAAACTCAGTAAGTCATTGATTAATGAAAGAAGATTATTACTATTTTGTTTGATTATGTTCAGTCTTGAAATTTGATTTTCATCACCGGATTCGTTAATCAAAATATCCGAATAACCCAGAATTGCATTCAGTGGAGTTCGGAATTCATGACTGATATTTGAAATGAAATCTATTTTTGCATTCCGAGAATTATCGTTTTGGATGTCATTCGAATCGTTCAATTCATAAATTTCAAAAAGGATGAATTTGCTGCCATTTTGGGAAATATCCTTGGCTTTCATTTGAATAGTTCTGGCTACTGAATTATTATCATCCAAATAAAGCTGTAATGTGTAGTTGCTAGCCGATTTCAATTCATTATACGAATCACTTAACAACTCTTTGATAAAATCCTTGGAATAAGCTGAATTATCAATAATTTGTGATGCAGATGAATTGCAGTACATGACCGAAAAATCTTCATCAGTCACTATAATTCCTTGACTCGTTGAATCCAAGACAATATTTAGCAATTTTCCTATCATTAAATCATTAATATTTATAATCTTACAAATATAGTCAATAAGATTTATTTAGCATCACGAAGTCTGCAATACAAATAGCTGCAACAGCTTCTAAAACAGGCGGTACACGTAGTGCTATACAGGCATCATGTCGCCCTTGTGTGATCAATTTAGTTTGCTCGCCGGTTCTGATATCAATCGTTTTTTGAGTTTTTGAGATTGAGGAAGTCGGCTTAACAGCAATCCGAAAAACAATATCGTTGCCATTAGAAATGCCACCATTCACACCTCCTGCATTATTTGTAGCTGTCTTACCGTCAGAACTTATTATCTCGTCATTCAAATCACTTCCACTAATTTTGGCAGATTCAAACCCTCTGCCAAATTCAATCCCTTTTATAGCAGGTATCGAAAATACTGCATGAGATATGACTGATTCTACGGAATCGAAAAATGGTTCGCCTAATCCAATCGGAACACCGGAAATAACGCATTCGACAATTCCGCCAAGTGAATCACCGGATTGAATAGCATTATTGAGCACTTCATCATAATTTACTTCACCGCCAATTTCTACAATTCGTGCTTGGATTTTGATTGTGCCAATCAACTTTTTAGCAACAACGCCTGCTGCTACTAATGCAGCAGTTAATCTGCCGGAAAATTGCCCACCGCCACGAAAATCATTGAAACCTTTGAATTTGATATGCGCCGTATAATCCGAATGTCCCGGTCGAGGAATAAATTGATTTTTTTCATAATCACCGCTTCGTTGCTGATTATTTTCGAATGTTATCGTTAATGGTGCCCCGGTAGTCTTGCCTTCAAAAACACCCGAAAGAAAATTCGGGATATCATCTTCGATTCGAGTTGTAGTTCCAGTAATTCCGGGTTTGCGACGGTCTAAATCTGCTTTGAAATCATCAACATTCAGTGCTATTCCTGGTGGGCAACCGTCAATCATTACACCCACAATCGGGCCATGGGATTCACCAAAAATACTGACTCTAAATATTCTACCAAATGTATTCATTTTGATTCCAAATTTATTTTCTTCATATCATTCCAAAATTCGGGATATGATTTGCTGACGCATTCTTCATTGTCAATCGTAACTCCACGCTCAGAAATCGCTCCTGCAACAGCAAAAGACATTGCCAATCTGTGGTCATTGAAAGTTTGAGCATTCCCGCCGATGAATTTCCCACCATTGATTTCAATAACTCCATCTAAAATTTCAATCTCAGAGCCCATCTGCTTGAATTGATTAACTAAATTTGCCAACCTGTCACTTTCCTTGAATTTCAGACGTTCGACACCTCTTATAGTTGATTTACCTGAAATTGACAATGCCAAGGGAATCAAGGCAGGTACTAAATCCGGAGTATGGGTTGAATCATAATCGAATGCTATAAGTTCTGATTTTTCAATAACAAAGCTTTCCTTCGTTAAGATGATTTTTGCACCAATTTTTTGTAATAATTCAAATATTGCTTTATCGGGTTGGATTGATTCAAAATTCAATCCCAGAATTTTCATTTTTCCTGCTATTGCTCCTACGACCATCAGAAATGCAGCTGCACTCCAATCACCTTCGACGACGAATTGATTTGCATGAAAATGGCTGATGTTCAAGAGGTTAAATTTTGAATAATCATAATTTTCAAATCTAATACCCATGGATTGCAAAGCATCTAAAGTGTAGTCAATATATCCTTTACTTTGCAATGATTTAACAGCTATTGTATTGAAAACTTCCAGCTTTGAAAACAAGTACAAAATTCCTGTAAGATATTGCGAGCTTATGCTTCCATCAATGCTTATATCAGCTCCTAAAGCAGGTCCATGAGAAGTGATTGTACATCGTTCGTAATCTATTTCAATCTTAGCACTCAATTGATTTGCAATTGTAGTCAAATCGCTAAGCGGTCTTTGGAACAGACTTTTTGCCCCGCTGAAGACAGTTGTTCCTTCAAAGCAAAGTGCGACTAATGGTAAAACTCTTGCACAAAAACCGGATTCTCCAAGGTGGATAGTGCTTTCAGTTCTTGAAATTTCACCACGAATTTTTGCACTATGTGAGTTGAAATTAATGGACTTTCCCCATTGTTTTAAAGCATAAATCAGCAGGATTGAATCTTCACAATCTGAAAGATTTTTGATTTTTAACTCTGAGCTTGTTAAAATCGAATTAAGCAGAAGCCTTTGTGAATGGCTTTTGGAAGGCGGCGCAGATATGACACCTTGGATATTAGAGCGTGTTACGAATTTCATTTTCGAGCAAATCTAATGTTTTATCAAGCTGATTGTTATGAATAATCATATCAGATGACTCAAAATATGTTTCAACTCTACTTTCGTAAAGTTCTGCGACGTTTCCGGTAAAGAGTGGTCGTTCCATGTTGTCAGTTCGTTCCAAAATATCACGTAAGTAATTGAAAATCCAAATGTTATATCCGTTTGAGTTGATAACTTCAACATTCAATGGATTGAGTACAGTGCCACCTCCGAGCGCGATAATAGTTTTGGTTCGCATTGAAATCTCTTTTAGCGATTTACTTTCGAATTCTCTGAAACCATTCTCTCCAACTGAATTGAAAATATTGGGGATTGTCATCCCGGTTGTCCTTTCAATGTATTCGTCCAAATCTATAAAATCATAGTTAAGTCGAATCGCTAACTCTTTGCCAATTGTAGTCTTGCCGGATTTCATAAACCCGCTTAGGTAAATGTTGCTTTTTTCGTTGAAAGCAGGCTCTTCAGCAAGTTCAAAATTTAAAATATCAATATCAATTGCATATTCAAATGATTTCAAGCCTTGTTGCTTCAGCCATTCGAGTCCGTCTATGTAAAGTTTGCTTTGAAATTGATTCAACCAAGGTTTATGATAAATAGCATCAATTACAATCGAATCTTTGAAAAAGGTAGCCGGATAGTTGAAAGCTTTTTTGGGATGAGTGTTGATAATCAAATCAAATTGGCTATCAAAATTTATCAACTCATCAAACTTAAATAGTTGATAATAAGGGTTGTTAGAATCTCGGATTGATAGTCCGATAATTTCTTCACTTATGTTTTTGAGAACATGGTAACTGATTAAAGCGGTGTCACCACCGCCAATTATGAGCACCCTTTTGAAATGTGTTTGAGGTAATTGCTTCAAGATTGTCGAAATTGCATGTGTATCGGTATTCAGAGCGATTGCTTGAGATGAATTGAACAAAATCGTGTTGACTAATTTAGTTTCATATGCAGTAGATTGCATTATATGACCAAGTTTGGTTGCCTCACTTTTGAAAGGCGATGTAATGTTGATGTAATCAAGTTCGAGATAGTTTACAAGATTGATAACATCATCAAAATCAGAACCGCATATTCGCGAATAATGACCATCCAACTCACAGACCTGAAATAGCTGATGAGCCAGCACAGGACTTAAACTGTGCAAAATCGGATTGCCTATTACTGCCGCTCTAATCATAAACCCATTACTTTTGATAAAGTATCATATTCATCTATCGTCAACTGCCCGTCACCCGTTTTTGCCGTTTCATCAAGAGCTACATATGTAAATGGTGAACCAAGAACAAGGCTCAACATTCGAGTAAATTTCATCGTATCTCCGGCTATAAACGAAATCAATTTATGCTGAAAAAGCTTGAAAGTTGAGATATAATCCACGATGTACTTTCGTTCGCAC
This sequence comes from Ignavibacteriae bacterium HGW-Ignavibacteriae-1, assembly GCA_002839825.1. Lineage (GTDB taxonomy): Bacteria > Bacteroidota > Ignavibacteria > Kapaibacteriales > UBA2268 > PGYU01. Next base: position 27,051 of record PGYU01000017.1, on the reverse strand, counting down.
TCGGTATAAACGATTTTGATGTAGTCGCACTCAACTTGATCAAACATGCTGAAGACTTTTTCTAATTCAGCTTTTTGGGACAAATCCACATCGTGCTTTGACAAAATCAATTGCACTTCATTACTTCGCAATTTTGAAACTGATTCAATAGTTTTAGGATTGATAAACTCAACATCTAAATCTACAGCCATTACTTTGAGTTCAATTGCTTTGTCAACAAAATCTTTCAAATTTGTTTCATCAACGCTTTTGTCGGTCAAAATAAGTTTTCGTCTATATTCATTGGGGATAGAATTCAGTTGTTCGTAATTGAAATGAGCCAAGTCCTGCCTGAGCTCGACAAGCGAAAATCGCTCAAATAAATTCAAAAACAAATCAGGGTCGTTCTTTCCATAGCTTAAGCACTTCATGGCATACACTCTTAAATTCGATTATATCGGTGTTGAAAATATACGGTTCACCGATTGCTTTCAGCAAAATAAATTCAATCTTATCGTATGATGCTTTTTTATCCTGACTCACGATTTTTGCTACTTCGTCCACTGCAAAATCATACTTGTATTGCATATTGTAAGCATTCACGATTTTGTAAAAAGACATCAATTCGTCACTTGATATGTCTCCTTTGAGATGCGAAAACTCCATTCCGAAGCTCATACCAATACTTACAGCTTGTCCGTGCGAAATATTGTAGAGCAATTCAATAGCATGACCCAAAGTATGCCCAAAGTTTAAAATCTTTCTAAAGCCAACATCAAATGGGTCATGGGCGACGATTTCATTTTTGATATTTGCTGAGCGTGAAATGATTTTTTCAAGTAGGGTTTCATCTTTCAAAATAGATTTCAAATCATTTTCTATAAGCCAATTGAAGAGTTTCTCATCATAAATCAATCCGTACTTGATAACTTCTGCCATTCCATTTTTTAATTCTTCGCGTGGCAATGTGTTCAGAAAATACCTGTTGACATAGATATATTCAGGCGTTTTGAATGTACCTATAAGATTTTTTAAATTATGGAAATTCACGCCGGATTTGCCGCCGATTGAAGCATCAACTTGAGCCAACAAAGTAGTAGGGACAAGACCCAACTTAGTGCCACGCTTATAAACGGATGCCAAAAAAGCAGCTATATCGGTAACCACTCCGCCACCTACTCCTACAATCATTTGATTGCGTCGTAAATTGAATTTCAGCAATTTTTTGATGATTGGTTCCAAGTTGCTCATTGATTTACTTTCTTCACCGCTTGGTATTTTGATAATTTTGTATGAATCAAAGTGCGACTTGAAATGTTTGTACGCATTTTCATCAATCAAAAAAACATCACCGTCTATATGACGGAGATACTCGAATTCATCATCGTGTTCGATTATTAACATGTAATCATCTAATTATTAGTTTCAAAATTCTTTCCAATTCTTGCGGAGAAATTGTCTGCGATGAATCCGACACAGATTCCTCCGGGTTTACATGACATTCAATCATCAGTCCGTCTGCACCCAACTCCAATGCTGCTTTAGATATAGGATAAACATAACTCGCTTTGCCGGTAGCGTGGGACGGGTCAAAAATAACTTTCAAAGGCGAATTTCGCTTCAACTCGACAATAGATGCCAAGTCGGGTGTATAACGCAATTCAGATTCGATTTGTTCAAACGAACGAATTCCTCGCAAACATAGCATCACATTCGGATTGCCCTCATTTATGATATACTGTGAAGCAAGCAAAAATTCATTAATCGTAGAAGCGAAACCACGCTTTAGTATCACAGGTTTTTTGTCCTTTGAAGTGCGCTTACCAACTTGTTTCAGGAATCCTGATGAAGTCATATTCCGGCTGCCGATTTGGATTATATCTACTTCGTCATAATGCTTTTCCAATTGCTCTGAATCAGTAAACTCACTGACTACAAACATATCATATTTGAGAGCCGTTTCCTTCAGCAATCGAATTCCTTCGTTTTCGAGACCCTGAAATGACATTGGTGATGTACGCGGTTTATAGGCTCCACCTCTCAATAGCCTTATTCCGAGATTACTAAGTTTTTGAGCAACGCTATCCATTTGTTCGTGACTTTCAACAGTACACGGTCCCGCGATAATAAAGGGAGCATCAGCTAAAATTTTCTCAAGACTTAGATTTTGCAAGCCCGAAAACTTGAAATAGTCGATTTTTGAGTAGAACAAAATGTCGCCAAAGATGTGCTCAATCTGAAAACTATCAATTTGCTTATGAAATTTTGTTTTGAGCCTGTTCAATATGTCGAGCTCTCTGTCGGAATCATAAATCGGAATTTGAGCATTCACCTTTTGCTTGATGATGCCATCTGTATGAGACTTCCTATCAATAAGTAGTTCGACGATTTTGTCGTCAATCTTATCAATTTCATGCCTCAATTTTTCAATATTATTAAGCATAATTAATCTAATCGTTTTCTATTATATCAACAAGTTCGACTTCAAACGACAAAGATTTCCCAACATAAGGATGATTGGCATCAATCAGCACGCCATCTCCTTGGTTCTGAACAACTTCGACAGTAATCAATTCACCCGATGGCAATTGCAGCTCAACAATGTCTCCTGGCTCAGGTTCAATGTCGAACACCAGTTCTTTCCTATCCACAAGCAATATAAAATCAGGGTTATGTAGACCATAAGCTTGTTCGGGTTCAATCGAAAAATTCCTTTTCTCTCCAATTCTCATTCCGAGAATATTTTCCTTTAAACCTGGTAGGAGCTCCTCATCTGTTAATAAAAATTCATACGGAGATGAATTGCTTGTGTTATCAAAAATGAATCCGTCATCGAACATACCTATCAAATGAACAACTATTCTGTCACCTTCTTGAGCAATTTTCATAATTTATTTCTCATACAATAAAAAAATACAAATTTAATCTTTATTACAAAACGAATATACACAATTTAATGATTTAGGAAAAAAAATTATGGCAACTATTAATAAAACTTTTCAGACAACGGCAAGTGCAATGGAAATGAGGCATTATATTGACACTAAAATTTTACCGCAACCTGCTCTAAAACCTTTGTTGGAGAAGGTGACTTGGTCTGAAAACACTTTATACATTAATTCAAAGCTCGGAGACGGGCATATAATTTTGCGAGATAATGAAGTTGAAATTTTGATTGAGCTCACTCTCTTTGGATCAATGGCGAAAAAAACTTTGGAATCTGCCATTGATAAAGAATTTAAGCAGCTAAAATCTTAGTATCATTTGATAAAACGGCGGAGGAAAACTCCGCCTATGATCAAAATAAGCCCAAAGATTGATGTGACTTGAATTGATTCGCCAAGCACAAAATGTATCATGATTAGCGATAAAAACGGCGACAAATAGACTATCATGCCTATTTGTGCATTGTTTTGCGATAGTTGCAAGGCTTTCATCCACAAAACGAAAGTGACTCCCATTTCGAATAATCCGACATATCCCGAACTCAGCAAAATTTCCGGCGATAAGGTTGGAATGGAAAAGCCTCTGTAAATGAAAATGTAAATTGTACCAAACAAAAAGCTCCAAAAGAGCTTGATTTCAACTGCTCTGCTGTCTTTCAGATTCAAAATCCAATACGCTCCCCAAAGCAATGAGCTACCTATTGCTAAAAATATGCCTAAAGCGCTGTAATTTGTATCGTAAATCAACTTACCGCCTGAGGCTATGACTGCGACTCCAAGCAATCCAAAGCAAAGAGATACGAATTCTACGGCTCTGATTTTTTGTTTCAGTACAACTATGCTCAAAATGGAAATAACGATGACCCAGCTGTAATTGAGCGGCTGTGCAAGTTGCGCCGGCAGCAAATCATATGCAATGAAAAGCACCAGATAGTACAAAAAAGGGTTTATCAGTCCGGCTAAAGCTGATTTGGCTAAATCAATTGTCTTGGGCAATATGAATTTTGTCTTCTTGGAGAAGATTACGTAAATGCCAAAGAAAATGGTTGAAAAAAATACTGACAAAAAGAGCAAATCATCAGGTGATTGATATTCCAGTGCAATCTTGAATGCGGTTGCAACTGTTGACCAGAGAGCAACAGCAGCAAATGCAAATAAAATTGATTGCGACTTGTTTGTCAATGCTTTCTCGCTTTATTAGTTAAATTTGTCGGAATAAGGGATTTCGCATACAGAATTGTCAATTAGTCGCGTTTTGCCCAGATAACATGCGATTAGCAGTACAATTTTATCGCCCGGGAAGAAGTGTTCCGGCTCTTCTAAAGTTTCCGAAAGTGCGGATGCAACGTAATCTATCCTGACGTCGCTCACTTCTTTCAATACTTTCAACATATGAGAATTAATGATTTTGCGGTCAGTCTGCCCTATTGAAATCACTCTTTTAGCTTCTTCGATTGCTTTGAAAATTATTCCCGCTTTGGCTCGATGTTCGGCTGATAAATATGAATTTCTCGAACTCATTGCCAATCCGTCACGCTCTCTAATCGTAGGTGCTATTATAATTTTTATATCAAAATTCAAATCAACTGTCATACGCTTAATCAACAAACATTGTTGGAAATCTTTCTGACCAAACACGGCAAAATGCGGTTTAGTGCAATTGAATAACTTTGCTACAACAGTTGCAACTCCGCTAAAATGAGATGGGCGGCTAACACCCTCAAATTTGTCGGTCACGCCATCTACTTCGACTTTTGTGTTATAGCCAATAGGGTAAATTTCTCTCACATCAGGAATGAACATATAATCAGTGCCGTTGATTTCAGCTAAATGGCTATCTCGCTCAAAATCGCGGGGATATTTTTCGAAATCCTCATTTGGTGCAAACTGCTTTGGGTTTACAAACAAAGTTGTGATAACTACATCAGCATTATTTTTGGCAATCTTAATAAGCGAAGTATGACCTTCGTGCAGATAGCCCATTGTGGGAACAATGCCGATAGTTTTGTTTTCGAGCCTAATTTTATCGCAAATTTGCTGCATTTCGGCAACTGTAGTAATGATATTCATAGTTTAGTCCTGTTCGTTGATTTTGACAGGCGTTATCCTGCCGTTAGTTGATGAAAAAATATAATCAATAAATGAATCTGATGATGATTTAAAAATCTTAGCTTTAAAAATAACATTTTCGGAATATGTTTCGGAGGATTCAATTGAGACATCTGCAATTAATCGCTTAATCGTGGATACATCGGTGTATTCACAGCTAATTTCAAATGTATCGGTCAGATAAATTGCTTCTTTTGTGCAAAGTTGGATAGCGGATTCAGCAGCATCACCATAAGCGCGAACTAATCCACCTACCCCAAGTTTGGTACCGCCGAAAAAGCGAGTTACAATAACCAAAATGTCCGTATAATTAAACTTCCCAATTGCAAAATAAATCGGCTTACCTGCGGAACCTGAGGGCTCTCCATCATCTGAATATCTGTACATATCACCTTTAGCTCCAATCTTATACGCAAAGCAGTTATGCGAGGCATCGTAAAATTCAGTCCGGATTTTGGATAGTTCATTGTTAGCTTGTTCAATATTAGAAACCGGAATTACTGAGGCGATAAAATCGGAAGATTTTACTTTTATAGCATTTCGTACCGCACTCTTTACAGTATAATACACATCAATATCGTCTATACATTTTTTCATTTTAAAATGATGATGGTAGGAGTAATTGATGAAAATTGGAATAGTGTGCTATCCCACTTTTGGTGGAAGCGGAATTGTAGCTACGGAACTTGGACAAAAACTTGCCGAAAGAGGACATCAGATACATTTCATTAGCTACGCAGCTCCCATGCGGATGGAAAAATTTAGAGAAAACATTTTCTACCACGAAGTTGACGTATCGCACTACCCTCTTTTCGAGTTCAATCTCTACACTCTTGCTCTGACAAGCAAGATAATTGATGTCGTCAAATTTGAAAAACTGGATATTATCCATGCCCATTATGCAATTCCTCACGCTATTAGTGGAATACTTTCAAAACAAGTTCTCTCGGATACAAAAATAAAACTTTTAACCACATTACACGGCACTGATATTACTTTAGTTGGTCTCGAACCTGCTTTTCATCCTTTGGTAAAGTACTCTTTAGACAATTCAGATGGGATTACAGCCGTTTCCAACTATCTCAAAAATAATACTTTGCAGCATTTCAAAATAAACAAGGACATATCGGTAATTCATAATTTCATTGACCCCGAATTGTACAAACGCAAGGATTGTTCAGAAATTAAACCTGCGATTTGCCCGAAGGGAGAAAAAGTCTTGATTCATATTTCCAATTTCCGTCCTGTAAAACGCGTTAAAGATACGGTGTTAATTTTGAATGAAGTCTTGAAGGAAATGCCGGCTCGATTAGTTCTCGTGGGCGATGGTCCTGACAGAACCGAAGCTGAAAAATTAGCAAGAGAGCTTGGAATCTCCGAACACGTAAAGTTTTTGGGCAAACAACACGCATTGATTGAACTCTTATCATGTGCAGATGTTTTCTTATTGCCGAGTCAATCCGAAAGTTTCGGATTGGCAGCATTGGAAGCGATGAGTTGCGGAGTGCCGGTTGTTGCTTCGAATATCGGTGGAATTCCCGAAGTTGTTGCACATGGCGAAACGGGCTACGTTGCTGAATTCGGCGATATTAAGCGTATGTCAAAATATGTAATCGAACTACTGACTAATAAAAGAAAATGGGAACTTTTCTCAGAAAATTCTAGACGTCACGCAGTTGAAAAATTCAATACTGACATCATTATTCCCCAGTATGAAAAAGTATATGAAGAATTGCTTTAGAGCTAGTTAATTTATAATTTCAGCCAAAGGAAAGTAAGCTCCTCAGAATCAATTTATTGTTAATTAACAAGCAATATATATGACATCAATCAGATTTTTGTTAAATTTGTTGTTTATATTTAACACTATTTGGAAATTATTATGCTCAAAATCATAATATCAATAATTGCTCTAACATTTTTAGTAATTTCTTGTTCGCCAAAAGAAGAAGAAAAAATCAAGGTCAAGACAATGGATTTATCATTAAACCAAAGCAATCTCGGGTTTCGAAACATGTCGTCTTTAGACTTATTTTCAACCAAAAGATTAGGCGAATTCAAACTCTCACCCGACGGTCAATGGATTGTATATCGCTTATCAATGCCTGCAATTGCCGATAACAAAATCTATGGCGACCTCTATGCAATGAAGCTTGACGGTGGCGAAACAGTAAGATTAACAGAGGATTTGTTTTCGCAATCAAACTTAATCTTTTCGCCCGACGGTTCCAAATTAGGTTTCATATCCAACTCTGAAGGAAGCCAGCAGTTTTATGCAATGGATTTCCCCAAAGGAACACCACAAAAAATAACTTCAATGGAACAAGGCGTAGCTAATGCTGCGTGGTCACCGGATGGCAAACACCTTTACTTTACTGCTGATGTTCAAATGAAGCCTACTCTGAAAGAAATGTATCCCGATTACGACAAAGCCAATGTCAAAATTTACGATGAATTACCAATCAGACATTGGGACACATGGACTGATGAAAATAAGAGCCACTTGTTTGTACAGAACTTAGAAGGTGGCACTCCAAAAGATATGATGGAAGGCGAAGTTTACAATACTCCTCTGAAACCATACGGTGGTGCAGAAGAAATATGTTGGGGCAAAGACAGCAAGCACATTGCTTATACTTGTATGAAAGTTGACAATTTCGTTATGAGTACAAACTCCGATATTTATATCGTTAATATTGAAACCGGAAATACAGTCAATGTTAGCAAAGATAATATGGGATACGACAAAGTGCCTCTATATTCACCCGATGGAGCTTACATGGCATATCTTTCGTTAGAAAGACCGGGTTTTGAATCCGATAAACCGCGGTTGGTAGTTTTCGAGTTGGTCAGCGGCACAATTACTGATATCAGCATAAATATTGACCAATGGGTGAGCGAATTTGTTTGGGCAAATGACAGCAAATCTTTGTATTTCGTAGCAACCGATTCAGGTAGTTATAACATCTTCAATGCTGATTTAAGTGGCAATATTACTCGTATAACAAATCATAAAGAGAAATTTGGCGGTGGATTGCAAATCACTCCTGACGGGAAAAATATTATTACCGCAAGAGAAACATTCACTAAACCGAAAGATTTGGTTTCGATTGATATCCAAAGTGGTCAATACACTACTTTGACAGATTTCAATGGCGAATTATACGAAAAAATCAATCCTATTCATGTAGAAGAAAGATGGGTAACGTCATTTGACGGCAAAAAAATTCATTGTTGGGTGCTTTTCCCTCCTCAATTTGACCCATCAAAGCCACACCCAATGATTACTTATTGCCAAGGCGGTCCGCAAAGTATGCTAAGTCCGAATTTCCACTACCGCTGGAATATGTATTTATTCGCATCACAAGGATATGTTGTAATAGCACCAAACCGTCGCGGAGTTCCGGGATTCGGACAGGAATGGAATGACGCTATTAGCCTTGACTGGGGCGGATGGGCGATGAACGACATATTGGCAGCAACCGATGATATATCAGTTGAACAATACGTTGATTACGACCGCAGAGCTGCTATCGGCGCAAGTGCCGGCGGATATGCAGCATTTTGGCTTGCAGGTCACCATAATAAACGTTTTAGTGCTTTTATGTCGCATTGCGGAGTATTTAACTTTGAAAGTATGTATGGCTCAACCGAAGAATTATTCTTTTCAAATTGGGAATATGGCGGTCCATATTGGGACCCCAAACATAAACCAAATTATGACAAAAACTCGCCTCACAATTATGTCAGCCAATGGGACACACCAATATTGATTTCGACCGGGATGAATGATTTCAGAGTGCCTTACACACAAAGTCTTGAAGCTTTTACTGCTGCAAGAGCACAGGGAATTCCTGCTGAAATTTTGATTTATCCGGAAGAAACACATTTTATTCAGAAACCACAAGAATACTTGATTTGGGCAGACAGAGTTTTCTTATTTTTGGATAAATATTGCAAAAGCAAGTAAAAAATGACATTATTTTGCATAAATATGCTAATATATGACATAATGACTGAATTTTATTTTTTAATGTAGTGAGAATTGTTTACTTTTGTAATGCTTAAATAGCTTTTTAGGATTTCTATGTGCATTTAGAGCATTTTGTTTTTAATTTTTGAGTATAAACTCAAGTTTTTATTTTTGTATTATTTTTTTTTTCAAAGGGTTTTCTATGAATATTTATGTTGGTAATTTGAATTACAGAACTAGTGAAGAGTCTCTTAGACGTTTGTTCGAAGAATACGGAGAGGTTCAATCAGTCAAACTTATAACTGACCGCGAAACCGGCAGACGCAAAGGCTACGGCTTTATCGAAATGGACAATGATGGTGGACAAGCCGCTATTGACCAATTAAACGACAAAGAATTTGATGGAAGAAACATCAAAGTTAACGAAGCCAGACAAAGAGATTAATCCAATCTTTCGTTTATCCTAAGACTATTTAAAGCACACGGCTCTCTCATGAGAGCCTTTTTTTTTGCTATTTTGCGATTTTCTTTGAAAATTGACATTTTTTTTGCTATTTTTAAGATTGTGTTTAGAAACTTCTTTGGGAATTGCTATGATGAAAATATTACTCACTTCTATTTTGCTTTGCTTTGCTACAATTGGTATGTTGGAAGCCCAACAACCGGGCAATTTTCATGTGGATAACGGAAACTTGGCAGGTTCTTTTGCTGACGGAACCCGGAACGATTGGGAAGAAACAGTTATCATCCGAGCTCCCGCGCCCGGTCAAATTAAAAAAGTGTTCATTTATCTCACGGGCACAGTTGCCAAGAAGGACACAATTTGGATTGTAGGCGACCCAACTGACGGACCAACATTTCCTCCATCTATTTTTTGCAGATATATAAATTCCTATGCTGGCTTCATAATTGATTATACCGGGCAGCAAGGTTGGCACGAATTAGATGTGGAATATTTGAATCTGAAATCCGGTGGAATCAACTCAATCGGAGTTCAACATTTAATCAAGCCGGGCGGACCCTACTTTGGTGTGGACACAAAAGCACAGGCACAGAACAATGTTACATCATTTTTAGCAGATGTTTTTCGACCAAATCCTCAATTTTATAATTTGAGAGGTACTATTGCCAGCGCCACACCGGGCTCATATATGGCAGGAGTGCAAATCGAATATGACAATGTTGATTCTGAAGGCAAACCATTGCCTGCACCCAACCCAACTTTGATTGATGTTACAATCGAGGCAGGACTCGTTGATAATGCGGGCAATCCAATTAAATCTGCAATCGCAAGTGTTGCCGATTGGAATAATGATGGATTGGACGATATTGCAATTGCCGGAGGACATTTCTTCAAAAACAACAGAAATGGCACATTTACAAATGTGTCGAGTAGCATAAATGTATCAAATTCGGGCACAATTTGGGGCGATATTGACAACGACGGCTATTTGGATTTTTTCGCTGTGCGTGGATGGGACAATGACAAAATTTACTTCGGTAATGGCGATGGAACTTTCACCGAAGATACTGACCCGACAGTGGTTATGAATGCTCCTACTGTATCTCCGATGTGGATTGATTATGATATGGACGGATTGTTGGATTTATTCATAGCTTATGGTCGGAAAGAGGAAGGCGGGACTGAAACTTTTTATCCCGACCAATTATTCAGAAACTTGGGAAATAGGAAATTTGAGAATGTAACCGTTAAAGCAGGAATCGCTGCCGGTGAACCTGCTCCCTATTATGATTGTTGGGGAGCAAGCATAACTGATTATAATGACGATGGATTGCCGGATATTTTTGTTGCTACATATCGTTTAGCTCCTGATTTGCTCTATCGCAATAATGGAAATGGCACCTTTACGGAAGTCGGCGCATCAACAGGTGCGCGAGGCGTTGCGACATATTCGCCACAATATTTCGGGCATGGAATGGGCTCTGATTGGGGCGATTATGACAATGACGGCGACCTCGACTTAGTAGTTGGCAATTTGGGACACCCTGACGAGAGAGCTTTGTCATCCAACCGCTCATTACTATTGGAAAATAAGATAAACGAGAATAACAAATTTGAAGATGTCACCGAAAAATCAAGACTTCAGTTCTACGAAATGAACGCAGGTGCAGCTTGGCTTGATATTGATAATGACGGTTATTTGGATTTAGTACACTGCCAATACGCTTATTATGCAAAAGATGCGGGCAAAGCAAAAAACACACGCTTTTACAGAAATTTAGGTGCTGATTATTTGCATCAACTCGAAGATAATACTTGGCAATGGGGTGCATATATTCACGGGGCATGGTCGCCTGTCAGAATTGATTACAACCGAGACGGCAAAATGGATATACTTGTAGCGAGTTCCAATGATTATGTCAAGTTATTCAAAAATAACGTTGCCCAGAATTCCAATTATATAAACTTTAAAGTGAAGGGAAAAGCTGATTCAACTGTAAATTCCTCAGGTTACGGCAGTAAAATCACAGTTGATATTGGTTCAAAACAATTTCATAGATTTCTCCCGGGTTCAGTTCTTAATGCCAGAGCATCGCAAAGCAGCAACGATTTGCATTTTGGTCTGGGCGATGCTGAAAACATTGTGAGCGTAGTAGTGAGATTCTCTGATGGACATGAACTAACATTCGATGATTTGCTCGTCAACAAAACTTATTCGATTGATTATGAAGGCAATATAGATTTGATTCCTCAATCAGGTGGAACGAGCGTGAGCGAGAATATTGCCAATCGCCACGTAAGCATTTATCCCAACCCTGTAACCGGAAATTCAACGATTGAATATAACGTATCTTACGCCGGAAATGTAAATTTAAGTATTTACGATATGTCAGGGATTGAAATTATGAGTCTGAAAAATGAATTCACAGAATCGGGTAATCATCTAGTAAATTTGAACGGTAAAGATTTGCCGAACGGCGCCTACGTTCTGAGATATACAACGAACAATGTAATTTATTCGCACAAATTCATTGTTGCGAATTAAGAATTAACGGTTTACTTGCGGCTGAAACTCGAAAGACGCATCAGAATCAGGTCTTGTAAATTTTGTGCAGTAGTTAACGGGGCAGTGAAGTTTAGCATCATAATCGAAAATGCAAGCACTTCATTGTCCCTTGTTGTAACGTAACCGCAGATTGATGATATATTGTTCATTGAGCCGGTCTTAGCTTTTACGTTATTTTCAGCCCGGCTGCGTTTCATTCGCCTCAACAAAGTACCTTCTTCCCCGGGTTCGGCAAGAGTTTTGACAAATTGTTCGCGATAATTTGAACGGTAAATATTATTCAACAAGGTAACGAAATTTCTGGGTGTGAATAGATTAAACCTTGACAATCCCGAGCCATCAACAATCCTGATATTATCTGAGGTTATGCTGTTTGACTTGAGATACTTTAATAAATAATCCGTGCCTTTATCAAAAGAACCTTCACCTTGAGTTTCTTTAGCAAGTGTTTTCAACAACATTTCAGCACAAAAATTATGACTTTCGGCATTGACTACCTTTAGTATTTCCAGTAAAGGTGGCGATACGTGAGTATAAATCGGAAGCAGATTAGTGTATAATATTGGATTTTGCGACATCGAAATTGGCAACAAAGCTCCATTATGCCTTATGCGGAACTTTGACAATGACGATTTGAACAACTCTAAGAAAAACATTGTTGGATTGTCAATGGCGATTTTTTGCACATGAGTCCTTTTTTTCGTGGAATCAAATGCGATATTACCATAAATTTCGATATAATTGCTCTTGAAATCTCTTGCTGTGATTATGTCTGTTATTTTGTCTGGTTCACTTGTCATCACATAATTGAATATTCGAGCCAAATTATTTTCGGGTATAAGGGTATATTTTGATAAAGAATTAACCGAATCGCCCGGTGTAATCTCTAATGAAATTGAATTGTCATTAATGGATAGAGCACTGATTTGAGCTGAAAATGGATACATAAAATCGTCCCACGACCAACCGGGACCATAATATATATTATCAAAATATGAATCATCGCCGATTATGTTTCCTTTGATAGTGCTGATTCCGAGAGAATCCAATTGTTTTGCGAAAGCTTCGATAATTTTGATTGGTTCGGCATAGAAATATTCCGACATAGTTGGGTCTCCCGAACCTCGAATAATCACATTGCCGTGATACTCGCCATTTTCTTGAATCACACCGTCTAAATACATATTAGTCTGGAAGCGGAAATCCGGTCCAAAGTAATCAAGAGCCGCAATTGAAGTAACAATCTTGATAGTTGATGCGGGTATCAGATTTTTAGATTCGTTCAATCTGTAAAACATCTCGCCCGATTCGATGGATTGGACACATGCTCCAATAATAGCGTTGGACATGTCAGGGCTTTCAATCAAAGCGTCCAAATCATTCCTTAGCTCCTGCAAAGGATTGACCTGTGGAACTGTATCAATGCTCTCTTGGGCAAATATACGAGCTGTATAAACATTGCCCACCAGCATTATCAGAAATATGAAATTGCATAATTTGAACATATTCGCAAATTTTTAAAATTTATCAATCTTCAAAAATACTATTAAATTTTCAAACCAAATTCAATATACATATAAGCATTTCGTCACAAAGCAATATGAAATTTCGGATTTCGGAATTTCATTATTTTGTTATGTTTAACAATTTGTTTAAATTACAATTATGAGTCAAGTATCTACAGAGCAATCGGGAACTTTTGAATTTAGAGCGGAAATGAAGCAATTGCTCAATATAATCATTCACTCATTATATACCAACCCTGAAGTTTTTCTCCGTGAATTAGTATCAAACTCCTCTGACGCACTTAATAAAGTACGCTTCATGAAATTGACCGATTCGAACATTATAAATCCTGAAAGCGAACTGAAAATCAGCATTCATGTTGATAAAGACGCCAAAAGTCTGACAATCGAAGATACCGGAATCGGTATGACTCATGAAGATATGGTCAAACATTTGGGGACAATTGCCAAATCAGGAACCGCAGAATTAATAAGCAAATTAAAAGAATCCGGTAAAAGCGTTGATGCTAATCTCATTGGTCAATTCGGCGTAGGATTTTACTCAGTTTTTATGGTTACAGACGAAGTTGTAGTAGAATCACGATATGCTGCTGAAGATTCCAAAAGCTATAGGTGGAAATCAAGCGGCGAATATGGATTTGAAATTGAACCGATTGAAGATAGAAATCGCGGTACGAGTATAACATTCAAGCTGAAAGAGGAATATCATCACTTTGCTGATGAAACGAGCATTAAGCAATTACTCAAGAAATATTCTAACTTTGTTGATTTCCCGATTTACGTGAACGATGAAGAAGTAAACAAGGTTCAAGCTCTTTGGCACAAACGCAAGGATGAGATTTCAACTGAGGAACTGAACGAGTTTTACAAATTTTTAAGCGGTGATTACCAAGAACCTCTCACCCATTTGCATCTCAATCTCGAGGGCAATATTAATTTCAAAGCTCTTCTTTTCATACCACAAATAGCTCCGGCAAATCTATTTCGCGATATAACCGATAAAAATTTGCATTTATATTCTAACAAGATTTTCATCCAAGACGACCCTAAAGATTTATTGCCCGAATATTTGCGATTCATTCGCGGTGTGGTTGACACTGAAGATTTGCCTTTGAACGTCTCTCGTGAAGTAACTCAGTCAAGCCCTGTAATGGCGAAAATTAAGCAAATCATTACTAGTAAAATGCTGGCTCATCTTGACGAAATGTCCACAAAAGAGCCTGAAAAGTACGACAAATTCTTCAATCAATTTGGTGCATTATTCAAAACAGGCGTTAATCAAGATTACACAAACAAAAGCAAAATCGTAGAACTATTGCGATTTGAATCTTCCAAAACAGCATCAGGAGAGTTCACTTCACTTAATCGTTATGTGTCGAATATGAGAACTGAACAAAGCGAAATATTTTATATAATGGGTAATTATCGAAACGAAGTTGACCGCAACCCCAATATGGAATATTTCAAAAAGCACGACATAGAAGTGCTTTACTTGCTCGACCCTGTTGATTTGTTCACCATACCGTATATTTTCGATTATGATGGCAAGAATCTTATATCAATCGAAAAAGCAGATATTTCCATACCTGAAGCCAAATCTGAAAACGAGAATCCGGAAAATGACGATGTAAAAACCATTATCACATTCGCAAAAGAAGTGTTGGGCGATAAAGTCGAAGATGTAATTCAATCTAAACGATTAGTTGATTCTGTAGCGTCATTAGTTGTAGGGAAAAATTCTTTAGACCCGCAGATGGAAAAAATGATGAAAATGATGGATAAGGAATTCATAGCCTCAAAGAGAATTTTAGAATTGAACACAGAACATCCGATTTTGAAAAATTTATCGGAAAAACTTAGCTCCGAACCGGATAATGAGATATTGAAACTTACAATTTTACAGATATTCGATATTGCAATGCTGAACGATGGACAATCCATCGAAGTAAGCGAATTTACGAAACGTGCAAATGAGATGATGTTGCACGCTACAAATAAGATTTAAACTAAAAAAATATATATAGGGAATTACTTATGAAGTTGTCAGAATTCAAATACACAATTACGAAAAATGCAGTCGCGAAATTTCCCGCAGACCCACGAGATTCATCTAAATTGATGGTCTTGAACCGTCAAACCGGTGAAACTGAGGACACGAAGTTCGACAAGATATTAGACATTTTCCAAAAAGGTGACGTAATTGTGTTGAACGAGACCAAAGTCTTCCCGGCACGACTTTTCGGAACTAAAGAAAAAACTAATGCTACGATTGAAGTCCTACTCCTAAGAGAGCTAAAACGTGAAGATAGAATCTGGGATGTCTTGGTAGAGCCGGCTCGCAAAGTGAGGATTGGGAACAAAATCTATTTCGACAATGGCGCCTTTTATTGCGAAGTAATTGACAACACTACTTCACGTGGACGTACAGTAAGGTTCAGCTACGATGGTAATCTTTTCGATGTAATCGAAAGAATCGGCGAAATGCCACTACCGGAATACATTAAGCGTACACCTGAAGAACACGACAAGCAAACTTATCAATGCGTTTTCGCAAATGATAAATATTTGTCATCTATCGCTCCACCTACTGCAGGATTGCACTTTTCCGAAGAATTAATCCAAGCACTCGAAGACAAAGGCGTAAGAATCGCCAAAATAGTCATGAATATTGGTCAAGGTATCTTCGAGAAAATTGAAGTCGAAGATTTGACCAAACACAGAATGTATTCGGAGTATTTTGAAATTTCGCGCGAAACGGCAGAAAAAATTAATATCACTTTGAAATCGAAAAAGAATGTTTACGCTGCCGGATGTAGCGTAGTAAGAGCAATGGAATCATCAGTTTTGACAACCGGAGCAGTCAAACCCAACAAAGGCTGGACAGACCGTTTCATCTATCCTCCTTACGATTTCAAAATTGCAACACGATTCATCACAAACTTCCATCCATCGGAGACACCATCGTTTCTCTTAGCTGCCACATTTGCCGGCACTGAGAATTTGCATAATGCCTACAAAAAAGCAATGAAAAATGACTACAGATTTCATGCCTATGGCGATGCGATGCTGATTATATAAGCCCTTTCCTCATAGTTTTTAAGACTGTCATCGAAATCAAGCGATTTTTATGACAGTTTTTTTTATTTCCAACCTAAAAGTGGTGTTTTAATAACACAATTGTGACAATATTTTCATTATCTATAATTTATTTCGTAATTTTGAATTATAGAATTGTCATAATTTTGAAAATATGAGAAAAATAATGGAAACGAACTTCGATAATTTTTTTAGCGAATTTGACGAAGCAAACTATGAACAGTGGAAGTCTGAGGCAGAAGCTGCTCTGAAGGGTGCTCCCTTTGATAAGTTGATGTTTACGGACACATACGAAGGCATCAAGTTAAAACCGATTTACAACAAAGAAGACAGGGCAAGCACTTCGTTCTTGGCGAATTTGCCCGGATTTTACCCTTTCAGTCGCGGAGCAAATCCCGCGGGATTCAAAAAATCAAGTTGGGAAATAAGTCAAAACATTCCCTACGCCGACTGTGAAAATGTTAATAAAGCTCTGAAAAATGACTTGGCAAACGGACAAAACTCAATCAGGCTGAACTTCGACAAAGCAATTGCAATGTATGAGGATTTCAACGAAGACGATATTTGGGGCTATGCGAACATGATTTCGGATTTGGGAGATATGGAAAAAGCGCTCCACGGAATTGATTTGAAGCTCTACCCTATTCATATTGATGCGGGATTAGCGTCATTGCCGGCATTTGCTCTTCTCGTAGCATATTTGAAGAGTAAATCTGAGGATAGTAGTCAAGTAAAAGCTTCAATCGTCTGCGACCCTTTGAAAGAACTCTGTATTGAAGGCACTTTGCCGGTGGCTTTGGAAAGACTATACGATGAAATGGCGGTAATTACTAAGAAGGCAGTTGCTGAATTTCCGCAAATCAAAACGATAAGCGTAGCGACCAATCACATTCATGACGAAGGCGGAAGTGCTGTTCATGAGCTTGCGTATATGGCATCGGTTCTGACGGAATATTGTAATCAAATGCAAGCCCGCGAAATTGACATTAATAATCTTGCCGAGAAATTCATCGTAGGATTATCAGTTGGCACAAATTATTTTATGGAATTAGCAAAACTAAGAGCCGCTAGAATAATCTCAGCCAAAATTTTTAATGAATTTGGAGCTGCACCGGAAAATTGCAAAATCACAATTCACGCTACAACATCCGAACGTGACATCGCTGCTCTCGACCCACATGTAAATATTTTACGCGGCACTTCACAAGCATTTTCAGCAATTATGGGACTTTGCGACATCTTGACAGTCACTCCATTTGACAATGTTTACGGAGCACCAACTGATTTTTCGCGTCGAATAGCCCGAAATACACAAAATGTTTTACTGCACGAATCTCATTTGACTGATTCGATTGACCCTGCAGCAGGCTCATATTATATTGAATGTTTGACTGAGGAATTAGCAACCATAGCTTGGGATGAATTTCAAAAAATTGAATCAAGCGGTGGAATTTTTGAAAGTCTCAAATCAAACCAATTGATTGAAAGTGTTCGCAAAACTTTCAAATCAAGATACGACAATCTTGCAATTCGTAAAGATGTAATTATCGGTACAAATAAATATCCTATTTTAATCCAAAAGGATATCGATTCAGTTTTGTGCGACCAAGAAGTAATCGAAAAATATGTAAATGATTATGATAATAAATTGGTAAGTAGAAATATTGAATTAATTGACCAAAACTTGGATGAGTTTGAAAATTTATTGGAAGTAAACTCGGTTCAAGCAATTGATTTGGCGGTAAAAGCCTTTGAAAATGGTGCTGTGATGGCTGAGGTTTTCAATAGTTTAGTTCATAATATCGGATTCGACTGCCAAATTGAACATTTTGAATTAAATCGCTCATCTGCACCATTTGAAGAAATTCGCGAAAAAGCAATTCTCTACAAATATGAAAATGGAACTTTGCCGAAATTACCTTTAATATGTATCGGGAAATTAAAAGAATTCAAACCAAGAGCTGATTTTTCTAATGATTTTTTCAAAGTTGGCGGATTTGATTGCGATATTTATTCCGGATTTGAAGATGTCGAGAATATTGATTTGACTTCAATTCCGCAAAGTAAAGCATATGTATTTTGCTCAAATGATGATTTATATGCTCAATTTATTCCAACTTTTGCAAAAATGATGAAAGAAAATAATCCGAATTCAATTCTAATTTTGGCAGGTTATCCGAAAGATAAAATTGAAGAATTCAAAAATGCAGGAATAGACGATTTTATCCATATTAAATCCAATATAATTGACTCGCTAAATATGCTACATTCAAAATTTAAAAAACATGACCATAAAGGAGCTTTATAATATGAAAAAGCCCGATTTTTCTAAAATTAAACTGGATTTTGACAAAGCCGAAAATAAATTTGAAGATTGGAAAGAAATATTTTTAAATGATATGAATTCCGATTTTCCGGAATTAAAAATTAACTCAATGGAAAATATTCCGATTGACCCATTATATAATATTGATGATGAAAATCAATTAGAGCATACAAAATTTACAGCCGGAATTGCACCATTTTTAAGAGGTCCCTACCCAACTATGTTTGTTACTCGTCCTTGGACAATCAGACAATATGCAGGTTTTTCGACAGCCGAAGAAAGTAACGCCTTTTACAGACGAAATATTGAAGCAGGTCAGCAAGGACTTTCCGTTGCATTCGATTTGGCAACGCACAGAGGCTATGATTCAGACCACGAGCGCGTTGTTGGCGATGTCGGTAAAGCCGGTGTTGCAATAGATTCAATTTTGGATATGAAAGTTTTATTCGATGGAATTCCGCTTGATAAAGTTTCAGTTTCCATGACAATGAACGGTGCGGTTCTTCCGGTTTTGGCATTTTATATTGTAGCTGCATTGGAGCAAGGCGTTAAATACGAACAACTTACAGGCACAATTCAAAATGATATTTTGAAAGAATATATGGTGCGGAATACTTATATTTACCCACCGGAACCATCAATGCGAATAATTGCAGATATTTTCGAATTTACTTCGCAAAATATGCCGAAATTTAACAGTATTTCAATTTCCGGTTATCATATGCAAGAAGCCGGAGCTACAGCTGATATTGAAATGGGATATACATTAGCCGATGGATTGGAATATGTGCGTACCGGAATTAAAGCCGGAATTGACATTGATGCATTCGCTCCACGTCTATCATTTTTCTGGGCTATTGGCATGAATTATTTCATGGAAGTTGCTAAAATGCGTGCTGCCAGATTGATTTGGTCTAAAATAATTAAACAATTTAACCCTAAGAATGCTAAGTCATTGGCATTACGTACACATAGTCAAACATCAGGATGGAGTCTTACAGAGCAAGACCCTTATAATAATGTCGTAAGAACTTGTATGGAAGCCATGGGAGCCGTTTTGGGGCATACTCAATCTTTGCATACTAACGCTCTCGATGAAGCCATTGCGTTACCAACTGATTTTTCGGCGAGAATTGCCCGAAATACTCAAATTTATTTGCAAGAAGAAACCGGCATTACCAAGGTTATTGACCCATGGGGCGGCTCATATTATGTCGAAAAATTGACCTATGAATTAGTCAAAAAAGCGTGGACACATATTCAAGAAATTGAAAATCTTGGTGGAATGGCAAAAGCTATCGAATCCGGAATCCCAAAAATGAGGATTGAAGAGGCTGCTGCAAGACGTCAAGCCAGAATTGACTCGGGTGCTGAATATATTATCGGTGTAAATAAATATCGTTTGGAACATGAAGACCCACTCGAAATTTTAAATATTGATAATTCCGCGGTTCGCGACCAGCAACTCAAACGATTAGAAGAACTTAAGGCTAATCGTAATGAAAATGACGTGGAAATGGCTTTAGATGCAATTACCAAATCTATCGAAACAGGCGAAGGTAATTTGCTCGAATTATCCATAAAAGCCGCACAGGTTCGTGCTTCATTGGGCGAGATTTCTTCTGCAATTGAAAAAATAGTAGGAAGACATAACGCGCAAACTCGGACTATATCAGGTGTTTACAGCTCGTCCTATGCTGAATCGGGCGCTATTGATAAAGTTCGCGATTTGACTGACCAATTTGAAGCTTTGGAAGGTCGCCGTCCGAGAATTCTTGTCGCAAAAATGGGTCAAGATGGGCACGACCGTGGCGCCAAAGTTATCTCTACAGCCTTTGCCGACATGGGTTTTGATGTGGATGTAGGTCCTCTTTTCCAAACTCCACGCGAAACTGCCAAACAAGCAGTTGAGAATGATGTCCATATTATTGGCGTCAGTTCGCTCGCGGCAGGGCATAAAACCTTAGTCCCACAGCTTGTAGCCGAGTTGAAAACTTTAGGACGTGACGATATTATTATCTGCGTCGGCGGTGTGATTCCCCCGCAAGATTACGAATTTTTGTATCAAAACGGAGCCGATGAAATTTTTGGTCCCGGTACAATTATTCCTCTTGCAGCCGAAAAGCTAATGCACGACCTGTTAGACAAAGATTAAAATTCCTATTTAATAAATTATGGGTGGCATTTAGCCACCCATTTTTTTTATTTAAATATTATTTATAAATATTTTTATTGTGCAAGAAAATAATATATTTGCATATGTGAAAAATAATCCTTGCTTTCGTTTCGTCATTTAACGAAACGATATGAAAGAAATGTTGAAAATATTGAAGGCTTTGAGCGACAGCAACAGAATGAGAATCATCTCTATGCTGAAGGAGCGTGAGCTATGCGTGTGCGAAATCACCGATATACTCCAACTCGCTACTTCCACTGTCTCGAAGCACCTCTCTCTGCTCAAAGAAGCAGGGCTAATCGAGGATGAGAAAGATGGCAAGTGGGTCAACTACCGGATAAATCGAGAACGCAATTTGCTGATTGACGATTGTTTGGCGATGATTGATAAACATACTGAACGCGATATTATGCTGTTGAATGACAGGCTGAGATTACAAACTACAGACAGAAACATGATTTGTGGCACATAAAAAAAAGCAAATCATTTCGTTATTTTGCTAAATATAAAAGGGTATAAAAATGAATAGTGGTTCAATAAAAGATGTCGTAAAAGAGAAATACGGTCAAATTGCCGTTCTCAATGATAGTTTAGCTCCCGGTAGCTGTGGATGCTGTTGTGGTACCGACGATAACATTGATTACACAATTATGAGTGACAAATATACCAACTTAGCGGGCTACAATCCAAATGCTGATTTGGGGCTTGGTTGCGGCATTCCGACAGAGTTTGCCGGCATCAAGGAAGGCGATACAGTCCTTGATTTGGGTTCAGGTGCCGGAAACGATTGCTTCGTGGCTCTGAGAGAGGTTGGTTCGACAGGCAAAGTGATTGGTTTGGACATGACACAAGAAATGATTGATAAAGCTGAAAAAAATAAGGCTGCAATCGGATTGGACAATATCGAATTTATCTTGGGTGAAATCGAGCAAATCCCTCTCCCCGACAACAGTGTGGACGTGGTGATTAGCAATTGTGTACTCAACCTTGTGCCGGACAAAGATAAAGCTTTCAAGGAAATTTATCGAATTCTCAAGCCCGGCGGCAGATTTTCAGTTTCTGACATTGTAACCGGTGCGGAATTGCCCGAAAATGTCAAGAAATCGGCTGAAATGTATGCCGGATGCGTTGCCGGAGCATTGTTGAAAGATGAATACATGAAAATCATTGCCAATAATGGATTCGCGTCTGCCCAAATTTTGAAGCAAAAGAACATTGATATGCCTGATTCGATTTTGAAAGATTATTTGAATGACGAAGAAATCATTGCGTTCAAGCAAAATCCGGAAGTCATAATGAGCATCACAGTCGTCGGGGTGAAAATCTGATGCAACAAAAGAGATTATCATTTTTAGACCGATACTTGACGCTTTGGATTTTCTTGGCAATGGCTTTGGGACTGTTGAGCGGAAGAATTTTCGAGGGAATTTCCTCATTTTGGGAGCTTTTCCAATCCGGCACGACGAATATTCCAATAGCTATTGGTCTGATTTTAATGATGTATCCCCCACTTGCAAAAGTTAAATACGAAAAGCTCTGGAAAGTTTTCCGCGATGTCAAGATTTTAGGTTTATCGCTTGTCCAAAACTGGATTATCGGTCCGATTTTGATGTTTGCATTGGCAGTAATTTTCCTGCAGGATTACCCTGAATACATGACCGGATTGATAATCATTGGTCTGGCGCGGTGCATTGCAATGGTAATTGTATGGAATGACCTTGCCAAAGGCGATACCGAATACGCAGCGGGACTTGTGGCGTTTAATTCTGTTTTTCAAATATTGTTTTTCTCACTATATGCATATATTTTCCTTACGATTTTGCCTTCGTGGTTTGGGCTGAAAGTTCTGGAAATTGATATTACAATCGGGCAAATTGCCGAAAGTGTATTGATTTATTTGGGGATTCCGTTTTTTGCCGGATTACTGACACGACTTATTCTGAAAAAAAGAAAAGGCGAAGATTGGTATTCGAACAAATTCATTCCCGCAATTTCACCAATCACATTGATTGCACTGTTGTTTACGATATTTGTAATGTTCTCGTTCAAAGGCGATGCAATTTTGGAATTACCGCTTGATGTGGTTCGAATTGCGATTCCGTTGATTATTTATTTTGTAGTCATGTTCTTTGTTTCATTTTTCATGAGCAAAAAATTAGGAGCGGATTATTCAAAATCAACGACATTAGCATTTACGGCAGCAAGTAATAATTTCGAGTTGGCAATAGCTGTTGCAATTGCAGTTTTCGGAATCAATTCGGGCGAAGCATTTGCGGCTGTAATCGGTCCACTTGTCGAAGTACCGGTTATGATTGCCCTCGTTGGGGTTGCTATCAAAATTAAAGAAAAATATTTCAAATCTACAGAAGATTTGAAAATTGAAAATCCGGATTTGTGTCCGTAAAACAATTTGAAAAAGGAAAAAAATATGATAATTAATGAAAAAATATTGAATTATTTGGAAAAATCACAAGATTTTTCGACTATTTCAATTGAACGCAAAGATAAACTCGAAATATTATCAAATTATATTCGGAATAAATTCTCGATAAATGAAATTATTAAATTGAATTTTATTTGTACGCATAATTCGCGACGTAGTCACATTGCTCAGATTTGGGCGGCTGTTGCGGCTGAATATTACGACATATCGAATGTAAAAACTTTTTCAGGCGGTACTGAAGCCACTGCATTCAATATTACTGCCGTGAATTCGATGCGAAGATGCGGTTTTGAGATTAATGTCGAGAAAGACGGCACTAATCCCGTTTATAAAGTTTCATACGGGAATTCTGCGAATACTATTACAGCATTTTCGAAAGTTTTCAGCGATAAATTCAATCCCTCGGAAAATTTTGCCGCTATTATGGTTTGCTCTGAAGCTGATGAAGCATGTCCTTTTGTACCTGGAGTTGATGCACGAATTGCTCTTCCTTTCGAAGACCCGAAAGCATTCGACGGCACTGAGTTGGAATCACAAAAGTATGACGAACGCTCTCGCCAGATTTCGATTGAAATGATGTATGTTTTTTCAAAAGTTAAATAAATTTATAATAAATGGTTTCTAACACAAACCGAGGTTTTTTATGGAATGGAAAAAAGAATGGAAAATACTTGCTTGGATTGCAGCAGTATTTTTGGCATTTGTATTTGTACCGATTGACGAATTTCGGTTTACAAATGCATTAGACCAAGCTTTGCAGCTTACCCAATGGTACGCTCAAGAGCATGTGATATTATGTCTTCTTCCCGCATTTTATATCGCCGGAGCAATTGGAGTATTTCTAAATCAAGCCGCTGTCTTGAAATATTTGGGTCCCAACTCGAACAGATTCATGGCTTATGGAGTGGCTTCAGTTTCAGGATTTGTATTGGCAGTTTGCTCTTGCACGGTATTGCCAATGTTTGCCGGAATTTACAAAATGGGAGCGGGTTTAGGTCCTGCCACTACATTTTTATATTCAGGTCCGGCTATCAATATAATGGCTGTCATCATGACCGCTAAAGTAATTGGTTTTGAATTGGGAGTTGCACGTGGCGTGACTGCAATCGTTTTTAGCGTCGTTATCGGACTAATTATGAGTTGGCTTTTTATAAAAGAAGCCCAATCGAGAACTATTCAAATGGCAGAAACAGAAAGCGATGAAACCGAACGCCCGATGTTACAAAACGTAATCTTTTTCGTGTTAATGATAGTGATTATACTTGTTTCAAATTGGGGAAATCCTGATTCGAGCGAAGGATGGACAAGTTTTGTTTATGAATATAAATGGATTTTGACATCAATTTTATCATTGATTTACGGAGCGATATTGTATTATTGGTTCAATGTGAAAGTGCTTTATATGGCAGTAACAGCTTTGCTTGTGACCATTGCAGCATATGCGTTCCCTAATCCTTCGGTTGCATTCGGTTTGGGAATTGTAGGTTTGGGCGTGTCACTTTATTTTAGTGGCGAAGATAACCGTAATTGGTTCAATAATAGTTGGGATTTTGCAAAGCAAATTATGCCTTTGTTGTTCTATGGCGTCATCATAGCCGGATTTTTACTCGGAATGCCGGGTGGAGAGGGTATCATTCCATCGGAATGGATTAATGCCGCAGTAGGAGGAGATTCATACTTAGCTAATCTTATAGCATCAGTTTTAGGAGCATTCATGTATTTCGCAACTTTGACGGAAATACCGATTATTCAAGGGCTAATGGGCAACGGAATGCAAAAAGGTCCTGCTCTGTCGCTCTTACTCGCAGGTCCGGCTTTGTCGCTTCCAAGTATGCTTGTGATTTATAGTGTGTTGGGCGGAAAAAAGACAGCTACTTATGTGATTTTAGTCATAATCATGTCAAGTATTATTGGTTATTTTTATAGTTTAATATAGGAACAATTTTATGAAAAAAGTAAAAATTTTGGGAACAGGCTGCGCAAAATGCCTGAAAATGGAAGAAAACACAAGAGAAGCGCTCAAGGAATTGGGATATGACTACTCTTTGGAAAAAGTTACGGACATTAATGATATCATGAACTATGGTATCATGATGACTCCCGGACTTGTTTTGGATGAAAAAGTAATTTCAAGTGGTAAATTACTAAATAAAAATCAACTTATGGAATTATTAAAATAATTTAAATTGGAGATTATCATGAAAAAATTGATTATGTCACTCGTTTTTTTGTCATTAGCAGTTATGCTTATGTCAAGTACTTCCCAAAAAGCGGAGAATGTTGTTAAGGTATATTACTTCCATGGCGAATTCAGATGCGTAACATGCACAAAAATGGAAGCTATGATTGTCGAAACTGTCAACAAATCATTCGCAAATGAATTAAAATCGAACAAAGTCAAATTTGAAGTCGTCAACTTTGATGAAAAAGCTAATGAACATTTTGTTGAGGATTATGATTTGTTCAACCAAACTTTGGTCATCTCATTGACCAAAAATGGCAAAGAAACTAAATGGAAAGCTGCAGATAAAATCTGGGAACTAAACCGTAATGAAAAAGATTTCAATAATTATGTCCGAAAAGAGATACACGCGTATTTGAAGGAATTATAATGGAATCCGATTTTTTAATTGCAATCGGCTCTGCATTGTGGCTCGGCATATTGACATCAATTAGTCCTTGCCCCTTGGCGACAAATATTGCTGCTGTTTCGTATATCGGCAAGAATATCAAAGGTGCCAACAAGACAATTTGGTCCGGAGTATTTTATTCGCTCGGGCGCGTTTTGGCATATGTGATTTTGGCGGCTTTGATACTTTGGAGTTTCTTCTCAATTCCCGAACTTGGGCGTTTTTTCCAAAAGTATATGAACTTGATAATTGGTCCCGGATTGATATTGGTTGGGCTATTCCTACTAAACGTTTTTAAAGTCAATTTCAGCTTGAGTGGAAATTTGAGCGACAAAATGCAAGGCAAATTGGCAAACTCCGGCTATTTCGGAGCTACAGCATTAGGTTTTATATTTGCTCTTACATTTTGCCCCGTATCGGCAGGATTGTATTTCGGAAGTCTAATTCCAATGTCAATGTCGTTCAATTCGATTTTTATTATTCCCACGGTTTACGGACTCGGAACTGCGTTGCCTGTATTGATTTTTGCTGTGATGTTGGCTTTCAGTGCAAACAAAATTGCCAAAGCATTCGACAATGTCAATAAATTCCAAAATTGGGCTATTAAAATCACAGGTTGGGTGTTTATCGCAGTTGGCTTATATTTTGTTTGGAGACATATCATAAGCCCGATGCTGTAATATTACTCATTAGGAATATAAAATATTAGTACTTGAATTATCGTCTTAGCTTTATTATTTGAAACAAATTATTGAATGATTTATGCCAACTTATGATTATAAATGTAAGACTTGCGGAACGACTTTCGAATATCAACAA
>PGYU01000016.1 GCA_002839825.1 Ignavibacteriae bacterium HGW-Ignavibacteriae-1 | reverse complement strand
CTATTACTTGGGCGACATGGAGCACTCGAAAAGTGAAATAAGGGATATTCTTTATGCAAATCCAAGTTCGCAAAAGTTAGTGAAATCCTACTCCACTAATAAGACATGGGGCTATATTACGCTATCTGCGGGAACATTATTGACCGGCGCAGCTCTTTATTCAATTTGGAACTATTATACCGATAAAGTAACTAATCCATATTACTCAGGAATGTACAGTAGTAATGATAATTCAACTTCGGTGATAATTGCCGCTTTAGCAATAGTGGTTGATTTGGCGGCAATTATTCAATTACTCGACAGTAATAAAAAGTTTAACAGAGCAATTAAAGAGTATAATAAGAATTCGCTTTCGTCAAATCTTGACTATAATTTTTACATCGGCTACAACCGGATTGGTGTTGTTGTGGTTTTTAATTAATTCATCCGATGACTGGATTATTCAGAGGAATTGGTTTGATAAATACTGTGACAAATCTGTGGGAGTCATCGGATGAATTGCTATTTTGTCTGAACTATGATTTATATGATTAGAGTGATTAATATGATGAAGAAGCATACAAAGACAAAATATGTAATCATAAAAATCAATTTCCAAATTTTTTTCGTAGTTTCGTAAAATAGAAAAGTGAATTCAAAGATTATTTTAAGTGTGTATGAGGTATAAAAATGGAAAGAGAATTAGAACACTCGATTGATGATGAACCTAGTAAGCAAATTTAGTTATGAGAAGTAGAATAGAAATTATAAAGGAATTGGCTCTCATTCAAGGTGATATTGAAATGTTACGAAAAGAGCTATCTGAGTACCCTTGGGATATTGAAGAGCCATTGTTTAAAATCAGTAAAGAGGATTTCTCTAATATTTTGAATAGAAGTATCAAGAATGAAATTGATTTTGAAACTTTATCAAATTGGGCTAATGCTATTGAATGTAGAGATGATTTAGAGTTTGAAAATGAAGTAATGCAAGAAGCTGTGTTTGAATTAGCTAATCCTGAAATAAATGGAGAAATAACGAAAGACCGATTAAATCAAATTATCACTTTAATTAACAAATAACATGAAATCTATTTTAAAAAACTTTTATAGCTCAGATATTGGAATTCCCCTATCCGACTATATTCCTGTTACTAACGATAATTTTTGTATTTTAGCTAGATTAATAGTAGGAGAAGCGAAATTGGGAGGCGAAGAAAGCTTCGATATTACTATTTGTACTCCAAAGTGGTTAATTTCTAATCACGATGATTCTGATATTATTATTGGAAGACATTATTTAATTGTATTTGAATACAACTATCAACGCATTTTTTCTAAATTAAAAACCCTTGTTGAAACTACAAGAGGAGATACTTGGGACGAAATAGGATCAAAAATTGGCAGGATAGGTAGATGGGAATTTGAAGACTATAAGGAGCAAATATGACAAAAGTATTCAAACAGTTCACTCTTGCAATCACAATATTGATTTCATTTCTTGCGGCAGGGCAAACGTTGGCGCAAAATGCTACCGATACAATCAGAGTTGATTACTCGTTTTGGAATAACAGCTATTACTTGGGCGACACAAAGCAGTATAAAGATGACATCAGGGACATTCTTGCTCGCAACTCAAATAGTCAGGCACTGATGAAATCCTCCACCAAAAATAAAACATGGAGCAATATAATTCTTACAACAGGAGCGTTATTAACAGCTTATACAATTTATAGGGGTTTGGTGATAGGCAAAAGCGGTGGTCACTCTCCCTTTGAAAATCAAAGCTATGGTTATGATGCAACCAAATTCAATATTAGAGCCGTTTTGGCTTTGACGCTTGATTTGGTGGGAGGAGTGCTATTAATCAGCAGTAATAATCAGTTTCACAAAGCGATTAAAGCATATAATAATAAAAATTCGTTTATATCAAGTCTTGACTATGATTTTTATATCGGCTACAACCGGATTGGTGTTGTCGGCTACAACCGGATTGGTGTTGTCGTGGTTTTTAATTAATTCATCCGATGACTTGTCCTATCAGATGAATTGGTTTGATTAAAGCTGTGACTCATCTGAGGGAGTCATCGGATGAATTGCTATATTGCTTAATTATTACTATCTGCAAGGATTCTTGCGAATCTAATTCTGTTGTATCTTTGGGCTAAGATGCAGGGCAAATTTGCGATGTGTGCGTAAACAATCATGACGCAGCCCGCCCACAAGGGATTCCATATGAAAAATATTGGCGAAAATAGAATTACAAGCCAATGAACAAACTCTCCCCTACAGGTTTCAATCATGAAAAGTTTCATGTAGTCTCTGTCTTTGGTTGCCATGCTTTTTTTTCTGAATCCTTTTTTGAACAAAGCGGCACCGTCCGGAAGCAAACCTTTCCAACTTTTTATATTGAAAAAGATTTCGTAAATTTTGCCATTTTGCTCCCAATCTCGCTTTTTGTATATCCAAAGCTTAGTATTTATAGATGAAGCGGGCAAAATTGTGATAATATACGCAAAGGACATGTGAATAATAAACCACAAAACTATATTAATTATTATCGTCCAAACAATTGGCAATTCTATTAGCATTTTATTTCCATCATGAATTTACATTTCGCGATTTCCAATTAATTGATTTTTTGGAAATCAGATAATACAATGAGCGTGAAAAAACAATTACGTAAAAGACCAAATTTACCGGAAAAAGCAATGCAGTGAGGAAACTAAAGCTCCCCAAACGTCGAAGCATCCAATAAGTTTGCAGTGAATATGCCACGTATAAAATGAGCCACAAAATGACTGAATCGCCTACAAATAAGTTGAAGAGCAGTGCGATGCTTATTATAAATCCGGCTGAAATCCATAATATGCTTGTCAATAACGCAGATAACGAAGCTTGACCTGCACCCGAGGCAAAAGCTTTTGTCCATCCGTCAATCAATGCTCTGAAACCGTCGGGATACATTCTGAACGATAGTGAGCCTTTGCCACCCAAGCACACTAATCGGGTGCCCTTTTCTTGGAATTTCTGAGCCATAAAAACATTCTCGAGGATTTTATTTTTGACTGAGGAGTGTCCTTCAATTTCAAAATAATTCTTTTTGCTGACAATGAGCGATTGCCCGTACAATCCGGTTGGTTGATTGCTTTTGAATGGTGTAAATGCATTCATTGAGCCAACCATTATAATATTAAATATTGCAGATAATTCCTCGTAAAGTTTTTCGATTTTGTGGAATGGTGCAATTGACATCACAACACCATTCGATTTTTCGGATTCTTGCAGCTCGAATAAATATGAATCAACGATGTTTTTCAATCTGGCGGGTTCGATAATTGTATCGGCATCAAGAAATATAAAAACATCGCTGGAAGAAAATTGCGCTCCTTGCCAGCAAGCCCAGGGCTTACCTTTCCATCCTTCGGGTAATTGGGCGGACTCCAACACAATTGCCCCCAGACTTTCCGCAACTTCTTTCGTACTGTCGGTCGAGCTGTCATTTACCACTATCACTTCGTCAACCTTATAAGTTTGTTGTTTGATTGAGCTTAATAAATTCCCGATATTATGTTCTTCATTTCTTGCAGGAATAATAATTGCAATTTTTTGATTAGAAGAATTCAAATTATAATCTCTGCAAAGCTTGATTCTGTAAAGAAAGTAGAATCCGCAAAGAAATGATGGAATTGCTATTGCGAGCAAAATTATATTATTAATTTCCATTCTTCTTATCATCCTCGATAATTGCTTTGCAAACGTTTTGCCCACAAAGTAAAACCATTGGCATCCCGGCTCCGGGATTTACTGTGCCGCCTGTAAAGTAAAGATTTTTATATTTTTTGCTTTTTTTAGGTAATTTAAAAGCGAAATTCTTTTTGAAATCTGAAACTACTCCGTAAATTGATCCTTTGTTTGATTTATACATTTTTTCAATATCAATTGGAGTAAGTAAATGCTCATAAACTATATGTTTACGAAGGTCTGTCAGTCCCATTCGTTCGAGTTTAATAAGAATTGTATCTTTTAATTTAATATAATCGTCCATCGTATAAGGATTTTCTTCGTTGATATATGGAATATGCGGAAGTATTTTCAATCCCGAACAATTCGGCGGAGCCACGCTTGGGTCGGATTTCGAACTATCCACCAAATAAATTGTTGGGTCTGTAGGCATCATTTTTTTGTTAAATACTAAATCAAAATGCTCTTTTTGGTGCTGTGAATACAAGAAATTATGATGAGCAAGTTGCGGATATTGAATATCGAGACCTATGTCCAGCACAAGCCCTGAGCAAGACGGCTCAAATTTCTCCATTTTACCAAGAAATTTATCATCTTCATTTAACAAATCTTTATACGCGGGAATGACTTCCATATTTGAAACGATAATATCTGCATAATGCGTTTTGCCGTTCACCTCGATGGCGTTTACCTTGTTTTCCTCCGCAATTATTTTGGTAACCTCAGAATTGAAATGAACTTTAATTCCAAGCTCATCCATATATTTTTTGAAGCCCAATGCTATGTTGTACATTCCTCCGGGCACATACCACAAGCCATATCTGAACTGAATTGTTGGCATTAAGTTCATAAATCCCGGCGCATTATACGCAGATGATCCGACATATTTAATAAAATAATCAAAAATATCAATTAAATATGGGTTTTTAATTATTTTGGCGATTCTGCCATGCATCGTTCTGAAAAAATCAATCTTGAAAACTGCCGAAAAATCGTAGAATTTCATGAAGTCGAAAGTTGAATCGAGTCCGCTATCGAAATAACCGGGAGCGAGAATATCGTATTGTTTTTCCGAATATTCCATAAACTTTCGGAAGTCTGAGTATGCATCAGGACCGAGTTTATCCAGCTCTTTTTTCATTACTTTCATATCGGGGTCTAAGTCTATTACTGTGCCGTCTTCGAAGAAATTTCTCCAGTGTGGTCTGACTTCTTGGATGGGAATGTAATCACTCATATCTCTGCCGGAAGCTTCAAACAATACTTTGAAATATTGCGGTAGAGTAAGAATCGAAGGACCCAAATCGAATGTATAACCATTCTCTTTTATTGTGTTGAGTTTCCCACCGATTTTTTCATTTTTTTCAAATATTTCTACATCATAGCCATTAATTTTCAACATAATAGCTGCAGAAATACCTCCCAAACCGGCGCCAATTATTATGACTTTCTTTTTTGTACTATTTTCTGACATTTTATTTCTCGAATTAATTTTTTTAATTTTATAAAATATATAATCTTTTAATTATTTGTTTTAATATGCTCAATTTCGTTTTATAAGGAGGATACATTGCTTTGAAATCCAATTTGAACGATTTTCTAATAACAGATTTTCGGTGGCTGAAAGTTTCGAAGCCGGCTTGCCCATGATATGAGCCCATTCCACTTTGTCCCACACCGCCAAATGGAAGATTCTGATTCATAATTACATGAATTGTGCCATTAATACAAACTGAACCGGACGAAGTTTCGGCTAATATTTTGTCTTGATTTTTCTTATTTTTGGAAAAATAATACAATGTTAATGGCTTCGGTAGAGTTTTTAATTTACTAATTACATCCGTTAAATTATCATAAAACATTATTGGTAAAAGAGGACCGAATATTTCCTCTTGCATTATCTTGGAATCATAGTCAATTTCGGTAATTATAGTTGGAGAAATAAATAAATTAGTTTCGTCAGTTTGCCCACCAATCAATATAATTCCGTCTTTCATCAAGTCGCAAATTCTTTTAAAATGTTTTTCATTAATTATATGCGAATAGTCTTTACTGTCAGATGTTAAATCAGGATGAAATTCATCGACAGCTTTGACCAAACTTTTCATAAAATCATCTTTTATATCATTGTGTACCATTAAATAATCGGGTGCAATGCAAGTTTGCCCTGCGTTGAAAAATTTACCCCAAATAACTCGTCGTGCGGTTACATCAATATCAACTTCATTATCCACAATGCACGGGTTCTTTCCCC
The DNA here is from genome assembly GCA_002839825.1 of Ignavibacteriae bacterium HGW-Ignavibacteriae-1. Lineage (GTDB taxonomy): Bacteria > Bacteroidota > Ignavibacteria > Kapaibacteriales > UBA2268 > PGYU01. The sequence continues at coordinate 51,904 of PGYU01000016.1, read as the reverse complement.
CAAGCTCAAGAGTAAGCGGAATAAGATGTTCGGCTGCTGATTTCATAATTTCTTTGCCGACTTCTGTGCTTCCCGTAAAGAAAATATAATTAATTTGCTTATTAATTAACAACTTAGCTGCTTCTGCATCGCCCTCGACAACTCTAATATACTCGGGCGGGAAATTGCTGTTTATCAAATCGGACATCAACTTGGCTGTGTTTACTGACATTTCGGAGGGCTTGAGAATCGCACAGTTCCCCGCGGATATTGCTCCAATCAATGGACTCATAGTCAATCCGAATGGATAGTTCCATGGTGCGATTATTAGGGCTATGCCATAGGGTTCGTAACAATAATAACTTTTTGCAGGGAAATTGATTAGTGGAGTCCACACTTTCTTCGGTTTATTCCATTTTTTTAACGAAGATATAGCTTTTTCGATTTCTTTTAGAATAAAAGATATTTCGCTGGTGTAAGCCTCAGTTATGCCTTTGTGCAAATCCAAATATAATGCATCAATGATTCTATTTTCGTTCTTTTCGATTATCGCATAGAGCTTTTTGAGCATGTCAATCCTGAAAGAAATCTCCTTGGTCCTATTCGAATCGAAGAAATCTCTCTGCTTATGTAATAATAAATCTATATCATCATGCTTCAAATTGCCTTGCTTCATTTGCTTTGCATCTTTTTTATTTTCAATTAAGGCTTAAGAATATAAGTTCAACCCTTCTTTTTTTAGAATTAATTCGGAAGAAATTCTGGCAGATTCGTAAATTGTAGGCAATCCGCTTCCGGGATGTGTGCCACCACCAACCAGATAGCAATTAGCGAATTCTTCGAATTCATTATGGGGACGGAAATAGAGTAATTGCCCCATATTGTGTCCCAGATTGAATGTTGCGCCATCGTAAATATCCATTTGATTTTCCCAATCGTCAGGCGTAATTATTCTGAGCTCTTCAATATGGCTTCTAATATCATTTATTCCCGCTTTAGTTTCTAAAATATTTAAAATCTTTTCTTTAAATGCTTCTTTTTTTGCAGTCCAATCAATTCCGCCACTTGTATTGCCAATCGGCACCAATACATATACTGAAGACTTCCCGTCAGGAGCCAATGAATCATCAATCAAACTTGGATTGTGAACATAAATTGACGGGTCATCCGGAATAATTGAATTACTGACAATTTCATCAACATTATGCTTGTAATCATTTGCAAAAAAGATATTATGATGATAAAGCTTTTCGTATTTTTTATCAAGTCCGAGATAAAGCATAAAAGTTGAGCAGGAATATTTCATCTTTTTTAACTTTTTGTCTGTGTATTTGCGCCTATCTGCCGGTTCGACCAAGTTTTTCATAGCATGTGCAAAATCGGCATTCAAAACTACGTAGTCGGCTCTTTCTTCGCTTCCGTCTTCAAGTAAAACACCTTTGCAGACAGAATTTTCAACTATTAGCTTTTTTACACCTTTAGACAAATGAATATTTCCGTCACATTCTTCAATAACTTTTGCAATGGCTTTTGATAATTCATTCAAACCGCCATTTACATGGAAAACTCCGCCTCCATGCTCGATAAATGATAATATGCTGAAAAGTCCGGGCGCTTGCCATGGGGACATTCCAATATATTTTGCTTGGAAAGTAAAACATACTTTTAGAAAATCATCATCAAAGTATTTCCCGAGCACATCGAACAAACTTAAATGACCATCCAAATAAGGCAATGCTTTCAATAATCTCAAAGAGAAATAATCAGTCAACGAGCCGTACGGTACTTCGAGACAAGGGATAAGCCTATCGTATTTTTTCTGTTCCCTTTCGATATATTGCAAATATCCTTTGGAACTACCGGGAAAAACTCTTTCAATTTCGAGCACCATCCGTTCTTTGTCCGTTGTCGGAGCGAATGTCTTGTCGTTGAATACCAACTTGTACATTGGGTCAAGCTGAGTGATTTTGACGTAATCATCTAAATTTCTATTACATATTTTAAAGATTCGCTCCAAAACGTCCTTCATCAAAAAGAATGTCGGACCTAAGTCGAATTTAAATTCACCAGCTTGAATAAATCCGTTCCTCCCGCCTACAATAGCTTTCTTTTCGTAAATATGTACGTCAAATCCTTTCTGAGACAATATCATCCCGGCAACAAGTCCTCCCGGACCTGCCCCAACAATAATGACTTTCTTTTTTTTCATTATAACCTTATTTTTTTAGTTGACTATATTAATAGTAATTGAAATTGTTTCTTTATTTAAAATTACTTTGGCTTTGTCAAAAGATGGAGGTCCCATAAACCCTTTGGCATCATTTGATGACCCTAAGCCTTCGTTGGGAATTTTGATGAAATTGGTGTTAACCTTTCCGTTTTCATCTTCGTCATGATGTACACTTATGGCATACTCACCAAAAGGCAGATTTTCATAGGTAAATTGCACTCGATTGTTTACGATGGGAACTACATTTTTTCTTAAGGCTTTATCTTTTTCTTTGGGGAAATACTTTTTTTCGTTTGATGAAAACAAGAGCAGGCGAGCTTTACCATTGTTGTTCTCAAAACCTTTCACTTCGACAGTGATTTTGCCGGTCGGAGCTTGAGCGGAAATAGGAGTGTATGATGAAGCTAAAAAGATTAAAAACGCAAATAATGATAAGCATAGCTTGTTGTTAGTAAACATTTTTAAACTTCTTAACATACATTCAATTTCTCCAAATTTTATAAATATCATTGCTACAAATATACGTAAATCAACTTAAAAAATTGCATGTCTAAACATAAGTTTTTTTCTGAACTATGATTTATATGATTTGGGTGATTATGATGATGAAGAAGCGCTTCAATTCTTTTATTCATCCGATGACTTTGAGTATTCAGATGAATTGGTTGATTAAAGCTGTGGCAAATTTGAGGGAGTCATCGGATGAATTGTTCTGTCGTAACTATGATTTATGTGATTTGGGTGATGTTATCTGAACTATGATTTACGTGATTTGTGTGATTAAGTTGATGTCTGAACTATGATTTATATGATTTGTTTGATTAGTTTGATGAAGAAAATGCAATGATTTAACCCCTTCGGGGTAAAGAGTCTAGGCTCATGGGTGTAAAGTTATAGATATACAACCCCTTCGGGGTAAGTTTTATCGCGAAGCGATTATATATCTTTAACACAAGTCACGTAAGAAGATTCTGTCCCGTCAGGTCTTACACTTGACCAAAAAAAATACAAATCATAAAAATCAGTTTAATCAAAAAAATCATAGTTCAGACAAAAGCATAGTTCAGACAAAATCATAGTTCAAATCTTCACAAACATCTGCGTCCGATTGCCGATACGGACGTAGTACACGCCACGAGGCAAGTGCGAAACAATAATTCTTTGTAGAGACACGGCATGTCGTGTCTCTACAGATATTACACATTCGCCGAGAGTATTGAAGATTTTGATTTCTGAACTTTCATCAACCCCACGGTTAACCGTAGGGTTGATAGTGGAGGAACTAATTGTAATATATTCCGTTGCTGGATTTGGGAAAATAGTCAATGAGTTGTCCGGTAATGTACCTTCATCTACTGAAACAGGTAGCCGAATTGAGTTTAAATAATATATATAAGGGCAATACAAAGTCATAAATCTTGTGCCGTCAATACTGACTCTTGGGGTTCCTTCGCCGTCTAATGTAAATTCTCGCTTTTCAACTAAATCATAAGCTATAAATACATTCCTCTTTTCAATCGGACTAAAAATATACGAAAACCAAACTATTTCATGATTTCCAAGAAATCCTATAGAAAGTTCTTCAGCATAAGGAGTATTGAGCTCGTGTTTGTAAGAAAATTTAATATTTTGGATTTTGGTATCATAGACTACTATACTGTCTTTCCCAAATGACCATAGTATATATCTGCCGTCGTTTGTCATGTCCCTGAATGTCCTGTCTTCGGGTAGATTGTTCAGTGTAATTTCTGTTAAATCTCCTGTCCCGGCATCAAAATCAAAGTATTTACCGGTTGGATATAGTATTGTAATATTTCCGCTTAGGTCGCTAACAAACTTATATCCATCACCGGATTCTGGAGTCAATTCCTTAGAATAATTCAATGTCAATGTGTTGTAATCATAAACATCAATATAGTCATTGGTAATCGAAATAATTAATCCGCCATTTTGAGGGCTGAAAAATATTGTGCCAAGAGTTTGTCGCTGAGTCTGAAGAGTTTTATCGACAATGTCGGATTCGATATTATATAACATGAGGCTCGAAGTATCGTTGAATGCAACATATTTTGAATCATGCGAAAACGCAATAGCGGCTCTGTTAACATGTATAAATTTCAGAAATTCACCATTTTCATCAACTAATCCGTGAATATAATTTGGTTCATCATAATCACCATTATTACTACTTATTAAAATAAGCTTATTATTCGGATTAATTATAGCATCAATTGGATTGCCAATATGAGCGTCACCTAAAGAATTAATCTTTTTATAATCATCAATATTATATAGGTAGTAAACTGCTTCGGTATAAACATCCTCCATGTATCTTTCGCAATACATTGATTCTTGTTCATTTCCAAGAAGTCTTGTTTTATTTGAATTTATATAATTGTAGTGAATACCCGAAATGTAATAAGTATTACCTTCAAAAATTAGAGTATCAGCAACTATGTCCCAAACTGATTGTTCAAAACGTTCTTTATCACAAATCATATATTGCATATTTGCCGAAAATTCGTAGTAATAAATATCGAATGGCAATGTCTGACTAAAGATTTCGGCACCAGTTTGTGAACTAACAATAAAAATATTTTTGCCAATTTTATATGTAATATTATCGCCGGAATTTCTGAACTGAATCAATTCTGCATTTGAGTTAAAAGGGATTTTTCGGTCAAGACTTCGAGAGGAAATTGACCATATTTCGAGCGAATCATTAATGATCAGAGCGAATTCGTCTTTATCGCTATTGAGGAATGCACCCGAATAAAATGTAGGGTTGGCATTAATGATAATTTCGTCTAATTTTGTGCCGGATGGAATGTCGTAAACAGACAATCTTAACTCGCTCTTTTTGAGAGTGTAAACCTTATTTCCGTCCTTTGAAAAGCTGACTTTCGTGTCTTCCGAGTCTCCTGTGTAATTAAAAGTGAAATTTGCAATTTCCGTAAAATCCATGTAATTGAATATTGCTATTATCCCTTGTAAAAGGTATCCGATTCGTTTAGATTCTCCATTGATAATGACATCCTTGAGTTCCCCTTCTGAAGATGGTAATAAAATCCTATCAAAATCAAGTTCACCTGTGTTAATATCTAATCTACAAACATTTTGATTACCAATTTTGGAAGAACCAATAAAAACAATTTCTTCGTCATTGTAGGGGTTTGAAATAAATTCAGGTTGAAAAAACGAACCTTTAGTCCAACCGAATAAAGAACTACTAAAAAGTAGAGTCACGAATAAAATGGTAGCAAAATTTTTCATACCAATCTCCCATATATAACTAAATAACATTTTACATTTTGACAATCTCCACATTCCAAAATAACAAATGAAAGCTTATAAAGTTACAAATTTTGGAAGAAAAAAACTTTGTCAATTGTCATTCTGAACGAATGTGAAGAATCCATGCCTTTTATTAAAGCTTGATTCTTCGCCTTCGGCTCAGAATGACCATATGGTGAGATACGTTTGTTACATCTTCACAAACACCTGTGTTTGGCTGCCGATGCGGACGTAATATACGCCGCGAGGCAAATGCGAAATATCAATTCTTGTGTCCGTTCCCTGAGCCTGTCGTAGGGTGGTCATTACACATTCGCCGAGTGTATTCTATATTTTAACCTTAGAACTTCGGAAGTTTCCAAAACTTCCGAAGTTTGAAATGTAATATATTCGCTTGCCGGATATTTGTCCCGTCAAGTGTAACACCTGACGTGACAAAATCTTATTTTAAATTCCTTTATTTTGCAACATTGAAATTCCCTTTAATTTTTTTTCCATTAAGGGAAAGAATATAGACATAACTACCGGAATTTAATGTCCTTAAATCCACATCAATACTGTACTGTGCCGATAAAAGGAATTGATTGACTGCTGTAATTTGATGATTACCAGCCATATCAAAGATTTCAATATTTACATTACCTTCTTCGTTTAAATCAAAAGGAATCGTAATTTTATTTATCGCCGGATTTGGATATGGATTGTTAAATTTAGTTCCACTACTCGATATACTCTCATCCTCAATTTTTACTTGTGTTAACAGGATATTGTGAGGACCTAAACCGTCCGGTTTTATACCATGACAAACTTCACATTTGGCTAAAATTCCTTCATATCCCTGCAATGCAACATTCTGTACATTATCTCTTGTTAATTCACCTGTAGGCACAATAGCATGAGGTGAACCATGACATGCACTGCAATAAATGCCACCATGACCTTTTGATTGCCGATATAATTTACCTTTCTCCTCAGCAAAAGCTGAACCATGACATATGGAACTTCCACAGGATGGTTCTTCGAGCCAAGGTTGACGCCCTTTTTCAATAGATTTTGCAATTTCTTTCATGGTTCCATGGCAGTTTTGGCATTTCAAGCCTGCTTTCAACATAACATCACGATAACATTGTGTTTTTTCGCCCGGATGACACTTATAACAATTATCTTTTGCTTTTTCTGCATGTTTATCATGAATTATAAACGAAAATGATTTTGCTTCGTGCTGACCTTTGGTACCCAGTGCATTTGAAGCATGGCATGAAGCACACAATATCGGTTTTTTATTTGGGTCAAAACCATCTTCCTTGTCGTGTTTGTTTAAAATGTGTTGTTCACTACTATGACAACCGGACCCAACGCAATTCATTTCAGTAGATACCGGTATCACAGTGTTTGTAGAAGTCATAACTATGTTACTGGAATTATATACTTTGAGATGTGCTAATTGGTATGGGTCTTCATTTATATGGTCATTATCAGTAAAGGGAGTTATCGGAATACCTTCAGCAAGGTAATAGTTATCCTTTTTATCCATTACTCCGGTTAATCCTTTGCCGGTTAAACCAATATCGTCTTTTAAATCAACACCGAAAAGGTGCTTTGCATAAGTCCAGAAATTAGTTTTACCGACGGAATATGTATTCCCGGGTATTTCGTATGTAATTTTCATTTCGTCTGTAATAACTTTAGGATTAGTACTTGAGTTACCTTTTTTGATAACCTGAGCCATTAGATTGTTGTAAGGAGGTAGTATGGCGAGATTACTAAAATCTTTGTTCATACAATGCATGCCGAGATCATTCCAACCAATCACAATGTACTCATCATTTGATGAAGGTTGGAAAGCGAAAAGGAACAGAATTCCCAATGGAAAAAGAAATAGACGTACATACCTTCTCATGAAAAATCTCCTTTTATAATGATAATTTCAAAAGCAAAGGCTAAAGTAATAAAAAAATAGTTCAGACAAAAATCATAGTTCAGACAATTACATCTTCACAAACATCTGCGTCCGATTGCCGATACGGAGATAATAAACGCCACGAGGCAGATGCGAAATATCAATTCTTTGTAGAGACACGGCATGCCGTGTCTCTACAGATATTACACATTCGCCAAGTGTATTGAAGATTTTGATTTCTGAACTTTCATCAACCCCACGGTTAACCGTAGGGTTGATAAATGGAGAACTAATTTCAATATATTCGCTTGCGGGATTTGGGTGGATGGCTAAATTAATTATAGGATTTGCATTTTCATCCACTGAAGTCTTAGGAGAATAATAATAACTAATTGCTCTTTTGGCCTTCCCTTCAAGACCGTTTACACAAGATATGTCTTCAGTAGTGCCATCAGCTTCGCCACCTTTGCAAGGCATGGCGAAAGCAATTAGTACTGCAACCCTTATAGTTTCTTTTGGTAGTAAATGAAATGGTCCGGTAGAAAACATCAATCTTTTATCTCCGGGACCGGTATCTCCATCTATGATATGTGAACTTATGAAGTCGTATCGTTCATTATCAAGAGCTCGATCTTCTTCAATAGGCCAATTCTTAAAAGTTGAAATTCCGAGTTGTTGGTCAGAGGGATAGTATGATAAACCCTTCTTAATATAGCCTTCATCATCAATAGCTGGTGTTTCAATCAAAGAAACTCCTATATAGCCATACCCTGAACCAAGTTCACCTAGGTTCGTATTTGTCCATCCAACAGCTAAGTTTAGAGATTTATCGTAATCGTAATATCTTAATCTATCGTTTTTTGCTTGCTCTGAAGTTAAACCAATATCTATATCATAAAGAGGGGCAAAATAACAATTTTTCAAGGTGTCTTGTGATTCATTTGTTAAAAGATACTGCACAATTGCACAATCTTTCAAAGTGTGGTCAGAATTCCAAGTTAAAACCCTTTGATATACTTGAAGTCGTAAAGGATATCCCAGTGCTCGTCTAGCTAATGCCCCGCCTTCATAACTACTCAAATCGGTATCTTTATAGGTACAAAACATATCTTCATCAGAAATAACTAAATGACCTAATGGGTAGCGATTAGTATTTCTACTATTTGTATCATATTCAAAATCATTTTCTGAGTATTCACAAAGTTGTTGTGTGTCAGAATTTTTCCAAAGGGGCCAAGCAGGTCCGTCTGATTTATCATAAGCTTGTCCGGTTGCTTCATTGAAATCGGTAGAATAATAAATCCGATGCATATATAATTTAGATGCATCAACATTATCTTGTTCCTCTCTTATAATTCCCGGAACTAACCATGAAATTCCACTATTTGGATTGTAACTAATGGTAACATACTTGTACATTTCAGACTTATCAGGCTTCATTTTTTGTGCACCAAACCAGAATCCCGATGCAAAAAGGTATTGATTTGAAGTTCCTCGGGGCCAAAATAGACCACCTCTGGTGGTAGCTGCATTATGTCCTATAATACCATAATTTGTATTATAAAAATCAATGCTGCTTATGGTGTTTTTTTGTAAATCTCTGACATTTACAGGTTTGCGTTGTAATTCATCCTCACCGGGTTTGGGTAAAGAGTAAGTATAATTTGACCACAAAATGACTAACATAATAGAGCAACTTAAGAATAATAACTTTTTCATTATATCACCGTATTTTTGTTATAAGTACAATAATAAACATAATCATTTTTTTCAAAATACGATAGAAATATTTTTATATAATGTAAATATGAAGTTTTTTTTGTTACAAATACGTGGCGGAATAAGCTTTTAAAATTCTTTTATTCATCCGATGAGCTCGAGTCTTCGGATGAATTGGATTGAGCTTGTTGTCTGAACTATGATTAATATGATTTGTGTGATGTTGCCTGAACTATGATTTATGTGATTTTTGGGATTGATATGATTAATAAGCTCTTGAATTCTTTTATTCATCCGATGACTTGTACTCTCAGATGAACTGGTTTGATTAAAACTGTGGCAAATTTGTGGGAGTCATCGGATGAATTGGTTTAAATTTATGATTTTGTTGTCTGAACTATGATTAATATGATTTTTATGATTAAAGTGATTAAGAAGCATACAAAGATAAAATACATAATCATTAAAATCATTTAAATCAAAAAAATCATAGTTCAGACAAAAAAACAATGTTCAGATGTTTTACTCTAACCAACTGTACGGATAGGCCGGGTCTTCGGTCTGTTGTACGTTTGTAGTCGGGAAAAGTGGTTCAAATGTGTCAAGCATGAGGGCGTATTCGTGAGTGAATTTTGCACCTACGCTGGCTTCGGTCTTGCCGGGTTGAGGTCCGTGAGGAATTCCCAAAGGATGCAGCGTGACTGAGCCGGGTCCTACACCTTTACGGCTCATGAAATCACCTTCGACATAGTACAACACCTCAGCACTGTCAACGTTGGAATGATAATAAGGAGCCGGGATTGCATCTTCGTGCCAATCAAAGGGTCGCGGATTGAAATTGCACAAAACGAAATGCTTTGTATGATATAATAAATGTATAGGTGGCGGCAAATGGATTCGCCCAACTTTGGGGTTGTAGTCCTTGATGTTGAACGCAAATGGATATAAATATCCATCCCAACCTCCGATGTCGAATGGGTGATGTGGCTGCATATATTCAAAAATGCGGTTTCCGGCTTTCATCAAAATCCTAAAATCTCCCAAATCGCCTTTTGGTTCCATGAATTGAGGCATTTTGAAATCGCGTTCTTCGTATGGAGCGTGCTCTTCGAGTTGCCCGTATTCATTTCTGTAATGTTTTGGAATTTCGTAGGGTGTATCGGATTCGATTACCACAATTTTATTATCATCGAAACTATCGAAGTGCATCTGATAAATTGTCGCTTGAGGAATGATTATTTGGTCGCCCTCGACAAAAGGCAAAGAGCCGTAATCTGACAATAACACACCGCTGCCCCTATGAATAAAAACATACTCGTGAGCATAAACATTTTTGAAGAAGTAATCCGGGTTCGTCGTCGGCTTCGCAGCATACATTTTGCAATGATTGTTCTCGAGATATGAGACTCTCGAGCTGAAAAAATCACCTTCTTTTCTCAGAGTATCGGTCAAAAAATGGAAATGCCTTAGCTCCGCATCGTGCCAAACCTCATCGGCTAATTTGGGCAATTCGGTGATTTTCGTAGCTTTTGTAGGCATATTCAGATGATACTTATTAGAATAAACCCCCGAAAAGCCCTTCGAACTAACTAATTCCTCACGGTACAAAGTACCATCGGGTTTGTAGAAAGTAGTGTGCTTTTTCTTGGGTATAGAGCCTAATTTATGATAGAATGCCATAATGAACCTCGATTTTTAGTTGTCGTTATAATTTATAAAAGACTTAATTGAATCGTATTTATTAGTTGTCGGATTCAAAACGTAATAATAGTGGTTGATTCCATTCGTAATGCACAAGTATTTACTTCCCAATTGCGAATTATATGTAGCGAGCTGATTAACCGTTAATTGACTAAGTTTCACTGAATATGCCTTGCACTCCACAATAATGTGCGGTTTCGCTGATTTATCATATATTATAATATCGCATCTTTTGTTCAATTCGCCATATTTCAAGTTGTGTTCAATCTTAGTCCGAGATTTGGGATAGCACAAAGTCTCGTTCAAATATCGAACAAAATTTTGCCTAACCCATTCCTCAGGCGTCAACACAATGAATTTGTTGCGAATCGAATCGTAAATCTTCAAAACGCCATCTGAATCATCAAATTTGAATTGAAAATTCGGAAGATTCAATCTTGCTAATTCAACATACATATATATAATGACTCACTATAAATTGCCTCTTTTGGCTTGTTCTCTTTCGATTGCTTCAAACAATGCGAGGAAATTACCTTGTCCAAATCCTGATGCGCCTTTTCTGCGTTGAATTATCTCGTAGAAAAACGTCGGGCGGTCAAATATCGGCTTAGTGAAAAGCTGAAGCAAATAGCCGCCACTCGAGATTTCAATGTCGCACAAAATACCGAGTCTTGCGAGTTCATCAATATCTTCGGTCACCAAACCACTTCTTTCTTCACTACGGCGTTTTATGTCATCGTAATAGGTTTTGGGTGGAGCGTCCAAAAATTCGATACCATTTGCACGCAAATTCGCAACAGTTTCGATTATATTAGTGGTTGCAAGTGCCACATGTTGAATGCCCGAACCGTGGTATTGCTGAGTATATTCTTCAATTTGTGATTGGCGTTCTGCATCGAAAGGTTCATTTATCGGATTTTTGATAACGGAATCCTTAGAACGAACAACTTTGGACAATAAAGCAGAATATTTTGTGGAAATATCGCCCGGACCAAAAAATATGAAAGTTTCAAAATCTAAAGAACGGTTGATGTAATTCTCCCAATAATCCATTTCGTTTACATGTACATTGCCGACGATATGGTCAATGATTTTGAGATTTGATTCTTCGCGTCGGATTTCGAAGTTATAGAAAGGTTCTTCAAATCCTGGTTTGAACAGCCCTTTGTAATGGTCGTAGTTTATGAAATTGATTTCAGTGTCATCGTATAATCGTATTGCAGCTTGTTCGACAAAGCCATCCTTGTCCTCAAGACGATATGGTTTGGTAACTGGAACAGCTCCATTTTTGATAGCTTTACTATACGTTTCAATAACATTGACCACTTCCACACACCAACGTTTGACACCATCTCCATGCTTGTGGATGAAAGACTGAACATCATAAGTCGAGGGTTGGATAGCCGATGTAATCAATATCTTCATATTATGCTTATTCGACAACAAATATGACACACGGTCGCGGGTTCCGGTTTCAGGACCTTGATAAGCCACAATGTTGAGACCCAATGCTTTAGCGTGCCAAAATGCTACATGCTTTGCCGAGCCTACATAGAATTCAATATAGTCGTAACCTCTGATTCCCATTGAATTCTGGGGAATTTTGCTTGGTACACCACCATAACAAATATCCATTTCCATAATTTTCTCCTTACAATACTAAAAATAATTTACGCAAATCTAATAATTATTTTCGACGTAACTGAATCTAAAAACATTTGAACACAAAAAAAAATGGTAACTCTTTGCAGAGTTACCGTACATTGCTGTGATTTAGATAAAATCTAAGTCAGTATTTTATTAGTTACGAATTGGTTCTAAATCGTTATCAGGTTCGATAGCATCAATTTGACCATCGTAAAGCTCAATAATTTGGTTTTCAAGAACAGGGTCTTGTTGAACTGATTCGATAAGAGGTTGATTAGCCTGAATAATTTGTTCAACTTCAGTTGTAGTGTAAGTTACACCCGAAACTAAAATTTGAAAGTACCAAAGAATCGCGATGAAAATTTCCATTATATTACTCCAAAAATATTATTAAAAAATACATTAAAAAAAAGTTTTAGTTGCTTATCCATTGTCTTTGTGACAAACCCAAACATTTCTGTTTTTCAATTAAGTGCATCCTGCATTTCAGTTCATCCATTTAAAAATCACTTGTATAGTTACAAAGTCAATGCCAGATGCTTTATCAAAGTCCGATATTAAGATTCATTTTTTAAAAAAAATTCAAACAAATCTTCTCATAACATTAACCAATGCGGAATTCCATCGTTATGATTTATCTATTGCGAATAAAAATTAAAAAAAATGTGTTGGAAATATAAAATTCTTCGTTAAATTTGTTGAAGAAATTTAGACATTTTGAACAAAAAGGTGAATATTAGCATTCAGATATGAAACAATTTATAAGACTATTTAACCGGATTATACTAATTGTTACATTATTGCTATGTACAGTTTCGGTTTTTTGTTTTGAAAACCCTCAAGACGATAGTGAAAACGTAGAAAATTTCTTATTCGCATTACCCGATGACCAAAAAGCTATCAAGCTGAATGAATTAGCAATGGAAATTGTAGCCAAAGACCCTCAAAAAGCTATCAACTATTCAAACCGTTCTCTAAAAATTGCATTACAAAAGAATTACCTGACTGAGATAGCAAATGCATACAGTAATATAGGGCTGGCTTATGATTACCTTGGTGAATATAAAATTGCATTGGAGAACCATGTCGAAGCTTTGAGGATTCGAGAAATTCAGAAAGATAGGGTTGGCATGGCTCAGTCCTTGAATAATATTGGTGTTATTTATTATAGTATTAAAGCTTATCATGAAGCAAGAGAATTCTATGATAGAGCCTTGAAACTTAGAATATCAATAGGAGATACAAATGAAATATACAAATCACTTAGTAATATGGGGTTGGTTAGCTTTAATATTGGTGAATTCAGCAAATCTCTTGAATACTACTTTGAAATGTTGAAAATCGTGGAAAGCACATCTGATACCAGTGAGTACGCCAATATTCATAATAAAATCGCAATGGTTTATTATGCTCTCAATATGTATGAAGATGCATTGACTTTTTATAAAAAAGCGATAGAAATGAGTAGTTCAGTAAACAACAAAGCAGAATTGGCACGTTCATTAACCAATATTGGTAATATTTACTTTGAAACAAATAGATTGAAAGAAGCCTTGACTTCTTATGAGAAAGCCCTTATTATTCGAGAAGAAAATAAAGACAAGAAAGGTATTGGTATCATTCAGAACAACATTGGTATGATACATAAACAAATGGAAAATTATCCCAAAGCACTTGATTATTGTACTCGCGCGATAGCTTCAAGATTGGAAACCGGTGATAGCTCCGGAGTATTTCATCCACTCACTACCAAAGCCCAAATATATATTTTGTTAAAAAATTATGATGATGCTATTATCAACCTTAATATAGCCAATGAAATTGCGAACAATTTAGGTGACAAAAAGCAATTACTGATAGTTTATGAAATTTACCATGATTTGTATAGAGATATTGGCAACTACCGCTCGGCATTAGATTATTACAAACTATATTCGAGCACCAAAGATAGTCTGATAAATGAAGAAAGCAATAAGAGAATTGCCGAATTGAAAATATCGTACGATGTGGACAAAAAGGAAAAAGAAAACATAATGTTGAGGCAACAAAATGAGAGCCAACGCAGAATAAACGAGATTCAGAAGACATCTTTCATTATGATAACATTCTTGATTTTCGTTTTGCTCATAATGTTCTACTTCCGTTACAAAACCAATCAGCGAACAAACAGACTATTGAACACCAAAAATCAAACGATTTCTGAACAAACAGACAAGCTCGAACTTATACTCAAAGATTTGCGTAAAAATGAGCAGAAATTGATTGAATCCAACGCAACTAAGGATAAGTTCTTTACAATCATAGCTCACGACTTGAAAAATCCGCTTCATGCTATTGTACTGTCCTCTGATACAATCAAAACTAAGTTCAAGATGATGACCGAGCAGCAACACGTTGATTTGATTACCCAAATCCACAAGGCAGGACTGCATTTGTCGAATTTGCTCGAAAATTTGCTTTTCTGGTCGAAAGCACAAAGTGGTGCTATGAAGCCGGAACGCCAAATGATTGATTTATCATTTTTAGTTACCGAAAATGTCAAATTGCTCTCAGAATCTGCCAAAAACAAGGGAATCACAATTCAATCCGGAAACGGTGGCTCTGTTTACGCATACGCTGACCCGAATATGATAAATACTGTGATTCGCAACTTAATGTCAAACGCAATTAAATTCACATCTAAGGGTGGTGAAATTTCATTGAATACTCGCATTAATAACGAATATTGCGAATTAAAAGTCAAGGACACAGGTGTTGGCATAAGTGAAATTGATTTGAAAAAACTCTTCAGAATTGATGTACATTATTCTACTTTTGGCACTTCAAGAGAGAAAGGCACAGGTCTGGGGCTAATTTTGTGCAGAGAATTCATGGAAATGAATCACGGTTCGATTGAAGCCGAAAGTACAATTGGCAAGGGCACCGAATTAACTATCAAAATCCCTCTCAAACCTTCAAAATCAGCTACTGAATAGACAGCAAATTTTTTCCTTTTCAATACTCAGTATCGTTTCACGTCATTCAAAACGTTAAACTAATGTGAGATGTAATGAAAAAGCAAGCTTTGTGGACACCTGCCGGTGAGAATATAAATGAATCCAATATGACCCAATTCATAAATTTCGTTAATTTGAAATATGGATTAAAGCTCAGTTCGTACCACGAACTATACGATTGGTCAATAAAATACATTGCAAATTTCTGGGAGGACATTTGGCAATTTATGGATGTAATCTCCGAGCAGCCCTACAAAAGCGTAATCTCGAAAATTAATTCTGCATTGCCGGATTCAGATATCCGAAACTATAGATGGTTTAAGGGTGCAAGATTCAACTTTGCTGAAAATCTGCTCAAATTCCGCGATAGCGAAATAGCAATTGCATATTATTCCGAGGACTCCAAGCCGATTTACATGACTTATGGACAATTGTACGAAAAGACCGCGAAATGTGCCTTAGGATTGAAAGCCCTTGGTGTTGGCAAAGGCGACAGAGTTGCAGGTTATATCAGCAACAATCCACAAGCAATCATAGCAATGTTGGCTACGATTTCAATTGGTGCAATTTGGACGTCCACTTCACCCGATTTTGGAGTTAACGGGGTAGTTGACAGATTCTCACAAGTGGAACCAAAGGTTCTGATTGCAGTTGACGGCTATAAATACAACGGCAAGACAATTTCATTAGCTGAAAATCTCAATGAAATTCACCTGAAACTCGACCAAACTAAGAAAATTGTCCTAATCAATCAAATTAATGCTGATATAAACGGCTTTGACTATATCTCTTGGGATAAGCTGCTTGATAATAAAGCAGGTGAAATTGAATTTGAAATGTCCGAATTTGACCATCCTATATATATAATGTATTCGTCAGGCACAACGGGCGTCCCAAAATGTATCGTTCATGGAGCCGGTGGCACTTTGCTCCAGCATATGAAGGAATTGGTATTACACACGAATTTGACAGATATGGACAAAATTTTCTATTTCACCACTTGTGGTTGGATGATGTGGAATTGGCTTGTTAGCTCATTGAGTGTTGGCGCCACAGTCGTACTTTATGACGGTAGTCCCTCCTATCCGGACTTGAATGTAATGTGGAAAATGGCTCAAGAAGAAGGAATAAGCGTATTTGGCACAAGTCCGAAATTTTTAAGTGCGTGTCAAAAAGCCGGAATAAAGCCGTCTAAAAGTTTTAAATTATCGGAATTGAAAACAATATTGTCCACCGGCTCGCCACTTTCTAAGGATAATTTTGAGTGGGTTTACTCGAATGTCAAATCTAATGTGCGTTTGTCGTCAATTTCCGGTGGTACAGATATTATTTCATGTTTCATGCTAGGAAATCCAAATTTACCCGTTTATTCTGAAGAAATCCAATGTCGCGGTTTAGGAATGAAAGTAGAAGCTTGGGACGAAAACGGTAAAGCTGTTTTGGATAGCAAAGGCGAACTTGTTTGCACGGCACCATTTCCATCAATGCCTGTTTACTTCTGGAATGATACAGACGATGAGAAGTACGAAGCCGCATATTTTGAGACATTCCCCGGAGTTTGGCATCATGGCGATTTCATCACCATTACCGAAAATGGTGGTATCATCGTGCATGGCAGGTCGGACGCTACTTTAAATCCCGGAGGAGTTCGCATCGGAACCTCGGAAATTTACAGAATCGTAGAAGCGATGGACGAAATTTCTGACTCGATTGTTATCGGGTTGCCAAAGGAAAATGATGTAGAAATCGTACTTTTTGTTGTGCTGAAAAACGATGGTGAATTGACTACAGAATTGGTCAATAAAATCCAAACCGAGATTAAGACAAATTTAACAGCACGACATATACCCAAAATAATTCATCAAATTTCTGAAGTGCCGGTCACTTTAAACGGGAAAAAAGTAGAACTTGCAGTCTTAAACGTTCTTACGGGAATTGAAGTCAAAAATAAGACTTCAATCGCCAATCAAGATTCATTATTGCAATTTGAAAAAATTAGAGCTCTAATCTGAGTCTATTTGCCAATCGTTTTTGAGTGTATTGATCTCATCTCTCAATTCGGCGGCACGCTCGAAATCTAAGTTTTTGGCGGATTCTTTCATTTGTGCAAACATTTGGTTCAATACATCTTTCTTTTGCTCTTTCGACATGAATTTAACAACCGGTTCGGCAGCGATTTTCACTTCATTGCTATTTGCAGATTTGCTAATCCTCCCAACTGCTGGGTGATGAATATCAGCAATGGAAGTTGAGGATAGAATTTCTTCCAA
Source organism: Ignavibacteriae bacterium HGW-Ignavibacteriae-1 (assembly GCA_002839825.1). Lineage (GTDB taxonomy): Bacteria > Bacteroidota > Ignavibacteria > Kapaibacteriales > UBA2268 > PGYU01. The sequence goes on along the minus strand of PGYU01000016.1, from coordinate 34,168 downwards.
TGATTTGTAAACTGTGGTCGGATTGATTCCATGCAAAGTATTATATTCGGTTTGCAGCTGTCTGCGGCGATTAGTCTCGGAAATTAGATGATTGATGGATTTAGTCAATTTATCGGCGTAGAGAATCACCAAACCATCAACATTTCGCGCTGTACGCCCTGCAATTTGCAATAGTGATGTCTGACTACGCAAAAAACCCTCTTTATCAGCGTCCAGCACGGCAACAAGCGATACTTCAGGCAAATCGAGCCCTTCACGCAAAAGATTCACCCCAACTAAAACATCAAAATGCCCCAAACGCAAATTGCGAATGATTTCCACGCGCTCGAGAGAATCTACATCGGAATGAATATAAGCCACTTGAATATTTAGATTTTTAAGATAATCGGTCAAATCTTCAGCCATGCGTTTAGTAAGTGTCGTCACCAACACTCTCTCTTTTTTAACGACTCGGATTCGTATTTCAGCCAATAAATCATCAATTTGTGTCTTAATCGGGCGAACTGAAATTTGCGGGTCGAGCAATCCTGTTGGGCGGATAACTTGCTCAACCACAACTCCCTCGCATTTTTCCAATTCAAAATCTGAAGGAGTTGCACTGACAAATACGACTTGATTAATCAATGATTCGAATTCGTCAAACCTCAAGGGTCGGTTTTCGATAGCCGATGGCAAGCGGAAACCATGCTCGACCAAACTCGTTTTACGCGAGCGGTCACCATTATACATTCCCCGAACCTGTGGCACAGAAACGTGACTTTCATCAATTATCAATAAATAATCTTCGGGGAAAAAGTCGAATATACAGTGCGGTCTTTCGCCAAAAGTTCTGCCGGTCAGATGCATTGAATAGTTTTCGATACCCGAGCAATAGCCGACTTCCTTCATCATTTCAAGGTCAAACATGGTTCTTTGCTCCAAGCGTTGTGCTTCGAAATATTTATCTTGCAATCGAAGCTCTTTTAATCGCTCTGCTAATTCATCACGAATGAATTGCATAGCCACAGTTAATCTATCTTCGGGCGTTACGAATAGTTTCGCAGGATGAAGCGTTACTTCATTTTCTATAGTTAAGACCTTGCCTGTACTGACTTCGATTGTCGAAATTTTGTCAATTTCATCTCCGAATAATTCAATCCTATAGCCCAAATCCGACTCGTAAGCAGGGACAATGTCAATAATATCACCACGAACTCGGAAATTGCCACGCTTAAAATCAAAATCGTTACGTTCGTAATGAAGCTCAGACAGCTTATAAAGCAGCTTTTGCCGTGGCAAAAACATTCCTTTCCGCATTTGGAACAGGAATTTCTCAAAATCTTCTTTTTTGCCGATACTATAAATGCAACTGACCGAAGCAACTATGATTATGTCACGTCTGCCTTCTACAAGACTACTTGTAGCTTTGAGCCTCAGCCTGTCAATTTCATCGTTGATAGCAAAATCCTTTTCAATGTATGTATCGGATTTGGAGATATATGCTTCAGGTTGGTAATAATCATAGTAGGAAATGAAGAATTCTACCGCATTTTCGGGGAAAAAGGATTTGAATTCGGCATATAACTGAGCAGCCAAAGTCTTATTTGGCGAAATCACCAAAGTTGGCTTCTGTACATGCTGAATCACATTAGACATAGTAAATGTCTTACCTGAGCCCGTGACACCGAGCAAAGTCTGGTATTTGTCCCCTCTTTCGAGCCCTTCAATCAGCTCTCGAATAGCTTTGGGTTGGTCACCGGCAGGTTTATAACTCGAATTCAACTTGAATGTATTCATAATTTTCTCGATTCAAAGAAATTTTATTAAATTAGTACGTCAAAACTTATAAAAATAAGGAATAAAATATTAATGACGAATCAAGAAATAGTAAAATCTCAAACAAATAAATCAATTTATGGTGTAATGGCTTTCGGCTTACTCACCATTATATTATGGAATGTGCCTTTCGGGAACATGATACTATATCCTTTCACTATCTTGGGTACTTGGTTTCATGAATTAGCTCATGGATTAATGGCACTCATTTTAGGTGCAAGTTTCAATAAGCTGGTGATTTTTCCTAATGGCTCGGGTTACGCCCAATTCAGCTATTCATCATTGTTCTTGGGGAATTTTGGCAATGCATTGGTAGCAGCGGCAGGTCCGATAGGTCCGACAATCGCCGGAGCTCTGTTCTTAGTAGCATCGACTAAGAAGCGAAGCACTGAAATTGCACTTTACTCATTGAATTTTTTCCTAATAATTTCTACATTGCTGTGGGTACGTCCATGGTTCGGGTTTGGTTTCGTAATGATTCTCCTCTTTTCGGTAATTATCACTTTTATAGCTTTCAAAGGCAAAGATATTGTCAAAACCATCACATTACAGTTGCTCGCTGTTCAGGCATTTGCAAGCATGTACCAAGGAATCGGATATTTGTTTTCAAAGGGAGCAGTAGTTGATGGACAACAAAACTTCTCTGATACTCAAGTAATTGCTGAAAACTTGCTTCTGCCCCATTGGTTTTGGGCATTTACAATTTTAGCTTTCTCGGTTTATATTATTTATCTGAGTTTTAAATTTGTGCTGGTAAAGAAATCACCGGACAAAAGCAATGCAATTGGGGTTTAGACCGACCGGAATATTTCGGGTCAAGCTATTTCCATTAATTTGAGATAAGATGCCGTTTGATTGGTGATTTTTAGCATTCCCAACCCAAATAGAGCCATCAATTGGCGAAACCGAAAGTGCATAAATTATATCATTATTATCAGTGGTGATTAAATTTCCATAATTTCCGCTTTGTAAAGCTACAAATGATACAGCAGCGTTGGTTTTAGTCTTGTCAGAGCGCTTTTGGTCAATAAAAAACAATGAATCACCCTGAATTGACAGCGACAATCTGAAAGGATTGCATCGCCAATGTCGCCCAATTGAGTTATCCGATGTGTTGATTTCTACAATGCCACCGAGTGAATCAGTTAATGATGGTAAGTTATAATATGCAGCATAAAGCATTTGATTTTTCGGATTATAGACTACTTCGCAGACATTTGGACCGATTTCGATTTTATTAACTTCCGTTTTTGTAATTGCATCAATCACTGAAATCGTTCTCGCATACTCGTGATTAGCGTTGAAATCTCCATAAGCTGAATTGGCAACGTAAACTATTCCTGCACTTCCGAGACAAATCCCTTCGGGTTGCGGACCAACATCAATCAATTGCCCCGTGAATTCCAGTATTGAGCGCTCAATCAATGCGACTTTGCTTTCAAACAGCAATGTGCAGTAAATATATTTAGAATCAATTTCCATTTTACGAGGTCCAGAATTTTCAGGAAGATTAATTCTTTTAATCGTTTTTAAATTCTTAAGATTTATGACTTCAATAAAATTCCCGATTGTGGAGGATATATATATTGTATCATTTTCGATTATAATGTCGTTTGCGGTATCGCCCAAGCGAAACCCGACATTGCTTTGCGAATATGCTTCAACGACTGTCTTTCCCGAAGCGGTATTAATATATGTAATTTCCGAATTATCATAGCCCATCAAACCTTCGCACAGAACGAGACAATCACCATAATTCACCTCGATTTCTTCCGAAATTGCAGGATTACTCGGTGTTTTCACGCATGAGGCTACACCCAAAATGATTAATACAAGCGAAATTAATTTATAAATCATAATTTGACAAATTTGTAAATTGATAGAATTTGACCATGTGAATCTGATATTTGCATTAAATAAATTCCTGAACTGAAGCCGCTAATCGGAATTTGCAAATAATCACTAAAATTGTGAGAATTCATTTTGCGACCGAATATATCAAAAACAGATGCAATTAAATTAATATTAGATTCATTGCTAATCACTTGAATATAGTCATAGTTAGAGTGAATCGTAAAATCATATTTATTATCATATTGAATAATACTTGCCAATGATGCATCAGCTAAATAACGGGCTGAAACTGCGTCCAAATCAAATCCTGAGAGAATATGTTCGGGATTATAATATTTATGTTTAGTGTCCAATGTTAAGATGATGTCCGTAAAATCTGTGAGTTTAATATGAGTGATGAAGGACAAGCCAACGTCATCTAAATCGAAAGCGTCGCCACCACATGCAGGATGAATGAATGGGTCTTTAGTACCGATAACGGGAGTTAATCCAGCCAAGCCTTCCAAAGTCTCAGTATCGTAGGGGAATTCGATAAAATTAATTCCATCTTGACTAACAGCAACCTTTGCAGGTTCAGCGAAAATCCCTTTATTTATCGGGTTCAAAAAGGCATTTTCAAAGATTATGAAATCATAGCCCGGACCGTTAAACAAAGCTTTACCCTTGAAACCGACTATGATTTCGCCACCAATACCAAACGGAAGCACATCTGCTGTGGCTGAAGCCGGAACTTGTATAGTTGCTTTATCTGAGGGCTGTCCGAAAATATTTTGTGGGAAATGACTTTGCCAATCTACTTCTTCAATATAAACGCCGGGAGTGAATTGATAAACAGTATCAATGAAGCCCTGCTCATATTCCTGCGAAAACAACATAAAAGGTATAAAAATGAATAATATTATTGAAAAAAAGTGTCTCATTGATTTTCTCCGTAAATGAATTGCAAAGATGCTCTGAAGATTCTGCCCGGCATAGGATAATTTTTGATGATTTCAAATTCGGTATCAAACAAATTTTTCACATCAAGGCGCAATTGGAATGAGTATTGCTCGAAATTGAATTTTTTGGTCAATGAAACATCATAAATCAAATAATTATCAATTATCGAACTGTGATTGTTGTCGCGCAGTGAATATGCAAAAGATGAGTAATTAAATGTGTTGCCGAGCACGAAATCACTATAAGTTACAAACATAGTTAAGCCGAAACTCTCTTGAGGAAAATATGGCAGTAACTTATCATAGTTTGGGGTTTCGGGCTGTTTGTCAATCACATTCATACGTGTGTAAGCAAAACTATACGAGAGCAAATTATCGAATAAAATCCCGTTCAAATCCAATTCAAAACCGTAAGAATCAACTTTCCCTACATTTTGAGCGCTCCACTGAACCGGCGATTTTGGAACGGAAAGAATCATATCGCTTGTGTTGATGTAAAAAACATTGCTTTGGATATTGAGATGCTCGCTCAAATAAGTTCTGACACCAAGATTCACTGATGTCGAACGCTCGGGCTTCAAATCGGAATTGCCATAATTCAAATAGTACAATTCATTGAAGGATGGCACTCGCAAATTATACGAAATATTGATAGGGATTTCAATCACGCCGTTGAATGGCATTAAAATCACACCCAAAAATGGCGACAATGCCGATGAATTATCGCTGAACATGTCCAATCTCGAAGCTGCCACAACTCGCAAATAGTCTGAAATTTGCAGAAATTCTGATGTCAATCCAAGGGAAAATCCACTTCGGTCAACTTGTCCGCCGAGAGTTTTGTCAAGCATATCGCCCACCAATTGCGAATGAAATAGCTCAGTTGAGAAATTCAAATCCAAATATTTTTTTTTCAATCGTAAATTACCTGAAAAAGTCAAATCATTTGCATAGAAATTTGTATTGCCGGAATAGTCGAGCGGCACGTACTTGCTGTCGATGAAATGATTTTCTGAATATTTATACGAAAGCGAAGATGTAAAAAGCAATGATTCTGAGAATAGCTTAGAATAACTCAGGCTAGAAATTGAATAAAATTCGTCGCTACGCGCAGTTAGCGATTCGATGCTTCCTTGCAAAACTGCACCGGGCACACCTTTATCAGCGATATTAGTTATCGATGAAAATCGCAAATGGCTCGATGAATCAAGCGAAAAGCCGGAAATAAGCCCAAAAGAGTAACACGAATAATCGGCATTCTCGCGATGATAATTATATTTTTTGCCGTATTGATTTATATTTAGACTATAATCGCCGTTTGTAGTCCGATATTCCCCAAAAGCGGAAATATTTAATCCGCTCAAATTAGTTCCACCGCTCAGACTAACGAGGCGCTCACCGAAACTGCCGAAATTTGTGATAATCTTAGTTGATTGCATATTATAATTACTGCCAAAATCAATCACTCCGCCCATTGCATTGCTCCCGTGCATGGCGGACATTCCTCCGCTTGTGGTCAGAATTCGGTCAATCAAAGCGACCGGAATCACGTTTAAATCAATCATTCCGTTCTGTGAGGAGTTAAGTTTTATGCCGTCAAGCATAATTACTGTTTGCGATGCCATGCTGCCACGCATTGATATTGTTTTGATTCCACCTAAGCCACCGTAATCTCGGATTTTAATTCCGGGAGTAAAATTCAATATTTCGGAAATTTGCATAGGCATGATTTTATTGATGAAATCAGAATTGATAACACTTGTACCGGAAAAATCCGCCAATGGTGTCATAATTTCACGTGTTGCAACCACAGAAATAGTCGGGAAAACAACTCTCGAACTGTCGTTTTCAATTGATTCGAGAGCAATAGAATTTCCGTAAAAAAAGAAAAACTGCATCACCGATATAATAAGAAACTTCATGCACAAGGCTTTTGAAGAAAATACTTTATCAATAATGCAGTTTAACATTTCTATACCATTTACTTGACAATAGTCAAGGGTTGTGTTTTGCTGATTCTACCGTCTGAAACGGTAATGTAATATGCTCCTGATGCTAAATTCTCGATTGGGAGCAACAAATTAATCATATTATTTGACGGAATAATATTTTCCAACGAAAAGACAAATTTACCAAATTGGTTAAATATATCCACTCTGATATACGACATATTGTACCTATCATCGTTAAGAACTATAGCCAAACTACCATTCGTTGGATTAGGATAAATCAAATCGTTATTGACATTTCTTGGATTCGTTTCAACAGATGAGGGATTAATTCCTATGAGAATCACTTCACTGGAATATGAGCCGTCAGATTCGTAAGGTGTAACAAAAAGCATTGAATTAATCATTTGCATAGACGAAGACATTTGCATGCTGATTTGTTCAATTTGATGTCTGAGAATTAGAATGTCTTCGAGATAGACTTGCTGATTAAAAGCGTCCAATGTAAAAGTCCTAACATCACTATTATAAGTAGGAACCCAAATCATATGGAGCAAAGCGTAAGGTTTACCCGGATAACCTGCGCCAATCGTACCAAGTCTGGTTGATTTAATTGAATTATCAGTTAGGAAAATTTGATGCAAAGAATAATCATCTTTAGAAGTGACAAAAAGAGATTGCAATGTTTGCGAAAAAATTAAATGATTAGCATTCAATCCAACATCAACCGTATTATCTAGAGTAAAAAATTCCATATTCTGCTTGATTGCACCAAACATCAATTGAGATTCTGAACCTGATTCTTCTTTGTCTGTCAGAATTGCCATACTAATGGTTGGTTTAGGATTTCCTTCTTCAAATTGAGTATAATACTTCAGGTCGCGAACATTCATGCCTGCATATACACGTTGCATAGGTAAACCGGTCTGAAGATTAAGTACAATCACAGAATCTGCACCATCAAATTGGACAGCAGCCAATAGATGACTTCCGGCTAAATCAAGAGCTACGGCATCAATTTGAGCTATTTCCGGGTCATCAATTGCAAAATCGTCCAAATTATAAGAAGCAATATAGTTATTATGAGGAATGTAAATTATACGATTTTCTCCATCAATAGCCGGTTTGAATGGCTCTTTCAAACTGCCTAAAGGAAAAGTATATTTATTTGTACTGACGCCTTCTTTATCAATTGTCCACCATGAAGGGGATTGCGAATCGTCACCAAGGCAAAAGACATGATACAATTCTTGTTCATAATCATAATATGAACCTGTTGGTCTAATACCAACTAATGGGTAGGACACAATTGACTCGTCAAATGGCGGTTCATCTGTGAATTTACTTATAATTACTAAATTTGAACTTGCATATGAATCATCGTAAGAAGCCAACTTAAAAAGGTATTCATTTTGAGTCAGAATAGTTTCAAATTTGCGAGTATATTCAGAAGATATCACTTCCACACAACCTGTTTCGAGATTTATAACACGTACATCGCCTTGATAAGTGGCTACATACAATTTACCTTCTGAAACAAAAATATCTCGTGGACCATTGAATGCAATTGTACCTGTATAAAATGTTCTAGTTTCATGAGTTTCTACGTCAATCTCGACAATTTTATGGTCTCCATTGACTGAGACATACAATTTGCCATTATTGAATATCATATGGTTAGGACTTTTCCCGACAACAACTTCGTCCTCTAAATCAAAATTGAACATATGATTAATAGCGCCATATTGGACAACTCCGTTTGATTCCCCATAAGGTCCATTTGACAACATTGCTATCGAAATGCCTTTTGATGATTGGTAGTAAACTGATTGCATTACGTTTTCTTTGGCAGTAACACTTTGTAAGACTTGTCCCGAAGTTAAATTCAAAACATCAAGTTTGCCTACTTGGTCGGCTCCCGGGGTTACGGTCAACAAAAGGTGCCCACCTGCTAAAGCAACAGAAGTAGCATTGATAAAGGCTACCTGGTCATCGTGAATATCGAAATCAATCATATCGAAGGCTTTGATGACGCCATCAAACGGTATATAAACTACATCATTTGCCCAATCGAATCCCGGTCGAAAGATTTCGACACCGCTGGGAAATTTGAAAAATGAGTCAAATTCAAATTTCTCTTCAGCTTCAAAGCTGATTTCCCCATCAAATTCGGTCTCAGTGATAATCAACCATGATGGATACTCATCACCTTCATCAAGTTGACCATTGTAATTTGCATCTTTTCCGGCACAAAAAACATGAATCGTGCCATCGTTGGGGGATTTGACAATATGAACCGGTGTGTATCCGGTATACAGAGCTTGATGTGGGCTATATTGTTGCGATGACAATGGCATTGCCACAACAATAAGTATGACCAATATAGCAGCAAAATAATAGAATTTAGCCATAGTAACTCCTAAAAGTATATATAAAATTTTTTCGTAAGAAAAATCGGTAAGTCATTTCGATTTGGCGGTACCAATTTCTCATTACGTTTGTTTACGCAAACGCTGTGTCAAATTACACTCCAATGAGTATCGTCGAGTCTGTCTTCTGGCTTCGGTATCATCCTTTGCAACTTGCCTTCCCACCTATTTCGGTAGTGGCTGTCTTCACGACATAAGTTGCATCGTACTCCGTTACAGCGGCGTAACCGCACAGGATTTCCACCTGTTTCCTAAAACATTTTCATGCTTTTTCACTCAACGACGCATACAAATATAATCAAATTTGTAATTTTTTTGAGTTTAATTTGTTTATAACAATATAAAAAAAGCATATTTTTGATTTGGATATGTTAATAAATGCACTTACTTTGAAATTTGCTAAATTTGAAAATGAAGTTTTTAATTTTAATGGTAACAATATGAAACAATATGTCGTTTATTCTCGGATTATTTCTCTATTTCTAACATTTATTTTACTCAGCCTACCCTCTCATGCCAAAAAGCCGTTTACCTTAGACGATGCAATGAAATTCAAGTCGCTCCAAAATCCGGTTATCAGCGAAAACGGTTTTTGGGTGGCATATCACGTCTCACCTGATAGAGGCGACCCCATAGGCTACATTCAATCTACAACTGACTCATCAAAATTTGAAATAGAAAGAGGCGCTCGCCCGGTTTTTTCACGTGACGGTGTCTATACAGGTTTTACTTGGGTGCCGAAATCGCTCGAAGTGGAGAATGCAAAAACTCCCAAAGACAAACCCAAAAATGGCTTTATATTAGTCAAAAATACAACCGGAAGCATTCACAAAATCAAAGATGTCAAGAGTTTTGAGTTTTCCGATGATTCAAAATGGTGCGTATATCACAAGTTTGGTGATGATGACAAAAAGAGCGAAAAACTGAAAAAGAAGCCTATTGGTTCTGAACTCGTGATTAGGCATTTATTCTCGCAAACTGAAATTCGTGTGGACTACGTTACCGAATATACTTTGGATAGTGCGGGCGCTTACATTTTTTATAGTGTTTCATCGCCCGATGGAGAACGAGACGGCATATATTTGCGAAGACTTCTTGAAGTATTTGCACCTGAATTTGCGGTAAATAAAGCCGAAAATACACTCTACTCCGGATTGGCATGGGCTCCAAAAACTAAAGCATTGGGATATATTTCCTCAACTTTGACGACTGAAGGTGTTCCCAAAGAAGGCACTTTGATGATATGGGAAGAAATCAGGGCTCAACAATATCAGATAGCTTTGACTCCTCAAACTGCTCCAAAGGGTTGGTATATACCATATAATAACAAAACAAAATGGAGCGAAGACGGTCTGAGTCTTTTCATTGGGCTCAAACCTGATGCCGAACGTGATACAATCGAAACAAAAGCAATCACCTACACTGATGACTCTTTCTACAACATTGATTCGGTATTGACAAAATCTTCCGAGTTAATCTGGCATTGGGATGACCCACTTATTAGCACTAACCAAGTCAATTGGTGGGATAAGAGCAAGGACAGAACTTTCACATCTGTGTATAATCTTCGTTCAAAAAGATTCTTCCAACTGGCAGATTCGTCTTGCAATAACGTCGTTGCCGCCGATAATTCAATTTACACAATTGGTTACGACAACACTCCTTACCAAAAGGAAATCACATACAACGGCTGGTTTTTCGATTTATATGTATTCAATTTGCAAACCGGTACCAAGAAAAAAATTGCGACAAGGCTTGCCGAATCGGCACATTTATCACCACAAGGGAAACATGTATTGTTTTTCCAAAATAAACATTGGCATATTTATGACACAAATAAAGATTCTTTAGCAAACATAACTATAAATGTCCCTATACCCTTTTATGATGTTGACAACGATATTCCTGCCGAAGCCGGCAGCTACGGCATTGGTGGTTGGTTCCAAGATGATGAGTATGTTTTAATCAACGAAAAATATGATTTCTACAAATTTTTCACTACCGACCCTGGTTCATTTATAAATATGTCCGCAACTTTCGGACGCAAAAATCAACTACAATACCGATATACGAATTTAGACCCGAGAAAAAAAGCTATAATGAACAAAGATACATTCTACGTGCATGTGTATTCGGAAAAGTCTAAAGCTACAAATATGTTCTTTTTCGAGGAGAATATAGCAGGTGGTATCAACGTTACAACAGAATCCGGATTAGGATTTTACGAGGAAAAGACTTTCACAATTCTTGGCAGGTCAAAGAATAACAAGTTGATTTTCTCGCGAGAAAGTTTTGACGAATTTCCTGATATTTGGATAGCAGACAATCCATTGCTTGACAATCCCGTCAAAATCACTGATATTAATCCTCAGATGAAAGATTTGAAATGGGGTACAACAGAAATTGTGAGATGGGTTTCGCCGCTGGGAGATTCATTAGACGGATATATTATGAAACCCGACAATTTTGACCCGAAAAAGAAATATCCGGTGCTTGTGTATTATTACGAGCGATTTTCTTCAAGAACATATACATTTTACCAGCCAAGAATAAATCATCGCCCGATTTATCAATTATATCTTTCTGACGATTACTTAGTTTTTGTGCCGGATGTCGTTTATAAAACCGGGCGTCCTGGATATGATGCAACCGATGCTATACTTTCGGGACTCAAAGTGCTGATTGACCGCGGAATTGCCGACCCAGATAGACTTTGCATTCAAGGGCATTCATGGGCAGGATACCAAACAGCATTTGTTATCACCCAGACCGATATGTTCAAAGCTGCGTCAGCAGGAGCTCCTGTGGGCAATATGACGAGTGCATATAGTCAGATTAGAACCGAGAGCGGACTTGCCCGACAATTCCAATACGAAAAGCAACAAAGCCGTATCGGTGGAAACTTGTGGGATTCTTTGGATGCTTATATGAATAATTCTCCTGTGTTTCTTGCACCAAAAATCAACACACCTTTATTGATTTTACATGGCAACGAAGATGAAGCCGTTCCGTTTTCACAAGGTGTAGAACTATATCTTGCGCTCAGAAGATTAGATAAACCTTGTGTACTCGTAGAATACAACAAAGAGCCACACCATCCAAGAAAATATGAAAACAAATTGGATTGGCAAATTAAAATGAAAGAGTGGTTCGACCATTACGTTTTGGGCAAAGAAGCTCCGAAATGGATTAAAGACGGCAAACCCTATTACGGGAAATAGAGTGCATACTAAAGCAAGTGAATATATCAAAGCTCTCAATATGCAAAAACATATTGAGGGCGGATATTATGTCGAAACATTTAGGTCGCAATACTCCGTTCCGTCGGAAAATTTGACGGATAGAATTAGTGGCAATCGAAATTTGATGACATCAATATATTTCCTATTGGAAGGCAATGACATTTCAAAATTACACAAAGTGCTTGGAGACGAAATTTGGTTCTTCCATGACGGCTCAGCGGCGATAATAGAAATAATCAATCCAAATGGCAAATTAGAAAAAAAAATACTCGGCACTGATGTTAAATTAGGGCAAATGCCACAGATAAGCATACCGGCAGACACTTGGTTCACTGCAAAAATTGCCGATGATGACAGCTTCGTATTGATTGCCTGTACAGTAGCACCCGGGTTTGAATACGATGATTTTGAATTAGCCAATCCTGAAAAGCTCACTCGTGAATTTCCGCATTTGAAAGAATTTATTTTAAAATCAACTTAAACGGAGTTTATAAAAATGAATTTGCAAGTCACAATAGTTAAATCAAAAGCAGATTTGGTGAAATTCATCAAATCGCAATGGAATTTTTATCAAAACGACCAATATTTCATACCGCCAATAATCGCCGACAGAATCAAATTACTCAGTAAGGACAAGAATCCATTCTTCATACATGCCGAAATGGAGTTGTTCATGGTCGAATCCGACGGCAAAGTGGTTGGCAGAATAGCAGCAATCAAAAACGATAATCACAATCTCGTTCACAATGATAAAATGGGCTTCTTTGGCTTCTTCGAGTGCATAGACAACCAAGAAGTAGCGAATTTGTTATTCGACAAAGCTGCAAATTGGCTCAAATCTAAAGGGCTAACACATGCAAGAGGTCCACTCAACCCATCAATCAACGATGAAATTGGAACATTGATTGAAGGCTTCGCCGACAGTCCGCAGATACTTATGCCTTATAACCCTCGCTATTACCCGAAAATAATCGAAAACGCAGGATTTGCCAAAGTGAAGGATTTATTTGCTTACAAGTTGCATTACAGGGATTTCGCAACTGATAAAATGAAAAGATTGCAAGGGCTTTTGCGCGAAAAATATAAAGTCACAGTAAGAGAAGTCAATTTTAAAAATAAGAAGCAATTTCTTGAAGATATTGAATCACTCAAGTTAATATATAATCAAGCTTGGCAACCAAATTGGGGTGCTGTGAAAATGACGGATGAAGAATTCGACTTTATGGCTGCAGATTTGAAACCAATAGCAGCCCAGAGTTTAGTTTACATTATTGATGTCAAGGGCAAACCTGCGGGTTTTCATATTGCATTGCCGGATTTGAACCAAGTGTTTAAATACAATCGTAGCGGAAGTATGATTGGCGCTATTTGGCACATGTTGACTAAAAAGCGAAGAATCAACAGAGTGAGAATCATGGTGCTTGGCGTTTTGCCGGAATACCAGAAACTCGGACTTGATGCAATATTATATTACGAATCAGGTGAAAGAGCCGACAAATTGAAGCTGAATGACGCTGAAGCATCATGGATTTTGGAAGATAACGAGATGATGAACAAAGGTTTGACTACTTCTATGAACGGAAAAGTTTACAAAAAATATCGCGTTTACGAAAAAGCACTTTGATTTTAATTTGCAATACTATCAATGATGATTATAATTTAGAGGGATTGGTTCGTCTATTAATTTTATTACTAAATGAGAATAAGACAGAAGAATAAATGAATTTTCTGAATCCTTTGATTTTAATTGGCCTTGTAGCAGCAGGTATCCCATTACTACTACATCTTTTGAATCTCCGTAAGTTGAAGACGGTGGACTTTTCTACGTTGAAATTTATCAAAGAGCTCCAAAAGACAAAGATTCGCAAACTAAAGCTAAAGCAAATTCTGTTGCTGATTCTCCGTACTTTAATCATCATTTTTGCAGTTTTGGCATTTGCCAGACCAACTATCGAGGGCTCTCTCCCCTTTTTTGAATCATATGCCAAATCGAGCGTAGTAATCATAGTTGATAATTCATTTAGTATGGATATATCAGACGAATACGGCAATAGATTGAATCAGGCTAAAAATGCAGTTCGTGCATTGATGCAAAACATGAACGAAGGCGATGAAATTGCACTTTTCGAAATGGCAAACAATCAATTCGACGTGCTTAATACTTTTGCGACCAGCACAGAACTTATCGAATCAAATTTGAATAATATCAAAATCACTCCGCTTCCGGCACAGTTGGACAATAGCTTGAAATTTGCCCAATTAATTTTGGAAGATGCGAAAAATTTGAACAAAGAAATTTTCATAATCTCAGACTTCCAATCAAATGTGTTTGAAACAGCAGAGTTTGATTCAATCAAGATGAAAGACCCGTCAGTGAGCTTCTTTTTAATCCCCGTCGGAGCAAATTCAAAAGCATCGTTAAATAATTTGAGCATAGATTCGCTAAACCTTTTGAGCAGCATATTCGTTCCAAATCGTCCCGTCGAAGTTGAAGCATACATTCGCAATAGCTCAAATACGGACATAAAGGGCGCTGTCGTCAGCATGATGTACAATGACCAGCGTGTCGCTCAACGCGCGATTGACGTTCCGGCAGGGAAAAGCATTGCGGTTGCAATTGCTGCTCCTCCACAAAATCGCGGACCAATCAAATCAACAATTATGACCGAGAATGATGTTCTTGATTATGATAATACTAATTTCTTCGGATTTCACATTCCCGAGTCTCCCAGAATTTTAATTGCGGGTGAAGCAACGGATGTATTTTTTATCGAAAATGTATTGAGAGCATCTGACGAAAAAAATGAAAATTCGCTTACAGTTGTAAGTCCACAGTTGTTTGCTTCTCAAAATCTCACATCATTCGACTTAGTAATTTTAGCCGGTGGCGATTATGCAAGAGCCGATTTTGACAGAATTTCGCAATACGTTGAAAATGGCGGGGCTGCAATGGTTTTCCCTGTGAATGTAAAAAATATGTCGGATATGTCTTATTTCACATCAAAGCTCGGATTGGGAAATTCCACTGAAATAGTTTTTGAACCAAGCAAACCCGGGCGATTTACGATAGTTGAATCATCGCATCCAATTTTTGATAATGTGTTCAAAAAAGATGAATCAGAAGCGAAAAATGTCGAATCTCCAAAAATTTACAGAGCGGTAAAAGTTTACGGTGGCAGAACGATAATCAAATCTACCGATGGCGTATTTTTCGTAGAAAATGAAGTGGGCGAGGGCAAAGTTTACTACTTTGGAGTCAAACCCACGACACAATGGAGTGATTTTCCATTTGTAGGAATTTTCCCGGCATTAATACACCGCAGTATGATATTGCTCACATCATCATCGGACAAAGCGATTGAATCAATCATTGGCAGTTCGGCGAATATCATTATTCCTAAGAGATATGCCGGAACTAATCGCTTTAGAATTGTTGACCCAAATGGCAACGAATTTTTCCGCGATGTAGTCAATTTACCGTCCGGTGCTGTGGTCTCGCTCGAAAACATGACCGTCAAAGGGCTTTACCAAATTTTTGATGAAAAGGGTAACTTTATTACACAAATTGCCGTCAATCATAATAGCACAGAATCCGAAATTACGAAACCTGATATGACAAAAATTTCAGGACAAGTGCAAACAAGGTTGCTCGCAGACAATAATTTGAATATTATTGAAGATATAGATGAAATTGACCAAGGGCTCAGCCAAGCGAGGGTCGGTACAGAATTATGGCAAATATTTTTGTTACTGACTTTGATTACAGCCGTTATAGAGATGATAATCTCGAGAGTCACAAAAAATGAACAAGTTTAGAAAATAAATTAATATAAATGGTACGATTATGAAAAAACTATTAATAATAACTTTGATGTTTACGGCATTCGGTATGAGCCGTATAAACGCCGAAGAAGCGGTTTTCCGAGCGATGCAGACGGAAATAAAGCGCAGCATGAATGAGCTCAAAAAGCAAGAATTCCCGCCTTATTTCATCTCCTACAACATCACAGATGTCGAAGTAACTGCAATTGTAGCAAGCTTTGGCAAGATTTTGAGTTCCGGCGAAGACAAATCTCGAGTTTTTGATATTGATTTGCGCGTGGGAGATTATGATTTTGACAACACTCACATTATTCGTGGTAACCCGTTTAATTTCGGGAGTTCCGGCGGTGCAATTACTTTGCCCTTAGAAACTGATGAAGAAGCTATAAGGAATATGATTTGGTTTGCTACCGACAGACGTTTCAAGAATGCAATTGAAACTTATGAAAAAGCAATAACAAATAAAGCTGTCAAAGTGGCTGAGGAAGACTCATCTGCTGACTTTTCGCGCGAAAAACCCGTTTCATATACGGGCAAAAGACTTGAATTTACCGTAGATACAGTGAAATGGAGCAATGCTGCACGTGAATTATCGGGTATGTTCAACGGGCATCCTCTTATTTTCGGGGCATCAGTTCGCTTCAACACCGAAATTAAGCACAAATACTACGTCAATACCGAGGGCAGCAAAATGAGTTGGTCTGAAACAAGCGCCAGAATATTTGTGAATGCCTATACCAAAGCTGATGACGGGATGACTTTGCCATTGTATCGGAGCTATTTTGCCTTTACACCCGAGGAATTACCAAGCAAAGAGCAAATCGCAAAAGATATTGAAGATATGATAGAGCTATTGAATGAATTGCGGAATGCACCAATGGCAGAAACTTTTACAGGTCCGGCAATTTTATCGGGCGAAGCAGCAGGAGTATTTTTTCACGAGATTTTCGGTCATAGAGTTGAAGGGCACAGAGAAAAAGACCCGAATTCGAGCCAAACATTCAAAAAATCAATTGGGCGTAAAATTCTTCCCGATTTTATAGATGTCGTATTCGACCCAACAAAAAGCTCATTGAACGGCACTCCACTTTCGGGATATTATAAATATGATGACGAAGGCGTTACGTCAGAGAAAGTAGTCACAGTCAAAGATGGCGTTTTCAGCAACTTCCTAATGTCACGCTCCCCAATCGAAGGCTTTTCGCACTCTAACGGTCATGGCAGAAGACAGCAAGGATTTCAAGTTGTATCTCGCCAATCAAATATGATTGTGACATCAACGAAAACGGTAAATAATGATGATTTGCGGGAAAATCTTCGCGAAGAAATCAAAAAGCAAAATAAAGATTACGGGCTATTATTTGTAGAGGTCTCAGGTGGTTTCACCTTCACATCACGTACAATTCCAAATGCTTTTAACGTTACCCCATTGGTTGTTTATAAAGTGTATGCAGACGGCAGACCGGACGAGCTCGTTCGTGGCGTTGACTTGATAGGCACTCCGCTTACAACTTTTTCAAATATAATTGCAACGGGTGATGACATGGGCATTTTCAATGGTATTTGCGGTGCCGAATCCGGCGGAGTTCCTGTTTCAGCGTGCTCGCCAAGTTTGCTTGTAAGCACAATTGAAGTGCAAAAGAAATCAAAATCACAAGCAAAACCGCCACTACTCGATTCACCTGTAATGACAAACAAAGCCAATTAATCATTTGAAATTGTAAATAAATAAAAAAAACGGAAAATTTGATGAATAAAATATTTTTGATAATTGTTATTTTCTTGATTAATACCGCATTTAGCCTATCTTTAATCAACGATACCAAAAATGACGATGAAATAATGAACGCACTCAGGGACGAAATTTCACGTTCGCTTAAGAAACTGAAATTGGAATCAATCAGAGCGCCCTATTACATAGAATATTCGCTTAGACTTCGCAAAGTATATAATGTGAAATCGGATTATGGTTTGTTGACCGAATCGAACAACATGAGCTATGCTCTACTGAATGTAGGAGTGCGTGTTGGCGATTACAAGTTCGACAATACAAACTTTTTCGATGTTGGACTGAGTTTTTTCGGCAGTAGCGATGATGAGGAAAATTTCAGAAATCGGCAAATTCCGATTGAGCTTGATTATTCGACATTGAGACGCGAGCTATGGCTTGCGACAGATGCTGCATACAAACAAGCAGCGGAATTATACTCCAAAAAAGAAGCTATTCTCAAGAGCTTGATGAGACGAGATACAATTCCTGACTTCTTGGAAACAGCACCCACGAAAAATAAAATCATCAAAAATATTCCGCCATTTGAAACTAAAAAGTTTGAAGATTTGGCGAAAAAATTATCTCACTCTTTTAGAAATTATCCCGATATTATTAATGCAACAGTCGGAATGGAATATTTGCCCGAAAAAGTTTACTATGTAAACAGTGAAGGCACAGAATACATCACGACTGATTATTATACAGGCTTGGAAATTGTTGCATTCACCCAATCAAATGACGGAATGCCACTTGCGAATTTTTATACCGCATTAGGTAAAAGCCCGAACGACTTGCCATCAGCAGATTCGCTCATGAAAGCTGCGAAATCTGTTGCTGATGTTTTGAGCAAAATGACAAAATCAGTTCCATTAGATGAACCTTATGCAGGACCTGTTGTTTTCTCGGATGCTGCGGCTGGAGAATTGATTGGGCAAGCTTTCGCACCGAATTTCGTAACACAACGCGCTCCACTTGCCGAAGGCGGTACTGCATTTAATGACCGTTTTGGGGCATTCCAAAATAAAATTGGCGGGCGAGTTCTGCCCGAATTCCTGAGTGTAACCGCAGACCCAATCAGCGAACAAATGTACAATACAAAATTTATTGGTAGCTTCGAGCTCGATGGCGATGGATTGAAACCAAGTAAAGTGAATTTAGTCGAAAATGGTTATCTAAAAAATTTACTTTCGGAAAGAATTCCCACTCGCAGAGTTAAACAATCCAATGCCCACAAAAGGGGTGGCTCGGCGATGCTATCGAACATTATTTTTACCAGTGATAAAGAGCATTCAGTTAGTAGTGATTCGCTAATCAATCGTATGATGGAACTTTGCAAAGCACGCGAATTGCCATACGGAATTGTTGTCACAAAGCTTTTAAATCAAAATATATTATTTACGACATTATTCAGGATTGCATACGGTGCATACCAACCTGCAACGGGCACCAACGTAATAACAATAGTGGAAGCATATAAGGTATTTCCCGACGGCAAACGAGAAATCATTCGCGGTGGAGAATTATCGGGCGTAAATGTGCAATCTTTCAAGGACGTACTTTTGATGGGCAACAGTAACTATGTTCATAATTTTCTTTCGCCTGCGGTAATATCGCCATTTATCACAGGTGGCGACCAATACTTAGGTGTATCAATCGTTTCGGGCAATTTATTGTTCGAGGATGTTGAAATCAGAAATAGTGAACGCGATTATAAAAAACCACCAATTTTAGACAGTCCTTTAAAGTAAGCGTTAAAATGACTATTTTTGATGTTATGAAAAATAAATTTATCTGAGAGGATATGTCAACTGAATTGAATCAAAAAAATGAGGAGTTCTCTTCGATACTCTTCTTAGCATTTTTATTAAAGCACAAGTGGTTTATCGTAATATTCACCTTGGTAGTAACCGGATTATCAATTTGGGTAGCTCTTTTGATACCCAACCAATACAAATCTACCGTAAACTTGGTACCTCCTCAATCCAACGATGGAATGATGGGTGGCTCGATGGGTGCAATTTCATCAACTCTTAAGGATTTCGGTTTGACCAAATTAGGCGGTCAAGCAGGCGAAGGTTACTCATTCATTGTAATACTTCACAGCCGGTCTGTAGTTGATACCATTATCAAAGAGTTTGATTTGCCGAAAGTATATGATATTCCGGATTCTATGATGGCAAAAATTCGAATGAAATTCAGCTCGAATTTGGACATTACTTACGAGAAAGAAGGGAATTATTACATCAGTGTTATTGATGAAAGCCCCCAAAGAGCAGCCGACATGGCTAACAGATTTGGTGAAGTAGCAAATGATTTGGCTACAAAGCTATTCAACGAAGAAGCGGCTTTCAATTTGCAATTCATGAATAAGCAGATACATGCTACCGATTCGGTAATATCTTTTCTTGCCGATACATTGGAAAAATTCTCCCGCCGTACTTTGATTTTTTCGCCAACCGACCAAGCTTCAGCTATGAGCAAAGCCTTGTCGGATTTGAAAGCTGAAGAAATCAAGAATGACATCGCTTACGAATATTACAAATCTTACTTGGGCGAAGATGATTACATGACAAAATCAATTCTGACGCTCAAGGAACAAACCCGGAAAAAAATCGCCGAAGTGACATCAAAGCCGGGATTTGCAGGTAATTTTTCGCTTGAAGACGCAGCTGAAGAAGGCATGGAATTCATGAAATTATTCACTGAATTCGAAACATATTCTAAAGTAAAAGCGTTTATATTGCCAATGGTCGAAAAAACCAAATTAGACGAGATTAAGAAAGTAAAGAATTTGTTCGTGTTAGATGCGGCTGTTCCGGCTGAACGCAAGGAAAAGCCAAAGCGAATGTTTATTGTAGCAGGTGCATTTATAGGAGCTTTTATTTTTTCGATATTCATACTCGTGTTACTTCGTGGTTTCCAAAATGTCAGAACACAATTACGTTCTATCGGCAGCTAAGAAATGCAAACGCTTGATGCTCATAAAAAGCAGTTTTTGTTCTCAGATAAATTGCTGATTTTCGGACTTATTCTTTCGAGTATATTTTTCGCAGCGATTATAATTGGTTCGGTTTATTTTGATGTCATGCTTTATATTTTGCCGGTCATCGCCATTGTCCCACTATTCTACTTTGTTACTGTAAAACCGAAAATTTGGCTTTATACGCTATTGATTTTAACCGGGATTTTTTTTCAAACAACCGGTGGCGGAGTTTCTGCTTTAGATGCTGTTATGGCATTCTATTTCTTAGGCAGCATTGTTGCATGGTTCTTTCATCGAATGTTTGTAGTCAGAAAAAAAGTTGTCGAAAATATTGGTGATTGGTTAGTTCTCGCATTTTTTATATTAATACCACTAAACTTGATAATTGTCATGATGAATGACGCAGACCCCGAACTCTGGCTACGCGAAACACTTATGATGGCAATTGTATTACTGTACTTCCCAATTCGAGATATTGTTCGTACCGAAGCCGACATCAAGAAGGTCTTACTCGTTTTTGCGATTGTAATTGCAGGAGTTGGCACATATCAACTTTACGATTACTACATCAGGGTCACCGCCAAGATGGTTTATGCTTATGAATTGATTCATTCGATGAGTACCAATCAAACTCTTTACACAGCAGCCTCATTGGTTGGTTTGATATTTTTGATTACAACAGATAGTCTAAAAGTCAGGATTTTTTCAATAATTTTCACTGCAATGTCCGTGGCATTTTTATTTAGTACCTTTTCACGGACCTTCTGGGTGATACTTGTTTTGTCGTCGTTTTTGATTTTTTTGATTGTGCCGTTTCAGAAAAAGATACGTATGGCGCTATCAGTCGGATTATTAATCATATTCATTGGTTCATCTGCATTTTTGTTAATGCGGGATAATATTACATTGCTTTATGAGGCATCGAAGACAAGATTATTATCTTCAACAAAAGTTCGAGATGATATTTCATTAAGGTCAAGATTGATTGAATGGCAGCATGTGATGGATTTGATTTATGAAAATCCTCTCGGTGGAAACGGACTTGGAAAACATTTTCATTATTACGAACCGATAAGAATGCAGACCAAACACACATCAATCATTCATAACGGTTATTTGTTCTTGCCTTATAGACTTGGCATTCCTCTATCGCTATTTTATTTTTCCTTTTTGACATTTTATGTGTTCAAAACTATTAATTTGCTGCCCAAAGCAAGAAGTGATTTTGAGAAATCGCTTATTTACTCGATAATCGGGATTTTCATGTCCTTATTGATATCAAATTATACAAGTTCTCAATTCTTTTATCGAGACGGAATATTTGTAACTGCGATGATAATTGCATTAATTTGTATTTTGGAAAGAATCATAAATCAAAAGAGTTTATCGGAATCAACGGCAAATGCAAATTAATCTCAGATATGCAGACAATACATTTGAAAATAGGGGCAGGAATCTGTTTCTCAAGGTTTTCATTATTGCAATTTTTTTAGTTTTTACCGGAAGATTGGCTCAATTACAGATAATCGAGGGCAAAAAATATCGTTCCGATAGTGAAGCTCAAGCAATAAAAACCGTTAGAATAGAGCCGTTTAGGGGTAATATTTTTGACAGAAATGGTGAAATGTTGGTTCATAATGAGCCTTCATTTTCGGTGACACTTACTCCAAATGATTTCAAACAGTCCTCTATTCCACTTCTGTGTTCGATATTAGAAGTTGATTCTGCCGAAATATCAAAATTATATGAGGCAAACAAAGGTACATCGAAATTCATTCCGATAAAAATACACAGAGATGCAGATTTCAGGACAGTTTCGCTTATTGAAGAATATAGCGACCATTTGCCCGGAATCGAAATCATGATAGATTCAAAACGGCTTTATGAATTTGAAGGTCATATGGCTCATTTGCTCGGTTATACGCGCGAAATTTCTAAAAATCAACTTGCAAATAGCCCTTTTTTATACCAAGGGGATCAAATCGGTCAATCAGGAATCGAAAGAACTTTTGATGGTGATTTGCGTGGTAGAGAGGGCATTCAATTTGTGACCGTGAACAAATTTGGGCAACGAGTAGCAAGTTTCGATAACGGTAGAAGCGACATACCTTCTAAAAACGGTTTCGATGTTCATCTTGGTATTGACAAACGATTGCAAGAACACGCCGAATTGCTTCTTAAAGACAGGCGTGGAGCAGTTGTTGCTATCAATCCGCAAGACGGTTCGGTATTGGCTTTAGTCAGCAAACCTGATTATGACCCGCGTGATTTCAGCGGCAAAATCTCTTCAAGTTTGTACAATGGACTTATGAATGACCCTGCTTCTCCAATGTTGAATAGAGCAATTCAATCGCAATATCCGCCGGGTTCGACTTGGAAAATGCTTATAGCGATTGCAGCACTGCAAGAAGGCATCGTAAACGAGAACACCACGATTTATTGCGGTGGCGGTTTGCAATACGGCGGCAGATTCTGGAAATGCCATGGTGCACACGGAAATGTAAGTACTCGGCGCGCAATTCAGACTTCATGCAACACTTATTTCTATACTTTGGGCATGAAATTAGGAATTGATTTATTCGAAAAATATACAGATATGTTCAGCTTCGGACATAAAACCGGAATAGATTTGCCTCACGAAAATCCCGGACTTATCCCAACTCGAGAGTGGTTGGAAAAAAGATTAGGGAAAATTAATTTCTCTGGAAGAATGGTAAATTACGGTATCGGGCAGGGCGAAATCTCCACAACGCCTTTGCAAATGGCGGCTTACACGGCAGCAATTGCAAACGGTGGCACTTACTATCGTCCGCGCATTGTTACCCACATTCGGAATAATTTATCAAACAAAATGGAGCCACTCGAACAATACGGGAAAAAGCTTGAAATTGATAGTAGAATTATGGAGATAATCAAAAACGGAATGTCCGATGTGGTCAATCTTTCAGGCGGTACGGCTGCAATTGCTCGTATGCCGGATGTTGAGGTTTGCGGAAAAACCGGAACAGCACAAAATCCACATGGCAAAGACCATGCTTGGTTTGTTTGTTTCGCACCAAAAGAAAACCCAACAATTGCAATGTGTGTATTTATCGAAAATGCAGGATTTGGAGGAGCAGTTGCTGCACCGATTGCATCGCAATTACTGAAAGCCTTCTTCAATCCCGAACTATACGAAACTAACGAACAACATAAATTGATGGCAATTACCGAACATCCTGAAATTATTGATGATATGATTGAAGAAGTGATATTGGAAGAAATATTAGATGTGATTGAAGAATCAGATTAAAATTTTTTTATAAATATTTTGTTTCCTTTTTACGTTTCATGTGTAAATATGATAAATCTATAATTATATATTTTCAGGGAGATTATTATGAGTCATTTCAAGTACCTTATTTCCGCATTAGCACTTGTTGCGATTTTGTTCGTTTCTTGTAACGACAATTCATCAAGCCCGGCTTTGACAGAAGATTTCACAGGCTTTGTGAAAAATGGCGAAGACCAAGCAATTGAAAATGCAAATATCGAAATATTCGGTTTAGAAGACAAATTGATTGCAAGCGATATCACAGATATAGAAGGAAAATTTACTCTTACATCAATCCCAATCAACAAGGAAGGATTGACTTACAGAGTCACACATGCCGAATACGCAACAATTTCCGGAGACTTTGAAACATTTTTCGACGCACATAAATCAGAAGCCGGAAAAACTCCTGTAGTTTTCAAACTCCTGCAAGAAGATTCTTGTTGCGGTGATTTGACCGTTCAAGTTTTAGATTACGAAACCGGCGAACCCCTTGATAGTGTCGAAGTTAAAGTTGCAAGAGGAGAGGATTGGAGCGAAAAGAAATATACCGATAGCGAAGGTATTCAAAGCTTTGGGGCATTGTGTGCCGGTAAATATTGGCTGAGATTCGCTCTCGATGGCTATAAAGTAGTTGAAGAAGATTTTACAATAGTAAGTTGTGATACTTTAAATTTGACTATTAAAATGAAAGTCAAAGAAGAAGAAGAATGTTGCAACAACACTCTAAATTTTGTTGTCACAGATGAAGATGGTAATGCTATCAGCAATGCAAGAGTAAACCTTTATCGCGATGGCAAGTTAGTAGAAGACAATAAAACAAATGAAGAAGGCAAACTCACATATAAGGAGTTATGCAAAGGCAAATATTCCTACGCTATTCTTAAAGATAGCTACAAAGGGCTCGAAGGATACCACATCTTTGATTGCGAAGAAAATATTACTGTTAATAAAACTTTGGTTAAAGAAGATAACTCAGAATGTTGCAACAACACTTTGAATTTCTTGGTTAAAGACGAAAACGGTAATCCAATTAACGAAGCAAAAGTCATACTCTATCGTAACGGCAAGGCTGTTCATGATGGAAGAACAAATGACCAAGGAAAAATCACTTACAATGAACTTTGCAAAGGCAAGTATTCCTATGCTATCCTAAAAGAAACGTACAAAGGTCTTGAAGGTTACCATATTTTCGAGTGTGAAGAAAACATTTCAGTAGAAAAAACTTTAATTAAAAAAGAAGAAGAATGTTGCAACAATTCATTAAATTTTGTTGTCAGAGATGAAGATGGTAATGCAATCAGTAATGCAAGAGTGAACCTTTATCGCGATGGGAAGTTAGTAGAAGACAATTATACTAATGAAGAAGGCAAACTCACATATAACGAGTTATGCAAAGGCAAATATTCCTATGCTATCCTAAAAGACACCTACAAAGGTCAAGAAGGTTACCAAATTTTCGATTGTGGAGAGAATATTACCGTTGAAAAGACTTTAGTTAAAGAGAATAGCGAAGATTGTTGCGGTTCTTTGAAAATCATTGTAAGAGATAAAACCACTAATAATCCAATTCCGGATGCAGAAGTCAAAATCACACGATTGGATAATAAATTCCAAGATATTAAGAAAACAGGTGATAACGGTGGTGTCGAATTCACTAAGCTTTGTGTGAGCAAATATTGGATTCGCGTAGCGCATGAAAATTACAAAGTTACGGAAGATTATGTTTATATCGAAGATTGCGAGCAAGGTGTTGAAAAAACTATTCAATTAACCGCTAAAGAAGATGAATGTTGCGATAACAATATCAACTTTATCGTAAAAGATGGCGAAGGCAATCCATTGAACGGAGTGAAAATAAAGTTGATGCAGGGCGGCACAGTCAAGAAAACTTTGGAAACACAAAATGGCACCGCTTCTACAGGTAAAATATTGTGCAATGGAAGCTATAAAGTCGTGATGATGAAAGAAGGCTATCAAGCTATTGAATTTGAAACAAGTGTAGAATGCCACGACGATATCACAATTGATAAAAAACTCGAAGCTGTTTGTTGCGATGGTCAAATCAAAATCGCAGTTCAAGATGCCGAAACCGAAGAAGCTTTGAACGGTGCAAAGGTCAGACTTTGGAAAGATGGCAAAGTTCAACGCGAAGGCATAGTCGAAAACGGCTACGTATTGATTAAAGAATTATGCGAAGGCAAATACGGTATAGACATAATGTACGAAGGATACAATGGTATTGAATTCCAGTACGAAATCAGCTGCAAAAATGACAATTATTTAGTCAAGAAATTGAGCAAAAAATAATTTTTTTCATTTTCTATAAAACTTTTGAGTGCCATTACGTCTTAAGTAATGGCACTCTTTTATTATTTCGCGAGTAAATATGAGCATGAACATAAGATTTTTAATTGCATATGCAATTGTGGCATTATCAATTCATTTAAATCCCTCGGTTGAACTTCAATCTGCAGAAAGCGCCTCCTACATTATCAAATACACCGGCAATCTCGAGCAACGAATCGCCGGAGTTAATTTCGATTTAGAAGTGAAGAAAGTTTTCCGGAACGAAATGATTAATACCGAAAAAATTTCAGACCAATTAATGAGTGCTGAAGCTCAAAACTTGCTCAGTGTGCTTGGCAATTATTACGAAGTAAAAGTTACAAGAGAAGAGTTTGAAAAATTGAATGAATTATTCCAAAATGATGAAAGCCTCATCAGCATTACGCCAAATCATATTTATTCAATCAATAAAATCGCTAAAACAAATGACTCACTATTTTCCCAACAATGGAATTTGAAGCAAATCAATGCTCTAAAAGCATGGGAAAAGGCTGACGGCAAGGGCGTAATTGTTGGCGTAATTGATACAGGGATTGACTTTGAACACCCCGATTTGATGGGCGGATTGTGGATTAATTCTAAAGAAGATATAAATGGTAACGGGCGATTTGATGCTTGGAGTGTGAATGAAGTCCGAAACGGTGTTTCGGGTGATTTTGACGGAATTGACAATGACGGAAATGGCTTTGTTGATGATGTGATAGGCTACGATTTTGTTGACCAAGATGTGGTTAATTTTGGCGATTATATTTCACCCGACCCAATTCCCGAAGATGAAGGCGACCATGGCACAAGTGTATCGGGGATAATTGCAGCATCTACGAATAATGAAATTGGAATAGCAAGTGTGGCACCCGGAGCGAGGATTTTAACATCTAAAGCATTTGATATATCGGGAAATGCCGAAGCGGATGACATTGCGAAAGCTATCATATATGCGGTGCTGAACGGTGCAAAAGTCCTGAATTTCAGCTTTGGCGAGCGCTACGAATCGCCCATAATGTATGATGCAATTAAATTCGCTTACAATGCCGGATGTGTCATGGTAACATCGGCAGGTAATACGGGCTGGTTTGGCGAGCATTATCCATCAATTTATCCCGAAGTTATCAACGTGGGCGGAACGAATTACTTGGGTGGCAGATACGGTAGAAGCAACTACGGCTCGTTCATAGATTTGGTTGCCCCGGGCGAACAAGTCATGACAACTGTCGCAGGTGGCGATTATGCCAATGTTTCCGGAACTTCAATTGCTGCACCGCACGTTTCTGCCGTTGTAGCGATGCTTTTTGAAATTGACCCGACTTTGAAACCGAGCGAAATTCATGGAATTTTATCAGCTACATCTTACGACATCGGCGATGAAGGCTGGGATGTGTTCTTCGGTTCCGGAATTTTAGATGCTTATGAAGCAGTTAATTTTGTCGGCGCATCGGTATTTGCGATTGATTCACCCACAAATGAAACTGAATTTTATATAGATAGAACCCCAATTATTGATGTTTACGGCTCTGTTGCTACTCCACTTTTCGATAGCTATGTTATTAAAATTGGCAGAGGAATTTTGCCGGATGTTTGGACCGAAGTTTACACGGATAATCGTCAGAAAATCAACGACAAGCTCGGCTCAATTGATATTAGCAATTTAATGACGGGAAAATATAATGTGTCGCTTTATGTAAATCTCAAGAACAAAAAGACAATCGAACGCAGGATAACTATAAACATTACGAATGAAAATGATAGCGCCAAATTCGAGTATCTGAATGTCGTGTCGGCATTTGCAAATGATAAAAGAGTGATACTAATCGGTGCCAAAACCTCCAAAAAAGGCACTATGACAGTGAAATATAGAGCAAATGGAAGTGATGGATATACATATTTGAAGCAATCCAAACATAAGAGCATTTATCATTCAATCGAAATATTTTCGGGGCTTATTCCCGGGCAAACTTATCAAGCAATAGCTGAAGTGATTACAAATTCCGGTGATACTTTGACTCGTGAATTTGAATTTTCTGTGGAAAATGATGTTTGGACGACTGAAAATTTCGACCCAAAACCCTATTCAATTCATCGTTCCTACATTAATAACAATCACTATGATTTATATGGCGATGGCAATCCGGTATTTGTTGTAAACGATTTGTCGAGTTTGAATATCGGGACGACAAAAATTTATCAGTACCAATCCGGACAGCTCGTGCTCAGAGATACTTCCGCTGCGGCTTGGATACCTGTCGGTATGGGAGATTCGAACGGCGATGGCATTCCTGAAATTTTTGCAACAGCCCAATTTAATTCAGTTTCGGAACAAGGAAATTTCTTAGGTGATAATCCTTTTGCTAAGCAAGTTTTCAAGAATCCGGTCGAAACTTCATTTTGGGGCGAACAAATGTATGACCTTGATGGCGATGGGAAAAAAGAATTGATAGGCTACCGTTACGAAGTTGAGAACCGCCACTATCTTGTATATGAACATGTTAACGGTGAATACAAAATAAAAACAACCGCAGAATTGCCTGAAAACCTTAGAAATGTCCCAATCACAAGAAATTCTACTATCGCTGATTTGGACGGCGATGGAAAACTTGAATTATGCTTTGTGAATACAAATAGCAACGTGCTTATTTATCAATACGATAACGGTGCATTTAACATCGAATGGGTTGATTCTACAAAAAAATCAAATTCAAATCAATTTCTGACATCTGCCGATATTGACGGTGACGGAATTCCCGAAATCATCCACATGTTTGCCGAATCCGAAATATTGTTCCAGAATAATGAGGCTCCATCGAATATTTGGACTGCACGAGTTTTAAAATCAGATGGTCATAACAGTTACGAGGAAATTTGGAAGGAACATTTTTATGGCGTGAAGCAAGGCTTTGTAAGGACACTTTTCAGCTACAGAAACGGAATTTCGAGCGGAAATTTGGATGGCGAGCCTGGTGATGAGATAATATTCTCACCATTCCCGAACCTTTATGTTTACAGGTACAACAAGCAAAGCAAGGAATTTGAAAAATTCTGGTGGTATCCGTCAACTTTGTCCAATTCAGCATTAATCGCAGATATTGATGGAAACGGCATGAACGAAATCGGATTCACAACATTCAGTTCGATGCGTTTTTTCGAGTATCGCAAGGGATTCGATGGTCCCAAAATGCCAACCAATTTCAAAGGTGTAGCAATCGATGCCGTCAGCGGAAAACTAACTTGGGATATGATGGATGATGCCGAAACATATTTGGTATATCAATTAGTTCAAGATGGCAATAATGTCAATGCAGTTTTAATAAAAGAAACTACTTTTAATGAACTGATAATTCAAGGGCTCACTCCAGGCGGAGTTTATGAATTTGTCTTGCGTAGCTTCAATTCCACTAAGCCCGACAAATTGAGTGATTACACAGATGTTGCTACTATTTTTGCTGTTGCTCCTGCAAAATTTATAAGTGCAGAAAGTACTGACAAGAATGTCGTAGAGGTAGTATTCAGCGGATTTTTGCCGCATAATCATCTTGAAGCCGGTATATTTCTCTTATTCGACAACGAAGGTAATTACTTATCAGCAAGCTCGAGCACTATTACAAGCTATGATTCAGTCGCTATCGTTACATTTCCGATTAATTTTGAACCGAATAAAAACTATAAACTCGTGATTAATCCATTTTTGGATAGATTTGATAATTTAGTGACAGCAGATTCTTCATTTTTCACTTATAGCACTGAACCTGTCGAAGAAGAAATATTTTTGGTTAAACTCATCTTTTTATCGGAAACATTATTGCAATTAGAATTTTCGGAACCGGTTGAATTGGAAAGCTCGTCAAATAGGGCGAATTATGTAATGAAACCTTTCGGAGAAGTTCTTTTTGCAGAACGCAGCTCTACAGATTCCACATTAGTGTTGCTCAATATAAGCCAAAGTCTGAGAGACAGAGGTTCAAGAGGATTCAACTACACTATTTCGGCATATAATATCAATTCTACGGACGGCACTCCAATTACAAAAGGTCCGGGCAATACGCTCGGTTTCGTGATTTCATCGGACGATCTGATAGACCCGTATGTTTTCCCGCACCCGATTGTACTGTCCGAAGAGCCAAAGATATTTTTTGCGAATTTAACTCAATTTGCTACTGTCAAAATCATGAGCCTCGACGGAGTAGAAATTATCAGCTTATTGGAAAACAACGGCAACGGTGGCGTTGAATGGGACGGCAGAGACAGACACGGAGCACTTATTCCACCGGGGATTTATACATATGAAGTCAGCGGAACAAACTCGGAAGGCGTCGAAGTCTTTGCGAACAAGAACAAATTTGTTGTATTGCCATGATAAATGTAGGCACATTGCATAGGAATTTGCTTTTTATTTCCCTTTGCATTGTTTTGCCTATTGTGCTATATGTAATCGTATATTTTTATTTTTTTACCGCTTATACACACGGGAGTTTCACGGAACTTTCGTTTTCATCCCAATATTATTCGGGAATATACAAATATCGCATATTGAGTTATGGTTTGATGGAAATGCTATTTGATTTTATGCGCGATTGGCAAACACAATTGGGTGAAATTAGTCGAATAGGAATTATATCGCAAAAACTTCAAGCAGAGCCACATGTCTATCTTTCCTACTTTTTGCTGAATACTTTCTTTGGCGTTATAACAATGACTACATTGTTTATCTATCGGACGAGCCACTTATCCCGCGAACACTCAGCCAAAAGTTTAATAAATGAGTTGCTAATCGTTAATTTGCTGATTGTATTTTCCCATTTTGTCATCGTTTCTTACGACAATATTTCGTATTTTCTCCAAATTTTGGGATTTATGTTCCTCCTAAATCATCTGAAAAAGCCAGATAATACAATGTTCCTCGCATATTTGATTGTGATAATCATTAGCACATTGAATCGCGAATCGTCAGCACTTTTGTTGGCAATGCACGGAGCTGTGCTAATTGGCTTTGTCGGCTCGAGAAAGCATCTGATTGAACTTATCATAAGCACTATAGTATTCGTAGCAACTTACTTAGCTTTGAGATTTAGTCTCGGTTTTGAGCAATCAGTAATTCAAGAATTCACATATATTTCAAATATTTTTAGTATTTATAATTTTGCGGGAATAGCATTTTTTGTTGCGTTGACATATCTCATGATTATGAGATTTGAGTCACTTGTCGAAAAAAAAGCCGGACTTGCTTTTTTAATATTTGCTCTACCCTATTTGCTCGTGTGCTTTTTGGGAGGATATTTAATCGAAATCCGATTGTGGATTCCGGTATTTTTGGGTTTGATTTTAATCGGCAATATGAATTTGCCTACAAATCTTAAACAAGATTTACCTCTCGCTCGAGCTTGATGCCAAATTTGGATTTGACAGTATCAATGATAAATTCGGATAATTCAAATATCTCTCTCCCCTTTCCGCCGCCGTAATTAACCAGCACAAGAGCATGTTTATCAGATACTCCAATATTTGAGTTCGTCATTCTGTGTCCTTTCAATCCGGCTAAATCTATCAATTTACCTGCGTGAACTTTTATTTTATCACCATTGACGAATCCACCAATATCAGGGAAATTCGACTTCAATAAATCATAAAATTCTAGATTCAATTCGGGATTCTTGAAAAAACTGCCCGCATTTGGGGTATTTTCGGGATAAGGGATTTTCTTGCGGCGGATATCGCAAATTGCATCAAATAATTCTATCGGAGAAATTTTATTTAGCGCAACACCATCAAATCTATCGCTCAAATCCTTGTATGAAATATTCGGCTCAAATTCTTTAGAAAGTTTATACGAAACGGATGTTATGATATACTGATTTTTATGTCTTTTGAAAAATGAATCACGATAAGCAAATTGGCAAGCATCATTGCCGAAGCTTATGAATTGTCCGGATTTGACATCGAATGCTCTCAGCGAGAGAAAGCAATTTTCTTGTTCAACGCCATAAGCACCAATATTTTGAATAGGTGCAGCGCCAACAGTTCCGGGAATAAGAGCCAAATTTTCCATTCCGTAAGATTGATTTCGGATGCAAAATTCAAGAAATTCGTGCCAATTTTCACCGGCACCTGCCGTAATCGTTCTCGAATCTGATGAATCTTCAATTTCCAGCCCTTTGATTTCAATTTTCAAAATCGGACTTTGGACAACATCATCAACAAAAACAATATTGGAGCCTCCACCAAGGACAATGAATCCGGATTTTTCAAAAAATCCACTATCGTATAAGTCAATCAAATCACTTTCCGATTCGATAACAAGCATTGATGAAGCAATTGCATCAATAGCAAATGTATTTAAATTTTCTAAGGAAATATTTTTGTTTTCAATCATAAAAAAAGCGGAACAGTTGAACTATTCCGCAAATGTATCAAAAAAAATCGTGATAATCGTTATTTAATATTCGGACCGAGCATATCAGCAGGATTTACTAATCTGTCGAAATCTTCCTCACTCAAGATTGCAAGCTCGATTGCGGCTTCTTTCAGAGTTTTTCCGTGATGATGAGCATGTTTTGCGATTTTTGCCGCATTGTCATATCCAATATGAGGATTGAGTGCAGTTACGAGCATTAGCGTGTTATTCACAAAATGGCTGATTTGAGTTCTATTCGCTTCGATGCCAACAGCACAATGCTCGTTGAACATTACGCAAGTATCGGCAAGTAAGCGAGCGCTTTGCAAGAAATTGAAAATCATAACGGGTTTGAAAACATTCAACTCGAAATTGCCTTGAGTACCGGCGAAATTGATTGTGGCATCATTGCCCATAACTTGAGCGACGACCATAGTCATAGCTTCGGATTGAGTAGGATTGACCTTGCCGGGCATAATTGAGGAACCCGGTTCGTTCTCGGGAATGGTCAACTCGCCGATTCCGCATCGTGGACCTGAAGCCAACCAGCGAATGTCATTAGCAATTTTCATGAGCGATGCTGCCAATGTTTTCAGCGCTCCATGAGCAAAAACCAGAGCGTCATGAGCAGCGAGTGATTCAAATTTATTGGGTGCTGTAACGAATGGCAATCCTGTCAGTGATGCAATAGCTTCGGCTGATTTGACAGCGAACTGCGGATGTGCATTTAGTCCGGTGCCAACGGCTGTTCCGCCGAGTGCTAATTCGAACAAACCGGGCATTACCAAGCGGATTCTTTCGATACCATTTTCCAATTGCTTGACGTAGCCCGAAAATTCCTGCCCCAAAGTAAGCGGAACGGCATCCATTAAATGCGTTCTGCCGACTTTGATTACATCATCAAATTCGATAGCTTTTTTATTCAATGTATCCATCAATACTTGCACTGACGGAATTAATTTATTATTCAAAATTTCGGCAGCTGCAATGTGCATTGCAGTTGGGAAAGTATCATTTGAGCTTTGCGACTTATTTACGTCATCATTCGGATGAATTGGGCTTTTGCTGCCCATTACACCACCTGCAATTTCGATAGCACGGTTCGAAATGACTTCATTTGCATTCATATTGGATTGTGTGCCCGAGCCGGTCTGCCAGATAGATAGCGGAAAATGAGCATCTAAAGTTCCGGCAATTACTTCATCGGCAGCTTGAATTATTAAATCCAACTTTTCAGAGCCCAAAGTTCCAAGCTGGTTATTAGTCATTGCAGCAGCTTTTTTCAAAATGCCGATAGCACGAATAATTTCGCGTGGCATTT
>PGYU01000040.1 GCA_002839825.1 Ignavibacteriae bacterium HGW-Ignavibacteriae-1 | reverse complement strand
GAAACCATCAGCTGGGAATGGGCCTTCAGCTGTTGCAGTATCAATTCTAATATTAAGTTTGTCTATAGTATCATTTATGTATGAAATCTCTTCTGTACCTATATTGCCTTGTTCACCTGCATGTGGGTTAAGCCCAAGAATAGCTATACGTGGTTTAGTAATACCAAAATCCAAACGCAATGATCTTTCTAATGCTGCGTACTTACTTTCGATTAGTCTAGGTCGGAGTAGCTTTTGTATTGCCTTTATTGGCACATGAACAGTAGTTAGAGCAACTCGAACACTACCGCTAAACAGAATCATCAAAGGGTCAGCTCCGAACGATTCTCCAAGCATTTCTGTATGCCCTGGGAATTTGAAGCCCGATAAGGATATTGCTTTTTTATTAATTGGAAGAGTTAATAAGATGTCAGCATTACCGGCTTTGATATACTCGACAGCATCCGCTATGCTATCAGCAGCTATTTTGCCTGCCTCTGCTGTTATCTGACCGAATTCTATAGAAGCGTCTATTCCTTTATTTAGAATTTCGACATTATAACCAGTGAGCTTTATACCATTTTCTATTTCTTCAAAATTTATATCTAACCCGTCGAGATAGTCTATTATCAATCTATATGGGCCAAAAAGAATGAAACTAATTTCGTTCCTGTCGTTGGAAAGTTTACTTAAGGCCTTTGCGAAGCACTCTAGACCTATTCCATTTACATCACCTATAGATACAGCTATTTTCATATCAGAGCATCTTTTGTGTACGATTTGCATTTAGTAACATACCTGCCAAAGTCATATTGAAGAGTAACGAAGTACCTCCATAGCTCATAAATGGCAGGGGAATACCCATCACTGGCATCATGCCTATGACCATACCTATATTGATTAGTATATGGTAGAGGAAGATAACACCAATCCCAAAGCAGAGTATTTTGAAAAAAGGATTATCATTTTCTGTTGCTAGTTTTACTGCTCTTAGTATTAGAACTCCGAATAGGAATATAATACCAGCACCACCAAGGAAACCAAATTCTTCAGTCGGTACGGAATAGATAAAATCTGTCCATTGCTCAGGTATATAGCGAAGTTGCGTCAGAGTTCCTTGTTGGAAACCTTTGCCAGTTATCCCACCACTACCAACAGCCAGTTTTGATTGCATCACGTTATATCCGCTGCCTCTTGGGTCACTTTCAGGATCCAAAAAGCTATCAATTCTCGATTGTTGATGCGGCGCCATGCTTTTGTAAACAATAGGTCCGGCTAGACCAACAACGAAAAGCACTGCAACAGCCAATATTTTGAGAGGTATTCTGCCTTTGAGCATTAGTACAACTACAGAAAATACACTCGCACCTATTAGATAAAACAGCGTATCACTTAGTGAGGCTATTAATATAAATGGAGCGACGATTATCACTAACAAAATAATAGAACTAAACCCTGTCCAAAATAATATACCTAAGAAGAGTGCTATTAGCACTGATGCAGAACCTATATCGGGTTGCAACATAACTAAAACTAATAGTGGCAATAGGAACAGAGTAGATCTACCTAATATATTAATCTTACTTATGCTCTTTCCTTTTTGAGATAGATAGTTAGACAGAGCCATCAAAAGACCAAGTTTAGCTATTTCCGCTGGCTGCATATTGAACCCACCTAACCGTATCCACCCCATTGTTCCATTTATTCTGACACCAATGAAAAGTACAGCTATTAGAAGAATAACAGATAAACCGTATATCCAATATGACATTGCTCTGAGCTTTCTGTGTGGGAAAAATGCTACGGAAATTAATACAACTACACCGATTGCAGCAGATATTACTTGCTTATCGAAAAAGCTTCCGGCAAATGATACAGTTGCGGAGTAAATGGATAATAATCCCATTAGTGTAAGCATAATAACAGTAAAAAAAGTAGTCCAATCGAAATTTTCTACTTTGGTTTCCGATAGATTATATTCTAATGAATTACCCAACGAACTGAGTTCCAGTTATCTTGTAATATGCTTCTAAGTATTTAGCATTTATTTTATTAATTACATTGTCAGGTAACATAGGCGCAGGAGGGGTTTTATCCCAATCCAAAGTTTCTAAGTAATCTCTTAGTATTTGCTTATCATAGTTTTGGGGCTCTTCACCGGGTTGGTAAGTTTCCTCCAACCAAAGTCTCGAAGAATCTGGCGTTAGTGCCTCATCAATCAATATTATTTCGCCTGTTTCCAGCTCACCAAATTCAAATTTTGTATCAGCTAGTAGTATGCCTGATTTAGCTAATCTTTCTGCACCGAAATTGTATAACTCTATCGAAATTGCTTTTAGCATATCCGTAGTTTTCTGACCTAGTATTTCGCAGCACTGTTCATAGCTTATATTCTCGTCGTGCCCCTCATCTGCCTTAGTAGATGGAGTGAATATTGGCTCAGGTAATTGCTCGAATTTTCTTAATCCAACCGGTATCTCTATACCGCAGATTTTTCCGCTCTCTTGGTATGATTTCCACCCAGAGCCAGCTACGTAACCTCTGACTATAAATTCAACAGGTAGTGGCTTCGCTTTTCTAACTATCATACTACGCTTAGATAATATTTCCTTGTGAGCTGATAGTGAATCGGGGAAATCAGAAAAATCACTAGCTATTAAGTGATTATTAATAATATGTTTTGTGCTATTCAGCCAATAAGTCGATATTTGATTGAGTATTTTTCCTTTCTCAGGAATTGGCTCATTCATAATCACATCGAAAGCCGAGATACGGTCAGTCGCAACTATTAGCAACGATTCACCTAAGTCAAATACTTCACGTACTTTGCCCTTGCGGACTAATTTCAAATCATCAATATCTATGTTATAAAGTGCTAAGCTCATACCATCACCGAGTAAATATAAAGTACATAATCTACAATTGATCTATCCAATTGCATAATCAACAATGGAATACCTACGAAGACTAATATAATAACTAGTTCTGTCAGATATACTTTACCTCTTGGCTTATCAAATACCACAGCAGAGGATTTGAATAATCTGAGGGCCGACCATATTTTCACAACTACTAATATCAAAAATATCAATAAATATCCATTTTCCATTTGCTCGAAAATTTTAATCATAAATGCAGAAACTGGAAGTAATAATAATGTCGGTATTAATGCCCAAGTTGCTAATGTAAATGCGTCTTTGAAAAATAGTCTTACAGATAAAACAAAAGCGGCTACTCTAAGAAAAGCTGCTAGTAGTAATATGTAAAGTACAATTATCAACGACATTACTAATATTAGCAATGCAGGTGACCACACCATTGTAAATAAATTTTCTTTGATTATCTGAATAGGTACGATGATATTTAGGAAATATTCTAATGTATCGTTGAATCGTAGATAATAGAACGTGGCTGCTATGAACGAAGCAGTTGAAACAGATACTAGCAATGCTAGTACGCTAGTTTGAATTGCAGAGATTAATCGTTGGTCACGGATATCTGCATAGAAATTATAAGGTCGTAATACCGAGCGGAAAAAATACTCTCTGAAACGTTTGAATCTATTTATCATCATCAAGAATACTAATCCGAAGAAAATACCTGTGATTATAAATACAATTGTTTGATCGCCAGCTGGGTCGCTTCCAGCAGTTAGTAATGGTTCCTTCTCTTTATTGAAAATTGATTTTACAGCTTTGAATGCCGCTCTTTCGTTTCTTTGTCTATCAACTAACCCTGACGTGTAAACATATTTATCATCACTATTGTTAATCATAGTTGGTTGTTGGAGTAGATAGTCATTGTACGTGTCTATAGTGTAGCCAGCCAGATTCGCTGATTTGAAAACAGAGTATGAATTCAGTAAATAATACGCTTGAAATTCCAATGAAAGTTTATCGGCATATCCATTTTTATTATGCTTTTGTACAGTAGTTCCTAGCTCACAAACTATAGGTAAACTTCCCGAATTTTGTTGCAATTCTTTCAGGCGGACTAATTGCTTATTGAAATCGAATGTCTTATGTTTGAAATTGTATATTAAAAAATCATATCCCTTTATGTTCGGATAATCAGAACCAGAGTATATAGTTTTATGAACCAAATTATTAGTGTATTTGTTCATTATAGCGAGTATATCTTCTGTATAGCTCTTAGTTTGGTTCTGCCCTTCGGAAGAATAAGAGTACAAGCCATAACTGAAAATACATGGGGAATTATCAATTGTAGTCAATATTCTGTCCGCTATATTCTTGATTCTAACCTTTATCTCGTCTGAATTCAGAATCGATGTAGGTGTATTATAAACCGGTAATTCATAGAGAACTAGAAGTCCATATCTATTACATAGATCTATAAGATACGGATGAGGTAATCCGAATTTTACTCGAATAGCATTAGCACCCAATTTCTTTATTTCTCTTATGTCCTTTTCATATTGAACATCAGAAAGTGATTGTCCTTGCCCATTAATATCATCTACATAGTTAACAGATTGTATTTTAAAGGGTTGTCCGTTTAGTAAAAATCCGTTCCCATTGTCAGAGCTAACTATTGTTACGTCTTTGAATCCGATAGAGATTTCGCTTTGGTCTATTACGCTGCCGCCTTTTATAACTTTTACTACTATGCTATATAGGTTCGGTTCATCTGGTGACCATAGTTTTGGGCTATTTACAATGCCTTTCGATTCGAAATTATAAACTCTAGAATTGCTTACATTCATGCTAGAAGTACCAATCTCATATTGACCTTCTTTGTTTTTCAGGTAAGTTTTAACAGTAACATTACCTTTAACTGAGCCGTTCTGCCCTGTGGTAATAGCACCCTTTATCTTGAGAGAAGCACTCGTATTACCATCAGCCAATTTGTACGAAGAGCTGATACCGCTCACCCAAGCACCAGCAGTGCTTATTAAGTCAATCTTTCTGATTATACCAGAAGCGGCTCTTGTTGCATGCATTGGTAGTTGTTGTATTTGGCGAGCATACCCTTCCGTTGGGTTTACTTTTATCTTTAGTTCATTGTCGCCTACTTTCAGAGAACTCTCTGGTAAATCCACCCAAAACTGAGTCATTCCACCGAAGTAGCTACCCAAGAACTGGTTGTTCACATAGAATTCACCATTGTCTGAGATTCCGTTTACTTCTAAGTGAAAAGTCCTATTTGCCAAATCTGCTTTTGATAGCGTTATGGTCTTTTTGTAAAGGAGAGTTTTGTTCTCATAGCTAGTAGAGGGTACGTGTTGGACAGACCAAGTATCGCCTTCATCGTAGGATACTTTCCATTTGCCCGTAAGGTCTATTACTTTTCTATTCATTCCATAAGTCTCAGTAACTTGGGTAGTATCGAACTGAGCGAAGGTAGCAGAAAAGCTAATTAGTAGTATTAATAGTATTAATTTTTTCATTTATGATATTGTAATTGATTGCGACACTTTTAATGATTCTAAAATAGCAAAAGTACACTTTGTAACAGCAAATAATTCTTCTTTTGGGATTAATGCTTTGCCAGATTTTATAGAGCTAACGAATAACTCCATTTCTTTTTTGATTCCTTTCTCGCCGTCCATCTTGATAGACTTTGCTGCCTTTCCTTTGTGGATGGTAACAGTGTTAAAATTATCCATAACGTAAACGGAGTTCTCGCAAAACACTTCGCAGTATTCTTTGCCCAAACTACCGTCTCCATTAGAGAAATACTCGAGCACTCCGACAGAACCGTCTTGGAATTTGATAGTAGCAGCTACATTGTCTTCGTTCAGCTTAGCTTCCGAATTGCCCGAAAGTGATTCTGCATAAACTCTGATAGGCATACTACCAGTAAGGTAAACCATAGTATCTATGAAGTGGCAAGCCTCGCCGATAATACGTCCACCACCCTCACTTTTCTGTGACCAATGGTCAGCCGGTATATGTCCTGCATTCACCCTGTACTTTACTATCATAGGTTCTTTGTGACCAGCCAACTCTGATTTTATAGTTGTGAATGACTTTGAAAATCTTCTATTGAAGCCCACCATCAGCTGTTTATCTGATTTTGAACTTGCTTCTATTATTTTCTCTAGCTCATTTGATGTAAGTGCTAAAGGTTTTTCTACGTAAACGTGTTTTTTATTTTCTATTCCGTTGAGTACAAATTCACCGTGGGTATTGTGCCACGAAGCTATGAATATTGTATTTATATGTTTGTCTTTTATTAACTCTAATGGGTTAGCACCAGCTTTTGCAAAGCCAAAATTAGTAGCCACCGTTTTAGAACTAGCAGCACTATTATTTGCTACTGATACGAATGATACACCTTGCTTAGTTAGCGGTGGTAATAGATAATTCTGAGCAAATTGACCAGCTCCAACAAAGCCGATTTTAACTTCCGAATCGGTAGTGATTGCACCAGTAGAAACGAAAGTCGTTTGCTTTCCTTCTCGCTTCGGATAGTTTATTAGTATTCCCAGATAAGGTGCAGATGATGAGCTAATCATATCATACGCTTTGCTAGCTTCTTGCACATCGAAAGCGTGAGAAGTCATACTCTCTACGTCTATTCTGCCTTTTTCTATTAGCTCTACAAAAGCTTGCATATTTCTGTTTTCAGTCCAACGAACGAAGGCATAAGGATAATCGTGCCCATCGTCTTCGTAAAATGCATCATATCTACCCGGTCCATAACTGGATGATATACGCAGATCAATTTCTTTTTTGTAGAATGGATGTCGCTTCATATCCATACCGATAGCACCGACAATGACAACTTTGCCCTTTTTTCGGGTCATTTCCATAGCCATTTGAAGTGGAGCACTACTCGAAGTGGAGGCTGTGATAATAGTAGAGTCGGCTCCTTCGCCATTGCATCTAGCTATTACTGTCTGTACATTTTCCGATGAGCTTTTCAGTACCGAATCGCAACCGAATTGCAATCCTAACTCCATAGCTCTATCGTCTATATCCATTCCGATTACATTACAACCGGCAGCTTTTAAAAACTGTACAGTTATTAAGCCTAATAGCCCTAGTCCAACTACTACCACATTTTCGCCTAAACTCGGTTCGGCTTGGCGGAATCCTTGCATAGCAATTGCACCTACAGTAGTATAAGCCGCATCTTCGAAAGTGACGCAATCAGCAATTTTAACTACAAGATTTTTGGGTACCGCGATTATCTCAGCATGATTAGCAATACCAGCACCTGCTGCCGCTACTCTATCACCGGGTTTGAACTCATCACAGCGGGATTCTATAACTACACCAGATGCAGAGTAACCGAGTAATTTGAATGAATTGAGCTTTGCGCTAACTCGGCGAACAGTTTCTTTTAATCCATAGCTTTTTACTGCATCTAGGACTACTTTTACTTGGTCGGGTTGCTTTTTAGCACGAGTAAGCAAACTCCCTTGACCATTGTCAACGGATGTTTTTTCTGTTCCTGCACTGATTAGTGAGCTATGAACTTCTACTAAAACCCCATTAGCAGGGCACTGTGGGGAGGGCATATCTTCTGTCCTTACTTCCCCAGATTTTTGATATTGGACTACTTGAAGCATTGTTTTCTGTGTCGATTTACAAGATACAAAGATAAGAATTATTTATAAGAAAACGGTAATGAGTAATAACAGGTTAATTGGGAAAAAGCACCTCACTTTGCTTGTAAACTTGTAGAAATCCAGAATATTCAGTAATTTTAATAATCTTATCATAAGGTTTAGTTATGAAAAAATTACTTTTACTTACTGTTTGCTTTGTTACTATTATCTCTTCTGCCTACTCTGTAGAAGACTTTACTATTTGGAAAGTAAATGCAACTGATGAACCCTATCGTCCATTTAACAATGCCTCTTTTGCAGGTCAAGAAGATGAGCTAATAATAATAGTAAGTGATTCAATGATGTATAGAATGAATTCAGTAACTGGTGATTTCATTGATAGTCTTTACTTCGGGAAAAAAGCGGTCAGTAGTGCTATCACTAATGATGGACTGAAAGTTTATGTGTCTCTTTGGGATTCGATAGTAGGATATGATGTTTATGATTTTTCAAAAGTAGTAAATATTCCCCAAATACCCCTCTCTGGAAGATTAATTGAAGATGACATGAGAACGGTCTATCTTGACATATCAGTTTCTAATAGCAATAGATATTTAAATTGTACTTATAGTGAGGGAAATCACCAATTAGAACAATTATACCAAATACTTGTTTATGATCTAGAATCAAATGCTCTATTACATCGACTTGATTACAGTAAAAATCTAGTAAACGAAATAAATGTATATTCAAAACCAACAATGACACCTGATGA
>PGYU01000015.1 GCA_002839825.1 Ignavibacteriae bacterium HGW-Ignavibacteriae-1 | reverse complement strand
ACTGTTTATGACGTTCGTGACTTTTGAGGGAATTAGAATTGACACACGTGATTTGTATTTTGCCGCTAATAATGCCGGAAATCAATATCTGAAAGTTACAGGTACTGATTCGGTTGAATTTAGTTTTGAATTAGCTATTTCGAGTTCTAAAAAAATCATCAGAACCTATAAATTTTACGGCGATAAATATATAATCGAGCAAGACATTGAAATGCTCGGTATGGACGATATAATTCCACCCAACAGAGGTTATAACCTTGTATGGGAAGAGGGCATCAGATATCAAGAGTATAGCTCTGTGGATGAATCAACCGAAGCGCACGCTTTGGCTCAAATGAATGGTGACGTTGCCGAAGTCAATGCAGATACTGAAAATGAAGTGGCGGAATCAAAAGAGACCGGAATAATAGACTTTATAGCTTTGAAAACGAAGTATTTTGGTGTTGCAATTGTCCCCGAACCTTGGCAAAGTTTCGATGGTACTGCTGATTTGAGTGGCAGAATGAAAAAGATTAAAGACGAAGGTATGGTTGAGCGTTATACAATCTCGCTCAGGGTTCCTTTCGATGGCAAAAATTCAAGCACAAGCTTCAAATATTTTATTGGTCCACTTGATTACGATGCTCTGAGAGAGAATAATCTCCAAGCAATGGTAAATTTGGGTTGGAAATATGGTATCCGCCAAATAAGCGAGTATTTCATGTTGCCGATTTTCAAATTCATACATAGATTTGTACCAAATTACGGTATAGCAATTATCATATTTGCTTTCATTATGAAATTGCTATTGCATCCTTTGTCCATCACACAGATGAAGTCAGCACAAAAGATGCAATTGTTGGCTCCGGAAATGACAAGAATCCGTGAAAAATACAAGGATGACAACACAAAGCAGCAGCAGGAGATAATGAAGCTATACTCCGAATATGGGGTCAATCCCGTAGGCGGATGTTTGCCGATGTTGCTCCAAATGCCGATTTTGTTCGCATTATGGCAACTGTTACGTTCCTCCTTAGATTTGCGTCAGGCGCATTTTGCTTTGTGGATAACAGATTTGTCGGTATATGATAAAATAATTGACTGGGGCTATCCGATACTCGGTTTATCGCATATTTCGGGATTGGCTTTGTTGATGGGTATAACTATGTATTTCCAACAAAAGCTTACAGTTACTGACCCACGCCAAAAGAGCATGATTTATATTAT
This sequence comes from Ignavibacteriae bacterium HGW-Ignavibacteriae-1, assembly GCA_002839825.1. Taxonomy (GTDB): domain Bacteria; phylum Bacteroidota; class Ignavibacteria; order Kapaibacteriales; family UBA2268; genus PGYU01. The sequence continues at coordinate 58,817 of PGYU01000015.1, read as the reverse complement.
GCCGGTGATGTTTACATTCATGTTCTCGTACTTCCCTGCAGGTCTGAACTTGTACTATTTCATGTTCAATTTATTGAGTATTGGTCAACAAGTTTACCTGAACAAATTCTCTAAGAATCGCCCAACTCTTGAAATGCTGAAAAAAGCACCCAAGAAAGATTCGTGGTTGCAAAAGAAGATGCGTGAAGCTCAAGAATTGGCAGAATCACAAGGCAGAACAGTGCCCGGCGCAAAGACACAAAGCCGTGACCAAAATGTTAATCAGAAAAAACGCCCCACGCAAGGCGGAAAGAAACGCAAATAACTATTTAACTTTTTTGTTGAATCGTAAATCAATTACTGTATCTGCTTCTTCGGGGATATGAATTAAATATTTCCCTTCGGGAGTAATCCAGCCTTGTTCATTGGTTTCGCTATCAACTGCCCATGCTAAACCATTTTTGAATCTTTCGGCTGAATCAAATTCACGCTCAATTACCTTTTGACCAATATAATTAACGAATCTCCATTTGCCGTTTAAACTGACGGCTCCCATGCCTTCGGAGAAATTACGCACATCTTCGTATTGGAAGTCAACTGTCATAATGTTTGATGCGTTGACTACACCCCAAACAGCTTGTTCATAACTGTCAACGGCTCTTCCGATAAAGGCATGTCCATAATTGAAATCATGTGCAAAATCGTAACGAGTAGGAATCCGCATTACACCCTGTTTGTCAACAAAACCCCACATACCGAGCACATTGACCCGAGCTAAGCCTTCTTTGAATTCCGCTGCATCATCAAATTGATAATCAATTACGACTTTACCTGTTGTATCAACGTATCCGAATAATGAATTTTCGTTTACAACTGCAGCATAACCCTCACTGAAAGTATATCCGAAAGTTTCGCCGTCGAATTTTATCAAAAATGTTCCGTTTGTATCAATGAATCCGCGAACATTTCGATTCATTACCCATGCTTTGCCTTCGCTGAAATTCAGTGCGTCAAGATAAATTGATGGAATAACTTCTTTTCCGTTTTTATCAATAAACCCGTACATACTCAGCTGATTTGAAGTATCGAGTATATGAATCAACATAGCTCTGCCATCGGAAAAATTGCGTATAACGTTGCAATCCGGCATAGCAATATTTCCTTCATCAGTCATAAATGCCCACCGAGCTTTTCCTTCGTATTTGAGAAATATCGTGTAAAATCCTTCCGAATAATCATTGATATAATTCACATTCAAAGGTGAAAATAGTTGATTGCCATCATGGTCAATCACGTACCACAAGCTATCTACACGAAATGCGGCTAAGGGAGTTTGCTCGGCTTCAGCCGAATTGGAGATACAAAAGTTCAGTATAAGTAACAAAAAGAGGTATTTCATATTTTTCCGATAATTAAATTGCAACATCAACAAGTTCAGGGCTCAATATAGTCTTAATAATATCGGGGCTTAATTGCAAAATTAAGCCCCGTTTTCCGCCATTAATATAAATACGTTTCAAATCAAAAATGGTTACTTGTGCATAGACAGGTAAATGCTTTTTTGTGCCAAAAGGGCTCGTACCGCCAAACATATAACCGGTGGCATTCATTGCGATTTTGGAGTCGCATGGTTCGACCTTTTTGACGCCCATTAGCCTTGCCAGCTCTTTTAGCGAGACTTCCTTATCGCCATGCATCAACATGCAGATAATTTCGCCGTCAGCGTCAAGTATTAATGTTTTGATTACCGTGTGTTCTTCAACATTTAATTCATCGGCAGTTTGCTTTGTACCGCCTTTTTCCTCGTATTCGTACTCGAAAGGTTCGAAATCAACATTGAAGTTTCTCAACAACCTGATAGCAGGTGTGACAGGGATTTTATCTTTGCTCAACTTTATCTCTAATTGTTCAACATATAGATAAATTACAGTAAGAAATCTTTGAGTTTCTGCATTCCGGCGCCTTCGCGGATTATTTCGTAAGTGTCTCCGGTCAAATCAACAATAGTAGATTCGCCCGCGAATTCGTATTCATCCGAACTCACTGCAATGTCAACGAGTTTGGAAAATGCTTCTAATATTTCGTAAGGTTCTGTCATAGCACCTTTGTCCGGCAATTTAGCAGAGATTGAGATGATGGGTGATTCGAGCGATTTGAGCAATGCTTGCGATAGTACATTTTCCGGCACTCTAATCCCGGCGGTTAATCTTTTGGGATTTTGTGCAAATTTTGGAACTAATTTCGAAGCCGGCAAAATAAATGTAAATGGTCCCGGCACAAGTCTTTTGATTAATTTATATGCGTCGTCAGATACTTTAGCAAATTCGGAAACGTTGGACAGCGAATCGCACAAAAAAGTTAGAGATTGCGATTCGGGGAGCTTACGGATAGCCCGTAGCCTTGATATAGCTTCTTTGTTGGATAATGCACATCCGAGAGTAAACTGTGTATCAGTCGGATAAAGTATGACCGCTCCGTCTCTAAGTGCATCAACGACTTTAAGAATCTTGTTTGCTTCGGGGTTCTTGCGATGGATATTCAATTCTAATGCTGACATATAAACTCCTGATTAAGAAATGTATAATTACTTTAAGTAATGTATAAAAAAGTTGTCAAATACTAAAATAATAAATACAAAAACCGATAATTTATTTTATCGGTTGGTGATTTTTTTTCATTAGTAAAGGAACTAAGCTTAATTGAACTTGCTTTTAGCAGTTTCAATATCTTCGGTAATCAACAAGTAAGAAGATACCTTTGTCATATTCAATACGTCCATGAGGGTTTTGTTCAGATTGCAGAATACAATTTTGTATGAAGATTCGCTGAACTTAACGTGCATTCTGACAATAATACCAATCACAATCGAACTTAGGTATTGGACATCTTTGAGATTGATTATCAAATTGGAATTAGCGGCTATACCGTTCTTATCAATTACTTCAACCAATTCATCAGTTTCTTCTCCACCCGTAAAATGACCACTTGGACTTATAATTGCGAATTTATCAAAAAATTCGACATTGATTTTTCCCATAAAGTTTCCTATAATAAGAGTAATTTAAAATCTTTGAGATAACACGTATAATCAATTAATTTATGATAATAATATTAGACATTTCGCTTGATTTTGTGATTTCGGTAGCTGTTAAGTATAATCCCGATAACAGCTAAATTTATCAACATCGAACTGCCGCCGTAACTCATAAATGGCAATGGAATCCCCATAACAGGTATCAAACCTATTACCATCCCAATGTTTATTATACAATGATACAAAAACATCATCGCAGTTCCTGCGGCAATCACGCTCGAAAATTTATCAAACATCGAAGCCAGCGACACTAATCGGACTAATAAAACACTAAACAACAGCAATACAAATGCTCCACCCAAAAAGCCAAATTCTTCGGTCGGCACGGAATATATGAAATCCGTTCGTTGCATTGGGATATATCTGAGCTGAGTTTGAGTGCCTTGCATGAATCCTTTGCCTGTCAAGCCACCGCTGCCTACTGCCATTTTCGATTGAATCACATTATAACCTGTGCCGCGAGGGTCATTGCCCGGATTGAGGAATGTCTCGATTCTCGATTTTTGATGGTCTTGCAAATTACCATACACTATCGGGGCAATGAAGCCAATTGATACGAAGATACCTATTGCAATCAATGTCAGCACTATTTTTCGTTTGAATAGTATAGCCAATCCTGAAAAAACTACAGCACCCACAACATAAAAAACAAATCCCTTGAGTGCGAGTAAAATCAAAACAGGTATCACCACGATGAAAAAGAGGATAAATGGGTTGAATCCTGCCCAATATAATACACCACCGAGTATGGCAATAATTACAGTGACGGTTCCATGGTCAGGCTGCAAATAAATCAAAAGCGCCGGAATGATGCTTAATAGTATAGAAATCCCGCTACCTCTGATATTTCGGACATCAACACCCTTGGAGGAGATATATTTAGCCAAACCAAGAAGCAATCCAAACTTTGCTAATTCTGCAGGTTGCAATGAAAAACTTCCTATTCGCAACCAACCTTTCGTTCCGTAAATCACAGTGCCGAATAATAGTACAATCACAAGAAGTAACACGCTGATACCATAAATATATGGAGTTGCATTACTGACAAAATTTTTCGGGAGAAAGACTATTATCGTCATTACGACAAGCCCCAAACCAACTGCCGATAATTGCCTGTAAAAATAGGACGAGGCATTGGCATCGGCGGTTGAGCTATAAATTGAAACCAAGCCAACGGCAATTAAAAGTAAAACAGGGATAAAGAGCACCCAATCGAATGCTACAACTTTTGGGTCATCTATGAACAAAGGCTTTTGCTTCATAAAATTATTCCGATATCCAAGTATCGCCGGTGATGAGTTCGAATGCTTTCTTGTATTTTTCCAGTGTGAAATATAAAATTTCATCGGGAAGTTCGGGTGCAGGAGCTTGTTTATTCCAATCTATCGTTTCTAAATAATCTCGTAGAATTTGTTTGTCGAAATTGTATTGTTCCACTCCGGGCGCATAATATTCTTTGAGCCAAAAACGAGATGAATCGGGAGTCAGTACTTCATCAATCAAAATTATTTCTCCCTCGGCGTTTTTGCCGAATTCAAATTTTGTGTCGGCAAGAATAATACCGCGCTGCAACATAAATTCATGTGCAAATTTATAGATTTTCAGAGAGATGTCTCTTAAAAAAGAGGCATCTTTTTCGCCTACGATTTCAACTGCTTGCTCAAAAGAAATATTTTCGTCGTGCCCAGTTTCGGCTTTTGTAGCAGGAGTGAAAATCGGTTCGGGCAATTTTCCGTATTGTTCCAATCCCTCGGGCAAATCAATTCCACAAACCGTACGATTTGATTGGTATTCCTTCCATCCGGAACCGGCTAAATATCCGCGAACTACACATTCAATTGCGAATGGAGTAGCTTTCGTGACTACCATCGAGCGATCTTTGAGGATTTTCCGATAGACTGCCAATTTTTCAGGGTAATCAGCAACATCCATAGTAAGGAAATGGTTCTTGATTAGATGCTGCGTTTGAGCAAACCAAAAGGCTGAAATACGATTCAATATTGCACCTTTTTGTGGAATTGCTTGACGCATAATCACATCAAAAGCCGAAATTCTATCCGTTGCTATAAACAGTAGATTTTCACCAAGGTCATAAACATCGCGAACTTTGCCTCTGCGAACAAGGTCAAATCCCTGCAAATCAGTTTCGTATAATGCTTTCATATAATTAACTTAAGAATATTTGGATAAAATATTGAGCATAAGCCAATATCGAATTATTGATTTGATAAAACACAAGCGGCACACCTATTGACAATAAGAAAAACATCAAGCCTACAAAATAGACCCGATGACTTGGAACATCAAATAAAACTGAGGTCGAGCGTAAAAGTCTCGCTATTGTCCATGCACTTGTGAAGAGATATAACAAAATGAAAATCCAAATTGTGGATGGTGCCATCGCAAGAATTCTAATCAAAATAATCGAAATCGGCAACAATAAAATTGCGGGCAATGCCGCCCAAAACGACAATACAGTACAATCGTTGAAATAAACTCTGGCACGAAATATTAGCGAAAATCCTTTGATAATAAGCGCTGTCAAAAATGCTAAACCTAAACTGATGACCGATATTATCAGGAATGTAAGTTCCGGCATCCAAATAAGTTTGTAGAAGGCTATTTGCAGTGCTTTGCTTGGGATAATTAGCATTAAAACATATTGGAAAACGAAACTATCTTTGTAAAAATAGAATATCGAAGCCAGATATATACCAACTGTCAGCGATATCAAAACCCCAAGCAAAATAGTTTGCAATGATGAAATGATGCGTTGGTCGCGTATATCCGAATAAAAATTGTACGGGCGAAGTAAGGAACGGAGCAAATATTCGCGGAAGCGACGGAAGCGATTGACGAGCAGAATCAACAAGATGCCGAGCACAAGCCCTACAGCTATGAATGAAATCGGCGTTGATTCTCGGTGGCTTCCGGCATTCAACAATGGGTCTTTTTCATCATTGAAAATTGCTTGAACCGTAGAATAGGTCAGTCTTTGGTTTCTGTCCCTATCAACCAAACCGGCAGTATTAAGATAGGAGTCATCACCATTTATAGTTAAAATTGGATTATGCTGAAGGTAGTCGTTGAAATTTGAAATTAAACTACCTGAACCATTATTGTTATTTACGATTTTGAATGTATTCAGAATTTTATACGACTGTGATTCAATTGAAAGTGGGTCGCTGTAACCGTTATGATTGAACGGCTGAATCAAGGAACCGTAACTCATGAATACAGGCAATCCGCCAACAGATTTTCTGAGCTTTGCAAATTCTTCATCCGCATCGAACAAATTATTGTTCATCTTGACGTCCCGCAAACCAAGCAAATCAAATCCTTCCGTATGAACTTTGTCAAATCCGAATGGGATAATTTTCGCTATCAATTTATTAGAATTTTTACGGAAGACTTCGATAATTTTATCGTAGAAAGTTCTGTTGTCATTATTAGATTCGGGGACACCATCAGAAATAATCCAAGAAAAGACGCTCGCATGATTGTCATAAACGCTAATGAATTGCTTGGCGATATTCAGGGTATAAATTTGGATTTCGTCCATATTCAAAAGTGGAATTGGAGTATCGTAAATAGGCAAATCTATCCCAAGCAAAATACCGTTTCGGTCGCATAAATTCACAAAAAGCGGATGCGGAGGCGAGTATTTTGTTCGGATAAAATTCGCTCCCAAAATTTTAATCATCTCGATGTCATCCACCATGCTCTTATAAAAGAGCGTTTGTCCACCATTGGCGATGTCCTCGATGTAGCCCACGCCTTTTATTTTGAATGGTTGTCGGTTCAACATGATTTGGGGCTTATTCTCATCTTTTATGATAGTCAGCTCTTTGACACCAAAATTGAGAGTATAATCATCAATTTTGATTCCACCCTTATAAACTGTTATTTCAGCAACGTAAAGATAGGGATTATCAGGACTCCAAAGGTTAGGATTCGGAATTGAAAAGGAAACGGGAACAATTGCTGTTCTTTCGCTTTCAATCGTGAAAGCTTTTCGCTCAGAATTCAACAGCAAAGTTCCATCGGCAGAATTGACTTTTACATCTATAGTATATTCTTCTTTATTTGTCGGTAGTACTACTGTTCCGGTCGAATCAAACACGGGCTTTTTAACTGCGAGATATTTCAAGTTTCCTGCACTTACATTGACTTTTGTAGCGATATTCGCTATGCTCATATTTTCGTTGAAAGTGGTCTTGACACCGATATCCGAAATCCACACATGAGGCGTTCCGCAGAGAAGTATCTCGCGAATTACACCCGTATAAATTTTTCTTGCCAAAAGATGTTGTGTCCTAATCATCTTGGTACTGCTTTTGGCAGACGAAATCACAAGTTTGACTGAATTTGTTCCGCCTTTGATTACTCTATCGGGGATTTTGACTTCAAATGGAACCAATCCTCCAAAGTACCGCCCTATGAATTGCTCATTCCAATAGACTTCGATTTGGTGGTCAATCCCAAGGAAGTATAATTGCCACGAATAAGATTCTGAAAGCTTTTCAGGGAGCACAACTGCTCGTCTGTAAACGCTTTGTCGGTTAGATTCTTCGGAATATGGCAATTTGACCGGACTCCAATCAACTTCGTTGTAAGAATGCTCCCAATTGCCCGACAAATCGGTCACTAACCTTGTTGTAGAAGGAACAATTTCTTCGATATTAGATTGGCTTAACGGAGTATATCCGAAAATTTGAACGACTGTTAAAATTAAAAATGTCAAAATTACAAGTGTTATTCTTTTCATGATACCTCAGTAGTTTTATTCCATATATATTTTAGAGCGCCCGGCAATCCGGTCTTGAGTGATTCGACAGCAACAAAAGTTGCTTCAGTAACGGCAAAAATCTCCTGCGGAGTTATCGGCATTGATGTTCCGGTAGTAATTGCATTCATAAATTTTCCGACTTCTTCATTTATTCCTTTCAAAGCACCTGTTTCGATAATCTTCGAATTGCTTTTATCGAATATAGTCATTTTATTGAAATTATCCATAATATAACTTACATTAGACGCAAAGACTTCGCAATATTCTTTTGGCATCATCGCACCACCTTTTGCTGTATAGATAATATTCCCAATACTTCCATCAGCAAAAGTAAGTGCAATTGATATATTATCGCTGTCTGTATCTGCAATATTATCGCCCGAAACACTATTTGCAAAAACAGTTTTTGGCAGCGAACCCGTCAGATACACCATGCAATCTATGAAATGGCATACTTCGCCAATTATTCTGCCGCCTTGTTCAGGCGATTGCACCCAATGAGTTTTGGGAATAAAACCGGCATTTACCCGATAAGTCATGACGATTGGATATGTTCTGCCTTCAATTTGCTTCTTGATTTCAGTGAATGCTCGCGAAAATCTACGATTAAAGCCAACCATAAACGGTGTTTTAGTTTGCTCGTAGGCTTCGATAATTTGGTCAAGCTCATTGTAATTGATAGCAAGAGGCTTTTCGACAAAGATTGGCTTCCCTGCTTTGAGCGATGCGGTTACAAATTGTGCGTGGCTGTCATGGCGAGTGGCGCAAAATACTACGCTCACTTCAGCATTATTGATAACTTCTAAACCGTCAGTCGTACAAACTGCAAATCCGTTGCGTTCCGCAGCTGTTTTCGCATTGATTGGCGTATTGGATGCTACTGCAACTAAATTTGCATTAGCAGATTTTAGCGGCGGAATCAGATAATTTTGCGCAAAAGTACCAAGCCCGATAAAGCCGATTCCGGGATTGGGATTTTTTTCAACTTTAGCAATTGTGACTGATTTTAAAATTTCTTTTTTCGTATTGTCGTACTTGAGAATAATTCCGGTATATTTTTCATCTACTTCGCCTGTTATCATCGAATATGCCTTGTGGGCATCATTCAAATCGAAAGTATGGGAAGTCACTTTTTCGGTATTGAGTTTGCCCATCGCAATCAAATCCAAAATTGATTGCATATTTCGATTTTCAGTCCATCGAACGTAGGCAATCGGATAATCAATCCCTTTGGATTCGTAATCCGGGTCGTATCGCCCGGGACCATAACTTGAAGAAATTTTGAAATCAACTTCCTTAAGATAAAAATGTGTACGCGGAATATTCATCCCGACAGCGCCCACTACAACAACGGTCCCTTTTTTGCGAACTATTTCCATAGCCAATTCAACTGGCACATTTGACGATGTTCCGGCAGCAAGTATGACGGAATCAAAACCTGCACCACGAGTGAATTCGTTTAATTTTGGAATCGCTGAAAAATCGGATAAAAATGTTTCGTCGCATCCGCATTGTTTAGCATTTTCAAATAATGATGAATCAATATCCAAGCCTGCGACTCTGCAACCCGACGCTTTAAGTAGCTGAACTGTAATATTGCCGATAAGCCCCAGTCCGATTACGGCTACTGATTCGCCGATACGAGGTTGAGCTTGGCGGACACCTTGCATGGCAATAGCACCCAAAGTGGCGAATGAGGCTTGCTTTGCACTAACTCCGTCGGGAATTTTCACAGCAAGATTTTCCGGAACTGCAATTATTTCAGCATGATTAGCGATTCCGGCGCCGGCACAAGCAACTAAATCTCCGGGTTGGAACTTTTCGGATTTACTCACGATAACTTCCCCTGCGGAGCTATATCCCAAGGGCTTGTAAGAATCGAGAGTGTTTTTAATTCGTTTGAATGTAGAGAGAATTCCCTCTTTTTTTATGAAATCAAGCACCAATTTTAAATCTTCGGGTTGGCGGCGAGCACGCTGAAAGAGCGAACTCTTTGCCTTGGTAACAGTCGTTTTCTCAGTTCCGGCACTAATCAACGAATAGTGATTACGCACCAAGATGCCGTTTGGAGGGCATTCCGGAGCCGGAACTTGCTCGACTGAAATCTTTCCACTTTTCTGATACTGAATAACCTGAAGCATGATTTTCTTTTTTGCTTTTATATTAAACAACAAAATTAACACTTTTAGAAATAAAATAAGGTGAAACTTTAATATCTTATTGTTGTAAATTAACATAAAGTTCGTTCGTCATAGTATTTTTGCATATTATCAACTAAGGGAAACATGGCTTCTAATATTTCAGACAAAGAATTGCTCGAAAGACTTTCGAAAACGATAATAGATGTAAAGGGTGAAATCGGCAAAGTTATCATTGGTCAAAATGCAATTGTAGAGCAACTAATTATCGCTATGTTTGCACGGGGGCACGTGCTTTTAATCGGCGTGCCGGGTCTTGCAAAAACTTTACTTATCCGTACTTTATCACGTGCGATGGATTTGAATTTCAGTCGCGTGCAATTCACACCTGACTTGATGCCCGGTGATATAAGCGGCACGGAAATTATCGAAGATGATTTGAGCACCGGACACAAACATTTTCGTTTCGTTAAAGGTCCCATTTTTGCCAATATCGTATTGGCTGATGAAATCAACAGAACTCCGCCCAAAACTCAAGCTGCTTTGCTCGAAGCTATGGAAGAGCACGCTGTAACTACTGCCGGTACTACTTATAAATTAGATGAACCCTTTTTCGTTTTGGCTACACAAAATCCTATCGAGCAAGAAGGAACTTACCCCTTGCCCGAAGCACAATTAGACCGTTTTATGTTTAATATTTGGCTTGATTATCCGAGTTTCGAAGAGGAAATTGAAATCGTTCGTGCTACTACAACCGAGCACAAACCTGTTGTCAATCAAATTTTGAATGGTGAGCAAATTCTCGAATTCCAAGATTTAGTCAGAAAAATTCCCGTTGCCGATAATGTAATCAAATATGCAGTCAAACTTGTTACTGCAACTCGTCCCGAAGAGACCGAGCTCGATTTCATCAAGGATTATATCAGCTACGGAGCGGGTCCGCGAGCGTCACAATATTTAATATTAGGCGCCAAATCACGTGCTGCAATCTTGGGCAAATTTACTCCCGATATTGATGACGTAAAAGCTGTGGCATTGCCCGTTTTGCGTCATAGAATAGTAACAAATTTCAATGCCGAATCCGAAAGCGTTTCAGCAAATGAAATTGTTAGACGTATGATCGAAAAAGTAAATTAAAAATCAATTACGATTCCTTACGCGGGCGTCCTCTCTTTTTGGGAGCATCGCCCGTTTCTGTTTTTGGAGCGACTTCTTTAGTTGCGCGAGCTTTTTTTGCAGGCTTTGCCGCAATTGAATTATCTGATTCACCGAAAATCAGCTCTTTGAATGTAAAATCTTTTTTCGCTTCCTTATGCGAGGATGCTATTTCAATCAAATAATCGGCAGTGTTTTCAATCAACCACTCGAAATGACTTTCACCCAGATATTCCTTGTCGGCATGAGGCGTTGGGTTCACTAAATCAATTGCATAAGCAGTGCCGTTCAATAAACCAATATCAATCGAATTAAATTCGAATCCCAAAAGATTCGAAACATCGTTGCAAATTTTTGTCAACAGTTTTACAACCGATTCCTCAATATTTTCGCTACTTTTTTCATAACGCATATGCAATGGCTTTGTGGGTTCGTATTTTACTATCATAATTCGTTTGCTTGCAATCACAAAGCATCTGTAATATGCATCAAAATTAATTGATTCTTGGACAACCATAGGTGTTTTTCCTGTCAACTCATATGCTGAGAAAAATTCCTTGCGATTGTAAACTTTGTAGGCATTTGCCGATGTATGACCAAAATTCGGTTTCAAATATGCAGGGAATTTGACGAATGAAAACACCTCGTCCCAATTCAGAGGATATTTCAAATTATGAAAAGTGTCAGCATTTGTATCGTCGGGCAATTCTTTGCTTGGCAACAATACTGTTTTAGGAGTTGGTATTCCGATTTTTGCAGCCAATGCAGATTGGAAAATATTATTATCTGCACAATTCCAAAAAGGATTATTTACAATCCTTGTACCGTTTAGCAAAGCTAATTTCAAAAATGAATTATAGAATGGCACTCTGTATGATATTCTGTCGAAAATTACGCTGTAGTCAGTCGTCTCAGTATTTTTAATCGCATCAATAGATAGCGACTCTGCTTTGAACTTGTCTGTTTTGGAATTGATTCGCTCCACTAATTCCATAGGGAACGATAATTCATTTCCAAAAACGATTCCAATCTTTTTCATTTTTTCCTCCAGGCTCTTATTCATATAATTCAAAAATTTGCAAATAGAATGACTTTAAATATAAGCAAAATTTATATTATTACGTAATTAATACTCAGCGAATTTATCGTTAAATTTGTTGATGTTTAAATCAATCGAATTGCAACAAGTTTATAAAAATTTTACCGAGCGAGAACTTTTCGCCGGTCTTGATATTAATTTCAAAGTTGGCGATATTCACGGGCTGATTGGTAAATCTGGAAGTGGCAAATCTACCATTGTCAATATGATTTGTGGCTTCGATTTCCCTGATAGCGGCAAAGTCCTCATAGACGGGAAAATTGCCGAAGCACAAGATTTCAAAATGCTTCGTACTTGTACTGCATATGTACCGCAAAATGTAAATATAATCGGTTCGGGCAAAGTCCGAGAGACAATCCAAAGCAGCTTTGAATTCAAAACAAACAAAGCTAAGCGTCCTAATAATGAACAAATTCTCATGGTGATAAAAAATCTCGGACTTGATGAAAGTATCCTCGAATCCGAATTCAAAAGCACATCAGGTGGCGAAAAGCAAAGAATCGCTATCGTAATCGCAACTTTGCTCGACAAACAAATCATGATATTCGATGAGCCAAGTTCGGGGTTGGACGACCGCTCGAAAGCAATCGTAGCCGCGTATATAAGCAATCTCCGAGACAAAATAATTATCATCTCAACTCACGACATTGTCTTGAAAGAAATTTGCACAAGTATAACCGATTTGGAGCAAAAATGAACGGCTATGATATTTCCTGGACATCGCTCTTTATCGGCTCGCTCATTTTACTCGTGCCAATTTATGTTTTTTACTACTTCAAAACCGGGCTCGTAAAAGATACTCTGATTGCCTTTGGTAGAATGATAATACAGCTTATGCTTGTTGGACTATATTTAGAAGTGATATTCGAAATTGATTCGCCACTAATCAATTTGACTTGGGTACTTGTGATGATTGTGGCTGCATCGCTTACCGTCAGCAAACGAAGTGACTTAAAACTGAAATTTATTTTCGTCCCGATATTAGCCGGCATTGCGACCAATGTTGTAATAAACGGCTGTGTTTATGGATTTGCTGTTATCGGCACAGAGCATATTTTTGAAGCCCGATATTTAATACCAATTATGGGCATGATAATCGGCAATACCTTGAATGCAGCAATAATCGGCATCAGAACATATTTCAATCAAATCAATTCCGAATATGAAAAACTTAAATATGATTTGCTTTGCGGTGCATCGCTCCACGAAGCGCTGATGAAATTCAATACCGGAGCCTATCGCGAGGCATTCAACCCCGTAATTGCTTCGACGGCTGTGATTGGTTTGATTTGGTTGCCGGGCATGATGACGGGGCAAATTTTGAGCGGAAGCAACCCTATGACTGCAATTAAGTACCAAGTTATAATAATTATTACTATCTTTGCAGGGTCGGTAATCACGATATTTACAACTTTAGCTTTATCGAAAAAGTTTGCTTTTGATGAGTATGACAACCTGAAAACTGAAATTTTTAACAAAAAGTAGAGGTATCAATATGAATTGCATTGTTCGCAAAATGGAATTGCCCGAAATCGAAATAGCCATGCACCTTGCATATAAAGAAGGCTGGAATCCCGGATTGAACGACGGAATTGCTTTTTACAATACCGACCCGCAGGGGTTTTTATTGGCGGAATACAAAGGCAGAGTAGTTGGGACAATTTCAGCAGTCAATTATGGCGACGGATTCGGATTTATCGGCTTTTACATTGTGGATAGTGATTATCGCGGAACCGTTGTCGGCACTCAATTAGGGATGGCAGCACTTAACTACCTCAAAGACCTGAATATCGGCATAGACGGAGTGGTCGCAAGAGTTGAGAACTACAAACGCTTGGGGTTCAGAGAAGCGTACAAGAATATTCGTTTCGAAGGCGTCGGCGATAAATACATTCTTGAACCGGAAGTCGTACATGCAAAGATTATTGATTTTCAGGAAATCGCCGATTACGACGCGAGGTGTTTTCCGGTCAGACGCGAAAAGTTCCTGAAGGGTTGGCTCGAAATGATAAATTCGCACTCCTACGTTTTTTACGAAGAAAACCGAGTCAAAGGCTATGGCGTGATTCGTTCCTGCCGCAAAGGATACAAAATCGGTCCTCTTTTTGCCGATGATATCCATATTGCCGAGCAAATTTACAAAGCATTGGCAAACAAAGCCGCCGACGAGCTAATTTATTTCGATACACCCGAAGCAAACCTCTTTGCCGTTGACTTAGCCCACAAATACGAAATGAAAAAAGTCTTCGAGACCGCCCGAATGTACACCGGCGAAGAACCGCTCATAGACTTACCAAAAATCTTCGGCGTAACATCCTTCGAGTTGGGGTAGGGTTCCCTTCGACAAGCTCAGGGAACGGAATAATCGGTCGTTGAGCTTGTCGAAACGAAAGAAAAATATAAAGGTCACGTTGGGGCATGTTCCCTTCGACAAGCTCAGGGAACGAAATAGTCGGTCGTTGAGCTTGTCGAAACGAACATCAATAATTAAAGGGTAAAAAAATGAGCGGTGGATATATGTACATATTGGAATGTGCCAATGGAGCATATTATACAGGTAGCACTAAAGATTTAGAACTCAGAATTCAACAGCACCAAAACGGACAAGGGGCAAATTTCACAAGAAAACTTTTACCGGTGAAATTAGTTTATTATGAGGAATTTGAAAGAATTGATGATGCTTTTTATCGTGAAAAGCAAGTGCAAGGTTGGAGTAGAAAGAAAAAAGAAGCATTGATAAATGGACAACATGATAAATTGCCGGAATTATCAATGAATTATGCTAAAGTATCCCTTCGTCAAGCTCAGGGAACGGAGTAATCAAGTTGACTGATATGAAAATTGAAGACATCTATTAATTCAAATGCGAACGTTGTGCATGAAAAAACGACATATGACAAACATCAATAAAATATACTTAAGTTTTCTATCCTCCCTCTTATTATTATTGGGAATGAATCTTTATGGTCAGAATGATTTGTTTTTTTCATATCGAAGTAGTGAGGATATTAAATGGACCACAAATGTAATAATCTTATTGAAATCTCCCGATAAAGAAGTTTTTAATTTATTTACCGACACGGTTAAAGAGTATAATTATTCAGGAGACAATTATTTCTTATCAAAAGGGAAATATTCTCTTTCAATTTGGTATGTAGATGAAAATAATGTCAAAGACTCTATTGACTACGACTTCGAGTTATACGGGAATGAAATGAGTACAAAAATTTCAGTTTCATTTGATTATATGATTGAACGTCCTAAAAGAGGTAACAATTTTTCAAATTCCGATAAAATCTTGTATTGCTATATACGAGTAAATAAGATTTATACTCCACCAGTTACAATTGAAATTGAACTTGACACGACTTATAAAGGTGATGCTTTCAAAGGTCCGGTATTTAAAATTAAAAATAATTCAAACGATACTTTATATGGTGAACATTTGCCGGGCTATTTTTGGGGTTCATTATCATATCTACGAAATGATTCTATAGTTGCAACAGAATCGGGTATTCTAGATTTAAATTTTGTTCGTTCTCCTCCATTGTATCCCGACTCAACAAAATTTGCTTTAGTAGGATCATTTGGATTTTCCAATAAACTATCACCATCAGATTATTGATTTGAAGTCCTGTTATCGAAGGAATTTCAGTCATGGGGACTCAGTTTAAATAAGGAAAAACATAACTTCAAATTGTGGTCGGGAACAAAAGAGTATTACAAACTAATATATGATTTCAAAATTGACTATTGAACATCAAACTTTAACAAGTGCTTAAATTCCCTTCGACAAGCTCAGGGAACGGAAATAGTCGGTCGTTGAGCTTGTCGAAACGAAAGAAATATAAAGGTCGAGTTGTGGCATGTTCCCTTCGACAGCCTCAGGAAACGGAGATAATCGGTCGTTGAGCTTGTCGAAACCCTACACCACATCCCCAAACAGGGTGCCGGAGGTTGACCTTGTGATTTTGCAAGTGATTGTTTGCCCGACTTTGTAGTTTTGTTCGTAGTTGTCGAAAATCACAACTTTGTTGGTGTCGGTTCTGCCTTGCCATTCGTTTTTATTTTTTTTGCTCGTACCTTCGATTAGGACTTCGTGAATCAAGCCATGTTCGGCTTCGTTCAATTCGCGAGATATTTTGTTTTGTTGCTCGATGATTTCCGTCAATCGTCGCCCTTTGACATCCGGCGTGACGTCGTCTTCCATCATATAGGCTTTAGTTTTCGAGCGTGGCGAATAGTTGAACATATAGGCTCCGTCGTAGCGTACTTCTGCCATCAAATCCATTGTAGCCTTGTGGTCGTCTTCGGTTTCGGTCGGGAATCCGGTAATAATATCTGTAGAAAGCGAGCAATTTGGAATGAGCTCCTTGATTTTCCTCATTCTCTCCAAATAATGCTCAACTGTATAGTGGCGGTTCATCATCTGCAAAATCCTGTCCGAGCCTGATTGCACCGGCAAATGGATGTAATTGCAAATATTATGGTGACTTGCCATTGCTTCGATTAATTCATCAGTCATATCGTACGGGTGCGATGTGGTGTAACGAATTCTCATTGACGGAACCGCATTGGCACATTCGACGAGCAATTTTGCAAAGTCCACCTTATTTTCCATATCAATATAGCTGTTCACGTTTTGTCCGAGCAGTGTGACCTCTTTGTAGCCAAGTTCGTACAAATCAATCAGCTCTTTGGTGACTACGTGGAATGGCTTCGAGCGCTCTCTGCCACGAGTATAGGGCACAACGCAATAAGTGCAGAATTTGTCGCATCCGCGAATAATCGAAAGCCAAGCACTAATTCCCTGCGTCCGCAGCGGAATGATGTCGTCGTAAGTTTCGACGCGGCTTAATTTTACTGCAATCCCAACTTCGCCGTTCATTGATTGCTCAATCATTTCCGGTACTTTGCGATATTCGTCCGGACCGACCACGATTGAGACCAAATCTTGGTGACCGACGAGCTTGCCACGCAAACGTTCAGCCATGCAACCAAGAATTCCGACCAATAATTTCGAGTTCTGCTTGCGATAGAATCGGAGTTGCTCGAGCCTTTTGAAGATTTTGGCTTCGGCATTATCACGCACCGAGCAAGTATTGAGCAAAATAACGTTGCTATTATCAATTTTATCGGTGATTCCGAATCCTGATTGGGCAAGAATTCCGGCGACGATTTCCGAATCGTTCACGTTCATTTGGCAACCGTAGGTTTCGATATAAACGTTGAAACCATTGTTACTGTCTGCGATTTCAACTGATTTTGGCTTTTGAGCAGCCGATTTATTGTTTAAGATTTGTATTTCTTGAATCATTATTATTCCAAATTTTATCTATACTATAATTTCCCGGACCGGTAATAAGCAATCCAAGGAAAATAATTGAAACTTCGAGCGGATGAGCAAAGCCCAAAAATCCGTCCGATACATTGATTTTATAAATTAAGGCAACGAGAATTGTGGACCATAAAAAGAACACAACCGGCAAATGAAAAAGCCCGAGTATAAGGAGCAAACCGCCGAGCGTTTCGATTAAACCTGCTAAGAACCCGAAAGTGCTATGCCCCCAAGTGATTCCCAAGTAATTCAAAGAACTGCCGATAGCTTCCCATTTTTCAGCGCCGCCCATGAGTTTCGGATAACCGTGAAAAATCATAGCCAAACCCATACCCACTCTTACGACGAGTAAGCCGATGTGCATACTTTTTTCTGTATATAACTCTTTCATGAAATATCCGTTAAACATTTTGTAATTATATGTAAACGAATATTTTGCATAATTCATTTGAAATGAATTTCTTGCGGAGATAATTTTTATCTGAGTAGGCTCTCAATCCCTTTGCATTCGTGCTCTAAAGTGAATCTCGATTTTGCATAATCGTATGCTGCATCTGCTCGAGCAATGAAGGTGGCTCTGTCTTGCACGAACTTCTGCATAGCCGCTGCCAAATCATCGACATCGTGCGGTTTGAACAATCTGCCGTATTGCCCGTGTTGAGTAAGTTCGAGAGTGCCGCCATTCGCACTTGCGATTAAGGGCAATTTCGACAAAAATGCTTCAACTGTCACCATTCCGTATGCTTCCGAGCTTGATGCCAAAATAAAGCAATCAACAGCATTCATCACATTCCCGACATTTTTTTCAAAATCGGTAATTGTCACTCTGTCGCGCAAATTTTGCTCATCAATAAATTGCACTAATTGATGATAATACACTTCGCTGTCACCGGTAGATTTTTCACCGACGATTAACAACTTTATGCTTTTTTCTTGCTTGATTTTATCAAATGCCTTCAAAATAGTCAATTGTCCCTTTTGTCTGTCAATCCTGCCGATGATGCAAAAAACTATATCATTTCCCTCGTAAGAAAACTTTTTGCGATATTCTTCGCGTGAAATTTGCGGTTTGATTTTTTCTGTATCAACACCGAGCGGAATTATCCGGATTTGGTCTTCACGGACTGTGCTTAGCCGCAACACGTCATCGGCAAGCAATTGCAAAGGTGAAACCCAGTAATCAAGTTGCGAATAACGAATCCTGTGGAAAATATCCTTTTTTCGTCGCCCGATGTGCATTTGTTGTTGGTAAATCAGATTCAGTTGCTGATTGATGAGCTTCGTGTTTGCGAGCAAGCTCAAATCGGGATGAAAACTTGTAATGATATTTTTACATGCAATCATCTTCAGTCTAAAAGCCAATTTCCAAGCATTATAAAAATCGAAATATTTCACGTAATTAGGCAAAATCATCAGCGGAATTGACAAATCTTGGCATCGTTGAGCTATAAATGAATCTGCTTTGGCGAACACAACAATTGAATTCCCCCGTTTGATTAGCTCAGCAGCCAATTTGACAGTATTAATCTCCAAACCGCCCCGACCGTGTGAACCGCAAACAATCGCCGTATCGTATTTATTTTTGTTCAAATTGCTTTTATATCGAAAAATTACTAATATTTGTAACAAAGGTAAGAATAATTTGTGAAAAATCTTCTTTATGCTTGATTATGATGTCATAATAATTGGTGCAGGCGTCGTAGGATTGGCTTGTGCAGCGAAATTATCTGAGCGATACAGCGTTTTGGTGCTCGAGCGCCACAGCAGTTTCGGGCAGGAAACCAGCTCGCGGAATAGCGAAGTCATTCATGCGGGGATTTACTACCAAGCGGGTTCGCTCAAAGCTAAACTTTGCGTTGCCGGAAAAGAGATGCTCTACGATTGGTGCCAAAATCACAATGTAAATTTCAAACGACTCGGGAAATTTATCGTAGCTCATGATGAAAATGAAATTCAAAAATTGGAAGTATTGGCTCAAAATGCTCAGAAAAATGGTGTAAATGACTTGGTGATGATGAATGCCGAGCAATTCAAGGAAATCGAAGCAAATGTTTTTGCTGTGGCTGCATTATGGTCGCCTTCCACGGGAATTGTTGATTCTCATGGATTGATGAAAAGCCTTTACGATGAAGCAATCAAAAATGGATGCGATTTTGCGTTTCATCACGAAGTGATGCAAATCCAAAAGCTCGCCGAAGGATATGCAGTAGTTGCGAATTGTGAGGGGGACAGTTTTGAAGTAAGCACAAAATTTGTTGTTAATGCCGCAGGGCTCGAGGCTGATACAATTGCATCGCGAGCCGGAATTGATATTCAAAAGTCAGATTATTCGCTGCACTATTGCAAAGGGCATTATTTCAGGCTCAATCATTCAAAATCGGGATTGATTAAGCACTTGATTTATCCCGTTCCGCCTGAAAAGCACGAAGGAGTTGGCATTCATGCCACGATTGACCTTGATGGAGCGGTCAAATTTGGTCCCGATATTCACTATCTCGACGGAAGAACTTGTGATTATAAGGTTACTGATGAAATAATCGAAAAATTTTACAAAAGCGTCGCAAGATATTTGCCGTTATTGGAAATTAATGATTTGTCGCCGGATCAATCAGGAATTCGCCCAAAACTTCAAGCAAGTGGTGGAGATTTCAGGGATTTTGTGATTTGCGACGAAAAGGACAAAAATTTGCCCGGATTTGTAAATTTGATTGGAATTGAATCGCCTGGATTGACTGCCTGTTTGGCTATTGGAAAATACGTTGAGAAACTGCTACAGCCTTATTCGCCGGAGTAATCTGAATCATCGAATTTGGAAGCTGCCAAATCGGCAAGTTTCAGAACTGCATCAACATATGCGCTCGAGTTATTGTAATGGAAAACTGCTGCACGTCGTTGTTCTTGCTCAATTCCCCAACCGTTAGAGACGAGATAGTTAGCTACTGAAAAGATTGCATCTTCAGTGTTGAACAAATCAATCACACCATCGCCATTGCCGTCAATTGCCCATGATACAAAGCTGCTCGGCAAAAACTGCGAGATGCCGAATGCTCCAGCCCACGAACCTCTGATATCCAAAATCGGATTTGGAAGCAGCGTGTTGACTTTTTCCATAGCCAGCAATTGGTCAATAGCCCAATTTGCTTTCTTATCGGAACGTTCGAGAATTTTGGTTTTTAATTTTTCAAAATCTTCATCGCTACCTTCGAAGTTGCTTTGAAGGTTTTCGATATTCAATTCAATATATTCAGGTTGATTGCACATTGCAGTGCTCAGATACACACTTGTGATATGGTGGTTGCCAAGATATGAGCCATGACGTGTTTCTATCCACAAAATGGACGCTATCACTTCTTTGGGTACGCCAAATTGCATTTCAGCAAGTTGCAGAGTTGCCATATTCTCACCGAGAAATTTGACAGTATTGCCAACCGAACGATTGTTATAATGAGAGCTATAATCAGCTTTGGTCAAAAATCCTGTGACATTGATTTTGACATACTTCTCATCAAACTGAGTGCGTGTGTCATAAATCATTTCATTTAGGAAATTTGTATCAATTCCGCGTTCGATTAGAATTTCGACAAGGGGTTTGAATAAATCAGATTTGGATAATTCGCTGCCGGCAAAATTAGTCGAAAACATAATTTTAGACGATGATAGTACTAATAAAAGTGCTACCATGGCTATTGTTATATATTTTCCTTTACCGAACATATTTTTCCTTTTTATGCTATTATCTATAGTATATATACCATAAACGTATGAAAAGTTACAAAGTTTTCACTTATTTTATCAAATATGTCAATAATTCAGTTTCAAAACCGGGAATGCTCGAATCAACAGCATTTGGTATAAACAATTTCATCGCTTTCATTTTCATCTTTACTCTGCCAATTTCAGCCATATAATAAAATTCTACTTCTCTGTCAAGCTTGAGGTCTGAATTATTCATTCCAAACGAAGGTACGCTAACTGTGCCCTCAAATTTGATTTTCATTTTAAATTTGAAAGAATTGCCGGATTTTGCCGGAACTGAGATATTTTCAATCCCGTCATTAGAGCCTTTTATCGTTAGATTGCCGGATACAGTGCCATCAGTAGGCCCGAATTTCATAGGCTCGTTGCTGAATAATTTTGCCAATATATCCCATTCGTATTGGGTTCGGTCGCTGATTTTATACCATTTTTCATCTATAGTAAACGGAAGCTGTATAGGTGACCCACTCAAATTCAACAAGTCAACGAAAAAGTTTGGGTGAGTATAAAGCTTATTGTCTTCCGTGTAGAAATATTGGTCGTTCTTCCTTTCGTATTGTGAAGTCTCGGGGTTAGTGCTATATTTTTGGATTATGAAGCTTTCTTTGCCAAAAAAATTAGTGGTGCCGGAAATAAAAAGAGAGTCCTTGAGATTGCTCCCTTGGACTCTCTTATCAGTTGAATCAAGCATGAAATAGTTGTAAACCCAATATGTACCGCCCGAAAACGGATACAGGTTGCCAATCATTTCATTCAGTACGGTGAATTGTGAAGGACTTTGCGCTTCTTTCCCGCCGGTTCTGACAGTAATAAAGCCGGACATTGCACCTTGGGGAACTCGCACTTTCAATTTCATTGGATTTCCTAAAACAACCTCATCAGGATAGGCGATAATACCCGCAAAAAACACTTGATTTGCAGATATGATATTCGAGAAGTTATTGCCTGTAATAGTAATCAGGTCACCAATATTGCCTTGGCCCGGACTTACAGATGTAATACTAACCTGACTGTTAGGATTGGTCGGGTCATTTTCTTCAGTACAAGAACTAATCCAAATCACGGCACTCATCAAAAGCAGAATCTTAATATACTTCATGAATAATCCTAAAAAAATGTTGAACATACCATAATAACACATTGAAACGATAAAAATTGCATATAGCTTAATACTACAACTTATAATAACTACACGTTTGAAAAATTTGAAGGTTACGAAAAAATATTTTTGCTGTATGAAAAATATCTGCTATATTTGTAGTTCTAATTTTATAATGTTATAAGAAAGTAATAAAATTTATAGCGAGCAATAATGAATTATAATGGACCGAAAGTAAAGATTTCCCGTAAATTGGGTATAAATCTGACACCCAAAGCAGGCAAAATTGCCGGCAAAAAGCCTTATCCACCCGGACAGCATGGCAATACAAAGCGTCGTGCTAAACAATCCGATTACGGTAAGCAGTTACTCGAAAAGCAACGTATTCGTCTGCAATATAACGTTTCCGAAAGCCAAATGTCAGCTTATTATGCAAAGGCGACAAAATTGACCGGTAACACAGCAGACTTGTTGGTTCAGTTACTCGAAACAAGACTCGATGCATTAGTTTACCGCTCCGGTTTCTCACGTTCAATGTATGCTGCAAGGCAATACGTAGTCCATGGGCACGTTTTGGTAAATGGTCACAGAGTAAATGTACCGTCCTACCAAGTTAGAGTAGGCGATGTGGTTTCGATTAAAGAAAAAAGCAGAAGTCTTGATTGTTTCCAAGAAGCAATCAGAAACTCAGGCTCGCCTGCGTATCTCGAAGTTTCGAAAGCCGAATTTTCGTCAAAATTGGCATACATTCCTACAAGAGAAGAAATTCCGATTCAATGCGAAATCTCGCTTGTTGTCGAGTACTACTCAAGATAAAACTAATGAAAATAAAAAAAATAGCTACTCCAATCGGGTAGCTATTTTTTTTTGCTTAAAAATCTCTTAAACCCTACAAAACCACGACCCTCTTCACCACAATCTTACTATCGAAATCGAATACCAAAGTATATGCACCCGGCAAAAGATTTATAGTCGGGATATTGAATTGGTAATTTCCGCTTTCGAGCATACCCGATTTGATTTCCGAGACTTCTCGTCCGAGAGCATCAACAAGGTAGATTCGGGATTGGGCGGCGTTTGGCAAATCGAATGTCAGGTTGAATATGCCGCCGCTTGCAAGGGGATTTGGAGACACAGAAATTTGTTCGTTGCTTAATCCGACAGTACGAATTGAGCTCGCTCCTCCTTCTATGCTGAAAAGCAATTCCGACCAATCAAGAGAAACCGAATCAGGAATAAAATCTGTGCTTACACCGATGAACATTTGCCGCTGGTTGTGAATGTACTCGTATCGTTTTTGTGCAATACCATCTTTGAAAAATAAAAGTGGAACTTTGGAGATATAATACTCTCTGAAGATTGTAGGATTTTGCACCTGCGATATAGACAGGTCTATTGCATAATCGCTTTCGCCAATTTCGCTGACTTCGTAATCAATCTTGAAAACCGGATGTCCGGGAGAATATAGCCAATGTTCGAAAAATTCGACTATAAATGACTCATCGTCGGGCGAAAATTTCACCATTGCATTCTTTAATTCCTCGGTTGATATAGGTTCAAATCTATAATCGTTCATCACAACTCTAAGGAATTCTAAGAATTTTTCGCGTCCAAAATAATAATGTAGCATATTAAAAATAAATCCGGCTTTGGAATACGTAACAACTCCGTGAATAAAGACCGAATCTGTAGAAATTCCGTATGGCGTGACATGATGAGCAACTTTGTTGTTCAGATAGTGACGAGCATGATTGCTAATCATAAACCTGTATGCATATGGGTCATCATTTCGATGTTCTAACCAAAATGCCTCGCACCAGGATGCTCCGCCCTCGTTTATCCAAATGTCTTGCCAAGTGGCACAAGTAATCAAATTGCCAATCCATTGGTGTGCTGCTTCGTGAGCTAATCCAATTTCTCCTGTTCCCGTCAGCCAATTGCGGTTTATTGTCACCATGTTTGGTTGTTCCATACCTCCGTACCAGACCGGTTCGATTGCCACTATTCCGTAATTATCGTAAGGAAATTCTACAAAAAGTTTGGAATACAATTCCAGCATTTCAGGATTTGGCGATAGTACCTTTTTGGCATCGCGAGCATCTCCCTTTGTAAAATCACCATCGTAATCAACTTGCCAAACGTAATAATCTATAGGAACTGTATCGGCAGGGTTGCTTACTCGGATGTATTCGTCGCTGAAATGTTTGTATTTTGATGCTACGGCGACCATTAAGTAAGTTGAAATAGGCTCGTTGCTTCTGTAGTAATAAATAGAATATCCGCCATTAACATTATCAAGATCGGGATTTGTATAGAGCGAATCAAGATAACCGTGAGCCAATCCTGTATAGCCTTCGGGCACTTTTATAGCAACCGAAGTTAAGGCTTTATCGCTTGGAATGTCATTACAAGGCATCCAATATCTGGAAATTTCGGGTTCACCGAATGTATATGCTAGGTTTTCTTCGACTAAATAATTACGTCCATTATATCGAACTTCCCCTTTCTTGAAAAAAGATATACCATATCTGAAACTGCGATTAATCTCATAATTTATAACAATTTCAACGATTTCATTCTTATTTTTTGATTCAGGAAATACGATTTCGAGTTTTGTGTCTGTATATAACTCATCGTCAGTGAGCAATACTCCATCAATATAAACAGAATTAATAATCATATTGGCAGCATCTAATTCGATTATTTTGGTGCCGTCTTCGGCGATTTGCAATTGAATTGTCTGGACAGCTTTATAAAAAATGCTGTCATTTTTGCCGAAGAGTAGTAAATCTCGCCAATCTAAAAACAAATCATATCTCAAGACATCATAATTCAAAGTAGTCAGTTCATCTTCGGATTGGAGCCGCAGATGATTATAATATTTACCACAAGCTTCTGTGCAAATATGCTTATTTTCGTCAAACGGTGTTAAATAATCGGGTATCTGCCCTTTTGTGTCAGCAGATACCCCCAAAAAAGCAATGAATATAATACTCAATGTGCAAGTGAAATTAAGAAAATTTTTCATATTTTATCTTATTGTCCTAATCTTTCTTAGAGAAATTTTCTATTAATTTTTTGAATTCATCCAAATTTTCACTTGTCATGTTGCGAGATTGTTCCATAAATGGAGTCAACAAGTCAATCGGCACAGGGAAAATAATAGTAGAATTCTTTTCGGTAGCAACATCGGCTAATGTTTGCAAAAAGCGTAATTGCAATGCAATAGGATGCTTCGAAATTTGTTCGGCTGCTTCGGCAAGTTTTTTCGAGGCTTGGAATTCACCGTCGGCGTTGATTACTTTGGCACGGCGTTCACGTTCTGCTTGGGCTTGCTTAGCCATGGCGCGTTGCATTTCCAAAGGTAAGTCAATTTGTTTTACTTCTACTGAAGCTACTTTAATACCCCAAGGTTCGGTATGCTCGTCAATGATTTGCTGAAGACGCACGTTGATTTGTTCTCGTTCCGAAAGGATTTCGTCCAAATCTGATTGCCCAAGAATACTTCTGAGAGTAGTTTGAGCGATTTGGTTTGTGGCATACAAATAGTTTTCGACATCAACAATTGCTTTGTCCGGGTAAACTACACGGAAATAAAGCACTGCGTTTACTTTGATTGAGACGTTGTCCTTAGTGATAACATCTTGAGGCTCGATATCCATTGTAATAGTTCTGAGTGAGACTCTTATCATACGGTCAATGAATGGGATGAGTATGATAAGTCCGGGACCTTTGAATCCAATCAAACGACCAAGTCTGAAAACGACGGCTCTGTCGTATTCGCGAACAACTTTAACTGCAGAAGCTAATATTATTGCTACTAAAACTAAAACGATAGGGAATAATTCGAAATCCATAATATACTCCAAATAATTTGTAAGATACAGAAATGAAATTTAACAAACTTACCGTTAATAAACAAATTAATTCGTATATCCCGTCAATTCTGCATAGCCATAACCCTTGACTTTTTGCCCTTTATGCGTTCCGTCAATGCTTACCGAGCCTTCATAATACCTAATGATTAGCTTCAGCTCTTGGTCTGCGACTTGGGTTGCGATTTGCAAATCAAAATTATATTTGTCACTTTTCATTGTCCAGCCGGACGGATATTTATGTCCTTCCTCATTTGTCCAATGCTTAGATGCCCTAATATTAATATCGTTTGGGCTGATATATTCGTGTTTTCCATCGGGATAAATCATCGTTCCTTTGCCAAAGTTAAAAGTTCCGTCTCGATTTCTGAGCATGAAAAACATGATTTCGTGCTCATTATCCAATTGCAGCGAAAACCAATCCCACCCGACCTGAGCTGAATCCAAGGCGCTTGTGCTCCATTCTCTATCCATCCACGAATTCCCGCTAACCGAATATTTTTTTTCACCGACTTTGATTTGACCGCGAGTATCCATTCTGGTATATGAATAATAATAAGAGGCATTTCCGGGGGTGTTGCTTTTGGCACTAAGGCCATTAACTCCATGTTTTACAATGCTTTTAAGTGGAACTACATCAAATTCGATAGCGAAATCACCTGCATCGGCTTTGATTTTAAATTCGGGCATGAGATAGTCGCCATTATATTCTTCGTTTGCGGAAATCGTCCAATCTTCGACATGAATTTTCAGTGGTAAATACGATGCTCCTGCCAGATTTGCAGCGCCACGAGAATATTTGTCGGCATAATAAAATTTGCCGTTTGATACATCAGTCAGAGCGAAATGTGCAAGATAAAGCTGATTTGTTGACATTGACGATTGCTTGGAAACTGAATCGGAGGACAATGCATTGCGAAAAATTGTAAATTGGTAGCCAAAACGATTGCCATTTTCATCCGATAAATTTCCCGTAAAATACCACCATTCAATTTTGAAACCGTCATGCGACCCGTGGTCTTCGGGGAATATGAACTCTCGCGGCTCTAAAGCTTTGGTATAGTTTCCTTCATCTGCACTCATAGCATCGCTAACGGATATAGAATTAAAGCTTTGAGGCAATTTGCTATCTCGTTTTATACCATAGATTAAGAACAAAATAACCATTGCAACAAATAGGACAAGCGCACCTGTGGACATCAAATATCGCTTCATTATTCCTCCCTCAACGAATTAGCCGGAGAAGACTGAGATAACTTAATTGCCGGATAAATTCCTGCCAGAACTGAAGCTAATATCGAAACTACAAATCCTTGGAGCATATATTCCGGGATAAATTCAAAATTGACTGTCCATCCGAAAGAGCGTTTGTTCACCACCGTAACGAGAATATATGCCAAAATATTCCCGAGTGGCAGCGCTGCAATTGCTGCAATGAATCCCATAATTCCAGTTTGCAATATTACAAGTTTTCGGAGTTGGGCGGGCGTCATCCCGATTGAACGCAAAACGCCGAATTCGCGGGCTCGCTCAAGTTGCAATGCCATCAATGCCGATAAAATCCCTATAAAAGCGACCGAAATTGCAAGTAATTGCAAAACATTAGTGATGATAAATGTTCGGTCGAAAATTTCAATCGAGCCATCAATTAGCCTTTTATTCGAGCGAACAAGAAATTCGATATCGTCGCCTGCTGCAATTTTAATTTTTCGTTCCAATGAATCAATATTTACTCCTTCTTTGGCAAATACAGCAATTCCCGATAACATCTCATCATCAAAATGCTTTCGATATGTGTCCATCGCAAGCATCAACAGCCCAATGTCCGAACTGTAATCATAATATAAACCGTCAATGTTGAACGTTACTCGCCCTCTATCTGTGACTAAGGACAAAGTATCGCCAATTTCGACTTTATTTTTGAACGCGAAAGATTCGCTCATGATGATTGAATTTTCATTTTGGAATTTGTCCCAAAGTTCGTCCATCGAAATTCCGCCTTCCGTCTTGAATTGTTCATGCTCGAAAGACTGAACCTGAGCGGCAAGCAGGTGGTAAATCCTTCCGCCGTCATTGAGTTGATATTCGCGGTATAAATTCATTGCTCTAACTTCATCCAATTCCAAGATTCTATCGGCAATGTCACGCGAAAATGTTCCATCGTTGAATCGCGAAACATTTGTCGGCACCGAAGCATAAATATCCGCCTTGAGCCTGAAATGCAACCAATCATCAACCGTATTGCGAAAACTTTTGACCATAGTCCCGATTCCGATTGCCGCTGAAACTGCTACACATAGAGCCGCAACAGCAATAGTCGTCCGGCTAAGTTGAGTAACAATACTGCGTGCAGCCATCGAACCAATCGTTCCGAATATTTTAGAAACCACAGGTTTAATTATTGCGACTATTGTTATAATGAATTGCGGTATGAGCAAACTGAATCCCAGAATCACCGGAACAACGCCGAGATAAGTAAGATAAATACTATCAGTTTCGATAAATAAAATAGGAATCGCCGATAAAAATATGATGATGCCCCAAATATTGAATTTTGAAATTTGCGATTTGAGCTTTTTCTCTTGCGACGAACGAGCGAGCGCCATTCCGGCAGGAACTTTTCCGGCTTCGTGGGCAGGTTTGAGAGCCGCAATCACAGTTGCTGCCAAACCGAGCAACATTCCTTTGAGTAAACTAAATGAAGACACCTCAACGGTTTGCACTTGAAGTACGAAATACATATCATTAATTACTTTTGTAACCAAATTGGTCATGAAATAGCCCAATTGAATTCCAATCGCAATACCCAGAAATGTGCCAATCAAGCCGATTATGAAAGCCTCTCTCAGCACCAAAAAATAAATCTCTTTCCCCGTGACGCCCAAAGAACGCAACAATCCGATATATTGGCGACGGCGAACAACGGCAAATGTCATAGTATTATAAATTAAAAATATCCCGACAATTAATGCAAGCAAACTCATTGCAGCGAGATTGATTCTGAAGGATTCCGTCATTCCCGACCCGGCTTTAGAGCGCGCCGCAGAAGGATTAATATTTGTATATTCGGGTAAATTTTGCTTTAATTCCGCTAAGATTTGCTTTTCATTTTCTTCGGGCAAAATCAAATCAATTCGCGAAATCATATCGCCCATTCCCAATAGATGCTGGGCTGTGGAAATATCGGTAAATACGAAATTTTTCAAATCAATCGAATTCTCATCAGGCTCGATAATTCCGGCTATTGACATTTTAAAAATCTTACCGTCGGATTCGGCAGTAATTGTGTCGCCGATTGATTTATTCAAATCATTTGCCAAATCCTTTGGGATAATTACAGCATTTTCGGACACAATAAAATCGCCCAATGCTCCACCGAAATTGAAATCATCGGCATTAACATAATTCCTGAAACCTTGCTCTGCAAAAGGGTCAATTCCCATTAAGGTAACAACACCAAACTTTTCATCTTGGATTCGGATAAACTTTTCGACAACGGGAGCAGACTTCCGAAACGCTTTATCCACTTTGATTTTCCGATAAACCGAATCGCTGAATCCGTTCGGACCGCCGGAAATATAATGAGTGGCATTTCCTGACACGCTACGCATCGAAAGTTTGAAGGCTTCGTAAGCGCTTTCGTTCGCCAAATCTATCGAAACGACAACACCTACTCCAAGCGCCACGCCAACTATTGACAAAATCAGTTGCATCGGGTTTTTGAGATAATAGCGTAAAGATGATAGATTTATCGTGAATCCCATCAGATGTCCTCTTTGCTTATGCTGACAAGACCGCCGCCCTCGACTGATAAAATATTATCTGCCAATCCGATTAGCTCTTTGCTGTGTGTAGCCATTATCATCGTCTTGTTCTTTTGCTTGACAAGTCTGTCCAAAAGCTCGATTATACTTGCACCGGTATGTTTATCCAAATTTCCGGTGGGCTCGTCTGCCAAAATAATATCGGGATTGTGAATCAAAGCCCTTGCAATTGCAACGCGTTGTTGCTCGCCACCTGACAGCATATCGGGATATTTGGCATCTTTGCCGCCCAATCCAACCTCTACGAGCATCGTTTTTGCTTTTTCGATGTCCTCGCTCGTTAACTTGCCCTTCAATTCCATTGGCAAAAGGAGATTTTCGAGCAATGTCAAAGTCGGTATAAGATTGAAAAATTGGAAAATGAAGCCAATATGATTTCTGCGAAATATGGTGCGTTTGTGCTCGTTCAACTCGGAAATATTTTCATTGTTGATAATAATACTTCCGCTATCGGGCACATCAATACCACTGATGAGATTGAGCAGTGTTGATTTTCCGCTGCCGCTTCTGCCGAACATGACGGTGATTTCACCAACTTTGAATTTGTAATTCAAGCCCAGAAACACTTGATGTTTGCCCGAACCTTCGTCGTAACTTTTGCTTAAATTTTCTAACTGAATTAAATTTTTCATTTTTCGCTATTTGTAAATTATTATTAACGTACAATACGGCTTTTGCGTAGTATGAGTTAGAATTAGATACTAACAATAAATTCATTTTTGCATCGTTTGGGCAAAAGAATTAAAGACCGTTGGAGGTGCTATACCAAAATAGGTATGGCTGAGAGAGTCTCCTTGAACCTGATCCGGGTAATACCGGCGGAGGGAAACGCGTGCCGCAAGGACAGCCCTATTATTCAAGTCTCTCATAATCTCAACGGGGAACTCATTATTAACATTGGAGTTTTCCATGAGAAATATTTTCTTAATCGCATTTGCACTGATTTTTGTCGGTGCTTTCACCGTTCATTCCGAAGAACTGAACGCAGATTCCACTCGTGTATATAAGATACCGAGTCTCACCGTTACTACATCTCGCGCCCAAGAGCGAGAATCACCCGTACCTTTCTCCGAAATCACTGTTTCGGAAATTGCCCAGCGCCACACAGTAAACGATTTACCGAAAATTCTGAGCGAGACGCCGTCAATTCTGGCATACTCTGAAAATGGAAATTTTATCGGTTATACCAATCTTACACTTCGCGGATTCGACCAAAGGCGGATTTCGATTGTCATCAATGGAATACCTCAAAATGACCCCGAAGACCACAATTTCTATTGGATTAACATGACTGATTTGGCTTCGGGTCTGGAAAGCATCCAAGTCCAACGCGGTGCCGGACTTGGCAGTTATGGTCCCGCAGCGATTGGTGGCTCGATTATCATGACCACCAAAAATTTCGCTCGTGAAAGGTCTATCGAATTCAGCACGGGAATTGGCTTTCAGGAAAGCGGCTCATCGCTATATGATGCCGGACAATACGGCTCAAAATTCGGGCTATCGGCTTCGAGCGGAATAATTGACGACAAATATGCTTTTTATACTCGTGTGAATCGTATCAATTCATTCGGTTACCGCGACCAATCTTGGGCAACTTTGAATAGCTACCAATTCGGCTTTGCACGATTTGATGAAAATCTCACAACGCAAATAAATTTTATTGCAGGTTCGCAATATGACGGCTTGGCTTACACGGGTTTGCCCAAAGCATATGTAAAAGATGCCGACAAACGCAGAGCTAATTACAATTATTGGTCATATGACCGCGAAAACGGAACGGAAGTGGATTGGGTGACAGTCCGACGCAATCAGGAAGTTGAGCAATTTTCGCAACCGCAGATTGAACTATTGAATGATTGGCACATTTCCGAGAATCTTGAGCTGAAATCGGCGCTTTTTTTCAAAACAGGGCAAGGCTATTTTGATTATGACGGCACAGGCTGGACAGATGCCTCCTCATTCCGTCTGAACGAGCAAAATGGCTATCCTGATGCTAATGACCCGACAAATCCGATAATTCGCGCTTTTGTAGGCAATAAATACGGCGGTTGGATTCCGCGTCTGGTCTGGAATCACGGAAATGGCATTTTCACAAGCGGAATGGAAATCAGAATGCACCGCTCCAATCATTGGGGAAAAATCAATTATGCCGAAAATTTACCCGAAAATTTCGACCCCGATTTCAAATTTTATAGCTATAACGGTATACGTGAGATCTTTTCCGTGTTTGCCAATGAAAAATATTTCTTGAATGAAAGAATAGCACTGAATTTGGATGCGCAAATTGTTTATCAATCATATGGAATCGAAAACGAAAAAGCAGGAAATGTTTTCACTCAGTATTCAACTACTGATGGCACTACAGTTGGCAATGGCGAAAGACTTTTTGATGTGAATTACGTATTTTTCAATCCGCGAATCGGCGTTAACTACAACGTCACAGATGAAATGAACACATACATTTCACTTGCTCACACTTCTCGTGAGCCACGAATGAAGAATCTCTATGCTGCAAGTGATGCCTTTTGGGGTGCTACGCCGCTATTTGCATTTGATACTACTGCAGAGGGCACTCGGCTTTACGACTTCAGCAAAGCTGTCGTGAAACCCGAAAAGATGCTCAATCTCGAGCTTGGTTGGGGATACTTGACTACAGATTTCAGCGTAAATGCGGGCTTTTATTGGATGGAATACGCTGATGAGCTTGTCAAAAGCGGGCAAACCGATTTATTCGGCTCGCCAATTGACGGCAATGCCCCAAAAACCCGCCATTACGGGATTGAGCTTCAGGCTACAAAAATCTTCAATCTCTCAAATTCATTCGATTTGACAATACGCGGCAACGCAACCTATAGCCAAAATAAAATTATCGAATATAATTTCCCGACTCGGCACGGTCAAATCGTATCACTTGCGGATAATAATATAGCCGGATTCCCCGATTTTATGGCAAATTTACGCGTAGGCTTAAGCACCAAAGATTTGTACTTTGGAGTAGCACTAAAGCATGTCGGCACCTACAAAACGGATAATTTCGGCGATATGCTGACAAGTGACGAGCGAATCAGAAGTCATCTCGGAGGTGGATATTACGCCGATAATAACTTTGACGCATATACAGTGCTGGATGCAAGCCTGATTTACACATTCAAGCAATTACCATTTTTTGAAGAAATGAAAATTCATGCCGTAGTGAACAATCTGACGAATTTGTACTATGCATCGGGCGCCATCGGACCGGAATTTTTCCCTGCCGCCGAACGAAATTATTGGATAAACTTTGTGTTTGGGATGTAAAGAAAAAAAAAATTACTGATTTTAATATTGGCATGAGTAATGTGTAAAAAGTCATTACTCATGCCATTTTTATTCATATTATGTTCCTGATTTCTCAATACCTACACAAATCCAAATTTCATTCAAAAAAATACTACATAAACTTTGAAAATACGCTCACATTTTGTATTTTGGACTTTGTATTTGACGAATTTTTGGAAATCATGAAATAAATATGTTAAAATTGACAACTAACAATTTTTTATTAATTAATACATAAAGATGCCATGAGCAGTTACAACCCGTTCAACTCTACCATTTTTAATAAGGTCATTATGGCTGGGACAGGTGTGATACTTGTTCTTTTCGTAATTGGTCATATGGTCGGAAATTTGCAGGTTTTCTTGGGCGCAGATGTATTCAATACTTACGCACATTTTCTGAAAAGCACAGGCGAATTGCTTTGGCTTATGCGTTTAGTATTGCTTCTTAGCCTGGTGCTTCATGTTTATACTTCGATTAAACTGAAGTTTTTGAACATGAAAGCCCGACCGGAAGGATATAGCGTCACAAGCTATGTCAAATCCACACTTTATTCCCGTACAATGATTTACTCGGGAATTACGATTTTTCTATTTGTAGTATATCACTTATTGCATTTCACAGCTTTAGTAACCAATCCCGAATATGCCGACTATCGCGAAAACTATGGTCCCGTGCTGCAATCATCAGGTGTGATTGACCACAGCGGCAATATTATTCAGGTTACCGAGGGTGAAGGAATTTTTGACAGACATGATGCTTACAAAATGGTAATTGCAGGATTCAACAAGCCAATTGTAGCTATTGTTTATATTTTAGCGGTGCTGTTTTTGGCATTGCATTTATCACATGCTATTCAATCAATGTTCCAGACATTGGGATGGAGCGGTCCGAAAACGACTCCCCGATTAATGCTCGTTAGCAAGCTAATCGGGTGGGGATTATTCATTGGATTTGCTTCAATTCCCGTTTCAGTGTTAATTTTCGGATTAGGTAAAGGAGTAATAGGATAATGAAATTAGATTCAAAAACACCATCCGGACCAATTGCACAATCATGGGACAAATATCGCTTTGATATGAAGCTGATTAATCCGGCTAATAAGCGTAAATTTAAGATATTAGTCGTAGGTACCGGACTTGCAGGTGGGGCAGCCGCTGCCACTTTCGGTGAACTTGGCTACAATGTTGAAACTTTTACATATAATGACAGCCCGAGACGCGCTCATAGCATTGCTGCACAAGGTGGCATCAATGCTGCTAAAAATTATCAAAATGACGGTGATTCCATTTGGAGATTATTTTACGACACTGTAAAAGGTGGCGATTTCCGTGCTCGCGAAGCTAATGTTTATCGCTTGGCACAAGTTAGTGCCAATATTATTGACCAATGCGTTGCTCAGGGCGTTCCCTTTGCGCGCGAATATGGCGGAACCTTAGCTAACCGCTCATTTGGTGGGGCGCAGGTATCGCGAACATTTTATGCTCGCGGTCAAACAGGACAACAACTTCTACTTGGGGCATATTCGGCACTAAATCGCCAAATTGCAGCCGGAAAAGTAAAATCGCACACTCGTAAAGAGATGTTGGATGTAGTCTTAGTTGATGGCTATGCCAGAGGAATTGTAACTCGCGACCTCGTTACGGGCAAAATCGAATCGCACGTTGGCGATGCAGTCGTTCTCGCTACAGGCGGTTACGGCAATGTATTTTTCCTCTCGACAAATGCCCAAGCATGCAACGTTACTGCAACTTATCGTGCTTACAAAAAGGGTGCTTTATTTGCAAATCCCTGCTTTACACAAATTCACCCGACTTGTATTCCCGTTAGTGGCGATCACCAATCCAAGCTAACACTAATGTCGGAATCGCTCAGAAACGATGGCAGAATTTGGGTACCAAAAAATAAAGGCGACAATCGTGCACCTCAGGATATACCTGAACAAGAGCGCGATTACTACTTAGAGCGTAAATATCCGAGCTTTGGCAATCTTTCACCTCGTGATATTTCATCACGTGCAGCAAAACAAGTTTGCGACGAAGGTCGTGGCGTTGGCAGCACGGGCTATGGTGTTTATCTCGATTTCGCAGATGCAATCGGACGCTTAGGCAAACATGCCATCGAAGAACGCTACGGAAATCTTTTCGAAATGTACGAACGCATTACCGGCGAAGACCCTTATACAACGCCGATGCGGATTTATCCTGCCTCGCATTATACAATGGGTGGCTTATGGGTTGATTACAATTTGATGAGTAACATTCCCGGATTGCACGTTATCGGCGAAGCAAATTTCTCCGACCATGGTGCAAATCGTCTCGGAGCAAGTGCATTGATGCAAGGTTTGGCAGACGGCTATTTTGTAATTCCATACACAATCGGACATTTTTTTGCAAATAATCCGGTGGATAAAAGTGTCACAACTTCGCATCCCGAATTCCAAAAAGCAGAGCAAGAAGCTAAAGACAAAATCAACTTATTGCTTTCGATTAATGGCAAACGAACTCCTACATCATTCCACAAAGAATTGGGTAACTTGATTTGGGATAAAGTTGGAATGGCGAGAAATGAAGCCGGTTTGAAAGAAGCTATCGCAAGAATTCCCCAAATTAGAGAAGAATTTTGGGCGAATTTGAACGTCACGGGCGAACCCGACTCGCTCAATATGGCACTCGAAAAAGCATTGCGTGTTGCCGATTTCCTCGAATTTGCCGAAGTCATGGCATGGGACGCACTCGAACGAGACGAATCCTGTGGCGGTCATTTCCGCGAAGAACACCAAACTCCCGATGGCGAAGCAGTGCGTGATGATGAAAATTTTGCTCACGTCGCAGCTTGGGAATACACCGGAGTAGGCAACAAGCCAACCAGACACCAAGAAGAATTAACTTTCGAAAATGTACCCTTATCTGTCAGGAGTTATAAATAATGAAACTAACACTTAATATATGGAGACAAAAGGACAAGAACTCCAAAGGGCAGTTTGAAAACTATAATTTGAACGAAGTGTCGCCCGATATGTCATTTTTGGAAATGCTCGACGTGCTGAACGAGGATTTGCTCCACAAGGGCGATGAACCCGTAGCATTCGACCACGATTGCCGCGAAGGAATTTGCGGAGCATGTTCGATGACAATTAACGGTCGCCCGCACGGTCCCGAAAAGCAAACAACCACGTGCCAGCTTCATATGCGAAAATTCAACGACGGCGAAACGATTACGATAGAGCCTTTCAGAGCGAAACCTTTCCCGGTAATCCGAGATTTGATAGTTGACCGCACAGCCTTTGACCGAATTCAACAAGCCGGTGGCTTCGTTTCCGTCAACACAGGCAGTTCGCCCGATTCCAACGCAGTGCCTATCGCAAAAGTTGCAGCCGACAAAGCATTCGATGCTGCGGCATGTATTGGTTGCGGAGCATGTGTAGCGGCTTGCCCCAACGGTGCAGCGATGCTCTTCACTTCAGCTAAAATTGGGCAATTTGCTTTGCTACCGCAAGGACAGCCCGAACGCAAAGAACGCGTAATAGCAATGGTAAAGCAAATGGATTCCGAAGGATTTGGCGCTTGCACAAACCACTACGAATGTGAAGCAGCTTGCCCCAAAGGCATTTCCGTCGAATTCATAGCAATGATGAACCGCGACTTTATGAAAGCCTCATTCACCAGATAAATCACAGAATTAATTAATTAAATCCCTGCTCCTTCGGAAGCGGGGATTTTTTTTTGTGTCTTGAACAGGATTATCAAGATTTCAAGATGGGCAGGATTCTTATATTGTGAAAAATCCCGTAAAGGATTAAATGTTTATAGAAATTGTTCATCCCCGTTGCGGCACGACCTCGAAGAGGTCTCATCGCAACTACTAAAACAGAGATAGGAAGAAATTCAATTAAATTTGAATATATGTTGATTATTGCTTATATTAGTATGTGCCAAATAGTGGTAGGTTCTATGAATATTTATAAGAAAAATTATGGACTTCAAAGACTTGATTAAACAGATTGGTGGCAGAGTATCTAAACTCAAAGATCAAATCCAGACAGAAGAAGCTACTAAAAACGCTTTTGTAATGCCATTCATACAAGCCTTGGGATACGACGTTTTTAATCCAATAGAAGTTGTCCCGGAATTTACAACTGACATTGGCATAAAGAAAGGTGAGAAAATTGATTATGCTATTTTCAAAGACGGCGAACCGACAATTTTGATTGAGTGTAAACACTGGACACAAAGTTTAGCTCTGCATGAGGGGCAAATCTTGAGGTATTTCCATGTCTCTAAAGCTAAGTTCGGATTGTTGACAAATGGAATTATTTATCGCTTTTATTCTGATTTAGTTGAACCAAACAAAATGGACGAGAAACCTTTTCTAGAGTTCAACATTTCTGAGATAAAAGACCAACAAATTGATGAATTGAAAAAATTTCATAAATCAGTATTTGATGCAGAAAGTATCGTCAATACTGCAAGTGAATTGAAATATATCAACGAGATTAAACTTGTTTTTAAAGAGGAATTAACAAATCCATCTACAGAATTTGTCAAATATTTTACTCGGCAGGTTTATCCAAAACCAATTACAGTACGAGTTTTAGAACAGTTCACTACGTTGACAAAACGGTCAATACAACAGTATATTAGCGATATGATAACTGAACGTCTTAATACAGCGTTAAACAAAGAAAACGAAGCTACAAAAGAACAACAAGCATTACAAGCTGAAAAAGCAAGAGCTGAAGAAATTAAAATTGTCACAACCGAAGAAGAATTAGAAGGATTTATGATTGTTAAAACGATTTTACGTCAGAAAATAAATATTGAACGTATATCGTATAAAGACTCACAATCATATTTTGCGATTAATCTTGATGATAGTGTTCGAAAACCAATCTGCCGTTTATATCTGAATAACAACAAAAAGTTTATAGCCTTTTTCGATGAGCAAAAGAAAGAATATAAACTCGATATAGCCTCCATTGACGATATATTCAAATTCGCTGATAACTTATTAAATGCTGTTGATTTTTATGATAATAATTCCAAATTAAAAGAAACTATTAAAATTGATAACGAATCTTCTCTCATGGGATAATATCGAACGTATAATAGTGTTTATCAATATTGAAATTTTTGTTTTGTTCTGCCCGTTCTAACAACTGACAGGACAAAATTGTGATATAATAAATTCGAGTATATGAGCAAAATAAAAATAACTAGAACATTTGGTCCAATCCATTTCGAAGATTTAGATCCTCATAGATTTGAGGATTTAATTCGCGAGTTAATTTATGATTACAAGGAGTGGCAAAGTATTGAAGCAACTGGTCGCAGTGGAAGTGATGCAGGCTTTGATATCCGAGCATATGAGAAAAATAATAAGGTCATAAGTACAGAAAACGATAATAATGAAGAAATAATTGAATTCCATCCAATGGAGGGCAATTTGTGGATGATACAAGGAAAAAGAGAGAAAGAAATCAGTCCTGAAAAGATTAAAAAAATATTGAAGGATATTGATTCAAATAATCCACCTTATGGATACATTTTAGCTGCTTCTGCAAATTTTTCAAAGAAGTCATTCGACACTTTCAGGGGTATTCTTTATGAGAAAGGTGTTATGGAATTTTATCTTTGGGGAAAGGCTGAGCTTGAAGATATGTTACATCTTCCTAAAAATGATAGAATATTATTTACTTTTTTCGGTATTTCATTAATTAGTATGAAAAGAGTAAAAACTACTGAGATTAGAGCGGCCATAAATATTAAAAATAAACTAACCAGAGCAATTGAAAAAAGCGGAACAATATTAATTAGGGATTTAAACGACGATTCTTACCCGAAGATAAATGAAATTAACAGATTATACCAAAATAATTCATGGTATGATTATGAAGTTATTAGCCATCATCCACTTGGTCTTATTATACATATTCAAGAATATTTTGCATACGTTGATTTTGAAAATAAGTCATGGGATTATACGGATGAATTAGATTTAATTTATCACCAAAGAGAGAATGATAATGATGAGCTAAGTGAGTTATACTATGAAAAACAAAAATTGATAAAAGAGTTTTATGATTTCCTTCCTAGAAAATTCAAATGTAAGATGTCAATCTACGGATTACTAAAATACTCAGATATTGAATTAGTAGATGATAAAGGCGATATTTTATATGACTCACCTCACATTTATGTCAATTATGTTAATAATTCTATTCCTTTTTTCAAGCAATTTAAGTGTTTTAAGCTGGGTTTTAAAGAAATATTATTGACTGATGAATATAAAAGAGTTCCTATTTTCCCTGAGAAATTCACAAAGTATAAAAATGAGAACGTCTATAGGGATAAGAGGATAATCTTTAATGAATTAAGTCTGAGATTATTTCAAGATTTAAAAATTGATACCATTTGCTGCGATAGTGATACATATGAGTTCCTTAATCCTAGAGATATCATCCTTGTAGAAACTAATAAATCGCAGATGGAAGAGACTTATATTCAAATTACTTATAAAACTCATGAATTAGTGAAAGATTACTATCGATTAACAATAGATCAATATCAACTTAAAATTTCAATTGAAACACAACTATCACGAGTGCCTGATGATATGGAAAGTTTATATTTTTACGAATTTAATAGAATATATTTAAACGACTTTCAATGAAACAACAAGCACTAAAACAAAATCACAACACGAATAAATTCATGGGCTATGTTTGTCAAAATATTTTAAGATAAGACCCAACTAACTAAAAAAAACTGTTGTCCGTTTATCATTTATGGAAAAAAGCAAAAGTACATATCTCGTTGAAGGGCTGCAAGTAATGACTATTGCAATAGTTGTGCTGTTAGCCTGTTTTGGTCTGTTTTATCTTGACTACGAAACTCGTTCGGTTGCTGACCTTTTTACAACGGGCAATCTCGTCGTTCTGGGAATATACTATATCCCAACTTTGATTTTATGCCTATCGTTGATGTTGCTTTTTACCAAAAAGTTTTCACTATCCAAAAGCATGGCTTTGTCGCTTATTACCGGCATTCCGACCGGATTTGTGATTGTAATAAGTTTGTTGATTTTTTGAAATAAACGTTTTTTAATTTACTTTTAGGGTTTGATTATGAATGTAAAATCTATATATATAAATCTTCCGGTGAGAGACCTTGCCAAAACAAGAGAGTTTTGGACAAAATTGGGCTTTTCGTTCAACGAGCAATTTAGCGATGATAAGGCTTTGTGTCTGATTTTGAGCGACCCGACAATGTACTCGATGATGATTTCGCACGAATTTTTCCAAACTTTTTGCAATCGCCCGATTGCGGATGGAAGCACTTCGCAGGTATTGATTGCCATCGAAGTCGAAAGTCGCGAAAAAGTAGATGAGATAACCAGTTTGGCTCTTGAAAATGGTGGCACTCGTTATCGTGAATCTGCCGACCATGATTGGATGTATTACGACAGCTTTGCCGACCCGGACGGGCATCAGTGGGAAGTAATGTTTACGGATTTGAGCAAAATGCCAAGCGAATAGTTGGACAATAGATTTATGCCAAGGGGCAATCAATATATGAATTAGAGAATAACTATCTCACATATTTTTTCAAGACATGTGTATTTATAACCAGAAATACATTATCAATGGGACGCTTATAATTAGAATTATAATTTCAAGAGGCAAGCCCATTCGCCAATAATCGGTAAAGCGATAACCGCCGGGACCCATGACGAGCGTGTTTGATTGGTGACCGATTGGAGTTAAGAATGCACAAGAACCACCAATAGCCACAGCCATAATAAATGCGTCCGAATCAACACCCAGACCATGCGCTACGTTCAAGGCTATCGGTGCCATCAACACAACGGTTGCGGCATTATTTATTACATCCGATAAAGTCATTGTGATGATTAATACAATCGCTATCATTGCCCATGTCGGGAATGAATCACCGATATTCAGAATATGCGAACCAATGGCTGCGGCTCCACCGGAAGTTTCGAGCGCCATACCTACCGGAATCATTGCACCAAGCAAGACTATTACGGGCCAATCTATACTTGTGTAAACGTCTTTGAGAGGCAATATTCCGCTCAAAATCATTGTAACTGCTGCTAAGGAAAATGCTACTTGCACTTCGAGTAAATCAAAAACAACTAGTAAAATTGAAATAAAGAAAATGCTCAAAGTCAACAATATTTTTTTCTGATAACCCAATCTCAAGCCACGACGAGCCAGAGGCAAGCATCCAATAGTTTTAATTACCTCGTCAACTGTGTTTGCTTTGCCTTGAAGCAATAGCACATCTCCTGTACGGAAAATAATTTGGTCTAAGCGGCGATGAATTTTCGTTTCTCGGCGAGCAACCGCAAGCAGATTAACTTCAAATCGAGTACGCATTTGCGAACTTGTAGCGGTTTGCCCTACAAGCGGTGAATCGGCCATGACAATGGCTTCGGTCGTTGTAATGTATTCCGAGCCACCAGCTTCTTTGTAGAGTGTTTTGCCTCCGACTAGTTCGAAATCAGTTGACTCGAGAAAATTACTCAATTCGTCGGCATCAGTTTCTAAGATAATAATATCGTCAACTTGTAACTCTTCTTTGGGGTCGGGAGCATGAATTCTTTCGTTATGCCTTATTAAGCCAAGTATTTGTATATCGGTTTTCGTTCTTTTTTTCAAATCTTCAATCAGTGAATTTTTCATTTTAGAGCGTGCTGTGACTTTGACTTCTGTGATATAATCATCAATATCGAACAAGTCTTTATCAGTCTTTTCAGCAGAACGTTTAGGGAGCAATCTCCATCCAATCAAACTGATGAATAAAATCCCAACAACAAGAACGATACCTCCAACCGGGGAGAAGTCGAATAATTGGAATGGTGTTCCAAACTCTTTCATCCTAAAAGACGAGGCAATAATGTTTGGCGGAGTGCCAATCAAAGTAGTCATACCACCAAGCAAGGAGGCAAAAGCAATCGGCATCAAAAAATATGATGCAGGGTTGCCACTTTTACGTGCTAAATGAATTGCAATCGGCATCATAATCGCCAAAGCACCGACGTTATTCATGAACGCAGATGCGATTCCCGTCATAGTTGTCAAACCTAACAATTGGATTGTTACGTTATTTCCGAGTTTCATCATCCATTTACCGAGCAAATCCATCAAACCCGAGAATTCGATTCCTTTTCCGATAATAAGCACTGCAGCAACTGTGATGACAGCAGGGTGACCAAATCCGAGGAAGGCATCTGCGGGAGCAACGATACCTGCTATGACAAGTATAAACAAAGCAATCAAGGCGACGAAATCATGACGGATTCGTCCCCATGCAAATAGCACCAAAACTATAAAAAGTGTTGCAAAAACTATAATTTGTTCCATATGCGAATATAAATAATTTCACTTAGATTTTAACAATTGAAAATTAATTTTTAGTCAAAGCTAATTTTTATCAAGCTTTCATTTGAAAAAAATCTACAAACTTTAAAGAAATCCAATTAATTCATTGGTTTTTAATATTGATTAATCACGTTTGGTGTGAATTTGAATTGTTTATAAGCAATGGGATATTCAAAATTCATTCTAAAATATTCACCCCTTTTGGCAACTTATTCACAGTGTTTTTATTATGTTTGTAAAATCATTATCATGGGTGAAAAAATGAAAACTTTGATTCTAATTTTTACGTTAGTTGCAATCCAATCTATTGCACAAGTGCCGGAGATTAAGTGGTGGTATGACCTGAACGACAATTCATACGGGCAATCCGCACTCGCAGACTTTGACCATGACGGCAAATTGGAAGTAGTATTCGGGTGTTATCGCAACGATAGCATGGTTTATGCTCTCAATTTAGATGATGGCACACTTCTCTGGAAGTACAATACAAGCGATTGGCAGGAAGGATGCAACGACACAGCGCCACTCATTTACGACGTTGACGGCGACGGCTTGCTTGACGTTATAGTCGCAAGTTCGTGCAATCCCTACACCTATTGTTTCGATGGTTCCACAGGCGAAGTAAAATGGAAAACCCTCACACGCGGAAGCGATTCGCCGCCTACAATTGCAGATATTGATGGCGATGGAAAATTGGAAATTTTGCACGGACAATTCGGTGGATATGTGATATGTATAAACGCAAGCGATGGCATCAAAAAATGGGACTTAAAAGTGGACACGAACTCATGGATTCAGACTGCTCCGACAATTGTTGACCTTG
Organism: Ignavibacteriae bacterium HGW-Ignavibacteriae-1; assembly: GCA_002839825.1. Classification (GTDB taxonomy): domain Bacteria; phylum Bacteroidota; class Ignavibacteria; order Kapaibacteriales; family UBA2268; genus PGYU01. The sequence continues at coordinate 15,124 of PGYU01000015.1, read as the reverse complement.
ATGGCGACGGAAAATTAGACTTTGTAGTTGCCTCGTGGGAATTTGACAAGGAAAATAATCAAAGCAAAGTTTATGCATATCGCGGCTACGACCAGCAATTAATGTGGATATTCGATTTGGAAGATGTCGTCTATCATGGAACGGCAGTTGTTGACCTTGACAGCGACGGAATTGATGATTTGGTCATAGGAGATTACGAAGGCAATCTCTTTGCGCTCAATTCCGCAGACGGCACAATGAAATGGCGTTTCAAGGCGATTTCATATATTGGTTCGCCCGTTGTGGTGGGCGATTTGGACGGCGATGGATATTGCGAATTAGTCTTTTCGAGCTTTTACCGCTACTACGCCCTAAAAGGCGACGGCTCGGTAATGTGGGAATACGATATTCCCAATATCGAACAATCATTTCGTGGGGCAGCGCTATCAGATATTGACAATGACGGAATGCCCGATGTGATTTTTGGCACTACCGGCGGACAAGTAATCGCACTTAGAGGCATTGACGCTTCAGTCATTTGGACTCTTGAGCTCGCAGACCACATCGGGAAAGAGTTTTCGATAGACCATGCACCCGTAGTTGCAGATTTTGACGGCGACGGAATACTTGATGTATTCATAGTTGGAGGCTTTGTCGAATATCCTGATTATCAAAACAATTACGGCAGAGCATACGCAATTTCCGCAGGTATCGGGCAAGGACCCGACTGGACAATGTTCCAGAACAACATTCACAGGACAAGCAGCATCTGCCCAAATCCAACAAGCGTCACCGAAGCAGTGCATATAAGCACTACAATTAGCCCCAATCCTGCAACAGAATATATTCAAATATATATTGAAAACAAGGGGTTGCAACCCCTTGGTAATAATGAGGAAGTCAAAATCTACAACACACTTGGTGAATGTGTGATTGAATTAGCAGATGTCCAACATCTTGGAGATGTTGGACATCTAAAACGCATTGATATTTCGCATCTCCCTCGCGGCGTTTATTACCTGCGTATTGGCAGCCGGACGCAGATGTTTGTGAAAGTGTGACAGATGAAGACTTCGGAAGTCTAATTTTCTAAAGTATATGATTATAATAAGCTTCTTGAAGTTAATTATAAAGACTTCCGAAGTCTAATAATTACGTCCGTATCGGTAGCAGGACGAAGATGTTTGTGAAGATCTGAACTGTGATTTTTATGAAAGGGGTGTGACAAAATCACTTTTCACTTGTTTATACATAATGTAAGGTGTTTGTTTGAAAATAGATTTTTATAATATTAGGTTTATATGAAGATTCTCCTATTCCTTGCAGTTTTCTTAATTAATTTTTCAATTTTAAAATCGGAAGATAAATGGATTAATGTACTTGAAAACGCTCAATTGCTTCCCGTTAAAATCATTTGTACTGATTCCATGAATTGTGTTTTTTTCGGAAGATCAGGAAATTATGGCAAAATTTATTATTCTTCAAATGGGGGATTTAATTGGAATCTAATATTTGATAATAATGGTTCAGGCGATTGGAGGTTTAATCCAGAAAATATTGCTTATCCCCATTTCAATTCTATATTTTTGCTTGCCAGAAACGAAAATCTTGTCATAAAGTATAATAATGCTGGTAAAGCTCTTGATTCATTCAATTTAGATGCTTCATATACTCACTCTTGGACTCAGCATCGTGACAGAGAAATTATGATGAGTGATACACTTGTTGGATTAGCTAATATTGGAAACAGGGTCTATTTGACAAAAGACGGTTGGAAAACTTATAAAATAATAACACCCGATATATCGGACACCTCTGTTGTCATAACATCAATTCACATAAAAGATGAAAATAATTTTAGTTTTTACCATCGTAACAGAAATTATTATTTTACTATAGATGGTGGTGAAACTTTTGAAATAATTCCTATTGATAGTGGCGTTAATGTTTGGGATATTTATTTTCTCAATAATGATATTGGCTATATTATTGCTCATAGATTCAACTACCAGGTAGGCCCCGTTAGAAATACATTAATTTTCAAAACTATTGACAATGGCAAGTCTTGGGATATAATTCTCGATACTATAATAGCTCCCGAAATGACTCCCGGAGCGTATCAAATCCATATGCTTGATGAAAATGTGGGTACATTGGTAGGTGGTCATGGCGTCATTGCTATGACAGATGACGGTTGGAAAACATTCAAAAGAGTTTTTTTACCAAGAACTAGCATAGTATCTTATTCTTCAATTGCTTATTCAGGAAACAGACCAATAATAGCTATTCGTGGTAATGAGATGACAAGCGGAGACATATTTACTTTAATAGATTCAGTATATATGAATATTGGAGCACCGGAATTGATTTCTCCGACTGACTTGAGTAAAGGCTTGTTAGTAGATGTCACCTTTCGCTGGACTAAGGTAAATGATATTACTAAATATGTATTCCAACTTGCTAAAGATGACAAGTTTACGCAAATTATACACGACAACACGCTCGAAGTAAGCGAAATGCAAACTTCGCTCAGATGGGACGTCTCCGGTTTGGAAAACTGCACGGACTATTACTGGAGAGCCGCATCCTTGAAAGAACAGACAATAAAATGGTCTCCGACATATACTTTCCGAACCCGATTAGAGCAAGGCGAACAAATAACTCCCGAAGACAATACGATAGAAATAACATCGGATACGACACTCAGTTGGCATCCGCTCAACAATGCCGAACGCTATCATCTGCAACTATCATTAGACAGCCAATATAATAACTTAATCTTCTCTCAAGATACTTTGAGAAGCACAGAACATAGAATAGTAGATTTGCCTGACAAAAGTTTAATCTATTGGCGAGTTCGTGGCTATTGTTTTGCCGGATTCGGTCAATGGTCTCCCACTCGGCATTTCACAACGATGAACAAAGCAAGCGTAAGCGAGCCAATTTCTGTTTCATTCATCCACCCCAATCCCGCAAGCGAATATATTACAATCCAAACTTCGGAAGTTTTGGAAACTTCCGAAGTTTCCGGTGTTCAAATTATCAATACACTTGGTGAATGTGTGATTGAATTAGCAGATGTCCAACATCTTGGAGATGTTGGACATCTAAAACGCATTGATGTTTCGAATCTCCCACGCGGAGTGTATTATGTCCGTATCGGCAGTCGGACGCAAATGTTTGTGAAAGTGTGAGTGTCTGAACTATGATTTTTATGATTTGAATGATTTTTATGAATTGCATTCTTAACTCGTCTATTCTTTGTAAAATATGACGAGACACCATAATTCATCCGATGACTCCCACTTAGTTGTGCCACAGCTTTTATCAATTCAATTAATCTGAATACTTCAAGTCATCGGATGAATGGCGAATTTGAGAGCTTCCTAATCACACTAATCACAAAAATCATAGTTCAGACAAGGCTTGCTCATCAACTATTCCTGCGTAATTCGCTTTATATCGGCAGTCAGTGTTTTTACAAATTTATCAGTGCTTTCTTTGTACGACATCCCTTCTTTCCAAGACTTCAAATAATATTTGTCATCATTGTAAAACACGATGTCATCCCAACCTTTGAATACGATGACTGAAGTCTCAAGGTCAAACTTGTCTTTTTTTATCACCTGCAAAAAGTTAATTTTGGCATTGTTATTATGCTCGTACATATCGAAAAAATAGCTGTAGTATATTTCAGAATCAATCACATATCTTTTTGTTGGAATGTTATTCAATGAACTTTTTAACAAAGGGCAAAGCGTTCTGTCCGCTACTGATATCGGAAAAACTTCCGTACCTTCTAATGCGAAAATGCTATCTTTCAAAATGCTTGTGATATGTGTGACAGATGGACATGTCAAGTTGAATAGAAATACAAGCTGATAAGTAGAATCGGAACTGTTAATCAAATCTTTTAGCTCAGGCGTGGTGATTGAGTAAATTGCCTCATTGTTTTGGAAACGATGCTCGGCAATCTTGATTTTTTCCAACTTGTAATCCGGATTATCCTTATCAAATCTTAATTTATAAGGGATATTCACACCAAACAACAGGAAAAAGAGACCTATTAGCAGGACGAAAAATAGCAATAGTGAAATAAGCAAGATTTTAATTTTCATAACAGTTTGTTCCTTCTCATAATAAATTCAAATTCTGAACTATGATTTTTTTGATTTGAATGATTTTTATGATTTCTGTTTTGTTTTCTTCTTAATCACTCTAATCACCAAAATCATATAAATCATAGTTCAGACCCTACTCAAGCTTTCAATTACGTTGAGTTCATTTATTAATAAATTCATCTTTTGCTTGTCTAAGTTGAATGAATCTAATACTTCCATTTTGTTGAGCAACTGTCTGCATACGACAATTCCATGCTCAAAGAGATGCTGTTTTTGGAGGATTGTCAAATTGGTCAATAATGTCACCGGGAAAATATTCTCTCTTTCCAAAAGCTCTTTCAATCCATTGCCTTCGGGATAATCCCAACCAAGCAGTTTTAAGCCGCTACATCGTGCATATTTGATTGAATCGTCCGAAAAACGAGTATTGGTGATAACCCAACCGGAAAAGGCAAAATCTTTGTATTCGGGCATTTTTTTTCGCAATTTTATTATATCATCAACTCTCGACCTGACATATAGCGTCGTTTGAATGCTGACTCGTTTGCCTTGGTCGGTTGCATATTTACATTCTACGAGGCATTGGTGATTTTTGCTTGTAGCCACAACGTCCATTTCGTGAGAGACACAATGCCCTTCAACGATTTGCCCGACTTTGACATTGTAACCTTGCCCGGCGAAAATAATACCGATAATTTGCTCAAAAGGGAATCCGGTTGGTCCAAGCTCGAGCATGGCTTGTTTTAGCTTATATCGAATTGAGGAAAGCTGTTGTTTTCTGCCTAAAATCGAAAATGCCCAATCATAAATTTGCTTTGTCGTGACACCATCGTAAATCCAATTTTGGATATCGTCAACTATTTCATCTTGTGTTTCGAGATTTGCACCTGCATTTTTTAGCGAACGGCGTAATTTTTCGACAGAAAACGCCTCAATCTCACCATTTGCTTTTTTTATAAGCACTTCTGTGTCTTGTGTGTCTTGAATTTTTTCCATGTTTCCTACTAAATTGTTGTCCCGTCAGGTGTTTTGTCCCGTCAGTTGTTTTGTCCCGTCAGTTGTTACAACTGACGGAACGGGAAATTCTACTTAACTCCGGTTCATTTTTTTATTTGTTAAATGCTTTTGAATAATACTCATCAAAGTATTTTTCAAAATTGGTTTTGCGATATAATCATTGCATCCGGCTTCTAATGTTTTTTCTCTGTCGCCGGCAAGTGCATATGCTGTTTGGGCAATTATGACCACATTTTTGTTGAATTCCCGTATTAGTCGGGTAGCTTCGAGACCGTTTAGTCCCGACATTTTAATATCCATCAGTATGATGTCTAAATCAGGATTTTGACGACAGATTTCAACTGCATCATGCGCATTGTCAGCCGAGAGTATTTTCTGAGAGTGCTTCTTCATCATTCTGGAAATCAAATAGAAGGAAGTTTCATCATCGTCAACGATTAATACATTCAAATTTGCAATTTCGTTCTTTTTTGGCATTTCGACAATCGTTTTAACCATAGGCTTTTTACTTTCATTGACGGGCTTATACGGTAGAGTGAAATAAAAAGTCGAACCTTTGCCTACCTCGCTTTCTAAACGTAATTGCCCACCGAGCATTTCGACATATGCTTTTGTGATTGATAATCCCAAACCGGCTCCTTGGAAAGCATGTTTATCCTCGATATCTGCTTGGACGAATCTGTCAAAAATCGCTTCGTGCCTTTCTTTCGGTATCCCTATTCCGGTATCTTTTACGTAGAATTCAAGTTCTGTATTATATGGAATATCTTTTAATTGGCAACCGATTTCAATCGAACCGAAATGTGAATATTTAATCGAATTTTTGACAAGATTAGTAAGAACAGCCATTAATTTTTCTTTATCTGTTTTAACAATGGCATTCTGTTCACTTAAGGAATTGTTCAAGTTACATTTCATTCCTTTGATTTCGATTTCGGGTTTGAAGAATCTGTAGGTTTCTTTCAAGCACTCGTTGATATTGGTGTTTGATAATCTAATTTCCATAAGTCCGGCTTCAATTTTCGATATATCAACGATATCATTTATAATATTGAGCATTCTGATGCCGCTTTTTTCGATTATTTCGACAAATTCCATTTGCTCTTTTCCGGTCAAATTCGGCTTTTTCAACAATCCCGCAAAACCCAGAATTCCATTCATTGGGGTTCTGATTTCATGGCTCATGTTTGCAAGAAATGCTGATTTGAGTCTGTCGCTTTCTTCAGCTCGTTCTTTGGCTTTGATTAATTCTTGCTCTGCTTTTTTGCTTTGGGTAATGTCTTTACAAGTGGACATCGAGCCGATGACTTTTCCGATCTTATCATAAGCCGGTGCTGCGTTCATGAATACTATTATTTGCTCGCCATTTTTTTTCAGCATTACTAATTCGTATTGTTCAGGGTTGCCTTGCAGTCTATTTAAGTTCTTTTGTTTTATTATTTCAATATCTGACTTTAACAAAAGTGTTTCGTATCCAATTTTGCCAATTAATTCCCCTTCTTCATATCCGAATATTTTACAGAACATGGGATTTACAAATTTAATAACATCATCATTATCCACCACCAATAATCCCTCTTGCATTTGCTCGATTAATAATCGGTGTTTCAACTCACTTTCGATTAACAGTTCCTCTGCTTTCTTGCGATTGGAAATATCTTGAAATGCTCCATGGATTTTAATTACTCGCCCATTGTCATCATAAACGGGCACACCTATTGCTTTTACCCATACTCGTTTTCCGGTAGAGGTGATTATCTCCATTTCTTCTTCATATGTAATTCCTTCTTCGATGCATTTCTTGACCGATTCGGCAATTTTTTCTCTCCATTCTGGAGCATAGAAATTAAGAGCTTCCTCAGTAGAAGGCGAAAAACCAAGCGGCATTTCGTGAATTTTTGCAACAACATCTGACCAATAACAAATATCAGTCTCTAAATTGACATCCCAGCCGCCTAATTTTGCATATTCGCCAGCGATACGCATTAGATCATTACTTTCCTTGATTTTCTCTTCTGCTGCTTTTTGTTCAGTTATATCAGACGCGACTCCAATCAGTGCGAATGGTTTGTTATCTTTATCATGAATAATAGTCGTCGAAAGATGAATCAAAAATTCGCTTCCGTCTTTTCGCCTATTCCACAATTCTCCTTTCCAACCTCCGCGTAATGTGGCAGGCAAAATTTCCTGAACAAGCTCGATAGGATTCTTCGATGAACGAATGATGGAAATGTTCTTTCCAACTAAGTCATTTTCATCAAATCCATAAGTTTCCAAAAAAGATTCGTTGACAAAAATTGTATTATCTTCCAAATCTGTAATACAAATGCATTCGTTTACACTTTTTAAAGCATGTGCTAAAATTATTATTTCATTTTCTGCTTTTTTGCGGTCAGTTACATCTCTGAAATTTATGACAATAGATTCTATGCCCGGTTCGGCAAATTGGTTGGTAAATGTGCTTTCTATCCAATTCCAACTACCGTCCTTCTTTTTGAAACGGTACTCAATTGTTGCTACTTTTGAAGGGTTTTCGAAAATTTCGCCGATTGTAGCAAGTACATGTGGCAAATCATCAGGATGAGTGGATTCGTTTGGGTCGGGGAATAGCGCTGCATTATCTTCATAGCCGAATATTTTTAATGTAGATGGGCTTGCATAATTTATTTTTCCATCAAGACCTACTAATACTATCCCATCCGGAGCTTTTTCAATAAGGGTTTGGTAATATTTCCCTGTACGTCTTAATGCTTCTTCGGCTCGGTTTCGTTCGGTAATATCGTTTATGGTTACATGGCGGGCATTTCTATCGTGAAAGGAGACTGTATAAGCATAAATTTCAACTTCAATTATTTCCCCATTCTTCTTTAAATGTCGCCATCCACCGGAAGAATTGTGAGTATCTCTTGTTTCTTTAATTTTCTTCATCAATAAATCAATGTCTTCCTCAGGGCGAATATCTTGCAACGTCATCGAAAGAAACTCTTCACGGGAATAACCATAATGCTTGATTGCAGCCTCATTCACTTCCAGAAACCCAAGTGTTTCAATGTCGAATACCCACATTGGTTGTGGGTTATGGACAAACATATATTCGTATTTATCCGAAATTCCTTCAGGTAGAGCGGCAACGTTATCCTGTGTTGCGCTCTGTTCTTCAGATATTAATTTCAGCCGGTCAATTTCTTTTTGTAAGCGTTCTAACTCAAAGATTAGCTCATCTTTGGTCTTGTCCTGATAATTCATTTGATTAAAACCCAATTGTACAAACCTAATACATTATATACAAATATACATAAATATTTGAATAAGCAAGATTCTTTAAATAATTGGGAAATTATAACTTTATAACATTTGAATTATTTCAAAATGCCGAGACACGATTTGCCCGACTTATCTTGGCGCAATTGCCATTGATGACAAATTTAATATAATCTTTGGTTTATTTCAAAGAATAGTTTTATATTTATAGTTGTGAAAAATGTAATTAGTCAGAATTAAATAATTATAATTTAGGGGCTGAAATTTGTTAACAGAACGCGAAAGATGGACCAGCCGAATCGGACTGATACTTGCAATGGCAGGCAATGCAGTCGGACTTGGCAACTTTTTGAGATTCCCTGTGCAAGCTGCACAAAACGGCGGCGGTGCCTTCATGATACCTTATTTTATAGCTTTCTTATTATTGGCGATTCCACTTATGTGGGTTGAATGGTCAATAGGCAGACACGGTGGTAAATTTGGGCACGGCTCGATGCCGGGCATGTTGGACAGCATGTGGAATTCACCCGTTGCAAAGTATCTCGGTGTTTTGGGTTTGTGGGTTTCCACCATAGTTATGATTTATTATACCTATATTGAATCATGGACGCTCGGTTTTGCGTATTTTTCTCTTACGGGCGAATATTTCGGTATGGATAATCTGACTAATATGGAAAGCTTTCTCAAAAGTTACCAAGGCGCCGGTGAAGGTCACTTCAGTAGTATTCTGACTGCTTATACATTTCTTTTAATTACGATTGCTGCCAACCTCTTCATCTTATACAAAGGTATCAGCAAGGGAATTGAATGGTTCGCCAAATTTGCAATGCCTACTTTGATTTTCTTTGGCATCGTACTCTTAATATATGTGTTCACTATTGGCGTTCCCGACCCGATTAATTTCCCCGACCGTAGCGTTTGGAATGGCTTTGCTTTCATATGGAATCCTGATTTCTCCCTACTTTCTGATTCAAAAATTTGGCTCGCCGCTTCGGGACAAGTTTTCTTCACGCTTTCGGTAGGCATGGGAACATTACACGCCTATGCAAGCTATTTGCGAGAATCAGACGATATAGCTTTGAGTGGTCTTTCGACAGCATCAATTAATGAATTCGTAGAAGTCGTCTTGGGCGGTTCGATTGCAATTCCTATTGCAGTGGCATTTTTTGGGCTAACAACTGCAACCGCAATTGCTATGGGTGGTTCGTTCAACTTGGGTTTTGTGTCAATGTCGGTAATTTTCCAACAAATACCATTTGGAAATATAATAGGATTTTTGTGGTTCTTCTTGCTGTTTTTTGCCGGAATCACCTCCTCAGTTGCAATGGCTCAACCTGTGATTTCTTTCCTTAAAGAGCAATTCAAATTCTCCCAGAAAAAGGCAGTTACTTTCGTTGGAATAGGATTATTTGTATGCATCCACTTCGTAATATTTTTCTTGAAATTCGGTTTCTTAGACGAAATGGATTATTGGGCAGGAACTTTTGCTCTCGTTGTTGTGGCATTGATTGAAGTTGTCGTTTTCGCATGGATATATGGCATGGATAAAGGTTGGGCTGAGTTGACAAAAGGCTCCGACATCAAAGTACCGAGATTCTTTTATTATATCATCAAATATGTGACTCCCACCTATCTTATCGGTATTATGGCATTTTGGGTGTGGGATAGCGCCATTCCGACATTAATGATGGAAGGTGTCCCAGCCGAAAATATCCCATATCTTTGGGGTGCAAGATTGATGATGGTAACGATTTTCGGCTTATTAGTATTCATGGTTTATCGTGGTTGGAAAGTGAACGATTACAAATACGAACATTTTGATAATAGTAAAGAGGTGGAAAAATGAGTAATTTGATGACAACCGAAGGATATATTTTCCTTATAATGGCTTGGGGCACAGTAATTGGTGTACTCACATTCTGTCTGTACAAAGTTTTTTCCATTAATAATGAAACCGGCAAACAACAAAAAGAAGCAAAAAATTGATTATTTATAAGTTCTTATTACTTTTGAAAATGTTTTTATTAACAAAAACTTAACTAATCATGAGAAATTTAATACTTGTTGCTTTCATATTTTGCTTCTTTGCAATTGCAAGTTTCACTACATTTGCCCAAAGCTCAACCCATTCACCGGCGAGTTTTGATTTTAACGAAAGTGGAATTCAATTTATGACTGCCGATTCGGCTCTAAAAGTGATGATGAGATTCAGGATGCAAAATCAGATAACATATAATACGATTTCTGATGAAGATTTCAGTGCGGCATCAACCGACCTCGCTGTCAGACGGATGCGACTAAGATTCGGCGGTGTTTTGTACAAATATTTGAGTTTCAATATTCAACTCGGATTTGCACGTCGTGATTTAGATTTTTCTGATTCAGACGTTCCCAATATTATACATGATGCCGCAGTATTTTGGAATTTCTCTCCAAATGCTCAAATAGGAATTGGACAAACAAAACTTCCGGGCAACAGACAAAGCGTAATTTCATCCGGTGACCAACAGTTTGCAGATAGGTCAATTGTGAATAGCTATTTTACTCTTGATAGAGATTTCGGAATTCAAGCCTATTATACTACAAAAATAGAAAATATACATTTTAATTTCAGAGGAGCACTCTCTAACGGTGACGGCAGATATGCTCCACAATTAAAGGGTGCAGATTTTTCTTACACCGGAAGAGTCGAAATTTTACCTTTAGGCAAATTTACTCGTGGCGGCGATTACTTCGAAGGTGATTTGATTCGCGAACCAAAGCCTAAATTGTCAATCGCCTCGACTTATTCAATCAATGAAAATGCAACTCGTACTCGCGGACAATTAGGACCTCAGCTTTTGGAAAAACGTACATTCAGCATGTTGATGGCAGATGCATTGCTTAAGTATGACGGATTTGCTTTTTACGCAGAGTTCGCTCAACGTATGTGTGACGACCCATTTACAGGTCTTAAAAACGAGGCTCAAGTTTATGTTTTTGCCGGACAAGGACTATTATTGCAAGGCTCATACATTTTTGAGAATCACTTAGAAATTGCAGCCCGAATGGCAGAAGTCACTCCCGACAAATCTATCCAAGAATACAAAGGTGCCGAATTACAACGTCATCTGACCGGCTGCTTGACTTACTATATCAGCAACCATCGCGCAAAAGCCCAACTTGAAATTACACATAATACTCGTGAAAATTTGGTAACTGATATTTCCAAAAGCAATTGGATCGGGCGATTTAATTTCGAGCTTGGCATTTGATGATTTCGTCGTTTTTGCGATTTCTCCAATTTGTCACAAAATATGGTATTTTTGTATGATGGAATTTAAAAGACAAAGAAAATGAAGAATTTCGCAATTACAGGCGTTGCAGGTTTTGTGGCGCCACGACATTTGCAAGCTATACAAAGTACGGGCAATCGTTTGGTTGCCGCTTTAGACCCACACGATTCAGTTGGGATATTGGACAAATACGATTTCGATGTCTCATTCTTTACCGAATACGAGCGATTCGACCGCCATTTGGAAAAGCTTCGCAGATACCAAACCGACAAAAAAGTTGATTATCTGAGCGTTTGCTCGCCCAATCATTTGCACGATGCACATATCAGACTTGCTCTACGAGTGGATGCCGACGTGATTTGTGAAAAGCCATTAGTGCTCAAGCCTTCCAATCTTGACATCTTGTCTGAATTGGAAAGTGAATCCGGGCGTAGAATTTACAACGTTTTGCAATTGAGGCATCATCCCGCAATAATTGCACTAAAAGAAAGAATCGCTGCAGACAAATCCGGCAAAAAGCATGACGTAGTGCTGACTTATATCACTTCGCGCGGCAAATGGTATCATTATTCGTGGAAGGGCGACGAAGAACGTTCAGGCGGTGTAGTCACAAACATCGGGATTCATTTCCTTGATATGCTTATCTGGATATTCGGTCCCGTCCTGCGGAATGAAGTCCATATTTACGACGAAAACAAAGCCTGTGGATTCACCGAATTGCAAAATGCAAATGTCCGCTGGTACTTGTCAATCGCCCAAGAAGATTTACCTATAAGCATCTCCGAAAGTGGCAAACCGACATTCCGCTCAATTACTGTCAATGGCGAAGAGCTAGATTTCACCGAAGGATTCACGGACCTCCATACCGAATTGTATCGCTCAATACTCGCGGGAACAGGCTTCGGGATAGAAGACTCACGCCCTGCAATAGATTTGTGTTGGGCAGTCCGACATTCACGCATCACAATGTCGCCCTCATATTTACATCCCCAAATGATGAAGGGTGGTTGAACTCAATTGAGTCGTCCAATCAGCGTCCGCAACAGCGTTCTGTCCAAAACATAGCCCACGAATTTATTCGTGGGCTATGTTTTTCTTTCTCCCTCTCCTTCAGAGAGGGTCGGGGTGAAGTTCTTCAAGCGTTTCATACGGGGTTATTCATATTCAAGCACTTCGGGCTTTTCAACAACACATAAATCCTGTCCATCACGAAATCTTGATAATCTTGTTCAAGATTCATGAAAGCTTGATTCTTCGCCAACGGCTCAGAATGACCAGCAACTTACCCCTGCAACAAGTATTCATCGAGCAAGTCGGAAAAATCGTGACATCCCTTTTTGCCGTGAATCAGCTTCGCAGCAAGAAGAGCACCCTTCGCAAAGCCTGTACGATTGCGGGCTCTGTGCGTAAGTTCGATTGTATCTGGAGCAGAATCATAATATATAGTATGAGTTCCGGGAATGTCGCCAACGCGTGAAGATGAGATCTGGAGCGCCGATTGCTCGATTTTACTTTCAGCATTACCCGAAAGAATATGGTCTTTTGAATCAAATCCTTCTAACAAAATTCTGCCGATTTCGAGTGCAGAGCCGCTTGGGCTGTCGAGTTTGCGGTTGTGATGCAACTCATGAATGCTCACATCGTAATCGGAAATTTTTGATACAAACTTTGAAGTCACCCTCGCAATGCGGAAGAAGAGCTGCATACCGATTGAAAAATTGGAGCCATATACGATTCCGACATCATGTTTGTCGGCTAAACTCTTGATGTAGTCAAGCTCATCAGCCCATCCGGTAGTACCAATGACTAAGTTTTTACCCATCACTGTAACTGCCTCGGCATTGGCTCTGACTGCTTTTGGGATGGAAAAATCAATTGCAACATCGAAAGCGTAATTTACAGTTGGTATGATTGGATTGCCCAAATCGAATATGTCTGTTATGCTGATTTGCTCCGAATCAACGATGGATTCTATCACTTTGCCCATTGTGCCGTATCCAAGAAGGGCAATTTTTGGTGTTGCACTCATATGTATCTCCAATTGTGTTTTCTAATAGAATTGTAGAAAGTTGAGTCTGAATTTTATTGTTAGAATGATAATGAGCGAGTGTACGTACGTATTTACCGAGGGGTGAAAAAAAAAGTAAAAAATATGAAAATAATATTTGGACATTAAACAAAAAGTCCCTACTTTTGTAAGCTCTACTGAAGTGAATTTGTTCTAAACGAAGATATGATGTTCTTAGAAAAAAAAGTAGAAAAAAAATTGCAAAAAGTGAAAATAGTTCTTGCACAGAACAAAAATTAGTATTACTTTTGCAGTCCCTTCGGATGTGACAACGGTCAACGAAGAAAATGCAGAAAATTGAAAAAAAGATTTGCATTGTAAAAAAAAAAGTGTTACTTTTGAATCCCCTCAGAAATGGGGACGAGAAAAAAAGTTCTTTGAAAACAGGAAGTAAAAAGTCAAATAAAGATAGAATTGTAGAACAATAACGTCAATTAAGCCTTGAGTAATAAATCGAAACAGGAAAAAAATCAAACAAAATTTACAACGGAGAGTTTGATCCTGGCTCAGGACGAACGCTGGCGGCGTGCCTAACACATGCAAGTCAAGGGGTAGCAATACCACTGGCGGACGGGTGAGTAACGCGTGGGTAATCTGCCCTTATCCCCGGAATAACGCTGAGAAATCGGTGCTAAAAACGGATGAGGCCGCAAGGTCAAAGGAAACGGATAGGGATGAGCCCGCGTCTGATTAGCTAGTTGGTAAGGTAATGGCTTACCAAGGCTACGATCAGTAGCTGGTCTGAGAGGACGATCAGCCACACTGGAACTGAGACACGGTCCAGACTCCTACGGGAGGCAGCAGTGAGGAATTTTGCACAATGGGGGAAACCCTGATGCAGCGACGCCGTGTGTGGGACGAAGGGGCTTTGCCTCGTAAACCACTGTCAGATGGGAAAAAAAGTTCGCTTTGCGGACCGGGATTGTACCATCAGAGGAAGGACCGGCTAACTACGTGCCAGCAGCCGCGGTAATACGTAGGGTCCAAGCGTTGTCCGGATTTACTGGGTATAAAGGGTGCGTAGGCGGACCTGTACGTCGGGGGTTAAATATCCAGGCTCAACCTGGAAAATGCCTTCGAAACGGCGGGTCTTGAGTGCGAGAGAGGATGGTAGAATTCTTGGTGTAGCGGTGAAATGCGTAGATATCAAGAGGAATACCAGTGGCGAAGGCGGCCATCTGGCTCGTTACTGACGCTCAGGCACGAAAGCGTGGGGAGCAAACAGGATTAGATACCCTGGTAGTCCACGCCCTAAACGATGTATGCTTGGTGTTAGCTTTTTAAGTTAGTGCCGGAGGTAATCCGTTAAGCATACCACCTGGGGAGTACGATCGCAAGGTTGAAACTCAAAGGAATTGACGGGGGCCCGCACAAGCGGTGGATTATGTGGTTTAATTCGATGC
>PGYU01000014.1 GCA_002839825.1 Ignavibacteriae bacterium HGW-Ignavibacteriae-1 | reverse complement strand
TCAATCAATGCTTCACGGGCTTTGCCATAATGAGCAGATTTTTGCGAGAATGCGATGGCTTCTTCTACCACACCTTTGGAATTGTGATAATTCTCGATACATTCCATTTCGTAGTTTTCGCGCTCGTCAATCTGGCGATTGGTCAGCGAATCGAAAGCCTCATGAATCATATTGTTCAGTTCATCACGGTGTGACCTCTTCAGCGCAAGATTTTTGAACAAATCCTGAGCTGAGAGCAAAACTTCGCGCGCTTTTTTGAAATCTGTCAAGGCGTCTGATTGAGCCACAGCTTCACGGACTCTATCTATAACAGAATCGTAGTTCTCTTGGCTTGTTACGTCAAGTTTCTGCTTTTCTTCAGTTTGGCGGGCGTTGACACTTTCGATAGTGTCATTGATTACATCGAGCAAATGGTTATTGTCCGCTTCTTTAAGGAAGAGCCCTTTGAGCTTGTCCTTCGAATCAGTCAATCTGCTGCGTATGTCTCGCCAATCAGTACTTTGGGCTGCAAATTCAATAATGTTATTGATTTCCTGCGTTATTTCGCCCAAAACTTTTTCATATTGCTCGGCGTTATCGTATTGACCGATAATCTCGCCGGTTTGTGGTAAATTATGCTCTTCTGCATTTCCATTGTTGGTCAGTTCGTTTTCCATCCTACACCTATTATAATTTCAATTCCTGAGTTTCTAAATTAGTGATTGTCACCATTGATTTTAATCGTCCGAATCGCATTCATAGCTTGTTTGCTGATTGGCGGCAATTCTTCGCCACGAATTAATGCATCGAGTTCCTCGCCGTCAAGTATTTCGCGTTCGAGCAAAATTTTGGAAATTCTATGCAAAATTTCAATTTTTTCTTCTAAAAGTGCTGTTGCTTGTTCCATAGCTTTATTCAAAATTCTCCGAACTTCGCCGTCAATACTTTGTGCTGTTTCTTCGCTATGGTCACGTGTTTTGGAGAAATCTCTGCCCAAGAATACTTCCCCGTCGTCATTATTAAATGTGACCGGTCCGATTAACTCGCTCATTCCCCATTCGCAGACCATTTTTCGGGCTACTCGTGAGGCGCGTTGCAAATCATTCGATGCACCGGTTGAAAGTACGTTGAAAACTAGCTTTTCGGCAGCTCTTCCAGCCATTAGTACGACGAGTTGGTCTTCAAAGTAACGAGATGATTTTGAATAAAATTCTTCATTTGGTAAATTCCATGTCAATCCCAAAGCTCTGCCACGCGGAATAATTGTCACTTTGTGAACAGGGTCGGCATGACGCATAAATTTGCCTGCAAGTGCGTGACCCATCTCATGATAGGCGGTCATTTCTTTTTCGCGTTCCGAAATTACCATGCTCTTGCGTTCAACGCCCATCAAAACTTTATCTTTAGCATTTTCGAAATCATACATCGTTACTTGGTTGCTGTTTCGACGTGCTGCCAAAAGTGCGGCTTCGTTTACTATATTTGCAATATCGGCTCCTGATAGACCCGGAGTACCTTTTGCTAATGTTCCTAAATCAATATCTGACCCAAGCGGGATTTTACTCGTATGAACCTTGAATATGCCTTCACGCCCTTTGACATCGGGTCTGTCCACGACTACTTGTCTGTCGAATCTGCCCGGACGAAGTAATGCCGGGTCTAATACGTCGGGGCGGTTTGTTGCAGCAATTATAATGACGCCATTATTTTGCTCGAATCCATCCATTTCTACAAGTAATTGGTTCAATGTTTGTTCTCTTTCATCGTGTCCGCCACCCAATCCGGCGCCTCTGTGGCGACCGACTGCATCAATTTCATCTATAAAAACGATACACGGTGGAGTTTTCTTAGCTTGCTCGAATAAGTCACGAACTCGGCTTGCACCAACGCCGACAAACATTTCGACGAAATCAGCGCCCGAAATCGAGTAGAAGGGCACTTTTGCTTCTCCTGCTACTGCACGAGCCATGAGTGTCTTACCGGTTCCCGGAGGTCCTAACAACAAAACGCCACGTGGAATTTTGCCACCAAGTTTTTGGAATTTCTCCGGTTCGCGCAAAAATTCAATTACCTCTTGCAGTTCATATTTTGCTTCATCGGCACCTGCAACGTCATCGAAAGTGACTTTGATGTGATTTTCGTTAAGTAATTTGGCTTTAGATTTGCCAAATGAGAAAATCCCTTTCGAGCCGCCACCTTGCATACGACGCATGAAGAAAATAAATAGCCCAATGATTAGAATCCAGGGCAAAATCATTATCAAGCTACGCCAAACAGAGGTGTCACCCTCTTCATATTTTAGTGCAATACCTTTTTCTTCCCAAACTTTTTCAGATTCTGTGTCTAATACACCCAAAAAAGTAGAAAATCTTGTAATAGTACGTTCACGGTTATCTACCATCAAAGTTACGGGTTGTTTCAAAACGCCTCTGAACTCAAAATGATTCAACTGAGATTTGACTATTACGGCTTCTTTTATCAAATCTTCTCTCAAAAATCTTTGATAATCTGTATAAGATACGGGCCAATCATGTTGTTGCGTACCTTGCATGAAAATGTAAACTATAAAGACACCGGCAGCAAGCACAAACATTAACATCATGTTTCGCATCATGTTTGCCGGTGGAGTATTTCCATCACCCATTCGCTTAAATTCGTTGAATGGGTCTTTCTTTTCCTTTTTGTTATCACCATTATTCGGCGATTCTGACATTCCGTATCCTCCAATTCCTAATTGTTATTTTACATATGACGTAGCAAAGAAGTCATAATTTTTACAAAGATGATTGGTATGAATATTTAGTTATTTTGAGAGAGATACTTTATGAGGGAAGTAGGGGAGAGTCTGAGTTTTGGGGCTTGAATTCTATGAAATATCAATCAAAAATATTACGAGATTTTGATTCTTAGATGAAATCCTGATTGAAATCAGTATCAATTGGTAGTTTGATTGTCAAATGAGTAAATTCGCGCAATCGGCTAATAGAACTTGTGTTTTTTAATTTTGAGAAGATATATAATGATTTTCTAAGAAAACGGCTAAATAATCCGAAAAATAATGAAATAATTTCAATATTAACATTCAGATTAAGTATAATTATGAATGGACGAAAAAATCGCTAAACCTTTAGCAGATATGATACTTATAAAAACTCGAAATCAAATGATTATATTTCTTGAGCCGCAGAATGAGATTGGAAGTAAGTAGAGATAATTATCAAATAAAACAAAATATTTCAATGTTTTTCAATGTTTTGTCAAAAAAAATCTCCTGTTCAAGAAATTAAACAGGAGATTTTCAATTGATTACGAATTTAATTCTTACTCTTTTCGTACCAAACTTGGCTAAGATGAACAACTGTTTCAACTGCTTTGACTAAGAAATCTATAGAGACCCATTCTGTCTTGCTATGGAAGTTTTGACCACCGGTATAGATATTCGGAGTGGGCAGACCCATTGCCGTTAGTTTCGAGCCGTCTGTACCACCACGAATCGGACTCCAATATGGGTTTGTGCCTGCTCTTTCGCAAGCTTCCCAAAGATAGTCAAGTCCTTCGGGTTGGGATTCGAGTAATTCCAACATATTTCTGTAATACTCAACAATTTCGAGTTCCAATATTACTTTAGGATGTTTTTCTTGCACTTGGGCAACGAT
Organism: Ignavibacteriae bacterium HGW-Ignavibacteriae-1; assembly: GCA_002839825.1. Classification (GTDB taxonomy): domain Bacteria; phylum Bacteroidota; class Ignavibacteria; order Kapaibacteriales; family UBA2268; genus PGYU01. The sequence continues at coordinate 61,205 of PGYU01000014.1, read as the reverse complement.
TTTTTCCATCATAACTTTTTGCGTGTTGAGTCCCTCGGTTTTGAAATCGCGGAATAACAAATGCAATTCGGAATGTTCAACTGTTCCCGAGACTTTATGAGGATGAATATAAGGTTGGTAGCCATCTGTTGTTTCCGGTGCCATATCGGCAGGTGTCAAAGCAATGACGTCCGCGATTGCACGAATTGAATTAACCATAATGTCTTTGGCATAACCCGGATGAATGTCGCGACCTTTTGCGCGGATGATACAAGCATTTGCCGAAAAAGTCTCTTTGTTGATTTCGCCCGGAAGTTCACCGTCGAGTGTATAAGCATACTTGCAATCGAATTTTTTGACATCGAAATGATTTGCACCACGTCCGATTTCCTCATCAGGTGTGAAGCCAATTCTAATGTCACCGTGAATGATTTGGGGATTGTCCAATAAATATTTAACTGCTGTCATGATTGCTGCAACTCCGGATTTGTCGTCCGAACCCAATAGTGTAGTGCCGTCAGTAGTCACGATTGTATGTCCGATGCATTTTTCCAAACCAAGTGATTCAGCAGTTTTAATAACTACGCTTGTGTCATTTGGCAGCACAATATCGCCACCTTTGTAATTTTCGATTATCTGCGGATTTACATTTGCTCCGGTCGTATCAGGTGAAGTGTCAACATGGGCTATAAATCCGATTGCAGGAACTTTGCCATAAGCTGCATCGTCAGCGGGGATATTCGATGGCAACGTCGCATAAACATAACATTTGTCGGAAATTTCCACATGTTTCAAACCAAATGCTTTCAACTCTTCGACGAGCAAATTTGCCAAATCGAATTGCTTTTGTGTACTCGGTGTATTGCTTGATTCAGGGTTAGATTGAGTATCAATTTTTACGTATCGGAGTAATCTCTCCAAAATTTCATTCTTCATTTCTTAACTTTATAAAATTTGACAAAAAATATCCTACAAAATATTGATTTTTCCACAAATTTACAAGTTTTATTGAATTTTAATCAGCACAAATTTGCCGAATTTTAAATGTTCAAGTATATAAGAGCTACAAATATAGTTATACCTAATGCGATACGATAATATATGAAGATATATGTGCTGTGCTTTTTCAAGAAATTGATAAGAAAATCAATCGCATAATAGCCGCTGATGCCCGAAAAGATTGTTGCAACAATCAAATTGATGGCTTCGCTACCGTCTATGTACTCCATTGCTTGATAAACGCTCAATAATCCGCTTGCCAAAATTGCCGGAATTGAAAGTAAGAAGGAAAATCTGGCTGCTGTTTCTCGGTTCAATCCCATGAACAAGCCGGCAGTAATCGTCGTTCCTGAGCGAGATGAACCAGGTATCAAAGCTATGCATTGAGCTATCCCGATTATAATTGAATCTTTCATTGTGATTGCTTTCATATCTTTGGTTCGGGTGGATAGTTTCTCGGCAAGAGCGAGTATCAGAGCTAATCCTATCAAACTTCCGGCGATGACGTTGAGTTCTTTTGTAAAGCTGCCTTCGATGAAATCTTTGAGCAAAAGCCCTACTATCACAATCGGAATTGTACCTATTATGATGAGCCAGCCCATTCTGGATTCGTAACTTTGTTCCTTATAGGGTTTTCGTTTGCTTAAATTTTCGGACAAAAAGGCTTTTGGGATTTGGTAAATATCGGTTCTGAAGTAGAACAGTACTGCTACCAAAGTACCTAATTGTATAATTGCGATAAATGCAGTCCATTTTTCGGGTGAATCGGGGTCAATCAGCCCCATTAAGTGTCCTGCGATAGTAAGATGTGCTGTGCTACTGATTGGAATGAATTCCGTCAATCCTTGGATGATGCCTAAAATAATTGCTTCTATGATACTCATTCAAACTATTTTTCAATTTTTCAACAATAAGTTTGTAAAGTACAGCATAAATTCATATTTTAAAAATTTTGTTTTAAACAATATTTACTTTTTATTATTGAAAATCACAGGTTGAATGAGCGGAATCCAGAAAAATATCTTAAAATGGTCTTTAACTTTGGTGTTAATCATCGGTTCGACGTACTTAGCAGTTAAAGACATCAACTTAGACGAACTCGTATCGGTACTGAAAGGGGCAAATTATTTATGGGCAATTGTGCCCATACCAATAATCATTTTGTCGCATTTCATTCGTGCAATACGCTGGAAAACTATACTTAAACCAATACAAGAGCCCGGACCTACAATAAATTTATTTTCGGCGGTGATGGTTGGTTACTTTTTCAATGCGATTTTGCCGCGTTTGGGCGAATTTGTCCGACCTTATGTTTATGCCAAACGTCGCAATACGTCCGTATCAAGTGCTTTTGCCACAATCATTGTCGAACGTGTAATTGATGTTTTTACGCTCGGCTTTTTGTTTGTAATCGCTTTTATAATTTCTCGCGATAAAATAGTTCATATGATACCCGGGGTAGATGCAGAGCGTATTATATTATTCTCGGTTTTTGTACTCGTAATTTTGTTATTTGGATTTTATCCTCCTTTTGTAAACGTTGTATTGCGATTTCTTGTCAAACCATTTTCTGAAAAAGTTTATTTACGATTAACTGATATGTTTGATAAATTCCGCAAGGGTTTTACAATTATCAAAACACCCGGCTCGTATTTTAGATTAGCTGTGGAGTCTCTTTTGATTTGGGCTTGTTATGCGTTGCCAATGTATATTATGTTTTACTGTTTCGATTTTCATACTTATATAGATGTTCAGCTATCTGATGCTTTATTTTTGGTAATCGTTTCGGGGATTGGGGTAACAATAGCCCCGACTCCAAGCGGAATCGGGGTAATGCACTTTTTGATTATGTATGCCATGATGGGACTTTATGGATTGAAAGAAGAAACTGCTTTAGCATATGCCACTATCAATCACGCAGTAGGTCTTATGGTTCAGATTATTGTCGGCGGTTTGTTCCTAATACGGGAACGTTCTGCAAAATTTTCCCTCAAAGGTACAATGCAAACTGATGATTTAGAACATCAGTCCTGAGCGCCTGCGGGCAATTTCGGTTCTACCATAATAACTTCTTCTTTGCTGACGACAACTGCACCTATATTTGCACCTTTGGGTTTCCGGACGAATTTCTTGAAAGTATAAATCACGGGAACATACTTAGCATTTCTGGCGCCGCTGTAGTAAGCTGCAAGCTCTGCCGCTTTCTCCAAAATGTGCTTCGGAGGTTTTTCGGGCTTGTTTAATTTCAGCACCACATGCGAACCACTCGTTCCCCGCGCATGAAGCCACAAATCATTAGGCTTTGCAAATCTCATCGTCAATTCGTCATTATTTGCGGCATTTTTGCCTACGTAAACTGTGAATCCTTCGCCAAGTTCAAATTTTTTGTATTTGTCTTCAGGTGTTTTCTTTTCAAATTCCATTTTTATCGAGAGTAAATGTTTGAACTTTTCTTTGAATTTTTCTAAGCTTTTGACGTTTTCAATTGTATCGAACTCAAGTATCGCTTCGTTGATTGATTCAATTCGTTTTTCAATGCTTGGTATCCGTTTTGCTCTCGAATTCAGCTCTAATTCAGCAGTTTTCGACTTTTGAAAATAATATGTAGCATTTTTGTAAATGCTGTATTTAGGTTCGAGCTTGATTTTGTGAACTACTCCGTTTTCATCTTCCATTTCGAGCAATTTTCCGGGAAGCTCAGCATTTTCGGGATATGTCATCAACAAATCGCCAATAGTCTTATAATCATTAATGCTTTTCAGAAGATTTTCATCATTTTTCATAGATTGAAGTTGCTTCTGATTTTTTGATAATGAGAATTGCAGAGCTTTCTTAATATCAGAGCTCAATTTATCGAAATTGCCTGAACTAATATTTTTTGAAATTGCAAACCCGATTGCATCGCTAATTGAATCAAATTGCTTCGCTAAAGGATACTTTGTGAGTGATGTCAGCGAAAAGATGTAGGAATCATCGTCTTCGTAAACCATATAGACAGGGTCGTATATTAGTTTGTCACGAAATTTGTCGCAACTGTCGAGCAACAAATCAATTTCCGCTCCCGGTAATTCACCAATAGGAAGTTCAGGATTCAAACCCATCATATTTAACAACTCTTCTGCATAGACTGAGCCGAACAAATAGTCCGACGATGCGACTGCTTTTCGAGTCATAGTTTCCGAATTGAAATCATTGATTGAGGGAATCACACGAGATTCTACAACAAATTTCTCACCCATGTGTTTGCTTGGGTTTTTAAATGCATCAATGATGGTATCGTCACTGTTTGTGATGAAAACATTGCTGTTTTCGCCTCCGAACAAAACAAAATATGCCAAAGTATTGATGAATCGGATACGAATTATTCGCTCTTTTTCAAATACTTCGCAAGATTGGAAAAGCTCATCAGAGATTTCGTCGAGCAAGGTCACAGAATTTTTACCGGCACGAGCAAACTGATTTCGGATAAAAAGTGCATCGTGTTTGCCGTCAGAGCGGAAAATCAAATATTTAGATGTCTGCGAATCGCTAAGTTCGATAACAAGCGAATCACTTTCTTGAGTCCAACACTCTTTTACTGCAAAACCCGATAAATTGTTTATTTCATTGCATAAATGGAGTAAAGTATAATAATTTCGAATCATTTTTTTATTCTATGTTTTGGATTTGCTCTCTTATTCGTTCCAATTCTTCTTTGGTCAATACTACGAGCTGAGAAATATAAGAATCTGATGCTTTAGAGCCGATAGTGTTGATTTCTCTGTTCATTTCCTGAAGCAAGAAGTTCAATTTTCTGCCTGATGGCTCATTGGATTTGATTGTTTCGTTGAAAAATTTGAAATGCGAATACAATCGTACGCACTCTTCCGAAATATCAAGTTTATCGGCGAGAAGTACCATTTCAGTTTGCAAACGTTGCTCATCATATTCATCACTTTCGAACATTTGGGCAATTCTTTGTTTGAGTCTTTCGCGTTCGGCAGGTATTTTTTCAATGCCGAGTTTTTCGATTTTATTCACATTTTCAGTGATTTTTTTCAATCTGTTAGTTATATCGTTCAGTATTTGCTTACCTTCTTTGGTGCGCATCATATCAAGCTTTTTGAGAGCTTCGCGAAGTACTTTCACGACTACTTTCATGATTTCTTCTTCATCAGCTGAATCTTGCTGACCTACGAAATAATTCGAAAACGCAAGAAGATTATCAAGTTTAATGGTTTCTTTGAACTTGAAATTTTTCTTGAGTGCTTGGAGTTGGTCATAAACGTGAGTTGCAGCCGAATCATTTATAATGAATTGGCTCTGATTTGCGTCAAGTTCGAGATTGACGTTAATATTGACTGTACCGCGAGTCATGTTGCGCTTTACGATGTCACGAATTTCGTTCTCTCTGTGTTGGATTGCTCTTGGTAATCGGCAACCTAATTCGAGGAATTTGCCGTTCAAACTTCTTAGTTCAATCACGATGCTAATTCCATTCTCGCTTAATTCAGCCTTGCTGAATCCTGTCATGCTTTTAAACATATTAAATTCTCTTTATAATTTATTATTTTGTAAATAATGTTCGTATTCTTTTCTGTATTCCGCAACATAGTTAATATAATTGTATGGAGTGCTTTTTACTCGTTCAATTTCGGCGGGTTTAAGTTCGCGGATAACTTTGTCCGGCACGCCTGCTATTAATGTCATCGGAGGCACTTCGAAGCCCTCTCGCACGACCGTTCCGGCTGCTACAAGTGCGTACTGCCCAACTACTGCACCATCTAAAACATTTGCACCAATTCCAATCAGGCAGCCTTCCTTCAAAGTGCAACCATGAACTGTAACCGAATGAGCAATTGAAACATTGTTTTCGATAATAAGTGGCCAAACTTTGTTTGTAACGTGAAGCATACTCATGTCCTGAATGTTGGAGTTATCTCCGATTCGAATATAATTTACATCGCCACGAATTACGCTGTTGAACCAAACCGAAACATTTTCGCCTAATTCTACATCGCCAATGATTCGGACACCTTCGCAAATAAAAGCCGATTCGGGAATTGTAGGTGTAATCCCGTGATGAGTTATAATAGAGCCGCTTTTTCCGTTTTCAAATTTCATATCTCTTACCATGGTAAAACTTTGTCTAATTGTGTTTGTGTCATTTTAATAATTACCGGTCTATCGGAACCAAATAGCACCATCATTGGTTCGCTTGTTACAGTAGGATGCAAATAGAGCAGTGGCAGGTCGTTCAATGGGTGCAACCTTGTCAGTAAACCGTCCTCATGCCGAATTGAAAATATTCCGGGTCCATCAGTTGTCAATCCCACAAAAGTGATATACTTTTTGCAAATGATGATTGGCGAATTGACCGACGATTTCAAATACAAAAGCCATCGCTCAACGCCGGATTTGTCAAATGCATACAAGCACGAATAGAGTTCAGCAACTCCTGAGTTAAATCCGGCAGCGTAAACATTGCCTTCATTGTCAACCGAAATAGTTCTAATCACCAAATCTGTTTCTATGTCATGAAGCAATTTACCTTCTGTATCATACGTTATGATTCGTCCTAATCTTCCATTCTCAGTTTCTGTTGCTCCGGCAATGTAAATCTTATCATTTTTGATAATCGGACCGTGCAGAATTCGGAAATTATCAATGCTAATTTGTTGTTTGATGTTTAAATCGCTATCGGCTATAATCAACGAATCTGATTTACCGAACAAATTTTGCGTCACTCCAAATGTTATGATTCCCTTCTCGGATGCAATCATTTCAGTTATCGAATTTTCAAATTGCAATTGCTTTTGATTTTTACCCGACAAATCATACTTCCCGATAAAACCGTCATTTGTCCCGACTATGAAAGCATCATTCAAAGCAAGAAGCTCAGAATATGTCAAAAATTTGGAATTCGTTATCTCAAGTTTAGTCTTGAAAATCAGCTTTCCGTCTTTATTGAGCGATACCAAATTATGGTCGCTCGATACAAAAGCAGAAATTTCATCTTTTGTAATTCCGGCGATTCCTGTCAGAGCTATCAAACTCGAATCCAACTGATATTCCCATTTGCTCTTGGTATCCATGAGTCGGATAATTTTTCCGGAGCGAGTAGCAATAATATAATCTTGTGGTCCGAAGGCTATTGGTGCTTGAATTATTCCCGATGAATCATTGATAAGCAGCGTTTCATTCGTAAGCATAAGCATTGGCAATTTGCCATAACTTTCATAAGAATTTGCTCTCGTTTCGCCACCGTTCGTGTTGAAGGTGTCATAGGGATATTCATTGCTACAAGCAAACAGACCAAGCAAAAATATAAAACTGATAATATAGATAACTTTTTTTAAATACATTTTATATAAATTCACAATGATTGCGAATGTTTAATTTTTTGTTCTCACAATTCTAAAACCAATGTTGTTAGATAGTATTTCAGGTATAGTTCTGTTTGAAGACCTTGCGTACAATGCTCCATCGTTATACGATCCGCCCCGAATTACATGTCTCGAGCCGAAATCAGGACCTTTTGGGTCATCAGTAGGGCTTGTCGAATAATAATTAAGCAAATACCAATCCCAGCACCATTCCCAAACGTTTCCGTGCATATCATGCAATCCGAATTGATTGGGAGATTTTAAACCTGCCGGGTGTGGCTTCAAACCCGAATTGTCGCTAATCCAACATATATCATTAATAATGCCTGTTCCGGCAAAGTCGCCTTCTGTTCCCGCTCTGCACAGAAATTCCCATTCAGCTTCGGTCGGTAATCGCCATCCGTTTGAATTTTCGTTCCATAATATTTCTGCACCTACAAACCTGTAAGCAGTATCTAAATTTTGTGCTTTTGATAATGCATTGCAAAATTGCACAGCATTGAGCCAACTGACATTATAAACCGGAAGTCTGAAATCTGCCGTTAGTGATGGATTTCGGCGCATCATATTACTATATTGCCTTTGCGTAACTTCAAATTTTCCTACTTCAAGCGTCTTTGTGATTGTTACTTCATGTTCGGGAAATTCATCCACTGAATTAGAGTTAGAGCCCATTTTGAATGTTTTGCCAACTATCTCCACGACTTCAATCGGAGGATATTTGATAACGTTAAGTGCCATCGGGTTGCTTGTATTAAAGCTGATATTAACAGTTACATCTCCGCTTGATGCCGAATCCGGCACTCGGAACTTGATTTGATTAGTTTGCCACGAGATAGATTCATTAAGTCCTACAAAGGAGTTGCCGCCAATATTCACCGTTGCCGACGATATTCCGAATCCAAGATAATTGCCCGTGATTGTGACTGTATCGCCAATATGCGCTGTTGTGGGAGATATCGAAAGTATCTCGGGGTCGCCGCTCGGTACGTTTGGGTCTGCATCGTTACAAGATGTCAAAAATGCTATCAAAGCAAATAATGTAATAGTGATTGTAATTTGATTATATTTCATTGTAAAAGACTGTTTATATACAAAATACAAATATAATCATTATATCTTCAATGTTATACCACACTTATTATTTACATTTGTGATTTGTATTTGAACAATGATTGAAATTAACTTAGAAAATATCACAAAAGTATATTCAGGCGGCACCAAAGCCGTTGATTCGGCATCATTCAATATTCACAAAGGCGAATTCGTTGTTTTGGTCGGTCCGTCGGGATGCGGCAAAACTTCAATCCTTAGAATGATAGCGGGCTTGGAGGACATTAGCTCCGGCAATTTGTATTTCGACGGCAAAATTATCAATAATTTGCCGCCGAATGAAAGGTCTGTTGGGATGGTATTCCAGAATTATGCCCTGTATCCGCATCTTTCGGTTTACGATAATTTAGCCTTTCCCTTGAAAATCAAAAAAGTCAATAAGAGCGAAATCAAAACTCAAGTTGAAAAAATCGCCAAAATTATAGGTCTGAGTAGCGATATAAATAAAAAGCCCAAGCAACTTTCAGGTGGACAACGTCAGCGAGTAGCATTGGGGAGAGCATTGATTCGCAAACCTGATGTTTTCTTGTTTGATGAGCCGCTCTCCAATCTTGATGCCAAATTACGAGTACAGATGCGAACTGAGATTATCCAACTTCATAGAGAATTTGGCACAAGCTCGGTCTATGTCACTCATGACCAAACTGAAGCGATGACTATGGGCGATAGGATTGTGGTCATGAATGGCGGCAAAATCAATCAAATTGACACTCCTCAGAAAATTTACGATTTCCCGTCGGATATTTTCACTGCACAATTCATCGGAAGTCCACAGATGAACTTCTTTGATGCAACGTCTATACAAAATCAATCAATAAAATTATTAGACAATGATTTCGATATACCTTTACAATCTGAACTTAAGAGTGATTCCGGCGATGTAAAAACATGTGGCATACGTCCTGAAGACATTATTTTGAGCGATTCGGAAAGCGATTCATTCAAAATAAAAGTTCTGAACGTCGAATTTCTCGGATTTGAGCAACTCATTTATTTCGATTTTTTCGGGAGTCTCAAATCAATCAGATATAATCTTGACAAACAAATTTTACCGAACGATATTATTAATATCAAGTTCAACAATTCAAAATTGCATTTATTCAATTCAAACGGAAATAGGGTTAATTAAATAAAATGATTTCATGTAACAATATTGGTATTCACTTTGGCGGCAGAACATTATTCGATAATGTGAGTTTTGTTGTCAACTCTCGCGACAAAATCGGCTTGATTGGTCGTAACGGTTCAGGCAAATCTACTTTAATGAAAATTTTGTCGGGTTATGAAGAACCGTCGGCAGGTAGGATTATTTTCCCAAGTTATTTCAAAGTCGGCTATTTGTCCCAAGACCCACAGATTCATTCTGACGTCACGGTTTTGGAAGAAGCCGAATCTGCTCTGACTGAAATCAAGTCAAGCGAATCAGATTTCGAAAAATTGACTGAAGAAGTTTCAAATAGGACTGATTATGAATCTGAGGAATATTATGAGCTTCTCGAGACAATGTCGCATTTGTCCGAACGGCTCAAAATCCTTGAGTCTCATTCAGCACAAGGCGATGTCGAAATGATTCTGATTGGGCTTGGCTTCACACGCGCAGATTTGGGTCGTTTAGTTACCGAGTTTTCGGGTGGTTGGCAAATGCGTATCGAACTCGCTAAGATTCTTATTAATAAACCTGATTGCATCTTGCTCGATGAGCCTACAAATCACTTGGACATAGAGTCCATTCGTTGGCTTGAGTTGTTCCTCAAAAACTATGTTGGCTCGGTGATTCTAGTTTCCCATGATAGAAAATTTTTGGACAATATTTGTAACCGTACAATCGAAATCACTAACCAGAGAATTTACGATATGCCGTATAAATATAGTGATTTCATGATGAAGCGTGATGAACAACGCCAAAGTGAAGTAGCTACATTACGCAATCAAGAGCGCGAAATTGCGCAAATTGAACGATTTGTTGAAAGATTCCGCTCAAAAGCGTCGCTTGCTTCTCGCGTTCAATCTCGTGTCAAAAAATTGGAAAAAATGACCGTCGTTCAATTGGAGGACGTTGATACTTCTACAGTAAATATTCGATTCCCTACTCCACCGCGTTCAGGCAGACTTGTTGTCGAAGTGACCAATCTCTCGAAAAGTTACGATGAATTGAATGTGCTGAAAGGTGTTGATTTTGCGTTGGAAAGAGGGGAGAGAGCGGCTTTTGTCGGGAAAAATGGCGAAGGTAAATCTACTTTTTCGCGTATTATTGCCGGAATTGAAAGCTTCGAAGGCAATGTGAAAATCGGGGAGAGTGTCGTCACTGGTTACTATGCACAGCATCAAGCTACTATGCTTTCCGGTGACAGCACCGTTTTTGAAATCATTGACAATGCTGCAACAGGGGAGATGCGAACTCAGGTGCGACATTTATTGGGTGCTTTCCTATTCAGCGGCGATGATATTTACAAACGTGTCAAAGTTCTCTCAGGTGGTGAAAAATCCCGTCTAGCATTGGCTAAATTATTGCTCACACCGAGTAATTTGCTGATTCTCGATGAGCCTACAAATCACTTGGACATGTTAACAAAGGACGTATTGAAATCTGCATTGATGGATTACGAAGGCACTTTGATAGTTGTATCCCATGACCGTGAATTTTTGGAAGGATTGACCGATAAAACTTTTGAATTCAAAAACCGCAACGTTAAAGAATATCCCGGAGATATTGAGTATTACTTGACAAAGACTGAAATAGGTGATTTGAATATGATTAAATCGGATTCACCTGCTAATAAAAATGATGACACTCCATCTGAAGACAAAGCGTCAGGCTCGCAATTACGACGTGAAAAGCGCAAAGAGATGCAACGAGAGTTGGGCAAAATAGTCAAACAAATCGCTGCTCTCGAAAAAGAGATTGCAGATTTAGAGGAAAAAATGCAAAAGTATGACGTATTATTTAACGATACAGAATTTATGAATAACAAGCAAAAATATTCTAAAGCTCGCTCTGAATATGATTCATTCGCTAAACGTTTGGGTCAATGTATGGAGACTTGGTCTAATTTGAGTCAAAATCAAGAAAAACTGCAAAACGAAATCAACGATTAAGATTTGCTAAGGCTTTTTGAGCATCGGGATTGTTTGGATTTATTTTCAATGCATACTCATAAGCCTTTTTGGCATTATCCATTCGTTGATATAGCGATTCGAATTGCCCCAAACTGAAAACAGAATGAGATACAACTTCGACTAATGAATGACCAATCGAACCTTCGGTGACTTTTGAAGATTCAATGAAACGATTCAAATCCGGAAGCTCGAATTGAATATCTTTTGGTATAGTACCCGGGCGATACAGTCTTATTGCAAGACCTTCGGGTACTACTTCGTAGCCACGAATCATATCTTCCTCAGTTTTCAATATGTCTAAGGTGATATACACGGGTCTTTTGTCAATATTTGATTCGATTATCTTTCTGAACAACCCTACGAAATTTTGCTGAATGAACGGATAAGCATTCGGTGGAAGCCCGGACTCGAAGAGTTCAAGGTCATCTGAATACGCTTTCAGCTCATTTTCGGCAGCATCGAAAATTGTTGGGTGCCATTGTTGCAATTGTAGTGGATACCAGGTACGCCGCATCAATTCTTTGCCTATCCACCAAACATCAGTCCGCATTCCTTCAATTTCTCGGAAATAGATGAATGCAGAATTCCAGTAATCCCATTGAGCAGAAATTATGATAGCGTCATCATCTAAGCCACTTACCAAGGTTGTAGTGTATTCGTGAACCAATACATCACCGGATTTGTCGTTCGTTTTGAGGTTAAGTGCAATATTTAAAATTGGAATCAGTAGCAGTGCATAAACAAAATTTCTGTTTCTTTTGAGCAAATCAGCCGAAGCAAGAATTGCAAACGGGAATAATGAAATTATAGCCAATGCGTAATATGCCTCAATGTCGTGAATTGAATAGTTAGAAGCATAAATTATACATGCTAAAACATTTACCGCAAAGAAAACATAGACCGCTCGCATATTGGTTTTGCGAACCATGAAGAAGCCCAGAGCTACCAAAATCAAACCTACAATCCCAAATTGAAAAGGCAAATCTTGAATGAACTCGCCAAGATTTGCAAAAAATGCATCCAGATCCGAAAACATCCAACCTTGGTATTGCTTGCCCTGAGTGTGATAAATGAATTTGTCGAAGCTCCTATGCACCCAGCCCCAATTAAACGCCGGCAATGCAGCACTTCGCAATGGCATATAAATATACAATGCCAATCCGGAGATAAACAGTGCACCCATATACGCTATGAGTGAACTAAAACTGAGTTGCTTATGTTGGGTGACATTCTCGCTTTTAGCTGATGATAAGTGAGTTTTGCGTTCTTTGAAAATACTATAAAAAAGTACTATTCCTCCGGGAACTAAAAGCACAGTCGTCATGTGATTTGCAAATCCCAACCCGAACATAAAAGCAGTTGCCAATAGGTAGAAATTGCCGGACACATTGATGTATGAACGTAAAAGCAAAAATATAAGTAGATTAAATATCAATAATTGGAGCGAATAAACTTCGATTGCCACAGCTTGTGCCCAAATTGTCAATGCAAATGCATATGAAATAGCCAATACTGCGGAAAGTTTGTTTATCAAATCTTCATCAGCTAGTAAACTCACATATTCAGGCTTGATTTTCTTCTTCTTGTTGATTTGCTCGCGTTTGATTTCCCTACATAGATGAGTTGATAAATCTCGAATCCATGCAAAGAAAACTACCGCAGATAATGCTGTCCAAAGTGATGCAAGTAAATTCAGTTTGTAAACGTTAGACATAGGCAAAGGGAGCAATGTCCATAAGTACCCAAGCATTGTAAATAGGGGATAGCCTGTTGGGTGCGATATTCCGAGCGTAGAGCAAGCTCCTGCTAATTCACCGCTATCGGTAAAAGTGACCGATGGTGTCACAGTACCAAAATAGACTACAATCGCAACAAGAAATACGATTGCTAAAGCAAAATTGTAATTTAATTTCATTTATCTTCTTTCCAAAACATAGTTTATTCGTTTTTGCACTGCGAAATCATACAAAGTTAACTTTCTTACATTATAAAATGCAAGCCAAAAACTTTGTAAATTTTGCACTAATGCTCGAAACGCCATGTCCTTCTCGCTTTGGGCTATAAAAAAAGAATTCAAATCAATTTTACCTATTATATAACGATTCTTTGCAACGTCAAATCTTCTCGCTGCAATTATATCAGCTTTGGTCGAAATTTCGACTTGACGCCTCAGCTGATTCAGTCTCTCAGTCAGATATCTTACTTCAGTTTCAAAATTCATCCTTTGCAATTCGCTATCCGAGACTATTCGGTTTTTGTCCTGCAATGCAGCTTCGATTGTTCCCGAACCTTTGCCCCAAGTGAAAATTGGCAATTGAATTGTTACATCAAATCGTTGCCTGTCGAGCAAATCCCTATAAATCATATCAAATTGTCCTGCAGCTTGATTCAAACCAAATGAAGCATAGATATCGGCATTTATTCTGTTGTTGCTTTCGGCTCGTTGCAATGCAAGGTCAGCCTCTTGATTTCTTATTTCAAGGTCAATTATACGAGGGTTGTTCTTCACTGCATATCTTACGGCTTCGTCAGGCGAAATGTCTATTTGCGGAATGTCTTTTGGAGGAATTATACTGATTTTATCGCTTCCCGTATATCCAATTGTAATTTTCAATTCGTCCAAAGTTCGTCGGTATTCCAATTCAGCACTACCAAATGAATTATTAGCATTCAATAAAGCGAGTTCACTTTGGAGCAAATCATTTTCGGCGATTTTCCCTACCGAGAACCTGCCTTCTGAAAGTCTGAACAAAGTATCATTGACGGCAACGTTTTGCTCGGAATTTCTCAAATTCATTTCAGACAAGTACAAATCAAAGAATTTTCGGGTGACATTGATAGCAATTTCTTCCATGTCTTGATTGAATTCATCGTCGGATTTGGAATCCAACAACTCTCGAATTTTTCTATCCCAAGTCATAGAATTGTATTTGAATAGCGGTTGGCGATATGTTACTTGGAAAGGTGTACTACGCCATAGTGTGTAATCATTTGTCTGATAAACATCAAGTTTGGTGATGCCACTTGCAATAGATAATTCCGAATTTAGGAATGGAATTTTTTGGGATAATACCAATGAACCGGAAGTGAATAGTTGACTTTGCTCATGGAATACAGTTGAACCGTCGGGTTGAGTGATTTGGTTGATTTCTCTCGATACACCGGGTAATGACGCATTCAAATTCAATTGTGGATAAAAATCAGCGTAAAATGCTTGGGAGCGATTTGTCCGAGCTAGAAAAGAGTTCATTGCTTTTCGTGCATCAATACTATTTCTCTGGGCATATGTGATACATTCATCTAATGTAAATTCTATACTATATGCCTTAAATCCACTAAATAATATAAATATTAAAATCAATAATTTTTGCATTTTATTCATACCTCAAGAGTTCAATTGGGTTTTGTTTTGAAGCTCGTCGAGCAGGTGTTATTCCGAAAATCAATCCCACTGATATTGAAACAAAAAATGATAAGAATACTGATTCGGGTGTAATTATAGTCGTGATACCTGTTAGCATTTCGATTAAAATTCCTGCTGCGACACCCACAACTATTCCTATCAATCCACCTGTCATACTAATCGCAACTGCTTCTAATAAGAATTGGGTCAAAATGTCTGATCTACGGGCTCCAACAGCTTTGCGAATGCCTATTTCTTTCGTTCGTTCCATAACCGATGCAAGCATGATGTTCATGATTCCAATTCCTCCTACAATCAACGAAATTGACGCTATTGCTCCAAGCACGATATTGAAAATGCGTTTTGTGCTTTGTTCCTGTTGCAAAAGCAATTCGGGAACAACGATATCGAAATCTTTAACTCCATTATGTCGGCGGAGCAACAATCGCTCTATGATTTCAACTGATTTGTTGATTTCCTCCGAATCCGCAAAATGAATTATAGCTCGGTCAACTTGGTGATAATTGGGGTCAATTTTTTTGCTGTCATCTCCGCGTTCTCTTATGAAATCTTGCTTAGTTACTAAGGAACGATTTATATATCTCAGAAGCATGGTGTTGATTGGAATATAAATATCAAGATTGTAATCGCGAATATTCAAACTTTGAATATTTTCTTTGGACATGCTTCGTTCGTCCATTATCCCGACTACTTTCAACCAATGTTCGCCACATTTCACAAATTTGCCAATTGGATCATCCGTCGGGAATAATCTTGATTTCAGGCTATATCCGATTATACAAACATTTTCAGCAAATTTATAATTACTTTCATGGAGAGGATTGCCTTTGTTGAATGAGAAATTATTGATTTTGAAATATTCCGGCAAAATGCCCACTAATTTGATTTTCGTGCTTAAACCCGAATGCATTGCATCTGTTTCGTAGATGATTTCCGGACTTGCGTATGTTACTGATTTGACGATTTTTGTGATTGCATCTAAATCGTTCAAAGTGAATCCCGGTGTGAATTTTTCAGCTGTGCCTTCTTTCTTATCGCTCGTCTCCTCGCTTTGGTCGGAGATTTCTTGTTGTGCTTCTCGGTCTAATGGCACAATGATTATATTATTTGTGCCTAACAGTTTCATTTTTTCCAGTATTGCTTGTTCTGCTCCGCTACCAATTGCAAGCATTGCTATAACCGACGATACACCGAAAATTATACCCAAAGATGTAAGTACAGAGCGTAACTTATTCTGGATAATAGCTTCGGTAGCTATTTTGAAATTATATCCGAAATGTTTTATCATTTCTTATTATTTGCAATTGTAATAAATTCTAATTCAGCTTTTCCGTCAGGTTCGCTCAACAAGATTTCATCGTCAACAGTCAAACCGGATTCAATCACCACTTCATTTTGATTCATAATCCCAATTTTTACTTCTTGCTTGACGATTTTGCTCTTGTCCTTTTTATACACAAAATAGACTTTTTCCTTATCAACATTATTTTCGGTGTGCAATCCCTCAAGAGGTATGTAGAGAGCCTTGTCCAATTTGTCAATCAAAATCTCGTTGCTTGTGGTCATTGCCGGAAGGAGAGAGGAGTCCGTTTTCGTTAGTTCAATTACTACTTCAAAAACTTTTGCATTCGAGCCACTTTTTTGCTCGCCAATATTTGCAACTTTTACTACTTTACCGGTGATTTGTTTGTCGGGATTAGCATCTAAACCAATTTTTACCGGTTGCTTTTCTTTGATTTTCTGAATATCTACTTCATTCACGTAAGTGACGGATTCCATAATCGTGAGGTCGGGCAATGTTGCAACAATCGGATACCATGCATCAACCGTCGAGCCTACGACTTTGCGTCTTCCGTTCCATTCTCGTGCGTAAATTACCATCCCTTCAGCCGGAGCAAGTATTGTGAATTGGGCTAACACTTCGTTGTATTGCTGCAATTTTTGTTGCTCTTTGACCAAATCTGTATAAATTACTCTGATTTTAGCAATTGATTGTTTTACTTTGGTTTGATAATTTTTCTGCGATTGCGTAAAATTCCTTTGAATCCTTTCATAATCAATCTCGGCTTGTCGGATGATGGATGGAGCTTCGTATTTGGATTGTTCCATCAGCAACTTCTTCTCTTCCATATTGAATTTCAGATTTTCCAATTCATCACGAGCACTGGATAAAGTCAATGAACTATCCAATTTTGATTGCAAAAATTGTGACTCATTTTTTTGAATATTGAGCTGAATATCTTTGATTTTTGTCATTATTTCGGATTTATCCAATTCGGCAACAAAATCGCCTTCCTTCACTATAGTGCCTTCCTCGACAATTTTGGTGATTTTCATTTGCCAGATTCCTACTGAACGGGCATGTTGAGGACCACGAATTTCCATACTGTTCTTGGCTCGTAATTCTCCGGTAGTCGTAGCCAGAGACAGGAATTCGCCATATACTGGTTTAGCAGTTACATAATCGGTTGCGACTGCTTGGAAAAAGTTGAAATATGCCCAAACGGCTGCGCCAACTAACGCTAAAATAACAATTGTAATTATGATTTTTTTCATTTTTATAATACGAATTACTTTCAAATCAGTTTCAATGCAAGTTCAGCATTATTTATTTCGATTCTTGAACCACTTTCGATATTGATTAACAAAAACCAAATGCTCAGAATATGTATCCGAAAAATTGTGCCAACCTGTATCATCAGGAGTCGCTACCATGTAGATATATTTGTGAGTTTCGGGTTCGACTGCTGCCAATATAGCTTTAGCACCGGGATTATTGATTGGACCGGGTGGTAATCCCGCGTGTTTGTATGTATTATATTTGCTGTTATGTTCGAGGTCTGAATATAGCAATCGTTTCTTTTGCCCAAGTCCGTATTGAACTGTTGGGTCTGCTTGCAAGAGCATCTTTTTTTTCAGGCGATTATGATACAAGCCGCTGACTTTTGCTTTCTCGGCGTCAAGTGGGGTTTCGGCTTCGATTATTGATGCTAAAGTAATGATTTCATGTTTTGTGAGGCTTACATTAGCTTTCTTACTTTCGATTTGCTTTGCCCATAATTTTTCAAATTCGTTCAAAAGCCTGTCTATTATAATCCTTTCGTTGGCTGATGGTGGGAAATCATAAGTATTCGGCAATAAATAGCCTTCAACATTTTGTGCCACTATTCCGCGAGATTCGAGCAATGAATCGCTTTCGCATAATGCTATAAATCGTTTTTTGGGAATTTCAGTTCGCTTTTCGATAATTTCGGCAATTTCAACATAAGTCAAACCTTCGGGGAAGGTGATTTTCAGAATATGTTGATGTGTTCCGCTCATAATTGCATCAATCAAACTTTGGTTTGTCATGCTTGAGTCGAATTTGTAATAGCCTGCTTTTATAAATTTCTTTTCATTTCGGGCAAACAATCTAAAGTAAAATTTAAACAAGGACGATGGTTCCAAAGCTTCATATTTGTTGAAAATCGAGATAATCTCCGTTGTGCTCGCGCCTGTCGGTATTTCGATTATTACATCTTTAGGGAATTCGACAGATTCTTTCAACACCGAAGCATAGAAGTAGAATAGGGCGAGTGCCACAAGCAAAATAAAAAATAATAATACAATTGAAATCTTTTTCATATGTTCACGTCATAATATGTATTGCTTTGTAGCAATATGATTTTTTGAAATAAATTCAACTGTAAAATTACAAATAAAATTTGGAGTAATCGAAATGTCTATTAGAGTTTTCTTTCCGGGCAACAAAAAAGTGTATGCCGAACAAAATGGTTTTGTAATCCAAACCGACCAACCGCAAAGCGGTGGTGGAGACGCTTCAGCACCCTCGCCTTATGAATTGTTCTTAGCTTCTTTAGCCACTTGTGGCGGTATCTTCGTAAAAGGTTTTTGCGATAGTCGCGGAATTCCGGCAGATAATATCGAACTCATCCAAGACCTTAAATATGATTCGGTCAATCGCCGAGTCTCGCAAATTAAGATTGCAATCAACGTTCCACCTGAGTTTCCGGCAGAATATTATCAAGCATTAGTCAATGCGGTCAATCATTGCTCGGTGAAAAAATTAGTTTACGACCCACCCGAGTTCGTGGTCGAAACTGTAGTCAAAGCTTAATTTTTCAAATCCCGTAAGTTCAAATTACGGGATTTTTGCTTTTTAGAGCAATAAAATTCTAAATGCTGCCGTAAATATTGTTATTTTTGTACTTTCCGAATGAATCAAAGTGAGAAATTATGCCTGTAAATTGTGGAATTGTAGGGTTGCCAAATGTTGGCAAAACGACAATATTCTCGGCTCTGACAGCTACAAAAGCCGAAACATCTAATTATGCATTTAGCACTATAGACCCGAATTTTGGGACAGTTGATGTGCCAGATAAAAGACTTTTCAAGATTGTTGAACTTATCAAACCCCAAAAGACAATACCGACTACAGTTGAGTTTGTGGATTTGGCAGGCCTTGTCAGAGGTTCGTCAAAAGGGGAGGGCTTAGGCAATCAATTTTTGGCAAGTATCCGCAACGTTGGTGCTATTATTCACGTTGTGCGATGCTTTGACGATGACAATATTCATCACGTTGAAACAACAATTGACCCAATTCGCGACATCGAAACAATTGAAATTGAATTAGCTTTTGCCGACCTCGAATCTATCAACCGCAGAATTGACAATCTGGGCAAACAACTTCGCTCAAATGATAAACTTATCGCCGATAGAGCTAAAATACTCGAACCGATTTTGCAAAAAGTATCCGACAATTTGCTTGATGGAATTCCTGTTCGCAAGATGGAATTGACAGATGAGCAGCTTTTCGCAATGAAGGATTTGAATCTCATTACATTGAAGCAACAAATTTATTGCTGCAATGTTGACGAGCAATCTCTCGCCGCAGACAATGACTACGTCAAGGCTGTAAAGCAATTTGCTCAAACAAATGGCTCGGACGTAATCGTAATTTGCGGGAAATTGGAAGCGGAGATTTCCGAACTTGAATCTGAAGAAGAACAAAAGGAATTTTTGAATTCAGCCGGACTCGAAGAATCGGGCTTAGACCAATTAATCAGGGCTGCCTACCATTCTTTGGATTTGCAGACTTATTTCACAGCCGGAGAGAAAGAGGTCCGAGCTTGGACTTTCAAACGCGGAATGAAGGCGCCTCAAACAGCCGGAATCATCCATAGCGATTTTGAACGTGGATTTATCAAAGCCGAAATTTACCATTGCAATGATTTATTTGAGCTAAAGACTGAAGCAAAATTGAAAGAAAACGGCAAAATGCGTCTCGAAGGCAAGGAATATATCGTCAAAGATGGCGATGTGATTCATTTCCGATTCAATGTCTAATCTTATTCTGTAATTTCAATTTTGTTTTGATACCCTTGATTAGTAATGTTTTCGATTAATTGCGATTTGAAACTTTGGAATAATTTTCGAGCAACAATATCATCATCTTCCGAAATTGAAATTGTATGCTTTGAATCTGTGAACTTTACAGTTAAATATTCTCGGACATCAGCAACATGCTTCGTGTTGCTGATTTTGATTGATTCGACTTTGTCCCAATTGAAATCAAATTGTTTGCCGTTCTTGAGATTATTTTCTTTGATTCCGGTTTCATCAATCTCGAATTCCGAGTCGTAAATCATAGCATATTTGACAACTCCAAAATATACTGCCAGAACTATGATAGCCGCAGCAAATGTGGCTAAAACGAAATATATGTCTCTGTGAGTTTTGAGCAAATATAGAACAAGAAACAAAATCGGCAGCATCGCTACAAAAAAATATAGCATCGAACGTGTAATTCGTCTATAGTCTGTAACTGTAAATCTGAACTTTTGCATATTTTTACTCATTAATACATTTATTGCAATTCAATATTTTGTAAAATAAGCAAAATTTACAATACATGTAGTAGCGTTGGGACAATTTGTAAAATTTTTAGATTCTAAAAAAAGTGATTGAAAAGGCAATTTACGCAATGCATTTAGTAATAATGTTAATTTAAGTACGTTTTTCATATGTCAATTTCTATAATTATTATCTTGTATCGGAAATCTTTCATGTTCAATTATAAATTTGTTTGTTTTTTACTGCCTTTTGTACTTTTCGCTAATCTAAATGCAGCTGAAATCGAATCAGATACACTCAGAATCTATCGGCTTGGCGACATCAATGTTGGTTCCACTCGCCAAGTAGGGAGTGTCGTGAATTCTACAATAAATGAAATTAAGTACTTCGAATTGCAACGCGCTGATATATTTTCACTTGCCGAAATTCAAAAATCTATCCCTTCAGCCAGAATCCGCACTAATTCGAGAGGTGAGGCGATGTTGTTCTTGCGTGGTGCCGGGGAACGTCAATTAGGGTTGTTTTTTGATGGCGTACCGATGAATTTACCTTGGGATAACCGTTTCGACTTGAGTATGTTGCCCGCAGGAATCATCGGAAATATCGTAGTGAATCAAAATTCCAATTCTATTATGTTCGGTCCAAATGTTTTGGGTGGTGTCGTTAATGTAAGTACGATAGAAAGGCATTCCGACGGCTATGGAATGAATGCAAAATTGCAGGGTGCAAATAGCGAAACTTACAGCCTCGATTTGACTCATGACGCCAGAATCGGCGATTTCAACTATATCGCAAATGTTTCATACTTCAATTCGAATGGTTACATTTTGCCGGGTGATGTTCCTGATGACATGCTTCACCAAGATTTAGATGCAAAATTCAGGACAAATACAGACCAAAAGCGTATGTCCGGCTATCTTCGCGGCGAATACCAATTCAACCCGCTGACGGTGGCAGGAGTTTCAGTATTATATTTAACAGGCGAAAAGGGCGTCGCTCCCGAATCTCACATCGAAAATGCTCGCTTTTGGCGATACCCGGAATGGAGCAGAATGTTAATTTCTTCGAATTTTGAACATAAGTTCTCAAAATCAGGGAATTCAACCCTTAGAGGAACTTTGTGGTTCGATGATTTCAATCAACAAATCAATACTTATGCATCCACAAGATTTGATTCCGTCACATCTGAACAGCA
Organism: Ignavibacteriae bacterium HGW-Ignavibacteriae-1; assembly: GCA_002839825.1. GTDB lineage: Bacteria > Bacteroidota > Ignavibacteria > Kapaibacteriales > UBA2268 > PGYU01. The sequence continues at coordinate 39,160 of PGYU01000014.1, read as the reverse complement.
TGACCAAGACAATACAATCGGTGCAAGACTTGCATTTGCTCAGCAATTGACTGAAAATCAAAATCTGAATTTCGTTGTAAATGGATTTCACACAAAACATGAAGAAGCTATTGAAGAAAAATCTCCCGATAATTTTTCACAGAATACGCTGAATGCAGGAATCGAGTATAATATTGCTATGAATAACTTGAAAATCGGCGTCGGAGTGGCATATGATTATAATGAAACTCCCGAAACGGGGCTATTTACGGAATACGCGGGATTATCATCGAGTGATTATGCCGCATTTTTAAATGCCAATTATGATTTGACAAGTGAAATGGTGCTTTTTGCCAATTTTAGCCGTAGAACAAGATTTCCTACCATGAGAGAATCCTTCTCGGGCGCTTTGGACCGCTTCAAAGTAAACCCCGATTTGCTTCCCGAATCAGGGATTTTGACCGAAATTGGATTAGGCTATTCGATTAGTGACATAACTTTGAAATTCTCTGCATTTGCAAATTTTTACGAAAATCTTATTTCACAAGTAACTTTATCGTCTGAAGAAGATGAATTACGTCGCAGAATGAGAGTAAACGTAGGTAAAGCCGATATTTTAGGAACTGAATTTGGTATTGATTGGTCAATTAGCAGAAGCATCAAATTAGGCGCCTTTATGACTTATATGAACGCAAAAGGCGAGAGTAATGGCAAAGAATTGGAGCATCTCGATAACAAGCCCGAATTGCTCGGCGGATTGTCAGCCATTTATACTCACGTTTCCGGAATTTCACTAATGCTTGAATCCGAAACAACCGGCAACCAATACGAAGCCGATAATTCTGAAGAAAGTGGTTTTGCCAAAGTTGATGGTTCGACAATATTTAATCTCAGAATTTCCTACAATCTTTTCAAATTGACCGGTCATGTTGCTGATATTTATATCAGGGCGAACAATATATTTGATACTTATAGACTTTATCAGCGTGGATTGCCGGAACCCGGAAGAACAATTCAAGCAGGTATTTCTTTCAGTCTGTAAACAATTTATTGCCAACAAATTCGGCTGTAACTAATATTAGATTTGTTACAGCCATTTTTATTTTTTAATTTTGTTTTTTTTACAAATCATCAGGAATTGATGAAAACTAGTAAATATTTAGTCAAACCCGGTGACAACATTGACCTTAATAAAGTGGATGCTGACGAACATCACATATATAAAGGCGACAAGGAATCTGCTTTAGCCGAAATCAAGTTACTCAATATAGAATTGGATAAGCTCCAAAAAGTCCAACACGCCGAAAAGAAACACAAAATTCTAATCGTTTTCCAGGGGATGGACGCCAGCGGCAAGGATGGAGCGATTCGGAATGTTTTCAATAGCGTCAATCCAAGTGGAGTTTACGTGGCGCATTTCGGTGCACCTTCGCATGATGAACTGTCTCGAGACTTTTTGTGGAGAATTCACAATAGAGTTCCTGCAAAAGGCGAAATGGTGATTTTCAACAGAAGTCATTATGAGGATGTTTTGATTGTACGTGTTCAGAAACTTATGCCAAAGCCCGTTTGGCAAAATCGCTACAAGCATATTAATGATTTTGAGCAAATGCTGACGGATGAAGGTACTTCAATTTACAAATTCTACCTTCACATTAGCAATGACGAGCAGCGTCGCCGATTGCAATCCCGTATCAATAACCCCGACAAGCATTGGAAAATTGACCCAAATGATTTCAAAGATCGCGAGAAATGGGGCGAATACCTCGAAGCATATAATGATGTAATTGTCAAAACATCAACAGCTGCAGCGCCTTGGTACATAATTCCGGCAAATAAAAAGTGGTATCGAGACTTGATAATTTCGAATATTCTCGTTAACGAATTAACGGAATTGAAAATGAAATATCCTACTGCAAAGCAAAACTACACAGGTTTGGTTATCAAGTAAAGCAATATTCCTTGAGTTCCGACACTGTGCGTTCGGCTTTGACTTTGTCCCCGAATAATTCACTATGTTCAGCGCGAAGTTTTGGTGCATATTTCGTAAGATAGCGCTCGTAAAGTTCCATCTCAATGAAGTAATATCGCGATACAAAGCGGCTCGTTTCATCATTATCCGATAATACTATTTCTAACTCAGCTTTTTCAAAATAATTTGTATCAAGAACATCCTGGATATGTTTTTGAGTCATAAATTTGTACCATTGCTCAGCATGCGATTTTTCCATTTCTACTCTAACTGTAAATACGAACATGATTAAGCCTCCTTAGCTTGAATTTTAGTCCAAGTATCTTTCAAAGTTACGATTCTGTTAAAAACGGGATGGTCTAATGTTGAATGTTTGGAATCTACGCAGAAATAACCAAGACGCTCAAATTGGAAACGGTCACCGGAATTTGAATCTCTCAGCGATGGCTCCAATTTGCAATTTGAGATTATTTTGAGCGAATCAGGATTCAAATTATCTGTAAATTCTTTGCCATCTTCAACCGAATTTGGATTCTCTTTCATAAACAAATTGTCATATAATCGAACTTCCGCATCGAAGCATTCCGAAGCAGACACCCAATGCAAAGTTGCCTTTACTTTCCGAGTTTCGGAGCTCGTTCCGCTTTTAGTTTCAGCGTCATAAGTGCAATGCAATTCTGTGATATTGCCGTGCTCGTCTTTGATTACTTCATTGCACATAATTATATATGCATAACGCAATCTTACTTCACGTCCGGGTGACAATCGGAAAAATTTCTTTTGTGGTTCTTCCATGAAATCTTCGCGTTCTATGAAAATCTCTCTCGTAAAAGGAATATTTCTTACACCTTTGCTTTCATCTTCTGGATTATTGACTGCCTCTAAAATCTCTTTCTGACCCTCGGGGAAATTTGTAATCACGATTTTCACCGGGTTCAAAACTGCCATAGCTCTATTTGCAGTGGAATTAAGGTGCTTGCGAACTGAAAATTCTAACATTCCCATATCAACTATGCTGTCTGCTTTGGCTACTCCAACCATTTCTGCGAAATTTCTAACAGCTTCGGGAGTATAGCCACGACGTCTCAACCCGGTAATTGTCGGCATTCTTGGGTCGTCCCAGCCGTCCACGAAGTTATCTTCGACCAATTTTAGCAGTTTCCTCTTGCTTAGCACAGTGAAATTCAAGTTCAATCTTGCAAATTCAATTTGTTGGGGGCGATAAAGTCCAAGCTCAATCAAAAACCAATCATAAAGTGGGCGATTGTTTTCAAATTCAAGCGTACATAATGAATGTGTGATGAATTCAATCGAATCGGAAATGCAATGAGTGAAATCATACATTGGGTAAATGCACCATTTGTCGCCTGTGCGGTGGTGATGATCGCGACGAATTCTGTAGATAATTGGGTCGCGCATGTTGACATTCGGCGATGACATATCAATTTTTGCTCTCAAAACCATTGCACCATCAGGGAAATCGCCATTTTTCATCTTGCGGAATAATTCAAGATTTTCATCAATTGTTCTGTCGCGGAAAGGGCTGTTGATGCCGGGTTCAGTCAATGTGCCTCTGTATTGGCGCATCTGATCTTGAGTCAATTCACAAACGAAAGCTTTGCCCTTAAGTATCAATTGTTCGGCTAATTCATAAAGTCTGTCGAAATAATCCGAGGCGAAGTATTCGCGGTCTTCCCAATCAAATCCCAGCCAACGAACATCTTCCTTAATGGAATCAACATATTCAACATCCTCTTTTGTTGGATTTGTATCATCAAATCTTAAGTTGCAAAGTCCGGCATATTCTTTAGCCAATCCGAAATTCAAACAAATAGATTTTGCATGTCCAATATGTAAATACCCGTTTGGTTCGGGTGGAAAACGCGTATGAACCCTACCGTCGTATTTATTGGTTTTCAAATCATCATTTATGATTACTTTTATAAAGTTTGATGCAACTTTTGGTGTTTCGCTGATATTTGATTCGCTCATTATGCCCACAATTATTTAAATTTTTACAACATCTTAACCAACAAAAATAAACATTTATCGCTTATTAATATAGTCAATTCAAAATTGTTTCAAAAAGGAAAATTTGGATGTGTTAAATTCAAGAATAAATCAATATATTCGTAGATGATAAAAACAAAAAATAAGATATGAAACTTACCAGAATAAATTTCGAATCTACAGCAACCGTTCCCGTACCAACAGTTAGTCAGCTGACTAACCGCATCCGTTCGGTGCTCGAAAGCGATTTTGGGCAAATCTCAGTGATGGGAGAAGTCTCAAATTTCACTGCACATACTTCCGGACATCGCTATTTCTCACTTAAAGATGAGCAATCTTCGATTTCCTGTGTGATGTGGCGTGGAAAGGCGGTTTCATTCCAAATCAAAGACGGGCTGAAAGTCAAACTAACAGGCAAAGTGACTGTTTATCCACCGCAAGGACGCTATCAAATTGATGTTTCAACGGTAATGCCAGCCGGAGAAGGTGACTTGTACTTGGCATATGAAGCACTGAAGCAAAAACTTCAGGAAAAAGGGTATTTTGCACAAGAACGCAAGAAAATTCTTCCTGGCAATATTTTAAAAATCGGTGTTTCGACATCGCCCACAGGTGCCGCAGTGCGTGATATAATTTCAACAATTGAAAGACGCTTTCCATTGGCAACGATTTATTTCCGACCGACGCTTGTACAAGGTGAAGGCTCGGCACAAGACATTGCAAAAGCAATCGCCGAATTGGATAATTTGCCATTAGATGTGATTATTATTGGCAGGGGAGGCGGCTCTATCGAAGACCTTTGGGCATACAACGAGGAAATAGTTGCAAATGCAATTTTTAATGCCAAAAAGCCAATTATTTCCGCTGTCGGGCATGAAACCGATTTCACTATTGCTGATTTTGTGGCAGATTTACGTGCCGCTACGCCGACTGCATCTGCCGAAATTGTAACTTCAGTCACGCTCGAGGATTACATGTATCATATTGATGTGAAAGTATCGGCTATGCAAAGGGCTGCAAATCGTGTCGTTGAGAAAACTCGAAATTTGATTACGAAAACTTTTGCCCAAAAAGGACTACGGCGGATTCAGGAAAGGATTGCTATTTTGAAGCAGAATTTGAAGTTGAATACAAACTCGATGATGACCGATGTCAGAAGGCAAGTGGATTTCGCAAAGAATGGATTGCAATCCAAATACGCTGTCATCAAAGCTAACGACCCCAAAGCACCTTTGAATAAGGGCTACGCATTGTTGAGTGATGGGAAAGCATACATTACGAACGAACAGTCATTGAATCAATTTACTGCCATTCAAATCATTCGAAAGAATGAAACTGTTGAAATTAAGTTAAACCAATAAATATATTTATATGAAATTTGAAGATAAAATCAAACGGATAGATGCAATATCCGAAATCCTCGACGAAGGAAACGTATCGCTCGACGAAATGACAAAATTATATGAGGAAGGCTTATCCCTTGCTTCCGATTGCAGGAAGTATCTCGAAAAAGCCGAACTCAAAATAATTGATATTACAAACAAATTTGCAGAAACTGAAGACGAGAATTAATTATCTCTGTCTTCAGCTTTTACAACCATTGGTTTTTTGCCAAATTTTTCGCGTTTGAATGTGCGAAGTATAAATTCTGCTTCCTGAAAAGGAACAGTAATAAATGAGTATGCATCAAAAACTTCAACGTTGGAGATTTTTGTCTCGCGTGTTTTTGCTTTTTCAACTATAAAGTTGACGATTGAACGTTTGCTCATGCCGTCTTTTTTACCTTTCGCAATAAACAATCTTGTTTGCTCTTTAATCGAAGGTTTAGAAGATTCTCTTTCTCTGATTTCTTTGTAACTCGTTACGTCCAAATCATCGGCAAAGGTATATTTTAGCAAAGTTGCTAAAGCAGTTTCGGGGTCAATTGTAGTTAAGATTTTATTAGCAAGTGCTTTGTAAATTTTTTCGAGTTTTTCCGCTGATTTTGTTTCTATTTCAGTCATAATCCAATCTTTCTTGGCTTCGATAATTTCCGCGATTCCGGGAAGTTTACCCTTGCGGATGTCAGTTTTGGAATGTTTTTGGATGAAGCTCAAATTACGTACTTCACGTCTTGTCACAAAAGTGATTGCCGTGCCTTCGTTTCCTGCTCTACCTGTACGACCAACTCTATGGACATATGATTCGGGGTCTTGGGGAAGCGAATAATTTATAACGTGAGTCAGGTTTTGAACGTCAATTCCTCTGGCAGCAACGTCAGTTGCAACTAAAATATTAACTCTCTTGCTCTTCAACTGAGCCAATACTTTTTCTCTTTGAGATTGAGAAATATCGCCGTGAATAGCTTCAGCTTGATAGCCGCGGTCGTTCAATCTGGTCGATACTCTGTCCACGTCAAGTTTAGTTCTGCAAAATATCAAACCATAGAAGTCCATTTCGAAGTCAATAATTCTGCAAAGTGCTTCCAATTTGTCAGATTCTTCTACTTCGAAGTAAATTTGGTCAGTCAAAATCGTTGTTAATTGATTGCTCTCGATTTTGATAGTTTTAAATTCGTTCATGTATTTTTTGGCTAATCCCAAAATTTCTTTTGGCATTGTAGCGCAAAACATGAATGTACGCTTTTCGGAATTTGTAGTTTTCATGATTAATTCTACATCATCAACGAATCCCATATTGAGCATTTCGTCTGCTTCGTCCAATACCAAATATGATATTTGTTGCAATTTGATGACTTTCCGATTTAGTAAATCTATTACTCTGCCCGGAGTGCCGACGATAATGTCAACTCCGGAAGTAAGTTTTGCAATTTGCCTGTCAATTGATTGACCACCGTAAATTGGTGCAATCACAACTCTCTTTGAACCCTTCAATGAGTTCAATTCTTCCGAGATTTGCATAGCAAGTTCGCGAGTAGGCGCGAGTACAATTGCTTGAACGCGTCTGGCGTTTTCTTCTATCAAATCTAAGATTGGCAGTCCAAATGCCGCAGTCTTACCTGTTCCTGTTTGCGCTTGACCGACTAAGTCATAATCGCCTCCCATGATTATTGGGATAGATTGCTCTTGAATCGGTGAGGGTGTTTCAAAACCTTTTGTGTGAAGGGATTGGAGGATGTTATCCGATAAGCCGAGCTCTTCGAATGTTAAAGGTGTATTCATATTAATCTTTTTAGAATCATAAACTGTAAACTTTTAAAGTTTACTTTGATAATATTTATACGGATGATATTGTATTATAGTGTAATTATTATAAAATAATCATAATTATCTCCAAATTATCTGAAATGAATGTACTATTTACGGAATTTTTACCTTAAATTTGTCTATAAATTTATACAAAATATATGAGATTCGATAAAAAAATAATTAAATACATTGTTGCAACTGCAATTTTGGCTCTGAGTTTATATTTATCGGCTCGGCAAATTGCATTTGATGATTTGATAATGCAACTTCAAGGTCTTGATTATGTCTGGGTCTTGTATTCGATTCCTGTAATTATTGCTTCAAATATAATTAGAGCATTAAGATGGCGAGAAATACATACTCCGCTCTCGACTGAAGTGAAAACTCATAATGCTTTTTCCGCAATCATGATTGGGCACTTGTTGAATAGTTTCACGCTCCGTTTTGGAGAACTTGCTCGCCCGATAATCTTAGCCAAAAAGGAAAAATTGCCTTTCGCAGCAGTTATTTCTACAGCCGTACTCGAAGGTGGAGTTGACTTTGCCTTTTTAATAATTCTATTTTTCATATCTCTAGTTTTCCTGTCCGAACCGCTTTTCAAATTACTGAATTTCGATAGCGTTTTTCAAGGCTCGCTCGGTATATTTATCATCGTATTAGTAGTTATTACCGCGCTATTCTTCATTTATCGCTATCGTCGTCAATTATGGCAATGGTCGAAATCAATTTTACCTGCAAAATTTGCCTCTAAGCTCGAAGATTCAATGTCAGCCTTTGTACAAGGATTTGTGTCACTGCGAAATCCACTGTTTTATTTCAAAATGACACTCTACACTATTTTGCTTTGGTTATCTTATGCCCTGATTATGTATCTCGTGTCTTTTGCTTTTGCATTTCAATCTGCGATTCAACTCTCATTCATTGATTCAATTATTTTGGTAGTTTTTGCCGGAATCGCAACAGCAATTGCCTTCACTCCGGGCGCTGTCGGTGTGTATCATTTGGTCGTAGCATCTATCATGACCACTTTATATTCGATTACATCAAACGAAGCTTTTGCTTACGCAACGATTATTCATATCATTACTCTCCTTGTCCAATCCTGCATTGGTGCTATATACTTGATTTATGAAGGCATTAGTACAATTAAATTAGGCGAAATGAAAAAATAGTTCTCATATTAGCTGATTTTTTATAGCTTTATTTGCGCTTTATTGTTATTTTAGTAGCATTATATGTAAATATAATTCAAAGTAGCAATACTAACAATTTTGGAGTAAAACATGGATGTCGAATTTCTATCTCGACTGCAATTTGCTTTTACAATAGGTTTTCATTACATTTATCCTCCTATGAGCATAGGCCTTGGTGTTATGCTCATTATCATGGAAGGCATGTATCTGAGAACCGGAAACAAGATGTATGAGGAAATGACGAAATTTTGGGTTCGGATTTTTGCTTTAATATTTGGGATTGGTGTCGCTACCGGCATTGTGATGGAATTTGAATTTGGAACAAATTGGGCTACATACTCGAGATTCGTGGGTGATGTATTCGGGAGCGCATTAGCCGCTGAAGGTATCTTCGCATTCTTCTTGGAATCAGGATTTTTGGCAATATTAGTATTTGGATGGAATAAAGTATCATCTAAAATGCACTTTTTTTCTACGATAATGGTTACTCTCGGGGCACATATGAGTGCTGTCTGGATTGTAGTTGCAGGTTCGTGGATGCATACTCCTGCCGGATATCGAATAGTTGGTGAAGGTTTGGAAGCACGAGCCGAAATTCACGATTTTTGGGCAATGGTTTTCAATCCCTCAAGTGTTGAAAGACTATCCCACACAATTGGCGGAGCTTGGCTTGCAGGTGCTTTCCTCGTATTAAGCGTATCAGCTTATTTTTATATCAAAAATCGTCATATCGAAACAGCCAAAGCAGGCGTCAAAATAGCCCTAATTGTTGCTTTTGTTGCATCGCTTTTTCAATTATTTACGGGTCATAGCAGTGCAGTTCAGGTATATGAATATCAACCTGCCAAACTTGCAGCGTTTGAAGGGCATTATGAAACTGCTCCCGGCGATTTATACCTTTTTGGCTGGGTTGACGAGGAAAAACAGGAGACATACGGAGTCAAAATTCCCGGAATGTTATCCTATATGCTATTTTTCGATAGCGAAAAACCTGTCACCGGATTAAACGAATTTCCAATAGATGAAAGACCGCCTGTAAACATTATTTTCCAAACTTATCATTTGATGGTTGCAATAGGGATGTTTATGATTGGTTTCACTGCACTTGGGCTCTTTATGTGGTGGCGTCGTGTTTTATTCAAACAAAAGTGGTTTATGATTTTAGCCGTTTTCAGCATTTTGCTGCCACATATTGGCAATCAAATAGGGTGGATGTCTGCTGAAATTGGTCGCCAACCATGGATTGTGTATGGTTTGCTCAAAACCAAAGATGCACTATCAAAAACAGTTTCTGCCAACGATGTACTTATTTCTCTCATTATGTTTAGCCTAATTTATTTACTGTTATTTGTATTATTCCTATTTTTATTGAATAAGAAAATCCATCATGGTCCTGATGATTACAAGTTGATTCCGGCAAAAGATGACACGATTTCCACGAAGGAGGTGCTGTAATGTACGAAGGATTGGATCTGAATATAACTTGGTTTGTGCTGATTGGAGTATTGCTCACAGGATACGCAATCCTTGACGGCTTTGATTTGGGAGTCGGTTCATTGCATTTGCTCATCAAAAATGACTTAGACCGCAGAATAGCACTGAATTCCATCGGACCATTTTGGGACGGAAACGAAGTTTGGCTCGTGACAGGCGGTGGTGCTTTGTTTGCAGCTTTCCCTCATGTTTATGCAACTTTTGCTTCAGGCTTTTACCTTGCTGTGATGCTCATTCTTATGGTAATTATTTTTCGAGCCGTCGCGATTGAATTTCGGAGTAAAGTTGAATCAGCTACTTGGCGAAAGATTTGGGATATTGCTTTCAGTGTTTCATCAATTATGATAGGGCTCTTTTTCGGAATTGCATTAGGAAATGTCATCATCGGAATTCCGGTTGCCGCTGACAAAGAAGCCTACATGTCATTTTTCGACCTGCTAAATCCATATGCTATAATGGTTGGTATCACAACTGTTGCACTTTTCATGATGCATGGAGCAATTTTCTTGGTCATGAAAACCGAAGGAGATTTGCAAAAGTTAGTTCGTGGCTGGGTCAATAACGCAATCATATTTTTTGTGATTTGCTACGTTACGACAACTATGGCAACTCTCATTTATGTGCCGCAAATGGCGTCGGTACTGAAATCGCATCCTGAATATTTTCTTATTGCAATTTTAAATATGCTTGCGATAGCTAATATCCCGAGGGAAATTTTCCATGGCAGAGAGTTTAGAGCCTTTTTATCATCGTCATTCAGCATATTTGCTTTGCTTGCGCTATTTGCAATTGGAATATTCCCGAATTTATTAACTTCGACGATTTCTCCTGAATACAGTCTGAATATCTATAATGCGGCATCATCGCGAACCACACTCGAAGTAATGTTCACAATGGCATTGATAGGAATTCCATTCGTTCTGTCCTATACAATCAGCATCTATTGGATATTTCGCGGTAAGGTGAAATTGGACAACACGAGCTATTGATGTAATCGTTAGATTTGATTTTGCGTCATTTGAGGCTTATTTCGTATTTTTGTAAGCTATGATTGAATCGAAACGACATAACTTCTGGCTTGATTTGCCGCGACCTTTTTATACCTTAGCACCTATGGAAGACGTGACTGACACTGTCTTCAGGGAGCTTATTATGGGTATTTCCGACGAAAATTATCTTCATGCGGTCTTTGCCGAATTTACTTCGACGGATGGACTGCTGCACCCAATCGGGCGGGACAATGTAATTCATCGCCTACATATCAGCGATACCGAAAGGCAAATCCTTAAGAAGAAAAATATAAAAATCATTGCTCAAATTTGGGGCTCTGACCCTGAAAAGTATTATCGCTCGGCAAAATTAATATCTGAGGAAATGGATTTTGATGGCATTGATATCAACATGGGTTGCCCCGTGAAAAAGATTGTCAAGCATGTTTCATGCTCTCAACTCATTAAATATCCCGATTTGGCAAAGGAAATAATCGCAGCGACTAAGGAAGGGTCTTCGGTTCCGGTCAGTGTCAAAACTCGCACAGGAATTGAACGCCATATCACTGAAGAATGGATGTCGCATTTGATTGAAGCAAAGCCCGCATGCATTACATTGCATTGCAGAACTCAAAAAATGATGTCGGACTATCCAGCCGAATGGGCTGAAATGGGAAAAGCCATTGAAACTCTCAAAAAAAATGATGCACAAATCCCGATAATCGGCAATGGCGATTTGCTATCAATTGATGATTGCAATCAAAAGTTTGATGAATATAAATCTGATGGATATATGATTGGCAGAGGCATTTTCAAGAACCCATGGATTTTCAACTCTCCGCAAATAGAGCGAACTCCGGAAGAGAAATTAGGGCTTTTGTGGAATCACGTCTCATTGTTCTTGAAAACTTGGAAAGGGAGAAAGAACTTCCCGATTTTGAAAAGATTTTTCAAAATTTATACTTACGATTTTTACGGAGCATCGGAAATTAGGCAAAAACTGATGATGACCGAAAGTAGCGACGATGTGTATAAAATACTGCAAGAAACAGGCTACGACTTTGAAAATCAGTAAAGAAAATATTTACTTCGGAGAAGCATAAAATCTTCAACTCCACGATTAGCAATTTTCAGCACTACATCATCGGGCAAATTATTGAAAAGCGCATTGTATAAATCTTTCGTGCCTGTTACTTTGTGAAACATATCAATTCCGGCTCTTTTTGTCTCGCTTTTGAACAAATCGGGATGAACTTCTCGGACTGCCAAAACTAATTTCAATCCCCAAGTATAAGGACGAAAATCTTGATTAGGAGCAAAACGCAATAAAACAGCCTCAATGCTTTTGTTCGAATACATTCCGTAAAATGGTTGAAATCTTGATTGCGACAAGTGCAATCCTTGCAAATTCTCTTTTTCGAGTAATTTCAGTACCGCTTTGGGATTGAAACTTGGGCTTCCAAAGTATTGGAAAGGTGAGGTAGAGCCAATTCCGATGCTCATTAATCCAATTTCGCCATAAATTCCCAAACAAGCTAATCCTCTGACTGCATCCGGTGTCGGGACATGTGGTGAAGTCGGAAACCACATCAAGCCTGTATCTTCCCATGCCATCCATCTTTGCCATCCTGACATTCTGACGACCTGCAAATCGCATTTAAGAGCTTCATTGTTTGTTCCAATTCCAAGCCAACCTTCTTCATTAATCATTAATGCTAATTCGCCGATTGTCAATCCATGAATATAAGGGATTTGCACCACTCCAACAAATGATTCCATTCCTTGCTCGAGTACATTCCCGTCCACAATTAATCCACCCAGAGGGTTTGGGCGGTCAAGGACAATAACCTGCTTACTCGATTGTGCTGCGGCTTTCATGGTTCGGTGCAATGAACTGATATATGTGTAAGAGCGTACTCCGATGTCCTGAATATCAACTACAATTGCGTCGGCATGTCTCATCAAGCCCTTATCAGGCTCTTTTGTTGACCCGTAAATCGAATATATTTTGATTCCGTCAATTGTTTCTTCAGTGATTGATTGGCCTGCCGGTGCAGCAGTGTAATAGCCGTGTTCAGGTGCTAAAACACCCAAGAATTCAAATCTGTTGGATTTAGAGAGGATTTCAAGAGTTGATTGCCCCTTTGAGTTACGTCCCGAGCTATTCGACAGCAGCAATATTTTTTTTCCACTGATTGAAGCAAAAGATTCAGCTTGCAGAACGTCAATTCCGGGCAAGGTTGTTTGTTGGGACAATGCCACAACAGTATTAGAAATCAAAAGTAAAAAAATCAAAACACGGAACTGACAATAAATCATTTGCCATATCCCTTATCAATAAAATTTTGAGCTTTTCTATGCGAATCCTCATATTCCTTCATCGCAAGAACTTTGCGATAATACTGAAGTGCCACGTCCCGCTTGCCTGTCATGTCATATATATTGCCGATGTAAATATTTGAATTTACCTGAAATCCCGAAGATTCTTTGTCAAGTACGACATTTCCTTCGTCAGATTTCAAAAAATATCTTAAAGCTTGATCATAGCGACCTTTTTTCAGCAGCGCCAATCCAACGTAATACATTGCTTCGCGGGCTGTCAGATTGTCGTATCCAAACTTTTTGTCCATGCATTTTAATAAAATTTCACGCCAAATTTTTTCATACTCATCTGTTAGACCTTTGCGAACTATTACTCTACCCAAATATCTGTGGAAATATGCATTTTGTGGATATGCTTCAAACAATTCCTGAGCCATTGCATGAGCGAAATCATTATCTCGCTCAAATGAATAATAAATTTGCAGAAGTACAGTTTTTGCTTCGATATCGGCATATCGAGCATTTCTTGCTGCTGCACGTAATTGGTGCAATGCTAACAACTTATCGCCTCGTGGTAAAAATGCAAGCAGTGGTTTCAACAATGGATATTTTTCTGGCACAGCTACAGCAAAGTAGTTATAAATGCCCGTTCCAAGCATTATGTCATGGTTTTGAGGAGCGATTTTGTAACTTTCGATTAACAAATTATACGCTGTACTCCCGTCTCTGGCAGCTTTCACCCATTCTTCCTTTTGGGCATAATAGCGTCCACGAAAACCAATTGCACCTGCTTTGAAAAATAGACCGTTCAAATTAGATGGATTGTCCTTCAACAACTTGTCACACATTTCGATAACTTGCGATATCTTTCTTTCAAAATTTGCGTCATGCCGATTAGTTGACCTATCCAAAGTTATTCGCCACCATTCCACCATTGCATCCAAAAAATATCCGGCTGGATGCTCTGGATATATATCCTTGACTTGTTGGAAACAGTCTTCCGCTTTGGCAAATTCAACATTGTAAATGTATCCGGTCCCCAAACGTACCAGACTATCAGCATCAGAACGCATGATTGACCATTGGGAAATCATTTGAGTGCTGCTCATTACAAATATCGCGAGAATTACAAGAAATTTTGCTTTCATAATTATTTAGATGTTATTTCATCACTTAGTTTTAACATTGATTCATTATAACGACGCTTAAACAATTTCGATGTTACATATGGAGAAATTTTTCCATATTTTGCAATAGGATAAAAAATCAACAATAAGAACAAAGTGGTTATCAGTCCGCTTTCCGGACCAAAATGCCCACCCCAAAATATATTTTGAGGAACTTCGCTTATAATTATCAATGATGCTTCGGAACTGAATCCGCTCAAATTTACTCCAAGAAACAGTGCTATACCTACATTCCAGAAATAATGAAAAGCAATACTCATCCAAAGTGTTTTAGTTTTGAAGTACATAAATGAAAGTACTAATCCGGCTAAAGTAATATTTATTAGCGACAATAAATCTATTCCGGGATTAAACAAATGAAGTGCTGCAAAGACTGCTGATGTAGTTAATGCTGCTGCGGCAAAGCCGAATTTTTCAGAAAGTGATTGGAGAATTATTCCGCGAAGCATAATTTCTTCCATAAATGCCACAAAAACATGATAGATCAATATATATAAAATTGGGAAACCCATTTCACCGATACTGACTTCAAAGAAAATCAAAGATGTGATAAAAAAAAATATCACAAATGTAAGCACTAAGTTTAGAGCGAGAGCAATGTTATGGAAAGCGCTTCTATCAAAAGATAGCCCGAAAATCCAAAAATGCTTTCCCGGGCGGCTCCATTCGATAAAACCTGATATTGCAATCATGAAAAGTGGGAAAATAAGCAAGTGCAATACGTCAAAACCGTGACTTGGACTCCCAAAATAGAAAGAGGCAGTCCAAAAAATTAAGACTGCCACTAAAAAAAAGGCAATTCTGTACCAAGGATGTACAAAAAGTGAAAATTTCGCAGACATTTTAGTTGTTAGAAGGGTCTGTGCTTGTCTGCTTTTTCAGTTCTTCTATATGACTTACGACTTTTTCGTACATTTTATTTTCGACCTCTTCGTGATATGAACCAACTAGCATTAGGTTCAATTGAGGGCAATATGAAGCATAGTCTGTTTCGCCACGACGACGGATTAATATTTCATAATCGTTAATATTCAAACTGTTCGATATTAAATTTGACATTGTTTTTCCGAAATTGTACAATTAAATAAAAATAAAGACTAAGATATAGAGAAATAATTTTTAATTTTGATATTTGTAATGATAAAAAATGCAAATTATAGATAACATACTATCGCTTAACAAAAAGAGAGGAACAAAATTTCTGCTCGATAAGTTCGTATGGAAAATCACAGAATACCTCAAAAACCGTTACAGGCGTCAGCTTTACGCAGCGAAATCTTCTTTTTCGGGGAAGGCAGTTGATGTGCAAAATCTCAATTTTGATATTTTCAAAGATTTCATCGCCAAATTTGATAATGAAAAAAGCGATATACTCTTCAATGTTTGCGACCGAGTTCTTGAGCATAGATTCGATATCTTAGGTCATTATGACATCAATTGTGGGCATTATTACGAAAATTCTTACGAAGTAAACAAGCATTGCACCAAACCCCAAAATTTTAAAAGTCACAGAGAATACATAAAAAAGCATATAAATGAACAAAATCAAAAGCATTCGATACTAATCTCGAGAAATTTGCCCGAAAGCTACAAACTAATTGATTGGGAACGCGATTTTGCTTCGGGATATAGATGGAATGAAAACACTTGGCACAGAAAGATTAGATACGGAGCTATCGAAGGAGTTGATATCAAAGTGCCATGGGAAATAGGGCGGCTCCAATTTCTGCCTTGGATGGCTTTCGCAAGTCATGTTTCGGGCGATTTGAAATATATCAAAGCCGCCGATAATATTGCGATAGACTTCATAATGTCCAATCCGCCATATTTTGGCACTCAGTGGATGACTGCTATGGATGCTGCTATCAGAGCCGTGAATATCTGTGCTTATTTGGCAATTAAAAAGCAGAATGGCTCAACCGTTTCCGAAAAAGATATAATCATTTCCTCTACGCTTGAAGACCATTATAATTTCATCCGCAAAAATTTGGAATGGTCAGGTGGAATGAGGGGCAATCATTACTTTGCCGGAATTTGCGGACTGATAATCTTGTCATCATTTTTGGGTGCATCAGATAAAAAAATCAGAACCTTGCGTTTTGCTTTGAATATGTTGTCTGAGGAAATCTTGTACCAATTTGACAATGACGGCGGAAACTTCGAAGCATCTTTGCCATATCATTTTTTCGTTTCGGAAATGCTTTTCACCTCATTATCAGCAATCGAAAATATTGGTGATAATAGATTGAATTGGTTGAATATGCTTATCAATTCAGATGATAGTTTTACTATTGATGACAATCGCATTATCTTCGCGGACGAAGTCATGAATCGAATCCAAGCTATAAAGAACTTTTCAGCGGCAACTTCTCTTGATGATGGACGATACCCAAAAATCGGTGATGACGATTCGGGCTTTTTCCTCCGAACAAATCCGCCTTTTATTGCTCGCGAAGGTGATATAATTTCTAAAGACTTACGCAATTTAGATGAGATGGTTTATAGGGAAAATAGTGCGTTCAGATTTGATGATTTTGGACTGTATGTAATCAATCGAAATAAATTCAACTTATATTTCCGATGCGGCAGTTTAGGGCAAAATGGAAAGGGTGGTCACGCTCATAATGACCAACTCAGCTTTTGTCTTTTTGTTCACGGGCGAGAAATTTTCACCGACCCTGGCACATTCAATTACACTGCTTATCCCGAATTACGTAATTTGTTCCGCTCTACGGCATCACATAATGTATTGCAAGATGTCAATATGGAACAAAATCCATTACCGGAAGGCTTAGGTGGAGATTTGTTTTGGTTAGATGATTTGACAAAATCGCAAATGCTGAAATTCGACGATGACGAAATCGAAGCCGAGCATTACGGTTATGGGCAGCCTGTAAAAAGAGCTTTGAAAATCAAAGATGATGCAATCGAAGCCATTGATAGTTACGAACTCAAAGAGATAAAATTCATAAATTTCCATCTTTTCCCGGGATTGAAAGCTGAAGCAATCAACGAAAATCTGATAAAAATCGAAATCGAAGAATGCTCGATTTGGCTCAAATCCGACGACGGAAAATTCCAAATTATCGAATATGACTATGCTACTGAATATGGGAAAAAAGTAAAAGCCGACAAAATCGTTTTAACAAGCTATGAAACTAACATTAACTGGCAAATAAGTATAAATGAAAATAATTGACAGATACATAATAAAGCAATTCATATTTACATTTATTTTTGCTCAACTCGCATTGAGCATGATATTTGTTGTTATTGATTTGATGAGCAATCTTGATAAATTTCTCGACCAAAATGCGACTGTCGAGATAATTGCACACTATTATTTTTACTTCATGCCCGAAATCCTCAAGCTTTTGACTCCAATTGCATCACTGCTTTCGACGCTCTTTACAATGGGACGGATGTCCACTTTGAACGAAATAACTGCATTGAAGTCCGGCGGCGTCAGTTTGTACCGAATCATGTTGCCTTTTGTCACAATGGCAATCCTCATCAGTTTCGCACATTTGTACTTCAACGGCTGGGTTGTACCGGAATCAAACAAACTTAAGCACGATATTTCCAATAAATATTTTTCGATGTCGAATACCAACGCACCTATTTACAACCTTTATTTTCGAGAAGGTCCTACAGTAAATTTGCTGATGCAACATTATGATTCGGATATCAAATCCGGCAGTCGAATTGCAATTGAATATTTTACGAACGAGAATACTCCAAGATTGACCCGCCGCATCGAATCGAATCTTATAGAGTGGAATGATGCAAAGCAAAAATGGATGATGAGGCAAGTAATTGAGCGCATTTACACAGGAAACAACGTCAATACAATCAGACATGATTCGCTCGAAATGGTTTTAAACATTACTGACAGTAAAATTGCAAAGTTGAAAAAATCTCCTGATGAGATGAATTTTGACGAATTAGCCGAGTTTATAGAAATTTTGCAAAGTGGGGGCAGAGATGTCAGGGAATTGCAAATTGATTATCATGGTCAATATGCCTATCCATTTGCAAATTTCATCGTGATACTTTTTGGCGTACCTTTTGCTTCTGTTAGACGTAAAGGTGGCATTGCAATACAAATTGGGGCAGCTTTGGTAATTTCATTTTTCTATATCATTTTTCTGAAAGTAAGCCAACCTTTGGCGCAAACTATGGATATTCAGCCAATAGTGGCGGGTTGGATGGCAAATATGATATTTTTAGTTGCCGGAATTATCGTAATTTTGAAAACAAAAACCTAAATAGAAGGGTTCGCAAAGATGGAAAAAATTGATTCGTTGATGTCTTTAGAGGGTCGTGCCTTGCTGAGGAGTATTTATCATGAACTACGATACGAAAAGCAATCCGGCTCTTTGGCTATACTCCTTACATTATGGAAAATCTGTGTTTTCGAGCGAGATATGCACAAATATATCAAACGAGAAGTTCAAATTACATACGTTTTAGGCTTTTGGCGTGGAACCATGCTATGGATGCAGGAAGTCGTTAATCGCTACTTTTTTTCCGTTATCAATTCATTTGTCTATTTCGGCGCGGCAATTTTACTTGTGCTAATAGGCTTGCGACGATTCAGCGATTTGTTGACTGACGAAATGGTTATAGCAGGAGTGATTTTCGAAGCAGGTATGCTTGCGACTATGTTTATTGTAATGCTATTTACTCCAGATGACGAACTCGAACAATATGATAATAAGGGTAATAATTCTGATTCTGAGATGTTAATGGATGAAGTGGGGGAGATTTCTGTAGATTTCGCAAGTGCTGTCGTCCAGTTAGAAGAAATTTCTGAAACAATGAAAGCATTTGTTGCCAATCAAGGGCTAATTTTGTCCAGATTGGAATCGCTCAATCAAAGTTATGCCGATATGTCCAATCCTAATCCAAAAATGATTGGAATCATGGAGAAGACCAATGCCGAACTACAAAACCTCCAACAAAATATCGAGACACTTAATAAGGCTGCCGAAGCTATCAAAAGAGCCGAAATCGAAGCTGCTGTCCGCAAAGAACTTGAGCGAATTTTGCAATCGAGGATTTAGACCTGATGATGTATAATCGAAAAAAAAGGGTGATTGAAATCTATTTCGTGCTGTATTTAGCCGCTCTGATTCTATTGATTCCACAAAGTAAGAAAGAAGAGGAAGAAAACGGCAAAATCTTGGCTGATAATAGAATTTTCCAATTGCCTTTCAATCTTAAAGCCGAGAAAAATGCTCTTAATACTTTGCTGACATTTGATTCTACAGGTATGAAAATCGTTAGTGCCGATACGGTAAATACGATTTATTTCACCGGTAATGTTAAGGATGTCAAGTTTGAATTTGAAATCGAAGACCAATCAATAAACCGCAAAATAAATCTGATGGACGAAAAATCCGGAAATACTCGCTACTTCAGAGTTTCGGAGGACTTGGAAAATCAAAATGCCAAATTTATGTGGCATCCTGTAATGAATGAACTGAAAAACAACACTTTTGTTGTAAACGTGGAAGCCACAGCCGTCAGCAATGACCCTGAAACATTGGGAGCGGTCGTCAAAGATAATATCCGTTTCATTTTGAATTATCAAGTTGTGTATGATTTTGAAGGGGCAGCGGTGGCAATGGAAATGACCGGAGTAAACGACACTCGTATAGATACTGTAGTTATTAATCCTACCGTTGATAGCAGAACGCTCTTTTCCCCTAATGTAATCCTCACCCCGACTGACGACATAGTCCGAAGCATTGCCTATACAAAATGGCGAAATGAGATTTTTGTATTTGGATTAGATTTGAATAGTGACCTGCGACGTCAGCCTATTATCGAAATATCACATGTTCCGGATAAATCAAACAAAGGCACGGCAAAAATAGTAGGATTTACGAATAATACTATTGTTGTGGAAGGAGATACACCCGAATTCGGCTCAATGAAAGTGAAATTGAACATAATTCGCCATGCTGACGGAAAGGAACTTTCACGGGAATTTAGAGTGATAGCAGAGCTTCTCGACGACCCAATTTATTCGGAAATTATGTATCCCGATGTGAAATTTACTATCGAACCAAATCTACCGATGTTGAGTAACCGTGAAAATGTCACAAAGTTGATGAATTCAGAAGGCAGAGCTGTTCACGTTTCTGAGAATAATATGCCTTTTACTTTCACGCCAACTTTAGCTGATATCGATAAGGAATACACTATCGAAAGATATGTGAATGATAAAATTATCGGTAAGAAATTCAAAATATCGGTAAAAGATTTCCCCGAGCCTGAAATACACCGGATTGCACGATTTGAAAAAAACAAAGTGCGAGTGTTTACTAATTCCTACGGTTTGCACCAAGGGGCTGAAAACTATATCAAAAGCATCGAAATTACCGAAGGCAACGCTGTGGCTCGCGAGATTATTGGTGCTCAAAACATCAGCAAAGACAAGCAAATTGTGACCAAACAAGTCTTTGAAATTGTCCCACGCGATGATTCCAAACCATTTTCTTTCAAAATTCGTGCTATCGCTCAAAACAACAAGAAGTCTAAAATCGTC
Source organism: Ignavibacteriae bacterium HGW-Ignavibacteriae-1 (assembly GCA_002839825.1). Classification (GTDB taxonomy): domain Bacteria; phylum Bacteroidota; class Ignavibacteria; order Kapaibacteriales; family UBA2268; genus PGYU01. The sequence continues at coordinate 18,270 of PGYU01000014.1, read as the reverse complement.
TCATACCCTGATAATTAACTATAATCTAATAAATGTTGTCAGATTTGTAACCAATTCTCGATTAAAAACGTATAATTGCTTATGAAAACAGAAAAGGGAGTTTTTGAATGATTATCATTCGCATAGTAGCTTTTACCTTATTATTTGGGGCAATCACAATCCAAAGCCAAGACTTTGGAGCAAAAAGTAAAAAAGTTTATAGTCTTCAAGAATGTATTGACATAGCAGTTATAAACAACTATGATTTGATGGTCAACCGCCAACAAGTCGCTGCTGCAAGTGCAGACCTGACAAATGCTTTCGGAAATTACTTGCCAAGGTTTGATTTCAATACCGGCTATTCGCGCATTTTGAATCCCGATGCAACCAGGTCGGTGAATTTCGAAGGTGTGGTGTTTGATATTCCCGGCTCAAGTCCCGATTCATATTTTATGAACGCACAACTTTCTCTGCCGCTATTTGATGGATTTTCGCGTGAAGCTAATTACGACCGTGCCCAAAATAACCTCAGCTCCTCAAATTTTAGCAATGAGTTCTCAATCATCAATGTCAAACAAATGGTTTATACTCAATATGTAGAGGTTATCAAAAATTCCAAAATTGTTGAAATTAGGAATGAAAATCTGCAACAATCCAAATTTGAATTGACTCGTTTGCAGGCAATGCACGAATCCGGCACAATTGCAATTACTGACCTTTATGCTCAAGAAGCCGACATAGGAAACAAAGAAATCGAATTAATCAACTCCGAAAATAATTTCAATAAATCGCGTGCTACGCTTTTAATTATGATGGGAATGAATCCTGATATGGATGCCTCATTTTTAGAATCAAGTTTGCCCTCAGATATTGCCGAAATTGATGTGACAGATTTTCGCAAAGAAATTGGCTCATTTGGGGCAGCTGTCAATAAAGCATTGGCAGAAAGACTTGATTTGAAAGCTTTCGAACATTCTAAGGAAGCGTCAGAAGCACGTTTGGACTATGCAGTTGGTCAGTATTATCCTTCGTTGATTGCCACAGGTGGATGGCGATGGAATCATACGGAATTCAATGAATTGGCTGAAAGAGGGCGCTCATTTTTGGGATTGACACTAAATTTCCCGGTATTTAGTAATTTTTCTACCAATTTGCAAGTACAGACTTCAAAGTTGCAACATGTCCAAACCGAAGTTCAGTATTTGAAAAAAGAGCAGGAAGTCCGCCAATCGGTTCAAAATTCATTTTTGAATCTGGAAACTGCTGAAAAGCAAATTGATGTGTCTCGCAGAGCTTTATTTGCATCCGAGAAAAATTACGAAAGCGTAAACGAACGATACAAAGCCGGAGATTTGGGGATTTTTGAATTGACAATTTCTAACGCTCAGATGATTACTGCACAAATCAATAGAATTAATGCAGTTTTCAGTTACTTACAAGCAAGAAACGAAGTTATGTTTGCACTTGGATTAATCAAATAATAAGGAGATACAATGTCTGACAGTTCAACACCAAATCAATCAAATTACGAGCAATATGCGCAATATATGCCCGATTATGCATACGTCAATCCATATTATAACAGAGTGGGATTCGGCAAAAGATTTTTGGCATATTTCATTGATAATTTCATCATTGCATTAATTGTGATGCTTTATATGATTTTATCGGGAACATTGGCGGAAATTGTGTCTCTAGCGTCATCTAATACTGTAGAGATATTAGATTTGTTCGAACACGCAAAACAAATCGAACTCCCGGGTACTATTATTGGGTTGATTTATTTTTCGACAGAACTTTTCTTTGCATTTTCCTTAGGAAAATTAACTTTGGGAATAAGAATTGGCAGCGAAAACGCTGAAAATGCCCAATTCAGTTCATTGGCAGTCAGGTATATTGTGAAAAATATTTCAAACATAGTATCAATTGCAACAGCAATTACAGGCTTCTTCTTATTTGGTATTTTAGGTTCTATGCTTGGTTTCCTTGTAATAATTGGTTGCTTTTTTGTTTTGGGACAAAAACGTCAAGCCTTCCAGGACATGTTAGCAAAAACTGCAGTATTTATGAAAGATGATATTAAACAGAATTAACGGATAATTAAAATGGCTAAGAAAAGTAAAAAGAAATTTTGGATTATATTGATTGTTTCAATAGTAGTATTGGCTCTGATAGGGTTTATGATATTTCAACCCAAAGACCATCGAATCAGTGTAACTACAAGCAAAGTTGACACGCGGACGATTACTCAAACAGTTTCGGCAATCGGGAAAATTCAGCCTGAAATGCAAGTCAAAATCTCTTCGCAAACATCAGGCGAAATCATTTTTTTGGGTGTGAAAGAAGGTGATACAGTAAAGCAAAATCAATTGCTTGTCAGAATCAAACCTGATATAGTGGAGGCACAACTCAAGCAAGCACAAGCTACAGCCGAAGCTTCAAAGATGGAAATCGGAGCGCGTGAAGCAGAAAAAGACCGTGCTGCCGCTGATTTCAAACGAATCCAAGATTTATTCAAGAAGGAATTCGCATCCAAAAAAGATTTTGATGCAGCCGAAGCCGCTTTCAATGGCGCATCTTCATCATATAAAGCTGCTTTGGCAAGGTACCAATCAGCATTAGCACAGCTGAATCAGGTTGAGCGCGACAAAGATAGAACTTCCATATACTCGCCAATTGCCGGAGTGGTCACCACTCTTGGTGTCGAGTTGGGAGAAAAAGTTGTCGGTACCGGAATGATGCAAGGTACCGAATTAATGCAGGTGTCAGATTTATCAATTATGAATGCCCTCGTAAACGTTGACGAAAACGATATTGTGTTGGTTGCAATCGGTGATACTGCACATGTGGAAATTGATGCAATTTCGGATATGAAACTTCGCGGCGTGGTAATCGAAATTGGTCATTCCGCTATAACGAGCCAACTTGGTTCGCAAGACCAAGTGGTCAATTTCCAAATCAAAGTAAGATTAATTGACAATGAATATCGTCTGCGTCCCGGAATGAGTTGCAATGTAGAAATTCAAACCGAAACAAGGCATAATGTATTGGCAGTGCCATTGCAAGCCGTGACGGTACGAGATGCGACTATCAATCAAACTAGCAATTCAGAATATAATGACGGTTCTGAACCCGCAGCCGGATTGAAAATTGTTCGTCCTCCGTCAGTTGTATTCCTGAGCAAAGGTGGCAAAGCTATACTTACACCCGTTAAAACAGGCATCAGCGACAAAGGATTCATTGAAGTAATGGAAGGACTCCAATCCGGTGATGAAATCATTTCAGGGAGCTTTGTAGCCGTAAGTAAGGAACTCAATGATGGTATGGAAATCAAGATTGATTCTGCGATGCAACGTAAATTAATTAAAAAATAACGAGAAATTCTGATGAACGATAAAAAATTGATTATTGATATAGAAAATATTTCCAAATTGTATCATATGGGTGTTGAAACTGTTTATGCTCTGAGAGATATTACACTTCAAATCCACGAAAACGAATACGTTGCAATCATGGGACCATCAGGCTCGGGGAAATCAACTTTAATGAATATTCTCGGTTGTTTGGATACACCTACCGGCGGTAAATATCTGTTCGGTGGGGAAGATGTCAGCGTAATGGATGACGATGACTTGGCTGATATTCGTAATCGGAAAATTGGCTTCGTATTCCAAACTTTCAATTTATTGGCTCGTGCTACTGCGATTAAGAATGTAGAGTTACCTCTTGTTTATTCAGGGCGACCAAGCAGTCAGCGACATGAAACTGCCAAAAAAGCTTTGATTGATGTCGGTTTGGAAGATAGAATCACACACAAACCTAACGAACTTTCCGGCGGACAAAGGCAACGCGTCGCCATTGCTCGCGCTTTGGTGACTAACCCTTCGATAATATTAGCTGATGAACCTACAGGAAACCTTGATTCCAAAACCGGCGAGGAAATTATCGCACTTTTCCGTGACTTATGGCATAAAGGCAATACAATTATTTTGGTGACTCACGAAGAAGAAATAGCCCGCCATGCTAACAGAATCATTCGTCTCCGCGACGGATTGATTGAAAGAGATGAGCTAAATCAAAAAGCCGGTTAAATAATCTTATGACATTAGTAGAATTCAAGGAAACAATCGTAATTGCTATTGATGCGATGAAAGGCAACAAACTTAGGTCTTTGTTGGCATCGCTTGGCGTTGTGATTGGTATTTCGACTGTTATTTTAATGGGTTGGGTCTTAACCGGATTGCAGTCTGCAATGGACGAAACTTTTCGAATGATTGGGGTTGATATTCTGTACATTGATAAATGGGATTGGGCGGGTGGCAAAAACTGGAAGTTAGCACGTCAACGCAAAGACATAACATTCGAACAAGCCGACCTAATGATGGAACGATTAGCTAATGCTGAGCTTATTTTCCCGACTGCCAGAGATTGGGGTGGCAGTATAAAGCATGAAAATTTGATATTTAACGGTATCACAATAATTGGGACAACTTCCAATCACGGTTTGACATCTGCAGGAGAAACAATCGAAGGCAGATATTTTACACAATTTGAAGAATCAATTCATTCCAAAGTCGTTGTGCTCGGTCACAAAGTTTATACTACGATTTTTCCTGATGGTAACGCCCTCAATCAGACCATAAAAATAAATGGGCATAAATTCCTTGTAATCGGAGTGATTCGAAAGCAAGGGACCATGTTTTTCGATTTTATAGATAATCAAGTTTTCATTCCTGTTGGTTCATTCGTATCTATGTATGGAAGGCATAATCGTTCAATTTCGATTGGAATCAAAGCCGGGTCAGAGGAAATGCTCGATGAAGTCAGAGAAGAGGCGAGAGGCATAATGCGCTCAATCCGAAATGTAAGTCCTGAAGCTGAAGATGATTTTTCCATAAACGAAACAAAAGCCTTTGAAAATCAAGTTGCAACTCTGAAATTATACGTTTGGGGAATTGGTATCGGAATGACAATTTTATCTTTCATTGTCGGAATAATCGGGATTATGAACATTATGTTTGTTTCCGTAACCGAACGAACGAAAGAAATCGGCATCAGAATGGCAATCGGAGCGAAACGTCGCTCAATTTTATTCCAATTTATTGTCGAATCTTCAACTTTATGTTTCGTAGGGGCAATTATTTCGCTAATAATTTGCTCGGGCATAACATTTGCAGTTGCAACTATATTACCCAAATTCGTTGAAGAAGCCGGATTTTTAACACCATATTTGCCATTTCAATTGTTATTAATTGCATCAATTGTATCAATTTTCGTTGGAATATTATCGGGCATAATTCCGGCAATCAGAGCATCCAATTTGAATCCTATTGACGCTTTGAGGTTCGAATAATGATAGTTTTTGAAAGTATATCAATAGCAATTGATTCGATAAGATTGAATAAATTAAGAGCGTTTTTAACATTGTTAAGTATTTGCATAGGCGTTTTTGCGATTATTGTAGCAATTACACTTGTCAAATCCATCAACAATACTGTTACGACTCAAATGGCTGACCTTGGCGAAAATACTTTTTCAATTTATAGAATGCCGAAAATGCAATTTGGCGCACATACTTGGCGAAAATATGCAGGAAGAAAGCGAATAATTTATTCCCAAGTGGAAGATTTCAAGCGTAATATGATGCTTGCGGCTTCAGTGAGTGCTATGAGTACATCTTCAAATCATATTCTCAAAACATCAATGTCGGAAACTAATCCCGATGTCTCCTTAATCGGAACTGATGCAAGTTATTTCGAGACAAATAATATCAGTATTTCCGAAGGCAGAGCATTTATAGATGACGACATCACTTTCAATCGCAACGTTACTATCATCGGTAATGATGTTGTACAATTGGTTTTCCCTAATTCTGACCCAATCGGTAAGGATATTATTATTGGTAAACAAATCTACAGCGTGATTGGAATACTCGAAACAAAGGGTGCAGTTCTGGGCAAAAGTCAAGATAATGTTGCTATAATTCCAATAACTCAATTTTTGAAATATTATTCTACAAGATGGGAAGAATCGCTGACAATCAACGTCAAAGCTACGTCTCGCGACATGTTGATGCCAACAATTGATGAAGCCATTGGGATTTTGCGTGGTCTTCGGGAAGACCAACCATGGGAATTGAGTTCATTCGAACTTGAAACAAATGAAACAATCGCTCTGCAATTTGCAGGTCTCACAGGCTATTTGTCCTTGTTTGGCTTCATTACGGGCTTTATCGCCTTATTTGCTGCCGGTATTGGCATCATGAATATCATGCTCGTCACAATTAAAGAACGCACGCGAGAAATAGGTATCCGAAAAGCAGTTGGTGCCAAAAAAAGTTGGATTATGAGCCAATTCATTATCGAAACAATCACTCTTTGCCAGTTTGGGGGTGTTCTCGGTATTATTCTCGGTCTTTCCTTGTCATATTTATTTGGCAACTTGCTCGGGCTTACTTTGATAGTGCCTTATGATTGGATTTTGTACAGTCTGATAATTTGCACTTTTCTGGGTTTAATATTTGGTGCTTATCCGGCATGGAAAGCCGCTAATTTAGACCCGATTGAAGCACTTCGCTACGAATAATCTGCTTTTTTAAATATTTAACTCCAATTTACGTAAATATCAATTTATAATTTGAATAAAATTGAATGAACGATAAATCTAAATTAGCGGAGCGTCGCTCGTGGTATATGTACGATTTTGCAGTTTCGGCATTTACTACTACGGTGATAACGGTATTTTTGGGTCCGTATCTGACCACAATAGCCAAAAATGCTGCAAACGTTGACGGTTTTTTGGATATTTTCGGAATTCCGATTTATCACGGTTCATTTTTTACTTACTGCGTGTCTCTTTCCGTTATTCTTCAAGTTTTTCTACTCCCGGTTCTGGGTGCAATTGCCGATACAAGCAATTATAAAAAGAAACTCCTCATTATCTCAGCCTATTTGGGTAGTATTGCAGCAATGATGTTTTACTTTCTCGAGGATGCAAATTATTTGTATGGCGGTGCTTTACTAATAATTTCAAATCTTGCTTTCGGTGCTTCCATGATTTTTTATAATGCTTTTCTCAATGACATTTCTACCGAAGACGAACGCGACAAAGTCTCATCATTAGGCTTTGCGTGGGGATATTTTGGTGGGGGAATTTTGCTCGCCATCAACTTAGCATTGGTAATGCAGGCGGAAAATTTCGGACTAACAATGGGTCATGCCGTCCGAATATCATTAGCTTCCGCGGGGCTCTGGTGGGCTATTTTTACAATTTTCCCTGCAATTCATCTCAAAGTTCGCGTCCACAAAGCTCTGCCGAAAGATACAAATATTCTTAGCTATGGTTTCAAAGCAGTTATTCAAACTATCAAAGACGCCCGTAAATATCCGAAAACACTTTTATTTTTGTTAGCATACTTAATTTACAATGATGGCGTCCAAGCGGTGATTGTAGTTTCGTCGCAATTTGGACAAGAGGAGTTGGGCTTAGATATTTCTACATTGACGACAGTAATTTTGATGGTGCAATTTGTGGCATTCTTTGGAGCTATATTTTTCAACAAGTTAGCTGAATGGCTTGATAGTAAAAAAGCCTTATTATTAAGTTTGCTTATTTGGATTGGGATAGTCATTTATGCTTATATGTTCTTAAATTCTACGTTCGGATTCTACATTATAGGAGCTGTAATAGGAATTGTCTTGGGTGGTACACAAGCACTAAGCCGTTCATTGTTCTCGTTATTGATACCCAAAGGCAAAGAAGCCGAATATTTCAGCTTGTATGAAATCAGCGAGCGTGGTACAAGCTGGATTGGTCCTTTGGTATTCGGACTGTCATTGCAATTAACGGGCTCTTATAGAATTGCCATTTTTTCATTGGGAATTTTCTTTGTATTTGGGGCATTATTATTGCTTAGAATTAACATGAAAAAAGCAATCTTAGATTCCGGAAATCAATTGCCGGCTAACTTAATGAGAAATTGATGCAAATTCAACATCATATTTGGAAAATATTCTGGACTGCAGCCGATAAAGCAATTTATATACTCTATGGTCTCGTGTATCTTGTCCAAGCTTCAATTATGGACCCGGCTGAGTTGGGTTTGTTTGCATTATTCATTGCTCTCAACATTTGGATTTTCGTGCTGAGCGATTCTTTTGCTTTGCAATTATTGATTCAATTCGGATTTGAAGAAAGCAATAAAAAGAAAGTAAATTCTGTTGTTATATTACTTCATGTGATTGTTGTAATTGGCTTATCTTCAATGGTTTACATCGCCACGCATCTTTTGTCTGCGGAGATGCCCGAATCACGAATTCTCGAAATTGGCGCTTATTTGCCTCTACTTGGATTGCTAATGATTCCACGAACTTTTGCCCAAAAGTTAATGCTTAAGGAGCATCAAACCTTCAAAATATTCCTTAGTGATGTTGCTTTTTTTGCAGTGATGGCTTATTTCATACTTTACGCCAAAGTCAATCAATTGCCGTGGGATTTTTACGATGCCACAGAAACTTACTTTTATGGCGCCGGAGCAAGTTCTTTGATTAGTGTGGCAATGGTTTGGAGAGAATTGAAATTTGATTTTGCAGGAAAAGTGACGATAAAAGAAATGCTGAGATTTAGCTTCCCAATCACTTTAACCAACTTGTTAAATACTATTCCTAAGCAATTGGATTTATTTATAGTTAAGCTGTTCTTCGATTTGCATTATGTTGGCTTATACCAAACTGCCAAGACGCTTTTTAGATTTTTTGAAGAAGGTATGAATGGAATTAATGGCTTGGTTTATCCGGCTGCAGTCAGATTTATGAAATCTCAAGATTTGGCATCGTTCAAACAATTGCTTGTGAAATCTGTTTCTTTTACATTTCTAACATTTGTAACGCTAACATTTTTGTTTCTGACCGGGATTGCGGATGTTTTCATAGAGTGGTTCTTAACCGAAAAATATACACTTTCGCTCGGGTTATTTAAGGTCATGCTATTTACTGCACTGCTATTGCCCTTTTCAATATTCTATTTTTTGGTTGTTGCAACAGGCAAAATCAATGTATTGCTCAAAAATACAAGTATATCTATCGTGATTAGCTTAGTAACTTATACTGTGATTGGATTATTAGGAATAGGAATGCTGATGCCGTTGGGATATTTTGCGTATTTAGCATCTATGACAATACTAAACTACAAACTACTTAAAAACTCAACTTATGTAGAATTCAAAAGTTCCGACTTATTTCAAGGTATTAAAGACATCAAAAGCTACTTGCAAAATCGCTCTAAAAGCTGAATGCGACGTATTAATCCATTGTCAAAAACGGCAAATTAACTTTGAATGTAGTACCTTGTTCAGGCGAACTCCTGACTGTGATTTGTCCGGTTAATTTTTTTACCGATTCATTGACGACTGATAAACCTAATCCGGTTCCGGGAGTAATACCAACATTTTTTGCTCTGAAAAACATATCGAAAATATGATTCAACTCTTCTTGGGGTATTCCAATTCCATAATCTCTGACTTCACAAAGAATTGCATTATCACTAATGATAGCCCTGATAATAATTTCAGAATTTTTAGGAGAATACTTTATAGCATTTATGATAAGATTATTAAAAATCTGCCACAAAAGCTTTGAATCGCTCAAAATAAAATCAATATCATCCGAAATTGATAGATTAATTTTGTGACCCGTAGAGTATGTTTGTTTGATGTCTTCAATCAAATTCTCGAAAAAGTTTTTCAAATTTACTTCCTGCAAATTCAAATCTAATTTATCCGCTTCGCTTTTGCCGATAAATACAGTGTTGTCGAGTAAGGCAGTAAGACAATCAACCGAATAAATGATTTTTTCGATTTGCTTTTTAATCTGTTCGACTGTAAATCTTTCATAATATGAATCAATCAACTGAGAAGAAGTTCTGATGACGGTAAGAGGAGTACGAAATTCATGCGAAACCATATTTACAAATCTCATTTTCATTTCGCCTAACTCTTTTTCCTTCATGAACAATTTTTTAAGTTCCTCTTCGAAAGTTTTTCGTTCTGAAATTTCGAGTTTCAATTTGCTTACAAGAAATTGCAAATCCTCCGTTCTCTCGTCAACTTTCAATTCAAGTATTTCGTTTGCATTTTTGAGTGTTTCCTCAAGTTTTTTCCCGGCACTATTTTCAACAAAACTTTCAATGATTATGTCTCTTAGTCCGAGTTTTATTTGAGTTGCAGTCCTGAGAATCGGGACTTTGTTATTAGAACTATTCAATAAAAATGACTCAAACATTCCCGATTGTTTAGAAATCTTATTCTCATCATTTTTAAATTCGGGAAGTTCGGGCAAAAATTCGGTTACGAGTCTATTTGAAAGAACTAATTCATCATGTCCGATTAAATCTTGTGCAATTGAGTTTGCTTGAAGGATTTTTTTATTTTGATTATCAACGATTAAAATACCGGTCAATACTGAATCAATAACATTGCGTAACTCTTGTTGGCTTAGTTTTAGGTCAATTGTACGAGCGTGAACTTTTTGTTCCAATATTGCGTTGCTGACTTCCAGATCACGATAAGTTTGCAATGTCTGTATATCCGAAGCAAACATACTGACAAATAAAATATTTAACCTGTATAAAATCTGGTTAATATCTGCAATTGGTTTGCTTGTTTGAATTAGTATCAATCCGTTAATTGTGCGAGAAGATTTGAGCGGTATCAACAATAAATTGCCGGCAAAACTGAATTTATCGCCCAAATCATGTTCCAAAAGTGTACCTGTGTTTAAGACCTCACCTACAACGCCTGTTTCAATTAAGTGGTCAGCAATTTTTCTGAAAAGATTTTCTGATGAATCAGGGTTTGAAACTTTAAAATTAAGAGAAAAATCAGATGATGAAACTAAAAATAAAGCGACAGACTGAGCATAAGGCAAGTGAAGGAATACTTTTATACCTTCTTTAAGAATTTCATGTTCAGATGATGGTTGTGATTTAAAATCTATATATTCCTCGATTGACCGGAAAAAATCCTTCCAATCTAAATTTACTTCATTGTCGATTTTTTTGTTAGTCATTATTATTGCCTCAAATTTAACAGAAGACAACCATACTTGTAGTATGGTAGCATATTGCATTTTTTATGGAAATAGGAAGACTCCATTTTTTTTTGAACATCTCTCTAATGATAGTATGAGTGATTCCTCGCAATTTTGTTTCAGCTTCTCTGACAGTAATTATTGTTTCCAATTTTATCATTTTCCTCATGATTAGCTCAAACTTTCTACGAATTTTATCTTTTTAATTGTATCTACGTCATCAAAAAGAAACTTTAATGGCGTAACGGAAACAAATCTGTCTTCAATCGCAGTATCATCGGTCTCTTTATCATGGTCTGATGTAATATAATCGCCGGCAAACCAAAAATATTCGTTTCCGAATGGGTCTTCTCTTCGTTCAAACCAATCATTCCAATAGGATTTTGCTAATTTGGTGACGCGGATTCCTCTTATTGAGCTAGCTTCGATTGCCGGAATATTCACATTGAGTAGTATTTTGGTATCCCAACTTCGGGAAACAACGCTTTCGATAATTTTGAGTGCATATTCTTCAGCTGCAGCCATATCTACATTAATGCTGTGAGAAGTGACCGAGAAAGCTATCGAATTTATACCGGCCATAACGCCCTCAACAGCAGCGGCAACAGTGCCCGAGTACATAACGTTGATTGAGGTGTTTTTGCCGTGATTGATACCGGAAAGTATCAAATCGGGCTTAATTTCGAGTAGGGTAGTGAGTGCCATTTTTACGCAATCTGCCGGAGTACCATCAACGGCATAACCGAAAAATTCTCGATTCTTGAAATGCTTTTGCACCTTCAGAGGGCGATTTATAGTCAAGGCGCTACTTACTGCACTTTGCTGTCTATCGGGTGCGAATACTGTGACTTTGCCGAATTTGCTTGCTGCACGTGCTAATACTTCTAAACCCGGTGAATTGATTCCGTCATCATTTGTAACTAAAATATTGAGTTCTTTTTCCAATTTTCATCTATTTAATTAATCTAGTAATATCATTAAACAAAACAAATGCCATAAATAGCAGCAAAATGATAATGCCGCCTTGTTGGAATGCCATTTTTACTTTTGTTGAGACTTCGTGTCTTGTGATGCCTTCTATCAGAACGAATATAATATGACCACCGTCTAAAGCGGGAAATGGCAAAATATTCATGAATGCTAATGAAATCGAAAGCAATGCTAAAAACCGTAGAAAACTATCAATTCCGCGATCTGCTTGTTCGCCTGCCATATCCATTATCATCACCGGACCGGCGATAGATTCCTTGAATGAAAGATTGCCCATGATGATTTGCTTGATTGAATTAATCAACAAGTCAACGGCGGCAATGCTTTCCAGAGTACCAATTTTGATTGATTCCAAAAATCCGTACGAAACTGTTGTGAAAGGACCATAACCTAATTGGACGCCAATCATACCGTTTTCATCGCTTACTATCGAATCTGTAATAAAATCGTTTTGTCTTTTGCGAACAAGTTCAACTTTTTGCCCTTTGTTGGCTTTTAATTCATCTTGTAGTGCGCTGAAACCACTAATTTTGATACCATTGATGCTAATTAATGTGTCACCTTTCTGTATTCCGGCTTCTTCAGCGGGTTTGCCGGGAATTGTATTATCAACGTATGCAAATATGCCACCCGGAGATATTCCGAGCGTTTCTTTATTTGCCAATGCTTTCAGAATTTTTGTGCCGTCAGCTTTGACGATTTTGATTTCGCCATCGCGCTTTAATTCAATATTTAGCTCGTTGCCGAATTCTTTTAATGTGATTGTTTCTACAAAGTCAGACCAAGAACTTATCTTGACACCGTTGACGCTTAAAATATCATCGTCTTCTTTTAATCCAATTCGGTCAGCTACGCTTGCAGATTCGATTTTACCTAATTTTGTGGATGCAATTACCGATTTGCCTTGTGTGAAAGTGATGAAACTAAACACTACAATTGCAAGCAGCAAATTCATTATAACTCCGGCGCTCAGTACAAATAATTTTGCCAAAGTTCCCTTAGACCTGAATTCATATGGTTGCGGTTCGGAAGCTGCGAAATCTGTATCGAAACTTTCGTCAACCATGCCCGAAATTTTTACATATCCGCCGATAGGGAAGGCTGCAATCCGATAATCAGTATGTTCGCCCAATTCAATGCTGTCCGACAAATTGCCAAAAGTAAAGCCGTTGATTTTATTCCAACCGAAAAGTCTTTTGCCCATTCCGATGCAAAATACATTTGCACGCATTCCGGTCATCCGAGCTGCTATAAAATGCCCAAATTCGTGTACTGCTACAAGTATTCCAATTACAATGATAAAGTAAAATATATTTGAAATAAGTTCCATGTTATCTTTTTAAATTATTGATAAATTCTGAGGCTTTTCTTCGGGACATTTTGTCCGTAATTTCGATGTCTTCAAGTGTAGGATTCGTAATTATTTCTGTAGTTTCTAATATACTTTCAATTACCCGAGCTATGTCTGTAAATTTAATTTCATCTTTCAAAAACGAGCTTACGCAAACTTCATTTGCAGCATTCAATGCAGCAGGAGAATTTTTGCCTATCCGAAGCGATTCATACGCTAAGTAGAGGCATGGATAACGTTCGCGAGTCGGCTGCCAAAAATCCAATCCGGTTAACGACATGAAGTCCAATCGTGGGAATTTGTTTGCAACGCGATTTGGGTAATGAATTGCATAGGAAATTGGAACTCTCATATCGGGCAAACCCATTTGTGCCTTGATTGAGGCATCTTTGAACTGCACAAACGAATGAATTATTGATTGCGGATGAATTACGACTTCAATTTGAGCGGGCGAAATATCGAAAAGCCAATGTGCTTCAATCACTTCAAATCCCTTGTTCATCATAGTTGCAGAATCAATCGTAATTTTGCTGCCCATGCTCCAATTCGGATGATTGAGTGCCTCGCTGATTGTGATTGAATCATATTCATCGAGATTACGTTTCCGAAACGGTCCACCGGATGATGTGAGTATGATTTTTTCGATATCAGCGTAATTTTCACCGGCGAGACACTGCAAAATTGCATTATGCTCGCTATCAATTGCGATTATTTTAGCACCGGTTTTCTTTGCTAAATTGACCATGATTTCACCGGCAGCTACTAATGTTTCCTTATTTGCCAATGCAACATCCGTTCCTGCTCGCAAAGCAGCAAGGGTCGGCATGACACCGCTAAATCCCACAAGCGCCGAAACCACCAAATCATTTTCATTATTGGCGGCGATTTCCACTAAGGCTTCTTCACCGTAAGTGATTTCGCAATCGTAGTTGTAGTGGCGAACAAAATCATCGTATGATGCTTTATTTGCAATTACAACTTTGCGTGGTTTGAATTCGGCAATTTGTTCGCTCAATAGCGGCAAATTATTGTTCGCCGTCAAGCACAAAATGTCGAACATTTCGGGGTTGTTTGAAATCACATTGAGGGTTTGAACGCCAATAGAGCCTGTCGAACCCAGAATTGCTATTTTTTTCTTTCTATTCATAACTAAAAGTCGTTTGTAATATCTTTTTGTTGACGTATAGAAAAGAATTTGAATTGGTCTATTGGAACTATTTCGTTTTGTTGAACTTTGATTTTTACGAAATATTTTATCATAAACTTCGAGATGACCGAAATTGTGCCTTCGGTAATGTATTCGGCAATGCTTGGGTGCAATTGCAACATTATCCGAAATTCGGTCGAAGTTTTGCGGAAATTTTTCAACCAACGTTCAATATCATTTATCAGAACTGCCTTCGATGTTATTCGCCCCAAACCTTTGCAAGTAGGGCAAATTTCGGTGATTTTCTCCGCAACGTTCAGATTGACCCTATGGCGAGTGATTTGCAACAATCCCAATTGCGTCAACGGATAAACAGTTGTTTTGGCACGGTCACGGGCTAATTCTTTCTTCATTTCGGAGAATAATTTTTTCCTGTTGTTGTCATCATTCATATCGATGAAATCAATGACAACCATGCCGCCCAAATCCCGCAAACGTATCTGTCGAGCAATCGCTCTGCACGCTTCTATATTTGTTTTGTATGAATTTTTTTCTTGGTCTTTTTCATTTGCACGTCCGGAATTTACATCCACAACTGTCATGGCTTCGGTTTGTTCGATAACAATATCGCCGCCGCCATGAAGATTTACTCTTCGCTTGTAGCTTTTGAGCAATTCCTTTTCGATGTTGAATTCCTCAAAAATACTGCTGCTACCTTCGTAAAATTCGATTCTATTTTCAAGATGTGGCGAAACCTTCTTTATATAGTCGTTAATTTCCTTATAAAGCTTTTTCGAATCCACAACAACTCTTTCAACGTTAGGTGTGAACAAATCCCTAACAATACTTGTAGCCATTTGCATATCTTGATAAATCAAAGTAGGAGGGGTGCTCACTTTCATTTTTTTGTCGATTTCAGTCCAAACTTCAATCAAATCGAGCCAATCTTTTTTCAATTCCTCTTCGCTTTTATCTATAGAAGCTGTACGGATAATGCAACCAAATTCACCACCGATAAAATTTTTCGCCGCTGAACGTAATCTGCGGCGTTCTTGGAACGAACCGATTTTTCGCGACACACCAATCATTTTCTCGTAGGGCATAAGCACTAAATAGCGACCGGGAATTGCAATCTTGCTCGTAACTTTGACGCCTTTGTTTGCGTAAGCTTCGCGAGTGATTTGCACAGCGATTTTTTTGCCTTCGACAAGGTTGATTTTCACATCGCCGGAACGCTTTGTCTTGAAAGTATGCGAAGCATCTACCGCTTTTGTAATTTCTTTCGGTGCTTCAAGCTCTTTCTTGCCTTTCTTTTTGCTTTTGGGTTTTGCTTTTTTCCCGTCTTCTTCGACAGGTTCAGCCAAAGGGATTGGCTTTTCGAGTTCTTCGGAATCTTCTTCTTCGGTAATTATCGTTTTTTCGAGCGAATCATCGGCATCGGAGAAGTGGAGAAAGGCATCTTGTTTCAGCCCGATGTCTATGAAAGCGGCATTGAGCGAGACTACTACTTTGTTGACTTTTCCATAATAGATGTTGCCTATGATACGTTCTTTGTTGGGCATTTCGATGAAGAATTCAGCTAACTCACCATCTTCTAAAATTGCAACGCGAACCTCATTGATAGCCGAATGTATTATAATCTCTTTTTTCATCAAAGCAGCATTATGTTAAAATTCAAAAATATGAAAAATTATCATATTATAAAAAAAAAGAGACCAAGCACTGATGCACCCTAAGAGCAAACTAACCGCTGCTTCCTTCCGGACCTGACGGAATTGGGCTTGTCTTAGCCACACAGGACTTGGTCCTGATTCAAAAATACGAAAAAAATCCATGCTGACCAAAATAAATTTGTTTTTTTGCCAAAAAACTCTTATTTTTGAAGTTCTGTTATGCGCCCGTAGCTCAGCAGGATAGAGCAACAGCCTTCTAAGCTGTGGGCCAGTGGTTCGAATCCACTCGGGCGTACCAAATCTCATTGAGACTCATTCTCATACTATAATACATGATAAACATAGCCCATGAATTCATTCGTGGGTATGGTTAAACAGTGTTCTGTCCAAAACATAGCCCACGGTTTTAACCGTGGGTAAAATTCAAAAATACCCCGAAACCCGTTCCCCCTCTATCAAGAGGGGGTTAGGGGGTGTGTTGTTTTTTAAATATTTTTCCGATGACTTTATGTAAATATATTTTAGGACTAACAGTATTCACCATTTCAAATCCAACATTAATGAATTCGTTTATGTCTTGAGACCTCATTATTAAAATTCACCAGGTATTATTATATTTTTTATTAGAAATTCAAAATTATGTTAAGAGAAATTTTTAGAGAACGGATAAGGCTGCTCACTGCGGTAGAGCGAATTCTTGAAGGGCCGATGATTTTATTGGGTTTTGTTTGGTTAGTACTACTTGTGATTGAGTTGGTCTGGGGAATAAACAAGACGCTTGAATACGTAAGTCTTGGCATATGGGGAATATTTATTATAGATTTCCTGATTAAGATTACACTCGCCCCGGAAAAACTCTCCTTCCTCAAAAAAAATTGGCTCACAGCAATATCATTGTTTATTCCCGCATTACGAATATTTCGAGTTTTTCGCTTTGTTAGGCTTTTACGCGGCATTCGGGGAATTAGGCTTGTGCGTATTGTATCTTCGTTCAACAGAAGCATGCGTAGCTTGGGCAAAACCATGAAGCGCCGCGCCCTTGGTTATGTGATAGTTATTACTCTGATAGTAATCTTTGCCGGTGCCGCCGGAATGTATGCTCTGGAAAACCCGACCCCCGGATTTACAAATTATGGGCTTGCGCTGTGGTGGACAGCAATGCGGGTGATTACTGCAGGTAACGAATTTCATCCAATAACGACTGAGGGGCGCGCCTTAGCTTTTTTAATCACCATATTCGGATATAGCATTTTCGGTTATGTCACTGCCACCTTTGCCAGCTATTTCATCGGTCGTGATGCCCAGGAAAAAGATGCCCCGATTGCCGGCTCGAAGGAAGTTGAAGAACTGAAATCCGAAATCATCGCTCTCCGTAAGTTAATCGAAGAACAAAATAAAGGTTGAGGGGATTTCAACTTTTTTCCCTAATTTTGAGATAATTTCGGCATTCATGTGTCATAGTATTTATATACGGAACATGTATTTCAGGGAGAATTTTTATGAAACGAGCATTTGTTTTATTCGTTGTTGCAATGTTATATTGCAGTTTCTCACTGGCTCAAGAGCCTGAACCCGACCCTTTGGTGTGGAAAAAGCACATTGGGGGAATTGTACGTGCGGTGACATTCAGCCCTGACGGTGAATTTATTTATGTGGCGGCAACTGGATTTAAGCCAATGAAACTATTGACGGAGACAGGCAATATTGTTATGGAGTATGAGGGACTGGTGGTAAAGCGAGATGTACAAGTTGAGATGCTTGATATATCAAGAGACGGCAGGAGACTCTTTGTCGCTGATTCTGGCAACACACTTTACGTGTGGGATACACAAACGGGAGCACTTCTTCATACCTTAGATGCAGGATATGAGGAATGGAGAGCTAAATGGTACCATTCTATAACTGTTTCGGAGAATTATATTGCTGCTTTAGTTGCTTATAGTTTGCAACCTGAAACGACATACCCAGTTGGTGGTGAAATACATATTTGGGATGTAAACACTTATGAGAAAGTCAAAGTGATTGAAAAAGCTTCTTCACTTATAA
>PGYU01000039.1 GCA_002839825.1 Ignavibacteriae bacterium HGW-Ignavibacteriae-1 | reverse complement strand
TAAAGTATAGCTCAATACTTCGTTCGGGTTGCTTTCGGCTACTAATTGAATCATGATTTGTTCGCCTTCTTCAACTTCCGTATCTTCGAGGTCTTGAGTTATTGTCGGACCCAAAAGTGGAGCTACAACTGCTTCCGCAGATTTTAGCGATACTGTAGTACCTTCTAATGTTGCAGTAACTGAATAAGCACCTGCATCAGCGGCTTCGATTCCTTTGATAGTCATGCTGCGAGTCGTAGTACCGCTATATTTAGCGTTATTAGTTAATGGCGTAGTACCTTTTGACCAAAGATAAGTGATTTTCTTTGTGCTTTGAGTAGTCGCCATAGCTTCTAATGTAACATTTGTTCCGACGCATTCGTCAATGTTTTCAGGTTGTTGTGTATATGCAATGCCGAGTTGTTCCAATTCCATACTCATGTACTTGGTTTGAACAGTTCCGCATAGACCTGTAATTATCGCGTAGTATTCGCCTTCATCTCTGCCGACGAAATTGCGGATAGTCAAGTAATTTGATCTTACACCAGCGAATTTGTTATCATTAACTAAAAGCTTGTCGTTAGTGCCATCAATATAGTTGTACCATTGAACTTGAACTTCGTCGTTGATAATTGCATCTTCGATTGGAATTCCATTTACGTGTGCTTCAAACCACAATGTAGCAAGTCCGCCATCTTCGGCAAATCCATTATCGGAATAACGAGTGATTTCAGTCGGGCGCAATACATAAACAGTAACAGGAGCAGAATAAACATGAGGAGTTGCACCGGGACCGCCGATACGTGCATGATAGAGACCTGCTTGATGATGTTGCAAATTATTGAAGAACAAAATTGGGTCAGTTGCACCCGGCACAGGAACACCGTCTTTGTACCATTGGTAGTTCATTGGAGCATCATAACCGATTGCTGAAGTAACCGAAATATAATTGTCTGTTGAATTAACACAATTTACGATACCTTCGCTTTGAGTTATCAATGCCACTGATAATGTCAATTCATGAGAACCGGCATAGTATGATATTCTATTCAAACCGTCAAAATCAGATGATTCGATTGTGTATGCATAGCCATCAGTGTAATCGAAAAGTGCAGGTCCAAATAGCAAGCTGGGGGAATAAATTTTAATATGCAAATCTGCGGTATTAATGAATTCGATGAATTCGACACGTGAATCTTGGTCGTAACCTTCTTCACCTTCGCCTCCACCTTGGTTTTGCCATGATTCCAAATCACGATCTACACCATTATCGGAAATCAAAGTTTCACCGTTTGTATAGAAAATATTTTGATTTGAATTTTCAACCATTCCTACTTCTAAAACCGGTGCAGTTCCCATATTCATGAAAATATTTCTCATGATGTTACCTGCGCTGCTCGCCATGATGGTAGGATAGAAACTATTATCAGTTAATACCGAATTATAGAATACATCCAAGTCCGGAGAGTTGATTAAATTCATCCCGTAAATGTTCGAGCCTGACAATTGGTTGTTGCCAATGGCACCGGAAGCATTTTCAGCTTTTATAAGAGCATATCCGTAATTGATTGTTTGGCTTATATTGACATAGTTTTTATCAATCAAAGTGTGTGCGCCAACTACGTAAATACCGTTAATGTTAGTACATCCGACGATCGAATTTGACAAGATTTCAGCCGGATTATTAGGATTTTGAGTAGCATGATATACATAAATCACAGCTTCGTTTGGTGCACCTGTACCGGTGATACCCGAGAATTCGTTATTTGCAATTGTAGTAGAATTCCATGATGCAATGCCACCGACAGGAACAGTTCCTGAAAGATAGCTGAATGTATTGAATGAAATATCAACATTGCTGCCAACAACATTTGGCATGATTTGGTTACGAACGCCAAGCCATGAGAAATTTGCGAAATCATTATTGCCAATTGTAATAGATGGGTTGTTGATGCTACTTACAAAATTATAAATACCAACTGAACCATTATTGAAATTACAATGAGAAACATTGATAGGTGAGCAGTTCGATACATCCATAATAGCAAACCCCGGATTGTTTCTCGGTGAATTTGCAACGCCCATGAAAGTGACATTAGTAAAATTCAAGCCTTTTGCATTTTTTGCCGATACAATTACACCCGCTCCGGCTGCCACATTATTGTTGTTGCGGATAGTCATATTGCGGAAAGTTACATTTTCCAAACCTTCCAATAAAATCACAAAATTGTTTTGAGCTGTTGTATTAGCTGCTAACACGATGTTTTCAGGGAAGGATGAACCACCTATAAATTCAACCTCGTTTTTATTTGGAAGTGGGCTATTTAGCACGATCTGACCAGTGTAAGTTCCGGGACGTACTTCAAATGTCACCTTGCCTGGTCCAAACACACCACTTGAGTTAATATAAGATGCCGCTTCCGAAGGAGATGTGAATTGTGAATTGGTAGCACCAATGAAATAATATCCCGCTGCAAGAGATGGACCAATACCGCCGATGTATTCATCATTGGAAGCATCTTCATCGGCAATACCGTTAGGATTAGAAGTTGCACATTCAACAGCAAAAGGACCTAATGGTGATTTAGCATAAAAATCATATGTACCGAGAACTAAGTCAGCTACTTCGTCACGTGCAATATTTAGTCCGGTCAATGTAACAGGAGTTTGGTCAACTCCGTCCATAGCCCAATTAATAGTTACACTTGTCAATGGTTTGGGTGCATAGTTACGCACGCGTGCTCTGACTTGGGTTACGCCTGGTCCAAAGCCTTCAGCCGGACCAAAAAAGCCTATAACACCCACATCATTCAAAATCGGCGATATTGAAGCAGTGTATGAATCGTTTGAAGGGTCAGCATCTTGTGCTAAATTATTGGCATTTTTAACAACTGCTTTGACTTGGAAAGCATTCCATGGACCACTAGCCGGATAATCAAAATTATAATTTCCTAATGCTACACTTGTAGTACTGTTAACAGCCAAGTTGCCTGTCCAAGGGGAAGTACCTTGATAAACATCATTGATATACCAATCAATATCCACTTTATTCATTGCTAAGTCGCCACTATTACGAAGTGTAGCCGTAATGTTATTTGTGCCTACTCTCCAAGGCTTAGTTGGGCTTGTGATTGCAGTTATATGTGCGGCGGGGAGTGGTTCAATAACATCAACTGTAAAATCTACCACGTTACCCCAGTCTGATATTGAGTTACCACAAGGCTTGGGTGAGGTATTATATTCCATACGTGCTCTAGCGCCAGTTAAGCCTGGTTTTGCACCCATTGGTATATCAATTTCCAATGTTCTTGTAGTACCATCTGTTTTCAATACATACTCTTCACCAGAATCAGTGAAATCACCGTTTTGATTCCAATCAATCCAAAGAGTTATGTTATCAGCTGAATAGTGGTATGTAATTGAAGCTGTAAAAGTGTATTTTTTCCCTAAATCAACACGTGGGACGTAATCACTCTTAAGGTTTACGTAAGTTTCGCAATCTAAGTCACCTGTGTCATAATCACCAAAAACTATTTTGGAAATAAATTCCTCACCACAAGAGCCGTCTGCTGAGCAATAGCTTGGTTGAGTTAGAGAGGTCGAAATATTCCATAAAAATGCTATTACTAATAGCATACTAAATCGGGCGTAATTTTTCATTACAATACTCCTAAAATATAAAAATATTAATTAATCAATTATGAATTTTCTATTAAAATATAATAATTCGTGCTATCAATAACCTAAACTTAACAAATTATCTACATTCTTCCAAAAAAAAAATACTAAAAAGCAAGATATTTCTTGCTTTAGAGCAAAAAAAGGTTTAAATTCTACATAATCCTTTATAATAGACAATTCTAAAACAGTTTTGGTATAATCTTTATGAATTTAATGAAATATAACTCAACTTTTGTTAAGTTTTGCCTAAAAAATTAACTTGAAAAAGATTATGTTATATTGAACTGAATGATTAATTTTGAATATAGCAAAATGCAAATTTTTAAATTTGTTATCATTGTTCATATTTCTTGTAAGATTATAATTTCTCACTTTAATAGGTTTATTTTATGAAAAATTCTTCTCAACGATTTGCGATTTTCATCGCTGTGTTCTTCTTGATGATAAGTACGAGTAATGCTTGGGACTTCGTCGAAACATTTGATAATCATAATGCACCGGCAAATAGTTATGCAAACGGCAGCTATGTCGGTGACAATGGTATCACTTGGAATTATGTAACCGGCAGAGGGGATGCAGGATACCAGATTAACGGCAAAGGATTAATGCTTCGTGACTACCCAAGTTACAATGCAAAGTTGTTTTCAAGCTCTGTTGCTAATGGAATTGTCAATTTCAGATGCTTACTCAAAAAAGCATTTACAGGAGCGGGCTCACGTCAAGTAGAACTATACATTAATGGCGTTTCTATTGCTACTTCTGAAGCTTTTGACAACACTCAGACTCAAGTTTTTGAAGTGAACAATATCAATATCGAAGGCAATGTTGTTATAGAACTTCGTAATCGTGGTCGCCAAATTGTGATTGACGACTTGTCATGGACAACTTTCGGCAAAGACCACGGAAACACGCCCACAAGAATCGAGATTGTCACTCTTGCTCCGGCTGAACCGATGATGAATGTTCCTTTTACTGCAATCGTCCAATTCCTTGATAACGACGGACTGACAAACTCATTCGATAATGACACACAACTTGAATTAATGCTTCGCGACGGCTCGGGCAATTTAACAGGAACAAAATTTGTGACTGTTCCTGCCGGACAAACTTACTATTCGTTCAAAGATTTGGCTTATGATAAAGCAGAGCAAATAAGAATTCGTGCACATGTAATCAATAACTATGCACCTGAAGAAACTTATTACGAGATTGACCGTATTTTCAAAGTTTCGGCAACGCCTGTTCTGATGGCTGATGTATATACACGCGGTCATACAGCTTCAGTACACCCGACAATGGAAGTCTTTGCTTTAAACAGCTACGGAATGCCTAACATGAATTATGATGGCTTCAATGCTACAATCAATATTTCAGGTGGTTCATTTACAGGCAATGTTACTGCACAGTTCAAAGAAGGTATTGCAAAATTTGAAAATATAGTATTCGATAACGCAGCAACATATAGCGTTTCATTTACTGCCCCACATCTCGGCAATTCGAATAATACTAATGTCAGCGTAATTACCCAACCAAACATGACTGAAATCATTGTGCCACGCTATATCAAAGGTGAAGGAACATTCTTAGACCAAGGTGGCAACGGCAGAATTCCTCATTTTGCTTTAGTGCAAGTGAACGGACTACATCCAAATACTGTTTACAGATATGTTACGGGATGGGTTAAAGATATTCCTAATGTAGAAGAAATGGTTTTCACTGCCGGACGAAATTTACATAAGCAATATTATAGCAATAACTACACTTACAATAGCGGCAAATTCTTGAATAACGCATTCGAATCATCATCATTGATGTCCGATAATTCAGGCTCTGCCAAAGTGTGGATGGCTGTAGTATCCGATAATGATTTCGATGTCAGATATGTAGGCAATAGAGTGAATTGGATTTTGGCTCTCGGCACCGAGAAAGGCTCCGAAGTCACAAGATTATTCACGAATACTCAATCTGCTGTTTTGCGTTTCTCAACATCACAAAATGACTTTAACTGCGATGATTACGCGACAGAAGTTAAGAAAGACTCTGACGAATTGCAAGTTGATGTACCGAATGACCCTTCATGTGTGGTGTATGCTTCCGGTATTTATGACGCAAAAAGCCCTGCTACACCAATGAATTTCGTAGTTTTGTACGATGCTGATGATGAAGTTGTTTCTTCGGCAATTGTTCAATTTAGCGGTGCTGAGCTTATTACACCCGGATTTCCACATCAAGCACCTTGGTTTTACGCGGATTATGAGCAAAATTACGGTGCTTTTGCAACAATGATTCCTAATAACCTACCCGGCGGCATCCAAAAAGTAGTCGAATATGATGCACAAGGCAATATTGTTAATCAATGGACTGATAGTGATGGAATGTGGGCAGGATATAATACTTCCGGTAGCAATTGGGGTATGAATCCTCCTCGCGAAGGTAATTCAGAAGGGCAAATTGCTTTCCAATTGCCTAATATTCAAATCGAATCACCTGTTTATTACGAAGATATTTGCAACACAGGCGAAGAATTCCCAATTCAATTCGATGCACGTGGTACAAGTCTTGTAGATATTTGGATACAACGTGGCGAAAATCCATGGGAAATGATTGCTTCGAATGTTGATGCCAGAAATGGTTATTATGATTGGTATATTTTCCGTGAAGTATATACTTCGACTGAAAACCGAATCAGAATTACATCTGTAGAACATGGCTATGTTTTGGCTGAATCAAGTCCATTCAGAGTCTATGATGCACCGATTCATATGGGTAACACCGAATCTGCAATTTATTGCCCCGAAGAAGTTGTCCAAATTTCGGTTACTGCCGATGGCACAGACATGCAATATCAATGGTTCAAAGATGGCGTCCCAATGAAAGACGGCGTTCGCATCAGTGGTTCGCAAACTGAAATTCTGACAATCAATGGTGTTCGTCATCATGATGCGGCTGTTTATACTGCAATTGTAAAGGGTAATTCCGCTTGCGACCCGGTTTATTCAGGTGACATCGCAGTTTATATCGCCCGTCCGCTTGGATTCATCGTCCCAATGTCAGACCAAACAATTGGTGAAGTCATTGGTCAAAAAGCAACCTTTTCTTTCCGTGCTCATGTGAACGGTTTTGAAAGAGACCACCCTATTTACCAACAATATGATATAAAAGTACAGTGGTACAAATATGTGGACGGTCAAAACGACCTCAAGCTTGTTGATAACAACAGAATTTCAGGCTCAAAATCTGACTACTTGACAATCCGTGATTTGGCAAGTTCGGACTTCGATACATATTATGCAGTTATCACCGGAAAATGTGGCACGAGTGCCAAATCTTATATGTTCAATCTTATCGAGATGGACATTAAATTCACTCAAGAGCCCGGTGCTGTTATCGCTTGTCTTGGAGATGAAAGCGTTCAATTTAGTGCCGAAGCTACTACAGCACAAGGTTTGGACATTGTATATCAATGGCTGAAAAACGGCAACCCGATTATCGAAAATGAGAACTACAAGAATGTCAATACTTCAACGCTTACAATTCTCGCTCCGAACAAGGCTCACGAAGGCAATTACAGTCTCAGGGCAAGAATTAACGGTGGCGGTGCTTCAGTTACTTCAGCATCAGCATCATTGAAAGTCAATACAGTTCCTGTAATCACAATGCAACCCGAATCAGTTACAGTCGAAGAAGGCGGCGCATTTATGCTTGAAGTAGCTGCATTAGGAAACGACGATTCCGAAACACTTGTTTACGCATGGTATAAAGATGGCGTTTTAATTGATGGTCTAAACGTATCTTTATGGTTATTCAGCGATGCACAAATTGACCTTAACGGTGTCTATTATGTCACAGTCACTAATGATTGCGGCACTGTTAAGAGTGTGGAAGTAACTATCGAAGTTACACCGGGCACTACAGATGTTCAAGCCCAAATGCGCAACGGTTATATACTTAACGCTCCTGTGCCAAATCCTGTGATTGGAAATTCAGAAGTTAAGTTCTATATTCCACAAACTAATCATGTGAAAATGACTTTGGTCAATGAAGCAGGACAAGAAGTAGCAATACTCTTGAATGAATCAAAATCCGAAGGTGCACATTCGCTCAACATTGATTCTAAAGCTCTGAACTTAGTGTCAGGCGCCTATTACATCACTTTACAAGCTAATGATGTTCAATTATCAAATCGTATGATTGTAATCAGATAAGTTGCTTTTGCATTTTAAATTAAAATGGCTGGCTCTTAATTGAGTCAGCCATTTTTTTAGGACGAGACACCCAAAAGCCGTTCCCCCTCTTGTAAGAGGGGGTTAGGGGGTGTTATGTTTTTGTCATTTTCAGGGCTTTTCTGTAAACTTTTATAGGATTATTTGACTGAAAATTGAAAATTTCTTTACATCTTTCTAAAATTTCACAAAAGTCTTAGTGCTTTTACCGATTCGCAAGTAATAAACTCCGCTCGAAAGGTGCGATACATCAATTTTGCTACCATTCTCAGCAATTGTCAGCATACTCAAATTCATTAGCGTCTCCCCTAGAATATTGCAAATCTGAGCATCCATTGATTCATTAGTTCCAAACATATCTGTGCTTGAAATATTTATATAATCGTGTGTAGGATTGGGGAATATACTTATTTGGTTGCCTTCATCAGCTCGTTCATTGACGCTTACAGCACCATAAATATCAAACATGTAAAAAGTGCCGTTACCCGATACAAGCACTAACAGCTTGCCATCTGAAGACAAATCCATATATGACTGTTGGATTAAAGAATTTGGCATCAGTTCCAACTTTTCGTCTATTACATTTCCGGTTGAACGTTCGAAAACTCTCAGAGTGGGGATTTCGTCGCTATGGAAAAGGTACTGACCATCATTGGAGAGTATAGAACTTGAGATAGTTGGGTTTCGATTTCCTTCTTTAGATTCGTAAGCTCGTTCCATTTCGTAAGTATTAGCATCCCAAATTCGGGATTTATACGCTGATGAACTCGTAATTAAGTAATTACCGTCCTTCGAGAATCGAACAGATTTTACACCTGAACCACCTCCCGTGCTGTCAGCCCAAAATTCAGTCTCATATTCAAAATCTTCATTGCTCGAAGCGCGCGTGAAAATGAATAATTTTTGCTCGGCTGTTGAAAATACAATTTTGTTCCTATCCGGCGAAATTGCCATATCCAATGGGGTGAAGTATTTGTTTTCGGGCATGATATTTTTTTCTTCTTGACCACTTACAAATAGTAAACCTTTAAACATTCCCCAAACGATAAACGTATCATCGTCCCAATAGCGAGAAAAGGAGCGACGTCCATTGAAATATTCCTTCTCGACAAATGACTGCTCGAGATTTTCAATGTTTACAATTTTGGTGTTACCCGACTCATCGCTGACGATTACTCTTTTCGAATCTTCCGAAATATCCAAGCTCCTGATTGACTCCATGTCGAGATTGATACGATGTTCAAAATCGCCTGTCAATGGATTATGAAAAATCAAATCTCCATCAACTCCGCTAGTGACAACATATTTCCTATTAGGCATGAATTTGACACTACCAATATATTTTTGCTTGTTCGGAGTCAGGATTACTTTGCTTTTGACTATACTACGTGTTTCGGCTGAAATTATATCAAAATTACCGTCCCTATTGATAATGTACAACAAATCTGATTCATTGTCTGCTACCAAAGTTTGGCTTTGGAAATCATAGCCAACATGATGAATTGCCTTTGTGCTTTTATTATATAAATAT
>PGYU01000013.1 GCA_002839825.1 Ignavibacteriae bacterium HGW-Ignavibacteriae-1 | reverse complement strand
GGAGTCATCGGATGAATAATGTCCCGTAAGATGTAACAATAGACGAAACCTTCCGAAGGTTTCGAACCTTCGGAAGGTTAAGAATTGAAATCATCAAAATCATTCAAATCAAAAAAATCATAGTTCAGACTTTCACAAACATCAGCGTCCGGCTGCCAATACGGATGTAATACACTCCAGGTGGGAGATGGGAAATTTCAACCTTTTGTAGGGACACAGCGCGCTGTGTCCCTACTGACATTACACTTTCACCAAGTGTATTGAAGATTTTCATTTCAGCAATTTCATCAACCCTACGGTTAACCGTAGGGTTGATAGAGTAGGAACGAATTTCAATATACTCCATCGCCGGATTGGGGAAAATTCCCAAATCTGTACTTGTAGTCAAGTCGTTGACTGAGCTTGCGTAATCAGTTCCGGTGCGCGCAAGATTTTCAATATCCCAAAGCGGCTTTCGTGTTTCTGATTCCAATGCTGCCAACATACGTTCAACTTGACCTTGGGTGAACATTTTGTAACACGATGCATTATAATCCATATAATTCTCGCCATTGATAAATAAGCCTATGCAATTTAAAGCACCACGGCATCCCATGGCTGCTCTATCACACGAAGGAGTGTCGTCAACATGGTCGTTGGGCGCTTTGCAACCACCATCGAATGTATGAATCAAATTCAGCCAGTGTCCGAATTCATGGGTCAATACAGAAGAAAATTCCTTATCAATATTCCCGTAGAGATATCTGCCATTATAAACCACTCGAGCAATACCAAGGTCGGACATATATTTGTTAGGGTACCAAGCATAGCCTGAATTATTTGTAGCACCATCATCCATTAAATCAGAGCAAATATAAACATTCATGTATTTATAATTGTCCCATGCAATGCTCTCAATAAATTCATGTATAGCCGGATCTGTTTTGGCAAGTCCTGCTTTGTCATCGTAATATAATACTCCTGTGGTGGATTCGCCATCCGGAGCTATACGTGCCAAACGAAATTCGATATTCAACACTCCGCGTCTTCCTAAATATAGTGTGTCAACATCATCGAAATCATCATTCAAGCCCTTGAAATCTTCATTAGTTTTTTGGAGAGCTAACTTGATAATGTCGTCGTTGACAATTTTACCTATAAAATCAGTCCCAAAGACATGGACTACAACCGGAATGATGATGGTTTTAGATTCGAGCAAAGAATTATTATTTTTTATATGCCATGCAGTGAATTCCTCCAACTGAAGGCTATATGCTCTAGCTTCTTCAGACATATTGTAGATGGACTCCATATCAACACAATCATGAGCGGATAATGAAGGCTCATCAGTGCCATGGAGTAAATAAGGGACCAGCAGCAGGGCTACATACGCTAACATTGTAACAATCTTTGTCTTCATTATAGTGCACTCGAATTATTCAACAAAAAATTAAAAACCTTTTTAAAAATCACAATCTGTATATATAAATAGACACAGGAAAATGTGTTTTGTTACCGAATTTTTAAATATTTTTATATTTTTTACTTAGGCATCAGTTCGAGTAATTCTTTTGCCTGCTCCAGATGGCGGCGTTCGTGAGTAATTATGATTTGGAAGGCTGTATCCAATTTATACACAACCATTTTATTAGCAGGCGATGAAATCACAGTACCACGTTTGATTAAATCCGTTGATTCTTTAATTATATTTTTCAACTCCGTCTGGTGCGTTTCAAATAGGATTAAGATATCGTCGGCGATTTCGCTTTTTGAAGGTTCCCAAATCGTGAAAGTTTTCATTTTTCGTCGTCGGTCAGCTTGGACGGATTTCAAAATTGCTCTGCCAAAGATATTCACAAGAAAAGCGAACTTTGCAACAAAAGGCAATTGGTAGCTACCATTCCGAATTTCAGCTATTATCGGGAAATATGTACTATTGATTACAATCAAATGGTCTATATTCTGTGCGATGCTCCAAACCGAACTGTCAGGTTTCCAATTCAATTCATCTTTAGATAGATGAGCGAATTTCGATTTATATTCATTAGTGATTTCGTCAATTTGCTTTATGAAATGCGAATTTATCATAGCTATTCATTACTTATAACAATTTTTTCCACTTGATTTTCATTCTCACCTTGGATTACCAAATGGTAAACTCCTGCCGGTGCATCAATATTGTGAAATGCACTATGCGAAATCCCGCCATTTAAGTATTCATTTGCCAACTGAATCTTCTGCCCTAACATGTTCAAAAGATAAAATTCAAAATTGCCGGAATTTTGAGGCGTGAACTCGATTCTAAAACTACCCGATGATGGATTGGGAGCAATGCCGAAATTCTGACCATAGGCTACATCACCTTCAACATTATCCGGAGTACATTCGATAAGATTTAAGTGGATACTGAAAGTATCAAGTGCGTGGGCTTTTACAATACAGCTTCTATTTTGAAGAAAGCGATTTACATTGCCAATATTTACTTCCCAATCTTCATAAGATTTTGGATTTCCAAAACGCACTCCTTGTCCTTTAATTTCATATTTTAATGCATCAATGGCATCTCGAAAATTTAAAACCGTATTATTGTAATTTAAATAGTTATTAATTACAAATTCAAACCTATGAAAAAATTGAGATCTAAAATCTTCATTGTCCATCAATTTACGAAAGAACAAAGTTGCAACAGGTGGTGCACTCCAAATATCTCTATCTGTGTTTAATGAGTGATGAAACATATTGTAATCCAGATAAATCAAAGCGGCGTCGCTATCATAAACCACCCATCTCCACTTGCTTCCTTCCCTTTGCGAACGCCAACATTTCATATTTTGAACGGGCCAATCATTATTGGCAAGATAGATATTTAGTAATAGATAATCAATGAAACTATTAATATCAATCCAATCCTTTACGATATTATAGTTATCGGACACAGTCAAATCATGATTTTCAATAAAATTATTTAATTTCAAATAGTCCTCACCGCTTCCTTCAGCAGCAAAGCCTGTATAATCGCTAATAACATCTACACTATCAGTATTAGTATCATTGTAGGTTGAAATAAAATGTTCATCAACTCTTTCATAGATATAGTAAATCCCCCAATATTCGCCATTCAAATACAATATTACAGGTCTTGACGCCCCGACATCAATATTTAATTGCTCTGCAAATTTATTGGCAAGGAAATTCTCAATGCCTGTCTCCCTTCCCGAAGATGAAAAAGGTTTGAGTATGAGCCTTTTAAAATCAGTTGTTTTTCTTTCGTCGAATAACTTATATCTAATTATATCTTTTCCATACGAACTTCGAGCATACATTCTAAATCCTTTTTGAGGATAAACTCTCACTATATTACCGTGCATTCTCAAACCAATATTTTGAGAAAAACCTACAGAATTATCCGGTTCGTATAATTCGACAAATGCTGAACGTTCCCATTCGTCTCCCCGACCCCAATAATTGCCACTCCATAAGATATTTGTTGAATCCCAATGTACACCCGGAACCATAATACCTGTTTCATAGTCGAACAAATCTTCATGTTGAATACTCAATGATACGATTGGTAAATTATTATGATTAATTCCAAGTTCCTTAATGAAATACGAGTGTGTGATTACATCGCTGACTCTGTCACCTGTAGAATTGTAAACCGCCGCTTTGATAATAATAGCTTTGGGTACGGATTCTATAGGCGGCGGATTGTATAAATCAGGCGGTGACATTAGAATTTGCGAGATGTTTTTTTGCGAGTGCAATCGTGAGTCCATAATCAATGGCGCCTCATACAAAATTGAAGCCGGAGTAGGGTCATTTCCATCAGTTGTATAATGTATTTTATTCTCTTGACGCTTGTTTTCTAAAGTTAAGACGAAGGTTTCATCGTAAATGCCACCGCGATGCGAGAAACTTAGCTCTTCAAACGGTGCTTGATACCAATTAGTTTCGCCCGGTGTAGGGATTGAAAATACTTGTAATTCACTACTTGCGTCGGGAAACAATCCATAACTATGATTTGATTGGAGTTCAATTTCCGGCAGCATATGAACGATTTCGTCATTAAAAGTCAAGAATAAGTCCTCACCAGCGGCTGAAATTGCAAAATTTGTGTGTAATTCGGCTCCCTTTATTGCACGGTCTTTGTTTGATGCAAATACAACAAGATAAGCGTATGCCCCTATTGTAGTATCCGGGAAACACCATCTTTGGAGTTCTTTGCTTTTGTCCGTAAGGCAATATCCCAACAAATTGATTGGTGATGATGTATTATTATAAATCTCAATCCAATCGCTATCGTCACCATCTTCATCAAAGTAAAAACCACTATTTGACGACATCATTTCGTTGATGAATAGAGCTTGAGAGTATGTGGAGATTGATAAAAAGAGAGTGAAAATCAAAGACAGCAATAAGCTATTTTTCAGATAAGCATACATATAACCATGTCCCGAATATATACAAAATAAGGTACTACCTTAGCAGATATACCCTCCAAAAAGGTTTGCAATATCTTTCCGGAACAAGCTCAATCGGAAATTGGCTTTAGAAAAAGAAAAATTTATTTGCTTTGCTTTCAACATAGCTACTCTTACGAATCCAACAAAATGTTATTGTGAAGAAATCATGAAGAAACGAAAAATATTTCAAATACGAATATACTTAACAATCACAATGCTACTTGATTTCCAGATAAAACACATAAAAATGCTCCAAATTATACTTCTCACTCCATATTTCAGGAGGTTCGTGATTCAGAATGCAGTAATGATTCAATCCTGAGCCGGTATCATAAGGCGGAGAATATGTGAAAATCGGAGTGCGTTTGCCAATTGCTATCGGATTGCCACCATCTTTATGTTTCAATTCTCGTAACAAATATTGTGCACCGCCATCAAGAACCTTCATCATTTTCATACTTTGGTAATTTATCCTCATATTGAATGTGTCATTTTCCAATTTACCGCCAATTCTGATGGAATATTCTTTAGAAACATCTGAATATGCTACTTCGTCACAGTAATTGATATAATAAATCATTGTATCATTTTCAACGACAAAAGTGTACTTCTGGTCCACACAATCAAAGCCCAAATCATCAGTATAGCTAAATTTGCCGTCTTTATACTCATCATAAGTCAGTAAAAATCTTTTGCCTTTCATATTGGTATCATTGCAAACAATTGCAAGCATCTGGATTCCATTCAATTCATTTGCCATTAACAAATCCTCGTCTTCGACCAGTCTGAAGCTGATTTTGGTACTATCCTGTTGGGCAATAGCATCGAAGGAGGAGAAGAATAAGCATAATAGTAACAGAAACGTTTTCATATTTTCCTAACAATAACGTTTTACATCATTGTACGAAAGTACGAATTAAATGCAAAATGATAGCTTTTAGATGAATTTCATTATACAATATGCGAAATGAGAGTCAATTATTAGTCTAGAGTTCAGTCCTAATACAAAAAATGCCCTACACTTTGGAGCGTAGGACATTTATGTATATTTAAAAAGCCTTCAGATTGTTCTTTTCAATCTTTAATCGCATCATTTCTTTTTCAATTTGAAGCTGGCTTTTATATTCTTTTCGATTTTATCACGATAAGTTAACATGCTCGGTACAAAAATACTACCGTTAGATTCTGTAAACATAATTGCAGGGTCGAAAGCGAATTCATATCTATACTCCCCTGAATCATCAATTGTAATCGGTGGATCGAGATTGAATGTGAAATTCAACACAACATTAGAAAAGTACGTGAAATCAAATGCTTCGCCATTTTGGTAATACTTACCTCTGACAGCGATTGTGTGGCGGTCCGAAGTAGCAAAATCACTGAAGTACGGCTTAGTAAGATAATTCACAAGGTCTGAAGGGGATAATCTGTGCATTTCTATCTTAATCTTGTTATACGTTCCTTCTTTTAAAGAGGCATCAGCGAAAACAACCCCAGAATTATTCGAATCCGAACGAACAACAAAAGCTCCGGTCACAAATTGAAGTCCTTTACTTTCATCAAAAGTTGTGTCGTTAGAAGTAGTGTTTCCTCCGTGAAACTTAACTCTTGAAATCAACATCTTAAAGTCAGTTATCAGGAGTGAGTCTGCATACTCTGCGCTTTGAACAGCGTCAGAGCTCTTGTGAACCATCGAACTTACGTTGGACTCTGTCATAGCAGAACTTAAAACAACCCTGTTGCCTTGCGGATTGTTAGAAGTATCCGAGCAAGAAACCGCGAAAAAAGCGGCTATAAATGCAAATAAAATCCATTTCATAAATCCTCCAAAAAAATTAAACACCATAATTTATGACGCTAATTTATTAGACGATTTATGAATATTTTAGTTTCATTTGTCATGCTTGATGAATGGCTTCTTAAACTAATCCTCCTTACTCCTCAAGTGTCGAAATATTGCCCGGGTCTTCTCCCATCGCTTGTGCCTTGAGCACTCGTCGCATGATTTTGCCGCTTCGGGTTTTGGGTAATTTATCTACAAATTCGATATGCTCGGGCTTGGCAATCGGACCAACTTCATGAGCAATATGCTTGCGCAATTCCTCTATTAGTTCATCACTTGGCTGTTGATTTTGCTTCAAAATGATATATGCATAAATCACATTTCCTTTGATTTCGTGTGGCACACCTATTGCAGCAGCTTCAGCTACGGCATGATGGCTAACGAAAGCACTTTCGATTTCAGCGGTGCCAAGCCTATAACCGGACACTTTTATGACATCGTCCACTCTACCGATAACCCAGATGTAGCCATCTTCGTCAATTTTGGCGCTGTCGCCGGTCATGTACGCCCCGGGATATTTAGTCCAATATTGGTCAACCATTCGCTGTGGGTCGTTGAAAATAGTGCGAACCATGGCGGGCCACGGCGTTTTAATTATCAAATATCCTTCCTCATTTGCTTTGACCGGATTTCCCTGCTCATCAACGACTTCCATTTTTACTCCCGGGAAGGGCAATGAACCTGAGCCGGGCTTCAAAGGCATCGTCGGGAAGGGCGAAATCATGTGCATTCCGGTTTCAGTTTGCCACCATGTATCTATTACAGGGCAACGTTCACGACCGATTACTCTGTGATACCATTTCCAAGCTTCGGGGTTGATTGGTTCGCCAACAGAGCCAAGAATTCGAAGTGACGACAAGTCGTGGCGGTTAGCCCACGAATCTCCGAAACGCATAAATCCGCGAATCGCAGTTGGGGCAGTATAAAGGATATTAATTCCATATTTTTCTATCATTTGCCACCAGCGATTAGGATACGGATGGTATGGCGCCCCTTCGTACATAAAAATAGTCGCACCATTAAGCAATGGTCCGTAAACGATATAGCTGTGACCGGTAATCCAGCCCGGGTCAGCTGTGCACCAGATTCTATCGGCATCTTGGACATCTAGATAGTATTTCGTTGTGACATAAGTCCCGACCATATATCCGCCATGAGTGTGCAAAATCGCTTTGGGTTTGCCGGTTGTGCCGGAAGTATATAAAATGAAAAGCGGGTCTTCGGACGAAGTTTCTTCAACAACACTTGGTTGGTTCGCAATCGGCAATTTGATTAATTCGTGGTACCACATATCTCTGCCGGGCTCCATGTAAACATCGTGCCCTGTACGCTTCACGACGATGACGTGCTCAACTGTACCTGCTCTCTGCAAAGCTTCGTCGGCTATGTCCTTGAGTTTCACGATTTTGCCGCGTTGATAAGCACCATCGGCTACAATCAATACACGAGATTGGCTGTCTTCGATTCTCTCGGTCAGCGATTCGACTGAAAAACCACCGTAAACAACTGAGTGCACGGCACCGATACGTGCACATGCAAGCATTGCGATGATGATTTCAGGCGTTCTGCCCATGTAAATCGTAACGCGGTCGCCTTTTTTGACAGCCATACTTTTGAGCAGATTGGCAAATCGGCAAACGTCATTGTGCAACCTGAAATAGGACATAGTGCGGTGTTCGCCGTCTTCGCCTTCCCATATTAGCGCCAATTTGTTGCGACGGTGAGTCTTGACGTGCCTATCCAAGCAATTATACGAAATGTTGGTACGTCCGCCTGTAAACCACTTGTAGAAGGGCTTTTCGGAATCATCAATGACTTTGTCCCACTTTTGGAACCAATCCAACTCATTGGCGAAATCTGCCCAAAAGCCTTCGTAATCTTGCTCAGCACGTTTGTCGAACTCGCTTCTGTCTTTCAAATTCGCATTGGCAATAGTTTCCTGCGACGGATAATAAACATCGCCCGTCAATTCAATTTCTCCCATAGTCTTTCCTAAATTTCATTTTAAGCATATCATAAATTTACGAAATTTTCTGCAGGAATGAAAATATTTTTTAACGATTTACTATAAAAAGTTTGGGGATTTTTCTTCCACCGGATTCGATTAAAAGTAAATATGTCCCGATAGCCAAATGTGAAATATCAATATTTTCATTGGAGATTATTTCTCTTTTTTCGATTACAATTTGTCCGTTAATATTAATTATTTCGATATAATATTTTGAATTATTATTATAATTAATATTAATTGAATTTTGAGCAGGATTTGGACTAATTATTATATTTTGGGAAATATTATTTTCTTCGATACTACTTGCATCTATCTCGATTGCGCCTATCGAAGGAGGATTGCCGAATTTATTGCCATAATAATCATATTTAGCGTAATTATTTACATAAGCTGAGCCTTTAATTACAGAATTTTGCACTGGAATTAAATTCGAATCTGCTAAATTTGTGAATAATGGGTCAATGCCACGGATACTGCTTAATTCGGAAACCGGGACATTTGGTGAAATCCAATCAAAATTTTCATGATTGTACCACAGATTATTCCTGAATGAATATGCCTCGGATAATGTATTTGGACCAATATTTATTGAAGGCGCCGCAGCAGCATTTGACAAATAGACAATATTATTTGAAAATTCATTCCCTGCATCGAACTGCATCTGAGCATGATTATTTTCTCTTAAAATCCTGATTACCCATTTATCGGGATTAATTATTGTATTATTTATGACTTTCGAATTACGCGTCCCGACATAAGCAAAAGGAGCTTGTGAACCGAAAAATATATTGGAAAAAACGATAATTTCTTCCGATTCGGCAGGTGCATCAAGCGGACGGAAATATTCCATTCCGGTGCTACCACCAATATTCAATGCACGCAAACCTCCATTTACAAACAAGTTACGAGATATTTGAATATTTTTCGTTCCGCCTTTGGCTTGGATAGAATTAGAGCCGCCGTTTCTGAAAACATTTTTTTCGATAATTCCATCGTGGCACCCGACCATATCAATAATGCTCCCGCCTGCCGAACCATCCGCAAAACTGCAATTAGTGATAGCGAAATTCACCACTCCCGACATTTTCAAGCAATCATTATTCCCGCTGGCGTTCATCCCAAGCCACTTGCAATCATCAAAAGTGATGTTGAGAGCGGGATTGCTGAAGTCGCCACCATCATCAATATTGACGCCATTTTGGGTTTGCCCTTCGAATGCCAAGCGAGAAATGTGCAAATTTGCCGGATTTGACAACTGAAAAGCACTGCCACCGCCGCTGAACAAAATGTAATCACCCGTACCGGACGAGATTACGATTGGCAAATCCGCAGTGCCGCGAAGGTCGGAAATGTAGCTCGATTGAGTAATCGGGCTGTCAAAGAACAAAATCGTATCACCCGCGGCAGCTTGATTTGCTGCTTGGGCAAAGCTCGCAAATTCATACGAAGCGCCTACTTTCAATGTTCTCGCAACCGAAACGCTCGCCATTGCAAACATCAGAAGCATAGCACACAAAGTAACATTTTTCATTCCATCACCTTTTTCTTGAAAAACATGTACAAAGATACGATTTTTCTTGGATAGTATAAATTTTGTGTTTAATTTGTAAACGGAATTGTTACATAGACGGTAATACATTTTTCATTTTTTAAAGTTTTGATATAAAAGCTTATGAACACATTAATAATATTATTTTTTTTAAAGAGTTTATTTGGAAATATTTCCGAATATGAAATTCCTGCCGAAGGTTTATCGAGAATAAGTTGGGTTGATATTGTTGAGATAAACAACAAAATGTACTATTACGATAGAATGTTAAGTCAAGATTGCTCAATCGCGTTAGTAAACATCGAAGATTCAACTGATATTATCAATCTAATTATCGAAGTTGATTGGCTGTATACAAACAATTGCGAGAAATACCTCATGACAAATATTTGTAGCGACGCTGATACATTGATATTTTGCGTTGCAAAAAAAGTAATAAAATATGTATATGATGGGTCAACTGAGTTGAAGTTGGATAAAATTTACGACTTGGATGAAATTTTCAAACAGGATAGACTCTACTATGCAAATAGAATTATTCTTGATAAAGGTATTTTAGTCGGGTTATCTGACACATACAGACCAAAAAGCTCTAATAAGGACGATTTATTTAGTTGGCAACTAAGCCTTTCTGATACTAATCATCGTTTTATAAATATTGAATATACTAAAGGCTTTTATTGGACCTTATTTCAACCGAGAAATGTAATTGATTATTTTCAAGGGTCATATGCCGTAACTGATATTACCAACTACAGCATTTATATTAAAGATAAAAATTTCCAAACCCTTGATACTTTGACCCGAAAATTCGATAATTGGAAAGCTAATACTTATGAACTTGAAAAATTTGATGGCAAGCACCCAATGGCAGTGATTTCATTCTTGCAATCCGACACCATCACAAGAAATTTGATTCATAGAGTGAATTTTCTTGATGCAAATCACTTACTTGTTTGTTATTCGGACAATGATGATTTGTTTTTAGATAGTTCTCATTCACTTTATAATTTCAAATATGATATTTGGGCTAAGAAAGACAATCATTGGTTCTTAGAGTCATCAGATATTTCTTTATCCGAGGACAAGATGCATAATAGCTATATTTTGCAACATAAAAATCAATCTAACATGCTTTATCACTTTGGCAATGGCTCAGATGGATTTTACAAAGTGGTTTTAAGGAAATCAAATTGAAATTATTATTTCTAATATTGGGTTTTCAGGCTCTATTCACATCAGATTTGAAAGAAGTTGATGAAAGTTTTTTTGATAATAGCCTTGTTATTGTACTAAATTCACCTTATTGTAGTGATTGTTTAGACATTATTGAAAAGTCATCATACTTATGGAAAGAAAAGCTAAATACAATAGTCATAACAAAATCAGTGAAGAAAAAGAAAAGTGCTCAGGTAGCAGCGTTTGAGCTAAAGAAAAAATTAAAATATAATGAAATCCTCTTTGTTGAATCATCGCCTCGCAACTTTATGTCCAATATTAAATTTAGAGATACTGAAATATCAAAGAGCCCTGCAATCATCATCAGATACCAAGATAAAGAAGTATTGTTGATGTTTGATGATTTATTTGCAAAGAAATATACTCCCAAAAGCGTAGCTGAAACGATAAAGTTGAAGTTAAAAGAGCTGGATGTGATTGAGTAGGTTATTAGTATTTGTCTGAACTATGATTTGTATGATTATTGTGATTAAGATGATTAAAAATTAGACTTCGGAAGTCTTCTTCATCTGTCAGACTTTTCCGTCTCGTCAGTTGTTACAACTGACGGAACAACGATATATAAACCTTCGGGGTAAAAAACGAAAGGACAGAGCGCTGTTATGGTCCCTAAGACTTTAATTCCCCTCTTGAGGGGTGGCAGCTTTAGCTGACGGGGTGGTTGGTTTTATCTTTACCCACGGTTAAAACCGTGGGCTATGTTTTGGACAGAACGCTGTTCTGTCCCTACGATTTACAAGTTCAATATTCATCTATTAACCTTCCGAAGGTTTGAAACCTTCGGAAGGTTTCGAATCAATGTCTTGACAAACCCCTCACTCCCGTTCTATCCTGATTCTGCCGTCAACTGCGATTACAGAGTCGGATTTGCCTAATAGTGGGTTCAGGTCGAGCTCGATGATTTCGGGTGCGGCTGCGAGTAAAGCACTGAGCCGCTCAATAATATCAGCCCAGATTTCCTTGTTTACACCTTCGCGCTTCCGCACACCTTCGATGAGTTTGTATGATTTCAGTTCGCTCATCATTTTCAGCGCTTCCTCTTTGCTGATTGGAGCCAAGCCCGAAGCGACATCTTTCAGCACTTCGATGAATATTCCGCCGAGACCAAGCAAAATGATATGCCCGAAGTCGGGTTCTTTCATTGCCCCTACGAATAGCTCGGTGCCGTTGAACATTGGTTGGAGCAAGACGCTTGTGCAATCTTTGATTTCAATCATTCTGTCAAATTCTTTGCGGATAATGTCGGGGTGACGGATATTGAGCACAACTCCGCCGACGTCCGTCTTGTGCACGGGTCCAACAACTTTCATCACGATTGGATAGCCCAATTCTTCGGCGTATTGCACGGCTAATTCGGCAGTATTTGCCAATTTTTCCGGTACGCGCGGAATCCCCGATGCATCGAGCAAAGTTTGGATTTTATCGGGGCTAAGATAGCCGGAATCGCTTGATTCGATAATTTGGCGAATAGTCGCGACGTCAATTGTCGGCAAATCGAATTCTTTTGCAGGTTTCGGTGTGTGATAGACTTTGGTGAGTGCATTGCCAATAGCGACTTCATCGGTAAAGTCCACTCTGCCGAGCGACAAAAAGTGCTTGACCGCTTTTTCGGCTTGGACAACTGATGGCAAACAAGGGTAAATCGGCTTTTTGCACCATTTCATTTTCTCGTGAAGCACATCGTAAACACCCGTTACGTCGAACATTCCCGTAGTCCCGAATATCACGACAGAGCCATCAATATTATCAAACTCTCTATCAACGTATTCCAGAATCGTGCCGAGTTGGTCGGCTGTTCCGGTTGCGAGGAAGTCAATCGGATTTGAAACCGACGAGCCATGATAAAGTTGGGC
Organism: Ignavibacteriae bacterium HGW-Ignavibacteriae-1; assembly: GCA_002839825.1. Classification (GTDB taxonomy): domain Bacteria; phylum Bacteroidota; class Ignavibacteria; order Kapaibacteriales; family UBA2268; genus PGYU01. Next base: position 53,654 of record PGYU01000013.1, on the reverse strand, counting down.
TAAAAGTTCATCAGCTGCCGGACCTTCAATCTTGGGGATGTCCAAACCACCTTTAGCTAAAGAGTCAGTCAGCATCACTCCGGAGCCTCCTGCATGGGTAATAACGGCAATGTTGGGACCTTCCAATTGCTTGTGCAACAATACTCCGCCGACATAGAAAAGCTCTTGACGCGAGAAGCAACGCACCACTCCGGCTTTGCGGAACAAGGCATCAACCGCTGCATCAGAACCTGCCAAAGCACCGGTATGCGAGGACACGGCACGTGAGCCGGCTTCGGTCGTTCCTGCTTTGATAGCAGCAATTCTGCAACCCTTCATAATCAAGGAGCGGCAGTGCTTCAATAGCTTTTCGGGCTTTTTGATTTGCTCAAGGTAGAATAGCTTCACTCTGGCACTGGTTTTTTCGTCGTATGTTTCGTCCCAATATTCGAGAATCTCCTCTACCCCGATTTGGGCGCTATTACCGACAGAGAGGATGCTATTGTACATCAAGCCGCGTGGAACTGCCATTTCGAGTATGAAAGCAATCGTAGCCCCCGAAGCCGAAACCAAATCGCAACCTCTGTTGCTGAGTTGCGGGACTAATCCTGCGAAAACGCCCTTGTAATGAGGAGTCATCACACCGATACAATTCGGTCCGATTAGAGTTCCACCCACGCTTTCAACCACTTTGACGATTTGTTGTTCGAGCTTTTTGCCCGATTCGCCAAACTCGCTAAATCCTGCTGACAAAATTATGAAAGCCTTCGTACCCTTGGATTTGGCAAGGGTTTCTATGGTTGGGAGGCAAAATTTCGCAGGGATAGCCAAAATAGCCAATTCGACATTGTCAATTTCAGCGACATCCTTGAAGCACCGCACACCTTGCACGATTTCCTCTTTTGGATTGACAGCGGACAATTTCCCTCGGAAGCCGCCATCAATAATATTTTTCAGTATCTTACCACCCGGCTTTTCAACATCGTTCGAAGCCCCAATTATCACTATGCTCTTAGGAGCAATCAATTCATTTACTATCATTTACATTCTCAATTTTATTTTTCAAATAATATTGTTATTCAAATCACAATATATGAAAGATTTCCCATATAATAGCAATTTATTGTGAATTATTTTGAATTGGGTACATAATTTATCACCACCGGTTTGCTCAAACGCCATTTTTCGTCGCGAGAGTAGATATAATAGGTACATTCGCGATTAATATCGACATCCCAATCCATAAATCTGCTCTTATCAGCTTTCAAGACAGCCAAATCAACCATCGGGCTACCTTTTTCGACATAATTTCGCTGAATGAAGAAGCCCACTACACGCTCGTCTTCGGGCGCTTTCCATTCGATATTGACATATTTTTCTTCTTGAACTACTTGTACTGAATCCGGTGGTCGGGGAGCTTCGTCCTCAATTTCGAGCCGTCTGATTCGTGAAAAAGGAGATTCATTGCCGGACAAATCAACGGCGGAGACTTTGAAATAATGCTCTTTGCGTTCGCTGATTCGGTCAGAAAATGTAAGAGAATTAGTTTCGGTCTTGAGTATGAAATTGCTCGAATCGCCGATTGAAAGATACAAACGATAGGCTTTCAAGTCACTATCGGGGGATTTTGTCCAATTGACGAAATAACTATCGCCCTCTTCGTAAATGCTTGTCATTTCGGGTGTCAAGGGCGGCACGACATCTATCACCCGCACTATGACTCGCTCTGATGGAAGTGAACGGTTGTAGCTTTTGTCGAGCGCGTAAACAAAATATGCAATATCGCTTTGGGATTCGCGGCGCACGGTGTCAATAAATTCAGTTCCCGTAATTGGCTTTTCGTTTACCAAAAAGCGTGTAGCAAATCTCGAATCTGATGAGCGTTCAATTTGATAGCCGAGCAAATCATGTTCGGTATTAGCCTCCCAACTCAGCTTGATAGCACCCGTATCTCCGACTGCCACAACGCCTACCGGTGCAGAAGGTGGAATATAATCATCAATGATAAAAGTGAGAGTATCTGAAGTCTCGCTTCGAACCCCGGTTTGACCAATTGCTACGAGATAATAACTGTAGAATTCGCCTTCACGAACATCAGCATCAGTCCAAGTTGTAATTTCGGGATCATATTGAACGTCCAAAGTCGGAAATACTTTTACGAAATTGTCAGTATCGCCAATTGATTTGAATATTTCGTAACCTATTGGTCTGACACGAGATATATTTCTCCATGATAATTTAAGTCTGCCACCGAATTCATTAATTGTAATATCGCCGGGCGACATAGGTACGCGATTATCCGACGGAACTACTTCATAAACTGAACTGCGTTGGCTTTCAAATCCAAAAGTATTAACTCCCGTTAAATAATAATAATAAGTTTTTCCGTTAATTAAATTTGCATCTAAAAAATTAAAATAATTAGTATCAATTTCGACTTCTTCGCTTGTTAAAATCCCTTGGAACATATCAGCAAAATTTACAATTAAATATGGACCGGTAATATTATCAGCACGATAAATATTAAAATTAACAGCACGCCCCGATTGCAATACGTCTAAATTTCGTGACCATATAATATTTGCGGAATTATTTAACGGATTGATTGAAATATCGTCCGGCGTGGGCACAATATCATCAATTTTCGGGTCAATAAATTCGCTTGTGATATAATGCAATTCATCTGCCGCTCTCATGGAATTAATTTTATATCGCACTCGTGCACCGGATTGGGGCACGTCGAGAAATGAAGTTCCGGTTAGCTCGGAAATCAGCGGCTGAGTGACTGACAATGCGTTCAACATGGAATACGCTTCAGCATTATTTTGCCAAGCGATGATATCAGCTTTCGTAATATCTCGTTTTTCGCGTTTGACGCCCATTAAAGATAAATAAATAGAGCCGTAATATTCGCCGCCAATATAAACAATTTCGTCAATATCCGTAATTAATTTAAGTGGTTTTTGATTTATTTGTTCCCATGTGTCGCTATTTTCATATTGACGATAAATATTGAAATGCTCATGATTATTATCTCGCAAATATTCCCATTTTAAATAAACATTTCCTGAATTTCGAAAAATTAAATACGCAGGGTCTTGCGAATAAATTGCAATTGAATAAAATAGAAATATAAAAATTATTTTTTTCATTATTTTTATCCGAATTAATTAAATTGTAAAACCAAAATCTACTTTTGCATTGCCGCTATAAATCCATGCACTATAGGAGAAAAATGCAAAACCGCGCGCTTCGATTCGACTTGGGCGAGCGTCTAATTGCATATTCACTTCCGCTTGAGCTGATAATATATCGGCAACACCAAATGGAGTATCGAGATTGATGTCAATATGTCCTTCAAATTTCACGCCTGCGAATAGCCGCGTTTGTTTCACTAAATATTTGAATGAGCCTGATGCTTCGGCTTTGAAATCAACAATTAAGGTCAAAACTCCGGCAACGCTAATATCATCATTGTAGAATTCGAGAAATATTCGTCCGTTCAAATCAATAATATTTTCGTTAATTACAACAGTTCCTTCGGCTTTCAGTAAATCCAAAACAGCACCATTGAGTGTTTCGCTTTCTACGCTAATACTGCCGCCGCGAGTTATTTTATAATTAATTTTGACGTCTAAACGAATAATTTTTCCTTCTGCGTCGGGAATTCCCACAAAGCTTTTTACGAAACCATCAATAGCATTTGGTGATTGAGTGTCAAAATAAAGATTCAAAACACCTTCGCCATATATATTATCCTCTTGTTCGAGTAACCATAATTTGCCACCGAGCGAAAACTTAGATGGAGTATAGACCATCGTGAAGAGACTATTCAGGAATTTACCTCCGGGCACAGTACCGATGCCAATCAGAGCCTTGAATGCGAATCCGTCAGTATTGCGCGGCGCACCTTCCTGCGAACCAACTGGCGGGTCGTAATTCCAACCCACTCCACCGCCAATCCTTGTGATAGCAAGCCCTGTGCTACCAAGTGGAATACCTGTTGGACCGAGCGCAAGTTGCATTTCTGCATACCAATAAGTGTAATAATTAACGGAATCGATTTCCTGAGTACCAATTATGAAAGAACATTTTAGCCCAAATTTGGGTTGCTTAAGCCCGACATCAAAATCACCCTTGAAATAATTATTTCCAAATTGTACTTTGCCGCTAAATTCGACGGGACCGTACTCGAATGAAATTTCCGCATCAGAAACTTCGACTGCGATTTTCAATCCCGGGCTGACGATTAATTTGCCTTCGATTTTCTTGACCGGAATGCTCGGGAAGCCAAATCCACCGGACACTTCGATAGCATACTGAGATGTAGAGCCTTCCCCGGAAACTCGAACTAAAGCTACTTCATCGAGATTGAGATTGAATCCGCGAATAACAAGAGCAGCGTCAGTTTTCACACGGACAGCATCAGCATCTATCTCTCCACCGGACGTGATTTTCAGATTTTCTAAATTAATTTCCCCTGTAAATCGGGACTTAAACATGCCGTTGACGAGCAATGAGCCTTCTTCTTTGGCAGTATTCCATTCAGCCTTAGTGCCGTCATTTAAGGCAATCGTCAATCCGATTGAAGGGACGAGAATTTCACCCTTAGTAGTCATCTCGCCAATCCAATCATCGCCGGATTTGGTGATTTTGAATGCAATTGTACCATCTACAATGTTTGAGGGTGGTGTGAGATTACCTTCGAGCGTGATTGTTTTGGGATTTAATTTACCCATTTCGAATTCGAGTGCGATTTGCTCCAAAGTCATTTCAAAACCTGCAAATCCGCCCGTCACCTCACCTTTTAGTGCAATTGTGCCTTGAACACCCTCTCTTGAAATTCCAAAATTGTCAACAATAAGAGCCATTTTATCGGGTGAATTTTCTCGAGAGAAAACATTGGGAAACTCGAGAGTTGCAGTTCGGATTACGATACCCTTGAAGCTGTTGTTAAATCCGGCAACAGAACGAGTGCTCGACCAATCAATTGCGAGTGAAGTTCCTTGGTTTAGCCGGAAAGATGAAATATTTATTTCCGGTAAATTATAAACATTGCCGAAAAATTCACCGTCAGAATATAATTCAGCGTCAAATCCAACAGGGTGAGGCAATTTGTCGCTGGAACTGGAAATTTTTCCACCCATTTGAGCAGCTTGCTTCGCCCGCAAAGACAGCGAATCTAATGTAAATGTGAAGCCCGGCAAATCCGCCGATAAGCCGTCAGGGGCTTCCCAAATTACTCTGCCGGATTGAGCTACAATGTCTTGCCCTTCATTTTCGACGAAAATATCGTCAGCGACTAAAACAATGTTCAGAAGTTGAGTCAAAAATGCCGGATTAAGCCCGCCCGGAGCGATTTCAAGTTTTCCCGTTCCGCTTATCAATTCGCCAACTGTGAATGGTTCATCCATCACAACGGTAAAAATTGACTTATCAATGCCGATTTTGAATCTGTCTTCTTTTGTGGTATTTAGCTCCATCGAATCTTCATATGGGTCAGCAATGGGTTCGAAAACTTCTTCGCAACGTGCAGTCAACTCCAATTTTGCATTTTCGGGGACATCGCCATCTATATAGGTGACGGCAATGCCGAATAATGAGGTTTCGACAGAATCAGGGTCAACAGCGAGTTTCGGGTCATCAAGTTCGTAATTTATATACTCTTCGTTGATAAAATTCGGATAATTATCGAACAAACCTGCAATTCCGTAAATTCTCTTTTCGTCATCAGTGCTCATCGTGCCGGCAATGTCTTGAACAGATGCGCCATCCCATATTTTCATGGCGCCATCTAAAGCTTCTTTGCTCAATCCCGAAGCAAATCGGAGCATTTGAATCTTGAGTGGGGATTCGACTTCAATTGTTTTAATTTCGCAAGTATCTTTTCGGAACCATTTCACTTTGATTTCAAATTTTGCAAATCCTTTGCCGAAGTTGAATTCAATTGGTGCGTATCCGTCACCATCAGTTGTAACGACTTTGACAGAATCAGTTGGAAATCCGTAATCTTCTGAGCGACCCACGAGCAGTTTGACAGAGTATTCGATTTTTTCTCCCGCAAGCCCGGTGTGGTCACCTTTAACAACTCTTGCCTTGATTGAATCTTTCTTTTCGGACCAACCAATCATCTTTTCGGGTACTTCAATCAACACACCGGGAACAATCAGGGGTTTAGTCTTTTTGTCCAAGACATCGTCATCGGGTCCCTTCCGAGCTGCCCGGAAGTCATTGACTACCTCGAAATCTTTTTCACAAAATGGTTGAGGCACATCCGGCGGCTCCCAAAAAGCAAGGACTTGATGTTCTAAATTTGCCGTGTTAATCTGATAATATTTGCCATTACCTCGCCAAATGTATTGCGGCAATTCAATAATTCCGCTTTTGAGGGGTTTTGTATCGCAATCAGTGCCGCAGGTAATAGAGAAATCATCAGTATCTTGGGCATTCCCTGCCATAATCACAATATCTTTAGACAATGTAGGAGCAGAGTTTTCAATTACGGGCCATTCGGGCCAAAGCGGCTCGCCATTTTTGTAAACAAGTGCAATTGTGCGAGGTTCTTTTCTGTAGAAGCTCGGGTCGGTAGCTGTGATTGGGGGGTCTTTATCGAAATTATATTTCACCATACATTCTCCCGCCATTAAGTCAATAGGCGGAGGCGATACTTCGGGGTATTCATTGGCGAATTCCGGCACACGCTTGGACATATATCTAAGTTCTTTTGACTTGATTTTTTGGCTGTCGTCATAACGAAATCCGTCAACTACATCATCATCTACAGTTACTTTGAGCTGAACGACGAGGTCAACGGTGTTAAATTCATTTAATAAAAATTTGCGTAAATCCTCCTTTTTCTCAACAACTTTATCTTCGGCTTCTTCAATTTTCTTATCTAATTCATCGAGCAAATCCTTGCCTTTTCTTACGATTTCGGCAATAGCCGAATCAGCATTTGATTTTGCGTCTTGATATTTCCTCAGTTCATCATCTACTTTTGTGACGTCGAATTGCTTATCAAGGCTATCAGTTTTTATCATTTGGTTGAGTTTGGTTTCGGCATCATCTACTTTGCCTTCGAGGTCTTCAGCTTTGACTTTAGTTACTTTCCAATGTGCGACTTGCAGCTTTTCTGCCTGATATTCATTCCATTTTTCGAAATAATTATCAAATAAATCACTTAATTCTTCCATTTTTTCGGCTACTTTGCCGATTTTCTCCATAAACTCATCTTCGGCGTCTGATTGTTGATTAGTAGTGCTGTTATGATTTTGGAGCAATACTTGAATTGCCGTTACCAAAAGCTGAATTTTGTCTTGTTGGTTTTGATATGCTTGTTCATTTTTATCCAAATCAGCATTCGCCCATTGAGTCCTTGCATAATCATTCAAAGCTCGCATACGGGCAACTTCGTTTTGTGATTGAGTGAGTGCTGTTTTTAATTCATTTGCACGGTCAAGCGTAGACTCATATTGTTTTGTCAGTGCTTGTAATTGTTTTCTATACTGACCGAGATTGGAGGATTTGTCTATTAAATCAAGGTATGAATCATTGAAATCATTGAGTGCGTCGGCAACGTCAACTTTCTTGGTCACGATGTCCTGATTGATAACAACAAGCTCACTCTTGATTTTGTCAGGGTCCAAATCATTTAGTCTTTGCTCGGATGTATTTTTAGCAGATTCGGCAGTTTGGCGGATTCCGTCTAATCTTTCGCCATATTCTTTGGATTCTTCGTCTTCTTCGCCGAGTTTATCCTCTGCCTCATTTTTCGCATCTTCCAGCTCGCTGATTTTTTCCTCAGCATTAACATATTGAATTAATGAGCGCCCAATTCTCTCTAACATTCTCGCTAATTGTTTTTGCCCTGCTTCTTTTTCGGCTTTTGCCAATAATAAGTCTGTTTCGGCTTTGGCAACTGAATCTTTTAGTTCTTCAAATCTCGCTTTATCTTTCATTATATCTTCCAAGGGTGGCGGGATATAATAGACTTTAGGACCGGTTGCAGTTTTCGTACCTGCAAAACTCACATTTAAACTGTCTTTCAGTGCTTTAAGTTTGTCTTCTAAGGCTTTGATTTCGTCTTCGAGTTTGCTTATCATATCATCAATTTCTTTTTTGATGTCATTCGAATCGAGTGCAAGAATATCTTGAAGCGTTTTGAGCAATTCTTCTTGAATTTTAATATCGCTCTCGATTATAGTGCTATCACTTTGGATTTTGATTATCTCCGTAATGCACACAGTCGAATCCGATATTTTCACTTGGACAGTATCACTCAGGCGTGATATATCAATTATAGTCATTTGGCGAAATTCCTCATGGAAGGCTTTCCGGTCAACAAATTCGACGCGTTTATTGGTGAATTTCTCTTCTCGGTTGCTTACGGTATCGCGTAATTCGGTTTCCACCTTTGCCAAGCGTTGTTCTCGAGCTGTAATCGAGTCCTTGAGGTCTTTTTGTGCTTGTAAAATCTGTGCTATTGTTGTCGAATCATTTTCCAAAGCTTGATTATAAGCATCATAAGTTTGTTCCAACTGAATTTTGGCTGTTTGGAGTTGTGGCTCTAAAGAACGAACTATATTTCTGTACTTTTTAATGCTGTCAATCGCAGATGTATCCACAACAAAATTCTGAACAATTGCGGAACTCAACGCTTGACGATAAAGTGTATATGAGCTCGAAACAAATGTAAGCGATGATGAGCACAAAGCACGACGCAATGAATCAGATTTCGCTCTGCAACTATCATCGGCTACATTTGCAAACGATACATTAAGCGAATCGAAAATTGCAAGGCGCGTCATTCGATATTGTTGATTTGTCGAGCCGATAATGTCTTCGGCTACATTATCGGCAAATTGGAAAATATTAGTTAATGTGTCGTGAATATCGCTACCAAAATCAAAATTTTGAATGATGAAATTGCTCATTGAACGACGATATTGGTCGCGTTCGCGCATGTAATTCCGAGCAACAGTAGCGAATTGACCGAATAGTTTATATGCCTGCCGCTCGAAAAATATTACCCTTTGCTGATTTCCCTCAATCTGATTGTTGATATTATTAACTACATCTTGTTGGGTTTTAACGGCATCGGACGCTTGAATAATTTCATCTTGCAATCGTTTGGCTTCGTCGGCGAGGTCTGTCTGAGATTGCCGCAAGTCTTTATTCGCGTCATCAACTTCATCACGAGCGTCCGCAATTTCATCGTATAATCCGAGTTCGTAGCTGCTGGGCTTGTTTAACAGCAGTTCGTCATAATATGAAATGGAATCCAAAATCACACCGTCAACCGAATCACGCTTTGAAATAATCCTATCACTCAAAACAATCCGCTCGTTTATGATGATTGTCAAGCTGTCTCGTTTTTCAGTCAAAGTTCGAGTGATTGTTATCAACGAATCTCTTAATATTTTGATAGTGCTGTCTGTGATTGTGATTTGCTTTTCAGCATTTTCTTGCTGAGTTTTAAGTGTGCTTACTCTTAAATCTTTTGCACGATTGAGTGAATCAATTCTTTCTTTCAATTCAGCGATTTTTTTGACAATATCATTAATGTCATTTGTAAGTTGCGAAATATTGCCGACATCGAATGGGTCATTGAGTGAACCCTTGCCGATGAGCTCCCATTTATATTGAGTTGGGCTAACAAAATCGCGAACCGCGAATTGTTCCATACTCCGAGTTTCGGGGCAATCTTCGTTTGGATTACACTGAACTTCAACCATGTCCCAATCCACAGCATCGGCAGTCATAGCTACAGCTCGCGGATATTCGAACAACTTTAAGTCTTCTGAATATACGCCAAGTGAGATTTCGCTTCCGGGCAAGGTTTTAACATTGGGCATACAGGCATTTTCGGGGTGACTTGGTGGATAGCATGGCGTAGTCTCAACTGGTACGCCATCAGAATCAAGCGGGCGATATCTGGAGCAAATTGGCTCGGAGTAAACCATAAAAAATTCGCCATTTGTTGATGTGGCATTTCCCTCAATTTGTACGATAAATGCATCACCTCCATCAAGAAATTCAGCCAGTGGCACAACTACAGAATTTGTCGTACTCCAATCTGAACGAGTTTCGCGACCTGTAACTTTTTCTTTATGTACTTCACGAACAACGCCACCGCCACCTTCGCCTTCACCTTCAATTTCGCCTTCGTATGGCACTCGCGACATTGCAGGCACTTTAATTGCGGGCACTTTGCTTGGAACCGGATAACGGTATCTACCGCAGGGATTTTCCAAAATTACCACCTCGAAATCAACGAATTCTCCGGTTGATTCCCATGTGATAGTTACCATTCCGTCAACCACTTCGCTAATTACCGAGCCGACACAAGCATCTTGCGGGCTGACAATTTTAATAAAATGACCGCCTTTGGCGATTGGCACCTCGTCGCTTGGTGGCTCGTCCGAGAAAAATGGAAATCTTGAAATAGTCAGACCATTAATAGAATGAATAAGCTCGAATTTGCCCCAACCAAAACTCTCGAAGTTAGCAGTATTTGTATTTGATAGCGGAATTTCAATTTGTTCAGTAATATATTTTGAAGCATTGGCATCAGTTGTCAAATATTCAGGATTGGGTTTAAATACGGTACCCGTCAACAGCCAACTATGCTCGCCGCAATCAACCGGAAAATCACTTTTGACTGTAACAAGTGAATTGACCTCAGAAAGATAAATCGGGACACCGCAATTAATATCAATCGGCAATCCTGCTACTTCAATCGAATAGCATGATTTGCAATCTCGAGTTTCAATCGTTTTCTTTACATCCTCGCACGAACAATTACCGCCAAATCCGCTGCTACGTTCTATGACGTTGAATATAAATGGCTCTGCCCAACCGTCATTTTGCCCCAAGGGATTTCCACGCGAATCAAGAGCCCGAACGCTCCAAATATACTGCATTCCCGTTTGAGGATAATCGAAATCCGGAGTCCAAAGAGTAAAATTCGTATTCATCGCCTCTTTAGTCAGAATCGGGAAATTTGCCTGAAATGCCATATCGGGCGATTGTCCGGGCAATACTTCAAATACTGCGACAGTATAAGTAACCGGCTCGAATGGCTGCGGAACTACAGGAGTCCAACGGAAAATTATATTACTCACAGATTCCGGTTTTAATTCGCTCAAATTTTCCGGCAAAAGCAACATAGGACCTTGATAATCGGTTATAAAGAACTGCCGACATTGGTCTTGCGTCAAGGGTTCGTTTAATTCAGCATCCAAAAGTTGAACACAAATCGTATAATTATTTGCAGGTAATTTTCCTGTTCGTATCACAACTTCATTTACATGTCCGTAAAATTCCATTGATTCGTATGGAATCAACTCCGTAGCATCCAAAACTGTGACGCCTGGTTCAATAAACATCACAGGCATTCTCTCGGTAATCGTCTGGGCTTGAATTTCGCCGTCCGAGAATCCACCCTGATATATTCGAGTATGCAACTTTACAAAAAATTGGTCTGAAGATGAGTTTGTTATTATCATCGTTGCTGTTTCTCTCCTTTCCTGCCAATCCGACAGATATGGCGACGGATTGGGAGAAATAGCCAACTGGACGTTCAATTGTCCGAACGAACTTGTAAAAATGCTTGCTAATAAAAGCAAGGAAATTGGTAATATTTTCCTCATAATTCAAACTCCCTTAGAAAATTAGCACTAAAATCTTGATGCGACCATAAGTCGCACGAAAGTCTCGCCAAAGGAAGCATTACTCCGCAATTCGCCGTATGAATATTGGTTGGATGATGCCTCGGCAGTAAATGTCAAACTCTTGTTGTAAATATAAGCCACTTTTGCCCTGAACCCGATTGAATTATCCGAACCGGCTCCCGAGTAACTTGTGTTATTGTATGAAATTTTTAATGATGGATTGAGCGTATTGTCGAAAAAACGGTATGACACACCTGCAATTATCGAATAGATGCTAAGTTCGAACGGCTTGATGTCGTTTGTGAGTTGCATAAGCGTCAAATCTGTCGTCAAAGGCATTTCGGTGAAGTTGATTACGTGAACACCGGTTATGCTGCGAGTAGAATTTTCGTTGATTACAGTTGTAAATGTGTTGTAGTCTTTGTAATCATCGAATGCAAAACTAAGCGTAATCGAATGTATCAGCTTTTGTCCACGTAAAATCAGATTGGGCGAAATATTAAACGATGATGAAATGACATCAATTTTCAGCGTGTCATTATCTGTCCTGTTTCTGAATCCAAAGTTTGAATATCCCGCATTGAGACTGAGATAATCTGTAAATCGAATTGCAGAATTTAAAGATGCCAACAATTGTTCGCTTGTTTGGGATTTTGTGTTTGATAGATTGTTAATGCGTGTGCCAATCGAGCCTGAAACGAAAATAGTGCCGTCGAACAAACGTAATTTCGGCATCAAAGTCAGCTCTAATCTGTCCGACATGAAAAACCTGTACCCCAATGGGACGTAGCCGTCTCCTACGTAAAGCGCATTTGCTGCGATTCCCCAAGTGTCATATTCTATCCCGAATTTCAATCTTCCGGCACCATCAGCTCGAGTAGATGTCTTAATAGGTGTCAAAACTGACAAAAATTCTAAACTACTGCTCTCGATTTCATTGTCTCGCGTGTTGCGAGTGAAAAGTGAACCACCTGCTTCGCCCTCCAGAAAAATTCTTTCAGTGAATGGAACGAGAAAATTAATCGTAGTCAAAAAGCCTCTTTCGGGAAAAAGTTCCAAACTTGGAGATTTCACCGAACTTTCGACATCTTCGGCAGCGACCACGTTTATACCGATAAGCCCTGTGCGTTTGCTTCCATAATGCACTCGTGCGGTCAAACTCCGTCGCTCATATGCCCCACGAATTCCGCGCAAAGTATCGGATTCGACTCCGCGTTGCGAAATTCCGTAAAAAACCGAGATTGCAAGATTATCGGGAGTATATTCAGCACCAAGCCCGAATACATTGGCATTGCCGGTGGAAAGCTCGGAATATCGAGGGACAAATGACCCAAACTGAAGGCTCAGGTCGCCAATTCGAGGGGCAATTCTTATTATATTCATCGGGTTCTGCAAATATTGCATAAATGTCTGTGCCCCGGGAGCTTGAGTTGTAAAGTTTGTCTGATTGGAAGATAGTACTATTGTTATTGGCAACTCGAAAATTCCGTATTTCAAATTAGAATTGTAGAGTAATCTGTGCAAATCTGTAGGGCGGCGACGATTGATACTGTTTTCGGGAGATGAATTGATTGAATAAAAGTCTGAAGATACACTTGCATTTCCTGTAAAAACCCAGTTGAGCGTGTCTGTTTCTGCTTTTGAATATGATGACATAAGTATCAGCATAAGCAAAAGGATAGCATAAACAAAAGTTTGATGGCTCAAACAATTAACTTGGAATGTATCAATTTTTCTATCTTTCATCATAATTGATAGTATAATTTAATAAATCTTCAAGTAAAAACTTTTTGCAGAATTTGCTTATACCAATTTAAGAAATATTAACATCACAACAAATTATTTTATTTTCATTATATTTGTTAAGGTATATTATGCTTTTTGTCAGGAATGGACTAATGTTGAGCCTACAAAAACTTTTTTGAAATGAAAATTTTGATAAAATTTCAAAAATTGATTTTATTATTGCAAGTTTATTTCATAATTTTACATATAGTATTGAAGATAAGAATGAGAATAACGGCATGAAAAAAGTTGCATTGATATTAGCAGGTGGATTGGGAGCTAAATTTTGGCCCCGAAGCACAGAAAAAAATCCCAAACAATACACTCATATGATTGGCGAAGGAACCTTACTACAGAATACTTACGAGCGACTTGAGAACTATTTCGGAAAAGATGATATTTTTGTCGTAACCGGCTACGAACATAGAATTATAACTCATGAACAACTCCCGAATTTACCCGAAGAAAATATAATTTATGAACCTTTCGGCAAAAATACTGCACCGGCGATTGCTTTGTCTTCGCATTATATAAGGCAAAAAAATTACGATGATGATACGATAATGTTTGTGTTTCCTTCTGACCATAATATCTCTAATCTCGGCGAATTTTACCATAGCTTGGATATCGCCGGCGACTGTGCCGATTTTGCGGATGATATCATCACAATCGGCATTCACCCAATGAGACCGGAAACCAAATTCGGATATATTCAATTCAAAAATGGCAATCCGGGAATCAACCCATACTACGAATCAGGGCTTAAGCAATGTTTGACTTTTGCCGAAAAACCGGATATCGGCACCGCTCGCAGATTTATCGAATCGGGAGATTTTTTGTGGAATAGCGGTATTTTCGTTTGGAAAATAAGCACTGTGATGGCGGCATTCAGGAAATATTTGACCGAAATAAACGAGAGATTTATAGATTTAGTGCCTTTGTTTGGTCGGGATAACTATGTAGAATTCTTGCAAAACATATATGGTCAAATACCTTCGATTTCGATTGACTATGGTATTCTCGAAAAAGCCGAAAACGTCCGTTGTGTCAAAGCATCCTTTAATTGGAGCGATTTGGGCAATTGGGACGAACTCTACAGAATTTCGATGAAAGATGCGAGCAACAACGTTATCAAAGGCGATGTCATTTCGCTAAATAATAAGAATTGTTTTGTAATGTCGCAAGGAAAAATGATTGGTATAGTCGGATGCGATGATTTAGTAGTAGTTGATAGCGATGATGCTATTTTGATTTGCAAAAAAGGCGAAACCGAAGACGTTCAGGAATTAGTTGATTTTCTGCGTCGCAAGCACATGAATCACCTGTTGTAAGCCTAATTGTAGTCGTTATGCTTGGATAGATAATCGGAAATATATTTGACGATTGTAATCATTTTGCCGTAATTCATGCGTTTCGGACCGATTAATCCAATCGTTCCGGTTGCAGAACCCATTTTGTAAGTAGATTTGATAAGGCTGTAATCCGACATTATAAGATTTTCGTGCTCGGCGCCAATGCTGATAATTACGCCATCTTTATTTTCAATATTATCGAGCAAATGGACGATTACATCTTCGTCTTCGATTAATTCAATTACGCCTTTGAATCTTTCGGGAGTTTCAAATTCGGGATAATCAAGCAAATTCGGTGTTCCGGCAATATGCACCCGTTCGCTTGATTGATATGAGGCAAAAATTCTATCAATAGATTCGGTGAATAGCCTAACTAAAGGCGTGTTCCCCATGTCGGAATCCCTAATAATATCGGCGAAATTATCGCGAATGAACTTCAAAGGTTTTGCAGTAAGTCGCTCGTTGATATAAATTGAAAGCGAATCCAAATCAGCCGAATCAATCTCGCAATCGGCTTCGAGCGTCACAGTTCGGATTTGTTTCGATTCCAATGCAAGCACCACAAGTAATCTGGTCGAACTTAGTTGAATAAGCTCAATTTTTTGGATAATCAAATCGCGTAGGTGCGGAAATTTGACGATGCCCAGATATTTGGAAAGTAGTCCAAGTATTTTTGAGGCATTTTTGAGCAAATTATCCGAATCACCTTGTGATAAAGTTTTCTTAACGGCTGAAAGTTCGGCACTATTTAGCTTTTCAAAGCTTTGGAGCGAATTGACATAAAATCTATAACCCTTATCGGTCGGAATTCTACCCGCAGAGGTGTGAGGATGGCTGATATATTCCAATTCTTCGAGGTCGGACATCACGTTTCGCATTGTTGCAGGCGATAATTTCATATCATTCTCGATATATTTGGATAGGAAACGCGAACCCACAGGCGAAGCCTTCAAAATGTACAAATGCACTATTTTGTGCAGGATTTGCCTTTCTCTTTCGGATAACTCGCGTTGGTCATCATTATTCAATATTTTATCTTTATCGGTCAATTTGTTCTTTGTTCATCATTTTTTTTAATTACATAGGCAGTTATATGCCTAAAATCAGTCATTCAATTTATCGCCCAACAAGAATTTCATCACAAGCACTGAACGCTGCTCTTCCAAAGTTGCTTTCATTTCGGTGCTGATAATTTTCATTACTTCGTCAAACTCGCCAGAAACTTGAGTACTGAGCTTGTTCGTAGCAATCGTCAGATTTTCGTATGATTTGAGCCGAATTATGAATTCCTTAATAAAAGGAATAAAATCTTCGCTAAGTGGATAAAGACTAATATCAACAGTTAATTTCATTCATTTTCTCCGTATATTTTAAGATTTTGATTCAAATTTCTTTTTCAAAGCTTCTACTACAATTGGCGGAACAAAATCTTCAGCAAATTTGCCATAACTTGCCATTTCCCGAACAATGCTCGAATTCAGATAAGTATATTTTTCATGAGGTGTCAGGAAAACAGTATAAATGTTTGGCTCAAGTTTGCGATTCATGAGAGCAATTTGGAATTCATATTCAAAATCCGAAACGGCTCTAATGCCGCGAACGATTGCAACTGCTCCTGTGTCGCGAGCAATATCCACAGTAAGTTGGTGATGTGCAATCACGGAGACATTTTCCAAATGTTTGAGCGATTCTCTAATCATGACTAATCTTTCCTCTTCAGAAAAGAGCGTCTGTTTCTTAGAATTCACTGCTATCACAACATGCACATGGTCAAACATCTCACACGCTCGTTCGATAACATCTACGTGCCCGTTAGTAATTGGGTCGAATGTACCCGGGTAAATTGCTGTTTTGTTCATATCAATCATTATTTAAAAATGCAAATATAGCATATTTTCAATTTTCGGTGATACATCAGACAATTTTATAGCCGATTTCATCTACTGCTGCTTTTACTTTGTTCATATCAAAATCACCTTGAATGTATGCCTTATTCTCGTCCAATCTGACATCTACAGATTGTACGCCCGGCACTTTTTCTATAGCCCTTTTGACATTTGCCACACAATGATTGCAAGTCATTCCTTCAATTTCTACTACGCTTTGTGCTGTACCTGATTCCATTATATTACCCTCACTTTTCCTAAAAAATTTTGCAAAATACTTTCTATAAAAACTGAACCCAAGCATGACAGCAAAAATTATACTGATAATAATTGCAAAATTATGTGGAATAAGAAATGTTCCATGGTCATGCTCGTGAACATGTAATATTGAAGACGTACCAATGACAGAAAAAATCCATTCGAGCAAATATCCCATTACTATAGCGAGAACAGCAATTGTCCCGACGTAATAAAATGCAATTTTCTTGCCAAGAGTTTTCGATATAATGGCAAAACTTGCTACATTTGTTGCGGGTCCTGCTGCCAGAAACACAAATGCTACGCCCGGAGAAAAACCTTTCATCATCAAGCTCAAAGCAATAGGAATTGATGCCGTAGCACAAATATACATCGGGATTCCGATTGCAATCATAATCAACATGCCGAGAATTCCCGAATTAATTGCCGAATCAGCAAAGAAATCATCAGGAATGAAAAAGGCAATCAGCCCTGCAATGATAACACCCAAAACAAATTGTGCTGAAATATCATCTAAAAATTCTACAAACGCATATTTGGCTGTACTATTGATTCTTGTTCTTAAATCCGGCTTGGTAGCAGGTTGAAATTGAGCAAGATTGATGAATTTTTTCTTTTCGGGCTCATCTTTATCAATTGTATTGATGAATGTACCCCCCAAAATACCCATAATTAGAGCCGCTAATGGACGGAAAATCGCAAAAACAGGTCCCATCATGCCGTAAGTAGCTATTATACTATCCACGCCTGTTTGTGGTGTCGAAATCAAAAATGAAATTGTCGCTCCTTTCGAAGCTCCGCTTTTGGACATATAAACCGCTCCCGGAATAACGCCGCAGGAACAGAGCGGCAAAGGGATTCCGATTAGTGCAGCTTTCAGATTCGACATAAAACTTTTTTCCCCTATCTGGCGAGCGATAAGGTCTTTATTTATGAACAGATTCAACAGCCCCACGAATATCAGCCCCAGCACTATGTAGGGTGCCATTTCGACAAACATGAAAACTACTGCATCTATAATCCCCATCAACATTTTTCAATTTCCTATTTTCATTTTTGGCGTCATTTACTTTTTACCTTTGAAGCAAATGAGGTAGATACCATATCTATATAAAAGACGTTAAATCATCAGGTTTTAATCTTAACGACAATCTCATTTAGTTTGAAAATCAAGTAATTTTCTAAAAAAATAAGTCCGTATAAAAACGGACTGTTATATATATCATTACAATTAACCACAAATGCCGGTCAAATGGCAATTTTGCGGTATTAGGAAAATTAGCTCAGCGATTACTCATTTACAGGAGGTAATCCCATCATGTCCATTGCTTCATCTATATCGTCAACTATTGACAATAGCTTGTCCACTCTTACAAGTCTCAAGCTATCTCTAAGATATGATTTTGGTCTCCAGAGAATCAACTTTGCACCCTTATCCATGAGTAGATTGTAACCCGACATCAAAGCACCAATTGCATTAGATGCGAAGAAGTCAACATTGCGCAAATCAAGCACAATACCTTTGACACCCAAATCGGCTTGTTCGCGGATATGGTCTCTAATCAAGTCCGATACATCAGGGTCGCCACCCGGTAAAAATCTTCCGTTCAACTCAATTATAGAGTAAGTTTGGTGGTTATGAATTTTTATTTGGTCTGACATCACGTAATCCTAATTTTGTTTGTAATTTATATTTTCGTTTTTGTTATTTTAAAAAAGTAAATTAACAAAAAAAAATTATTTCTAATTATATTGAACAAAAAAAATGTATCTAAATACAAAGAAAACATTAACATACCTCTTAAATGACGAAACAAAGATCAGTTGCGATAGCAAATATTTTGCAATTTTGATATTGATAGCATTTTTTCTTGCATTTATGATTTCCGGCGGATTGGCTGATATCAGTCCCAAACTGCCATCAATCATATATTTGGTATCATTGGCGCTTTTGGTGCTGATACCGATTGCAAGTTATTTCATTCTCAAGTCATATTTGCTAATTTTGGGCAAATCGGCAATCAGGTATATCGCAATTCTGTCTGTGCCTTCATTATTCAAGTCATCTTTGATAGCAGCCATTCTGTTGCTTTTGTTCACTGCCGTCAGAGCCTATCTATTCGAAATGAAAATGGCGAAATTACCTTTCGATGCAGGTTTTTACGCCACGACGGCAACGATAGTAATCGCGTGGTTGATATTTATCGGCAATATGAAAAAATCACTAAACGCATTAAAATCAAATCTCAACGCGTAATCGAGCCACCGGAATTCGCATTTGCTCGCGATATTTTGCGACTGTACGTCGAGCAACTTGATAGCCTCTATCACCGAGCAATTTGCTCAATTCTTCGTCGCTGTACGGTTTGCTCTTGTTTTCCGCTTCAATAATATCTTTCAATTCATCTTTGATGACTTTGTTTGAAACATCTTCGCCGTCTTCAGTGGGCAATGCCTCGCTGAAAAAATGCTTTAGCTCGTAGGTTCCATATTCGGTCTGAACGTATTTGCCATTGACGATACGGCACACAGTTGAAATATCCATTCCCGATTCTTCGGCAACGTCTTTATACCGGAGCGGTTTCATCGCCGATGAACCTTCGTAAAAGAAAGCTTTCTGTTTATGGGCAATGGCAGTCATCACCTTCAGCATAGTATTTTTACGCTGTACAATTGCCTGCATCAAGAATTTCGCATCTTCGTGCTTATCTTTGAGCCACTTTTTTGTGTCTTTGTTGAATTTTTTAAGTTTCGCAGTTTTCTTAAGCTTATCATATAAGTTATTGAGCTTGATTTGCGGGATGCGACTGTCGTTCAGCCCAATCATCAATTCGTCCGATTCCTCATCGCGGTTAATCATAAAATCGGGAATCACAGAATTCATCTCGGGTTGATTGTCTCCGCCGCCGGGCTTCGGGTTCAATCTTTTGATAAATTCAATTGCATTCCGAAGTTCATCTTCCGAAATATTCAAATCCTTGATGATTTGCTTGTAATGCTTGCGTATGAAGGGTTCGTAGCATTTTGACAATACATCCAGCGCTAAATCTCTATCGGGAGCGGCTTCCTTATGTTTAGTTTGGGCAATCAGACATTCTTGTATATTTCGCGATGCTACGCCCGGAGGTTCAAGTCCTTGAATAATCGAAAGCACTCTTTCGCCTGTTTCAATGTCAATATTTTTGAAAAATTTTAATTCATCAGCTTTTTGATGATTTTGAATACTTGTCGGTTGACCTTCGTTATTAGTCAGATGCAAAGCTGATTCGAGCAAACGGCGGCTTTCGGAAGTCAGTTCGTAATATTTTGCAGGATTTGAATGCGATTGCCCATTTTGCTGGTGCATTTCGATATAATGCTTGCCTTGAGCCAATGTATTAATTCGGGCAATTTCGGAATTCAATTCATCAATCACATCTTGAAGTTCGCGTCTGAAATATCCATCGCTATCCAAATCGCCAATAATTCTTTCGCCAATCATCAACTCTTCTTCTGTCAATTCGAGTAAATTCAGTTGACTTATCAAATCCTCTTCAAAAGTGACATTATCTTTTATTTGAAATGGCGTACGTTCGTCATCATCGAAATTGTCCGACGAATGGGATTCGTTACCAACATCATCTTGCCAGACCATATCATAAATCTCGAATGGGTCTTTTTCATCTTCGCTTACGATAAAATCTTCAGTAGGAGACTCTGTATATACAGTTTCAGAATGGTCATCAACTACATCAGGCTCTGAAACAGTGGACTGTGCGTCTTGAGCCGTGGGCAAACTCGGAATAAAATCATCTTCGTCGTCGGAAAAGACATCATCTATAGCACTGTTGGGGTCTTCCAACATCGGATTTTGTTCGAGTTCTTCGGTTATATATTGCTCAAATTGCACCAGCGGCAACTGGAGCAATTTCAGATATTGAATTTGCTGAGGTGTAAGTCTTTGCGATAAAGACGTCCGAAGGTCAAGTGTTATATTCATATTCCTCTTTATTTACCGTTAATTACATTAAGATAATTATTATACCAACTCTCGCCGAGCTCTCTGATGATAGCTTCTTTGACAGAAGTGTATATTTTTTTTCCCGTTCTCCTTCCGTTGGTAATTGCCGGATCGCATTCTGAGATTTTCTCATAATATAGCGATTTCCCCCCGTAATCACCGACTCTGATAGGAAACAGGTGGCATGATACCGGCTTTTTGAAGTCGGTTTTGCCTTCTAAGTAAGCCTTTTCGAGGGCACACAATGCAATATCGCCCTCATAAAAGACAAACACACAATCCTTTTTTTCAATACAAACTGTGGTCATGTTGCCCGGAATTCCGGAAACAAAGCCTTGTTCTTCGATAACTTTGATAGATTTTTGGGATAGATGCTCGAGAGCATGAGGCATGGCTTCCATGATTTTGGGTATCTCGTCATCGAGAACGGGGGCGCCGTATTCGCCCGGAAAGGTACAACAAGCACCTTTGCATTTCGTCAAATCGCACTCGAAATCACTCGTCCCAATCCGCTCGTCAACTAATATATTATCTATTAAAATCATCGAATCTATATATCCAGAAAAAATTGTGCCAAAAATATATACTAAGATAATAATTTATCACTAAACGAAAAAAATAAATTTTAATCGTCTTAATATTAACAGCAAATTAAATTTTTTCGTAAATTGTAACTTTATTGCAACTTGTTTGTCTGTTATAAATAATCTTTGTACAAAAACGACTTTTATCTATGTTAAAAAGAATCATACTACTAATTGTTCTAGCGTTAATTCTTAGCGCCTGTATCGAAGAGAACCCGGCTTTGGTCAATCCTCCGGAGAAAGCCGAAAGCGTCAGAGTTCGTTTTATTAATCTCAGCAAGGACAAAAGCCCCAGAACCTTGGATATGTCCGGAATCACCAAAACGGATGTAACTCCGTGGGGCACGAGCTCAAGTTCTGTTCAACCTCCGGCTGACTCGGCTTTTTTCAATGTTTATTCGGGGAGCAACAAAGAGTATGAGTTAGATATGTTGCAAAAGTTCTTGCGCAACACTCGCTATACGTACTTTGCAGTACCAAGCCGTGAATGTTTGGCAAATCCCGGATGCAGCGTGGACACTTTACTATTCTTGAGAACTACGACAGCTTTGCCCGACAACAACTACGAAAGTTTGCTCAAAATCATAAATCTATTCCCCGATACAAATTCATCATTTGCTGTTAGGAGCGGTTGCCCTAACGGCGAAATCATGTTCAGCAATGTGAATTACATGAATTCATCTGTAAGTCCCTTGAATTTGATTGCTGAGACAATGGGAATTTCCTTAATTAGAAATAAAAGTGGAATTGAATCAATCATCAAAACCTTTGAAGTAAATTTAGAAGCACGCAAACAATACGTACTCATTGTGACAGAGGACGGTGAAGGCAACCCGACTTTGAAACTTTTGGATGAAGATGAGATGAGCGGCGCGGCTCTTACATCGCCAAGAGTTGTTGAGGATAGAAATGCAAATATCCGAATTATCAATCTTTCGTCAAACGAAATTGACATCAACTTCAACGGGAATTCAATTGCATCATCTGTTCTACCCGACCAAATCACCGATTACAATCAGATTAGCGTTTGCAACACAGTTTTCAGGGATTCCATTTCTGCGACAGTTGGCGGTAATGAGACAATCCATCTTAAATCATCAATAGAAGTTTTGCAAAATTATTCACTTGTGATACTCGATTCAGGCAATACAATTGCAGGTGAAATGCTTTTGGTCGAACCCGTCAGTTTGCAAGAGGATGTAACCGGAAAGGCAATCGTCAGAGTTCTTCACGCTTCCAAAAATTACGAAGCAATAACTGTATCTCTTGGAGCAAGAGCCGAGCCAAATGCTGCTTTATTCCCAAATGGTTACTCGTCGGGGACAATACTTGCATCTGAAATTTCTCAAGGTGAATTATCATCGTCTTTAGCACTTTATGAAGGCGTCGCTCCGCTGAGTATTTTCACGGCTTCGCAACCTGCAAAATTGCTCTATTCAGCAAAAGGCGAATTCAAAGCCGGTAGCAGTTATTTGCTTATACTTTCTGAAGATACTGACGGCAAAACTAAGATTTCAGTTGTAGAAGATGATGTTGTCAACACAACAGTATCGTTTCTCGAAGAAGGCTTATTTGTGCAAGTTGTCAATGCTGTTCGTGATGCAGATTTTGTAAATATTGATATAATATCCTCAAAATCAATCCAAAATTTAGTCGTTGACGCACGAGTATCCGCTTCAAATTCCATCGCCACCGTGGTGGACAAAGGCGCAATAGAAGTCAGAGTAAACGGTGTCTCTCACCAAATCGAATCAACCGAAAATGAAAGAATTATGTTTGTAGCTTCAGGTAACAGCAATGATATCAAAATCTTTGCAAATAAATTCCAACCACTTGGTATAAGTGATAATTCTATTTTCAGGTATCGTTTTGTAAATGCAACAGATGATATTCCCATTACATTTATCAAAAAATTGGAATCGGACGAATCTTATTCGGAAAGTGTCGAACAATTTACTTTTTCTTCATATACGACTGAAATCCGAGAGCAGAAAGTAACTTTCTTCTTTTATGATGAAAAAAGCGACAACTATGTCAATCGCCTTAGCGACGTGCTTTTTACATTGGGTAAAAGTTATTCGGTGATTATCGCCGGAAAAGCAGAACCGGGCTGTCGGAATAGAATAGACCCTAAAAAACCTTGGGAAGAACCCGATTGCTATTTCGTAATAATACAACAGGAGTTTTGATGTTTAAGTTGTTATCTTTAACTTTACTTATTCTTATATCAATTCAATTAAATGCATCTCAGGAGGATTACTCCTACAAGATAGTAATCAAAGGCAAAGAAGTTCATTCCGGGTTTTACACTCCAAGGAAGGTCTTTCATATCAAAACACCAAAATACGGTGGATTTGTCAGTGGTTCTATATATATCAAGCCGCATCAATATATGAGTAAAGAGCAAATATTGAAAATTGTCAAGACTGTTGTTGGCGATGAAATAAATATTGAAGCAATCGAAACTCCTTTCCAAAAATTTTTCAAAAACGATATGCTTTTGAGCAAAAATCGCTTGGGAATGATTTACAGAATTCACTCCGATTACGAAAATTCGCTCAAACTTGCTAAATTGCTCAATGCCCACGAAGACATAGAATATTGCGTTCCCGAAGCATATTATCAATTGGACGAAACACCTAACGACCCTCTACTAAAAGACCAAACAGGATTGAACCAAATAATGGCTTCGGCAGCGTGGGACAAATCGAAAAGCTCTGAAAATATTCGCATTGGAATTGTTGACTCGGGAATTGACATTGACCACAATGATTTGAAAAGTCAGATTTTGATAAATACGGCAGAAATTCCGGGCAACGGAATTGATGACGACGGCAACGGATTTATTGACGACGTTTTTGGGTGGGATTTTGTAGGCGATATTTCCGAAAGCGAGGCAAAAAATCATCAGTGGGAAGCGAATAATAATCCTAAACCAACTCTTTCCAATAATGACCACGGCACTCATGTGAGCGGAGTTGCTGCTGCGACGACTGATAACGAAATCGGCATTGCTTCAGCAAGTTGGGGAGCAAAAATTATAGCTGTCAAATGCGCCACCGATAATCTATCATCGCAAACAGGTTCAAGAAATATTTACCGCCCTTACGAAGGGATGCTATATGCTGCGATGCGGGGAGCAGACATCATCAATTGCAGTTGGAGCAGCGAATATCACGACCCACTGATGAATGACGTTGTAAATTCGCTCTTAGAACAAAACATAGTAATCGTTGCCGCAGCGGGAAATTTCATACTTAATAATGATGAATTTCCATTTTATCCTGCATCTTTGCCCGGCATAATTTCAGTTGGTTCGATTACCAAAGGTGGCTCACCATCGGGCTTTACGCATTATGGTATTAATGTGGATATTTTCGCCCCGGGCGATGGCATTATGTCCACTATGCCTCTAAATACATACAAAACAAAATCGGGCACTTCGATGGCTGCACCTTTTGTGAGCGGAATCGTCGCTTTGCTGAAGACTGTTAAGCCCGAAATCAGCACACATGAAATAAAGCACAGAATCCGCGCCGCAGCTAATCTTTTCAACCCATCGCTTCATTTGTATGAACGCTTCTTCTACGGCTCGCTCAATGCAGGGAAAGCACTCACAATGAATTTCCCCGATGGCGAAAGTTCTCCCGGAATAGCGATAGAACACATTTTAATTGAAAATTCAGATGCAATTACATCGTACAACCCAACAAATTTAAAATTTACATTTCGAAATTTCCTTTCCTCTACCAATGATTTGGACGTGAAAATAATTGCCAAAGGAAACTATGTAAATCAAAAAGAAATTGAATTCACAATTGATAATTTCGAAGGAAATTCCAGTTTTGAAAAAACATTAGGTTTCCAATTGAATCAACTGAACCCTTGGTTTAGCGGCAATATTGATTTAATAATCGAATATCGAAATGACGAAGGATATTTCAATATCGAAACCGTCAAAATGCCGATTGAAATACCAACTTATAACACATATTTAGTGGCAGAAACATCGCCCGAATACGATGCAATAGTTTGGAATTCGGCATCATCAGCCGGAAGATTTGACTTTTGGGTGGGCGGCTATAACTATGATATGGACGGTGGTATGATTTATCATTGGGGCAGAACTTTGGGATTTTTCCAGAATGATACTGTCCAATCTGTTCAGGCTTTTTCGGTTGCACGAGCATTTGGAGCTGTATCGGGCGGCAATTTGAAATCGAGAGTAGTTTCGACCAAAGATACGGGCAAAACATGGCAGAGCGAAGACATTTCGAGTTTCGTGAAGAAGATTCATGGAATTATCGTTTATGAAGATGAGACCACTATCGCATTTGGCGAAAAGCTGAAAGCTAACCAGTCTTTTGGAATCGCTCGCAAAGAAGCCGGGAAATGGGCTGAAATCGCCAATACATTCACATTGCAAAGCGGCGAAGCATTAGTTCGTGGTGCATTTGCATCTTATGGCGATAAAGTCATGGCAGGCACAAGTGCGGGCAGAATCATATATTCCGATGACCGAGGGAAAACGTGGGAAATCTCCGATGTGGCTTCGGACGGTTTGATTAAGTATATCACTTTGGTAAATCAAGATTCGGCTGTTGCATTCGGACCGGGCGCCGGAACAGCAGCCAACATAGGGAAAGTTTACAACACTGTCAATGGTGGGCAAACTTGGACTGAAAATGTATTCGATTTCAATACTATCGAACGGGTTCCTGTATTTTCATATTGTCCTGATTCGTCAAAATCTGTCGTGGTGCTACATAGCAATGGCGAAGTAACTTCATCGGAAGATTTGGGCTATACTTGGCGACATGAATTGACTTTAGATTATCGCTTCGGCAAAGTGAACACAGGCGCCGGATTTACAAGCGGCGGCAAATCGCGACTTTGGAATCAAGCATATGATATTGGATTTCTCGAATTCGACATCATTCCGATTAATGCCAAATATTCACTTTCGCTTGCGAGCCCTGATACTTTAGATTTCGATACAACAGCAATTCAAGCTTCCAAAGCTGCTCATATTTTCTTGATAAATGACGGAAACATGCGACTGGAAAAGATGTCACAGTCATTACAATATGACGGAGGAACATCAGCGGACGAGATTTACCTCAAGGTTGATTTCACAACGTCATTTGCTCCGGACAAATTGGAAAGTGCTGAAGTGCGGTTTGAACCTAAAACTTCAGGTGAAAAATCAATGAAATTAACCATCAGCACTCTCGCAGGTGATAACACATTTTATATTCGAGGCAATGCTTATGACCCTGCAAGTGTGCATTCTGTAGATTCGGACGAGGATTTTACCATAAAATTCGATAATAACAAGATGATTCTGACAAGCGGAAAAATTCAGTTTGTAAGCCCGAAATTAGAATTTTTCGACATGAACGGCAATTCCATCGAAAAAGCTTCTTTGCACTCAAATGGTTCATATATCGAGCATGGAATTGACCACAATTTGTATTCAACCGGAGTATATTTGTTAGTGATTACAAACAATGATAAAATTTACAAGCGGAAAATTATCATCGTCAGATAATTATATCACCTGAAATTATTTTTTTCAATGTCTCTTTATATAGTAAATGCTCTGCTACAAGCACCCTTGCAGCAAGTGTTTCAGGCGTGTCATCGGCAAGAACGGGCACTTCCTTTTGCATCAAAATTCTGCCGCGGTCATATTCCGAATCCACAAGATGAACCGTTGCCCCCGAAACAGTCTCGCCGGATTCGATGACAGCCTTGTGAACGTTCATTCCGTACATTCCTTCGCCACCAAATTTGGGCAGTAATGCCGGGTGAATATTCAAAACTCGCCCACCGACGTGCTCGATAATTTGACTTGGGATTTTTTTCATATATCCGGCTAAAATTATCAAATCAATATTGCACTCATCTAATTTTTCAATCATTGTCGAGATTCGCTCGTTTTCGTCAGGATGCGTTTTGGAACTGATGTGACTGAAAGGAATTCCTTCTTTTTTGGCTCTTTCAATCGCTCCGCTTTCAGAATTATTCGAAATCACTAATGCGGCAACTGCATCAGTTTCGCCTGATTTTATGGCATCAATAATTGCTTGCATATTGCTTCCGCCATGTGATGCAAAAAACGCTATTCTTAAACTCATTTTTATTTGCGTAAATTGTTAATCTAATATATCCCAAAATTACAATAATATTTTGAAATTTCTTTCTATCGAATTTTGAATAAAGCGAGTAAACACGAAATTGAATAAATTATTTTTAATAGACGGCATGTCCTTGGTCTTTAGGGCGCATCATGCAATGATAAAATCCGGTTTGAAATCACCATCGGGCGAACCCACGGGGGCGCTCTTTGGCTTTACAAACATGATTTCGTCGCTTTTGGAGCGAGAAAACCCCGAATACATTTCCGTAGCTTTCGACCGTGCAGAACCAACCTTTCGGCACGAACGTTACGAAGCATATAAAGCAAATCGTGCAGAATTTCCCGAAGAATTAATCCCACAATTGCCACGAATCAAACAATTCTTGGAATTCGTTGGCATCAAATGCATCGAAATCGCTCGATTTGAAGCCGATGATATAATCGGGACAATCGCCAAAAATGCATCTGCAAATGATTGGCAAGCTGTCTGCGTAACGTCGGACAAGGACTATTACCAACTCGTGGACGAGAAAGTAACGCTAATGAAACCCGGACGCAAAGGCGAAGACTTTGAATACGTCGGGATTAATGAAGTTAAAGAAAAATTCGGTGTCCGTCCCGACCAAGTGATTGACGTGCTGGCATTGATTGGAGATGCTTCCGATAATGTGCCGGGTGTGAAAGGGATTGGTGAAAAAACGGCGATTCCTCTTGTAGTCGAGTTCGGCAGCGTTGAAGCAATATACGAAAATTTGGATAAAATCGAGAAACTATCCGTCCGAACAAAACTCGAAGGTGAAAGAGAAATGGCAATGCTTTCTAAAGAGCTTGTTACTATTGATACAAATATGCAACTCGAGCCGAGTTTGGAAGATTTGAAAAAGGGCGAAACGCAATTTATCGAATTGGACAAATTATTCGCGGAAGCAGGTTTCAATACTATTCGCGAGAAATGGCGGAGAAAAAGCAATCCCGAAATTTGGCTCAATGTCACTCATGAGATTGAGCAAAAGCAGCATGATAACTTTGGCAGTATTGACAAGGATTACCGCTTGATTGATTCAATCGAAAAATTAGATGCTTTGATTGCGGAATTATCACGCGCAAATACACTCTCTTTCGACCTCGAAACCACAGGATTAGACCGTGCGACTTGCAACATCGTAGGCATCGCGATTTCCATTGCCGAATTTACCGGATGCTATATTCCGGTTTATTATGATGAGGATAATTTGCCTGAATACAGTTCAAATCTCTTCTCCGAGAAAAAGCCCGCACCACGACGCGACAATCAAATCCCCGTAAACCTCGCAATTTCCAAACTTGCTCCGATTTTGACAAATCCGAATATCAAAAAGTGTGGTCAAAACATCAAATTTGACATGAGTATCATGAAACGTCACGGTGTTGATTTATCACCTATTGCGTTCGATTCCATGGTGGCATCCTACGTTTTAGACCCTGACCAAAAGCACAATCTGAATGATTTGTCTAAAAAATGGTTGAATTACGAACCGATTCCAATCAGTTCGTTAATTGGTGAGAAAAAATCTGAGCAAATTTCCATGAGCGATGTGGACCCTGAAATCATCAAGGATTATGCTTCAGAAGATGCCGATTTGGCGCTACGACTTTATGCAAAATTGGACGAAGCATTAGCAAAGGACAAAAAGCTGTTCGATTTGGCGCATAATATCGAATTTCCGCTGATTGAAGTGCTGACGCAAATGGAGGCGAACGGCATTTGCATTGATACAAGTGCATTGCTTGAAGTATCGAAACAAATCGAAATTGAAGCCGCAGATTTGCAAAGGTTGATTTTTGCAGAAGCAGGAATCGAATTCAATATTGATTCGCCCAAACAATTAGCTGAAATTTTATTTGAAAAAATGCAAATTCCGCCAATCAAAAAAAATAAAACCGGCTATAGCACAGACGTTCAGGTGCTGAACGAACTTTCCTTATCATATCCGATTGCATCGTATATCGTCGAATATCGTCAAATCCAGAAATTGAAATCAACTTATGTGGACTCGCTCCCAAGATTGATAAACAAGACTACGGGCAGAATTCACACTACTTACAACCAAACTGTGGCGAGCACCGGGCGACTTTCGTCAACTGACCCGAATTTGCAGAATATTCCCATCAGAACGGACAAAGGTAAGGAAATCCGTAAGGCTTTTATAGCTAAAAATGATGATTACGTGATATTGTCTGCGGATTATTCACAAATTGAGTTGAGGATTATGGCTCACATTTGTGGCGACGAGCAAATGATTGATAGCTTCCGCCAAAATCATGATATTCACTCCGCAACGGCTTCAGTGCTGTTCGGCAAGCCAATATCGGAAGTGAATCAGGATATGCGTCGAATTGCAAAAACGGTAAATTTCGGGATTATGTACGGGCTTGGAAGTTTTGGTTTGGCTCAGCGATTGAGCTTATCCCGCTCCGAAGCAAAGGAAATAATTGATAATTATTTCACAAAATATGCAGGAATTAAAAAATATATGGATTTAACTGTAGAATTCACTCGCAAACACGGCTACGCAGAGACTTTGTGCGGTCGCCGACGGTATTTCCCGGATATTGACAACAAGAATTTCAATTTGCGAAATGCTGCCGAACGTGCCGCAATCAATTTGCCAATTCAAGGCACAGCAAGTGATATGCTCAAAATCGCAATGATTACGATTCACAATGAATTTGCCAAAAATAAATATAATTCTAAGATGTTGCTCCAAGTCCATGACGAACTTGTCTTCGAAGTGCAGAAAAGTGAAATTGACGAAATCAAATCACTTGTGATTGATAAAATGAGCTCGGCTCTAACATTGGGCGAAGTTCCTGTAATTGTGGAAACAGGAATCGGCTCAAATTGGCTCGAAGCACATTAAAAATTCGGAGGAAGAGCATTTTTGTGATTAATTCTTCTTGCGAAGTCAAACGATTTGAGATACCACCGAGATTATCAGACTGTCCACCTTTGATTTGACATTTCGCCTCACAAACTATATATTGCAACATTGTATAGGTATCGTTTAATAAAAAATATTTTGAAATATCACGGGAAGTAAATGGACAACATTAACAGTTTAGTCAATTATTTATCAGAAATTGCAGTAATCTACGGGTTGAAATTACTCGTCGCTATTCCGACTTTAATTATTGGATTGTGGCTCATAAAATTTGTGGGCAAAGCATTAGGCAGAATTTTAGAAGCAAAGCATATTGACCCGTCTTTGCGTCCATTTCTGCGAACATTATTAAATATCTTGCTCAGAGTCTTGTTGATTATTTCAGTTGCATCCATGCTCGGATTTGAGATGACCTCGTTTATAGCATTGTTGGGTGCAGCGGGTTTGGCTATTGGGATGTCGCTATCCGGCACATTGCAGAATTTTTCCGGTGGTGTAATGATACTCATGTTCAAACCATTCAGGGTAGGCGATGTAATCGAAACTCAGGGATATATCGGTACAGTTTACGAAATCCAGATTTTCAACACATTATTAAAAACATTCGATAATCGCGTAGTCTTTTTGCCGAACGGAAATTTGGCTAATTCATCACTGATAAATTTCACTCACGAGACTGAACGCAGAGTGGATATGCTCTTTTCGATTTCGTACGGTGATAGCGCCGAAGTAGCACGCGAGACTCTTCAGAGCCTAATTGCCGAAGATGACCGAGTTCTGCCTGAACCCGAACCATTGATTGCTTTATCGAAGCTCAATAATAGTTCAGTTGATTTCACTGTAAGAGTGTGGTGCAAAAGTGAAGATTATTGGAATATTTATTTCGATATGCACGAGAAAGTTTACAACACTTTCCCTAAGAAAGGGCTGACTATTCCGTTTCCGCAGATGGATTTGCATTTGAAGAAAGCCGTAAATGATTAGATTTTTTGTATAAACTTAGTATGTTCTTAAATACTCAATATAAAATCTTCTTGAAAGGTGATGCTTGAAAACTAATGATGAATATTCTGTTTCGCAAATGATTGATTTTCTCCAACCAATAAATTCATTTATCGGATAATTCGTTATAGATGAGACCCAAAACCTATTTTCAACTTTTTTTGTGACAGGCACTGATTCCATAAGACTATATGTTAAAATATTACGATAAACATATGGCGAATGTGCCTCTTGGAAATATTGAGTATTAATCTCCCTTCGACTTGGATACCTAATTAAATTGCAATTCATGTTAAGCTGATTATTAAGTTCTAAGCCATTTATCATCTTAAATGACTTTGGGGGAATAATAATCTTTTTGGTTGCAGGTATTTCTACTGTAGATGTTGACATATACTCGGAAGAAACAGCAGAACCTTTAGAAGTATTTTCTGTTTTTTCTTCTGATTTTGTATCACTATAAGAATGCACACGTTCCTCATAATAAGGTACAGCTAAATTATTAACAATGAGATGTGAATGCTCTAAGTCAATTATGACATCATAATCAGTCTTGTTGTAAATCTGTATGTTAGATTTACCATTCTGCGCCCAAAAATCAAATGTTAACATGACATCAGAATTTTCATACTCTACTTTTTCTTGTGAAATTTTCAGGTCATTTGAGTCAATTTCGTAAAGTTGGTAATAAAAATTTGATGAAGAACAACTAATCAAAATCAATGTGGCTAATAAAAACTTTAAAAGATTTTTTAAAACTCTAAGCATATTACACCTATATCTAAATGGTTAAATTATTCACAATTATTAATATCTACACCCACCGCGAGATTCCATCTAACTAAAACGTTAAGCCAACGCGCAAAGAAAGGAAGTTAAAAGTTTCGTCTATTAAGATAAGATTGTACTTCATAGTGCCTATGATATTAGTGTTGTCACCGATAGGTGCAATTATACCAAAAAGTGGAGCAAAGCCAAAGTGTTGGTCAGTTCTGGATCCTTTGACACCACTAAACCATGATTCAGATGTAATAGACATGAAGTTCATCGAAAAGTCTGAACCAAAATATAACCGGATTGGGTTCTGTGAAACAAACAACATCAAGGTTGCCGATATTGGTATATTGCTTCGACTGTTGTCATATCCGGAGATTTTTTTCTCACCCCACCAATAATAACCCACACCTATTCCGAAAGCGATGTACGGATGTTTTTTCATCGGAATAATTCCTTTTGCTTCGATGCCAAAACCCGTTCCGGCGTTTAAACCTCCGGCAGGAAGAGCCAAACCCAAATCTACACCAAATAAACTGTTTTGGGCATTTGCATCATTGATTGAAATAAATGTGATTGCCAATAATACGATAATTACGAAATGTTTCTTCATAAAATGTTGCTAAAATTACAATGTTAATGAATTTCATAAAGTAAAAATAAGAAAATATTAAAGAATAACAAATTCTTTTGACTAAGCTGGAAAAATCTTAACAAATTTTCAAATAGAACTTGGATATATCAAAAGTTTAACTTTAATTTGTATTTGATAGAATGAATGTTGTTAAAATAATTTTGGGGAGATTCTATGAAGAAATTGTACGTTTTAATATTTGCAATTGCGATAATCTTGATGACGGCAAGCGTTCAAGATATGTTCGCGCAACGTGTTGTGAAAAATTACAACCAATCCATTGGTGTTAACCCGATTGGTTTAGCTTTTGGATTTTTCAATGCAAAATACGAGCAACAAGTGACTGCTGAAAATTCTTTCACAGTTGATGCTCTTTACTGGGGTTTTGCGGGTTGGTCAGCTTTTGGTGTAGGTGGTTCATACAGATGGTATTTATTCCAAGAAGAAGATAAAGCTTTGAGAGGTTTCGGCTTTGGACCGGCTGTATCTTTAGGCTTTTGGAGTTTTGAGCATTCTACATTTAGCGGTGGTACTTCATTAAGTATTGGCGGAGAAGCTGCTTACAAATGGGTCTTTGAAGGCGGTTTTGTAGTCGAACCTTATGTAAGTCTTACTTTTAATGTTCTCGATATTAGCGGTCTCACATATCGTCCATTCGGATTGGGTGTAGTTTTGGGATATGCTTGGTAATGTAAGAGATTTAAAAATATTTATGAAAATCCCCCTGCTCGCAAGCTCGCTTTCCCCCTTTCAAAGGGGGATTAAGGGGGATTTTGTTTTAAGAAATTTTGGCAAATTTAATTGTCTGTTGTGATATCCGAAATAGCATTCAAAGGCAATTCCATTCCATTGATAACAAGTTTAGTACCGTCGCTCTTGAATTTTACGGCGTCAATCTTACCTTTAGTGAATGTCTCGGCAGAAAAACCATTACCGTTTGATTCAAAGAGTTCTACTGTAAATTTATAGTCTGCGTCCGGCACTTTATCACCGTTAAAATTTGTGCCGTCCCAATTAATTATTCGTGAGCCTTTATTCAACATATTGCCGGTCAATTTGATAACTTTAACGATGACACCTTGTGAATCGGTAATCGTCATCTTGCCGTAAGACACATTGAAAGGTGTTTCAAAGCCAAGAATGTTGTCATTGACACCACTCACTTGAACTTGATTTGTAAAAGCTTTAGCTGTTTTACCGAGCATACCGGGCAATGCAGAATTAGACATCGTTTGTGTCAAAATCGCATTGCTTAGCATTTGTTCTTCGAGTAATGAGCGTATGTCTATTAATTGTTCGAGTTGAGAAAATTGCACCAATTGTGCTGCAAATTCCTGATTGTCATATGCTTTCAATGGGTTTTTCGCTTGCATTTGAAATGTGAGCAACTTCATATACTCATCGCGTCCTAATGCAGATTGCTTTTTCCTAATCGTCTTCTTTACCGAATTCGAACCGGTGCTTGCACCGGATATTTCATTAATCATCGCATCCTCCTGATGACTTTTTTAGATATATGTTTCAACTATTGTACCGTTATCGTGTCGTAAAATCTTGTTATCATCCCAATTTGTCGTTTCTGCCGCTGCTTTCTGATGATTT
Source organism: Ignavibacteriae bacterium HGW-Ignavibacteriae-1 (assembly GCA_002839825.1). Classification (GTDB taxonomy): domain Bacteria; phylum Bacteroidota; class Ignavibacteria; order Kapaibacteriales; family UBA2268; genus PGYU01. Next base: position 19,063 of record PGYU01000013.1, on the reverse strand, counting down.
TCCATTATTGTAAGTACGTTAAATCTGTTTTTGACCTTTTCCGTTTGATTGTGTCTGCCCGAATTAGCTTGCTCATTCATATATTTCAATTTGTATTCCACGTTGTCGAGTTCCGGTCCCTTGCTATGTAATCTCACTTCCACCATTCCAATCGTTGATTCTACCGCCTACGAGCTCCCCTTTTTTCACCGGTCAATTGCAACTTGACAACATTCATCACTATTTCATTTGTACAACTTTCGTGCCGAGCGATTTAGGATGCATCACCAATTTGGCTGATGAATTCCCCTCTGAAGCCTGAGTCGTGGCTAACTGCATTATCCTACGTGGAATAGCGCTTAATTTTAACACGTGCAAATTCTTGTATTGGTGTTTTAGAATATCCGTAAGCGTTTGATTTTTAACCAACATGTTGTTTGATTTTTGAACAGATGGCGAAATTCTGTTATATATTTCACTTATTTCCGAAATATCGCTTTGATTTTCTCTCGTCGAAGGGCTTTTTTTTTAGTTTGGTGGTTTGATTTTTCTTCTTTTGATAATGCAGCTTCGGCAATTTCATCAACAACAGATTCAATTTCGGAACAAGTTGTGTTGTTCAGACTTAATAACTCATTTTCCGTGTTAATCTTATTCGGCTATTTGAAATGTGCCCGTAAGGATTTGCAATTCTATTTCTGCATATTTTGCATCGTATTTGGCGTTGTTGATTCGCTCCTGACTTCGCATAAGATTTAGCTGTGCTTCGCGAAACTCAATGTAAGTCGCACGCCCCAAATCATATTCCTCGCTTGTGCGATCGAAGTTGCTTTGGGCAATAGCGATGTTCGATTGTTCGAGTTCGTAAATAGCCAATCGCCGTGAATAATTTTCATACATGTTATGGAGCAACATGTCTAAATTTGCTCGGACCATTTCGATATTGATTTCCTGAATTTCAATCATCAACTTCGAATTTTGTGCATTGATAATATGTCTCGAACCATCCATCACATTCCATTGCAGATTGATTCCTGCCGCCAAACCTTCAGATTGATTGACAAGGAAAAATCCGGCGTCCGATTCCGAGCGAGAATAATTATACCCTGCAGTTGCAGTAATTCGCGGGTAAAATTGCGCCAAAACGAGCTTTCTATCCTTTTCGGAAATCTCCTTATTAATCACGGCGCGCATTAGCGTAGCATTGTTTTCATACATTGATTCTCGCAACGCTTCAATATTTTGTAAATTTGCAAAATTTACAATGCTATCCGGTTGAATTTGGCGGATTATGTTTGCTCCGCTTAGATAATTCAATGCTCGCAAGAAATTGGTAAACGCCAATTCGGTTTGCATGAATGATGAACTGTCCGTGTTTTTGTCAACTTGAACGTGCAGCAATTCCAAATTCAACGCAGCACCGAATTCCATTCGATTCCTAATTCTTTCGATTCGCCTATCGTGCAATTCAAGACTTGAGGACAAAATCTTCATATTTGATTCTTGCTTCAAGGCATTGAAATAATTCAAAGCAAGTTCGCGAGTCATGGTTTCAATCATTATCTTTAGTTCGATTTTGCTCCTTTCGCGTAAATCTTTCAATTTGTCAAAATTTGCAAACATCGCAAGCCCGTCAAACAAAGTCAAGCCTACTTGCAACCCGGCGTTGTTGGTTGTTGTGATATTATCCACACTGCCGATTCGCTGTCCTGTTGCTAATTGTAGCTCGAGGTCGGTCATAGAATATTGGAACGAACGAGTAATATCAATGCGTGGTAACATTCCGGCATTGCCGATATTAACGTTTTTCTCTGCGATTTGCTCGCTAACTTTCCCGATTTTTATCGAATAATTGTTCAAAAGTGATTCACGAACCAAATCTTCGAGCGTGTACATTTGCTGCGAATGAACTATGATAGGGAGCAATAATATTATAGCAAAAATGATTCTTTTCATATCAACATATTTTTTAGTTCATGTACAATTTGATTTTCTTTTCCTCGATTATTGAAGGTTCGACTTCTTCGGGGCTGACTTTATTACCTGTTACAATTCGGCGAACAATTCTGCGTGCATCGTTCAAAAGGCTCAAAAACACCGGCAGATAAATCAAAACAAAGACTGAACCTACAAGTAAGCCATAGGCAACTGAAATTGCCATTGGGATTAAAAACTTAGCCTGCAAGCTCCGTTCAGCGAGCAGTGGAAATAGCCCTAAAACAGTTGTGGCTGTCGTGAGTAAAATCGGGCGAAATCTGTTGACTCCGGCAGATAAAAGTGCATCGTGGACATTCATCCCGTCCTTGAGGTAGCCGTTGAACGTGTTGGTGTAAACAATAGAGTTATTGACCAAAATCCCGACCAAGGCAATCAAACCATATACAGACATAATATTTACTGGAGTTGCTTGAGCAAAGTGCCCCCAAAATGCTCCGATTAGCCCAAAAGGCAATAATGCAAAAACAACAGCGGCTTGGGTGAATGAACGGAAACTAAGCACAACGAGAAAATACATGATAACGAAAGCTATCGAAAGCCCTGTTCTGCCTGTGTTTGCCATTTTGAGAACTTCGCGACGCTGCCCGGATTCTACGGTTGTAACGCCGGGATATTTCTCGAAAATCGGCTCTAATACTTCTTTTGTGATTCGTTCCAAAATTGGAGGAACTTCTGCATTTTGGTCCACAATATCTGCACTAACCGTTACTTCTCGTTTCCCGTCAATATGATTAATCACAGTCTTGCCGCGAACGATTTCATAATCTATCAATTCGCCCAAAGGGTACTCGTTGCCGTTTGGCAAACGAATTCTGATATTTTCAAATTTCCCCAAATTCGACCTATCTGATTCGGAGTAGCGAACCCAGACTTTGATTTCGTCATCGCCACGTTGCAATCTTTGAACTTCATCACCAAAGAAGCCTTGTCGAATCCTGCGAGCAATGTCAGCATTAGTCAATCCAAGCAAGAAAGCCTTTTCCTTGAGCGTTACTCTTACCTCACGCAATCCTTGCGGGTCATTATCCGAAACGTCATCAATTTCGGACATATTTTGCATGGCTGCTTTGAGCTCTTCTTTAGCTTTTTCGATATGTTCGAGATTGGGCGACACGAGCGAAAATGAAATTGGCTTTCCGAAAATGGAGCCACCTGCAAAAAGCAATTTATCAGCCTCGTAAACAGGTCCGACTTTATCGCGGATAGCATTTGCTATTTTGAAACTTTCGAGATTTCGTTCCTCACCATTCATCAGCACAATTTGGATTACGCCGTCACTTCCGGTGGCGACTGATGAAAACGCAAGTCCCATTCCACCTGAAAAACTAGCACCAGCTGCGACTTTTTTGATTACATATTTGATTACATTTTTGCCGTCTTTGCGTTCGGATTTAAACTCATCATTGACTTCCCAAGCTGCTTTCTCTATTCTGTTCATGACTTCTTCGGTCAAATTATCTCTGGTGCCGGAAGGCATCGCCAAAGTTATATCGAAAGCGTCGGTATCAATATACGGAAAGAAGGTGAATTTGATATGACCGCCTCTGATTCCACCAAATGTAACCAAAGTTATTAATATCAGGATACCAATGGCAATAAGTCTGAAGCGGAGGAAAAAATCTAAGGATTTTCGATAAAAGACATCACGCGGATATGCCAACATATTATCAAGGAATAGTCTGATTTTATTAACAGATTTGACGCCTTGCAATGCTTTTGAATGTGCCAAATGTGATGGCAATATAATGGCAGCTTCGATTAGGGAAAATATCAGTGCAAAAATCACAACAAATCCCATATCTCGCATTGCTGCACCAGAACGACCATCTAAAAACAAGAATGGCATGAACATCACGACTGTCGTTAGTACAGCAAATACCACAGACGGCAACACTGTGAGTGCCCCTTCGATTGCAGCTGCAAATGGTTTTTTGCCCTGCTCGTAATATTGATAAATCTGCTCGGCAATTACAATCCCATCATCTACCAGAATCCCGACGACAACAATGCAACCAAACAATGATATCGCATTGATTGTCATCCCGAAAATATATCCTACCAAAAACATACCCAGAAATGATAATGGTATCGCAAGCGAGACCCAAAAGGCTAATCTGAAATTCAAAAATAATGCGAGGGCAAGCAACACCAACATGGCACCTTGAGTACCATTTCTCATCAAAGTATCAATTCTTTTGCGGAGCGATTCGGTGAAGTCATTCAAAATCATTGCCTCAAAATTCGGATTTTTAGCATCGAATTCCTCAACATAGAGCTTTACATTATCAGTGATTTCTAAGATATTTTCGCCAACGATTTTGTTGATTGTAAATACAACCGCTCTTTTGCCATTAATGTATGTTCGTTGAGGGTCGTCTTCCCAAGTGTTTTTGATTTCGGCAATGTCACGAAGCCTTACAACTCTGCCGTCAGGCATTGCAAGCACCGGAATATCGGTCAAACTTTCTGCAAAATAATGCTTTTGATTGAGCCTGATGATAATTTCTTCGTTTTCAGTTTTGATGGTTCCGGCTGTAAGTTCGACATTGGACATCCGTAATGCTCGCGTTACATCGTCAATTGTGATGCCGAATGCACGCAAGTCATTGTCTCGGACATATGCTACAATTTCCTCTTCCGGATATCCACTGATTGCAATTTGCGAGATTCCCGAGATAGCCCTCAAATCATATTCAATCATTTTTGCGGTGGCTTTGAGTGAGTTCAAATCATCGGGTCCGGTGATGCCGAAACTGATGGCAAATTCCGAAGCCGGTGTTTTGGCTACTACGGGCGGTTCGATTCCTTGCGGAAATGAATTTATTCGCTCGACAGCATTTTTGACATCCATTAGAACTTCGCCAATGTCATAACTGCGAAATACTTCAACCATTATACTTGCGAAATTTTCCTGAGATTTAGATGTATATCTGTCAATTCCTTGGATTCCCTTCAGATTGTCCTCGATTTTCTGGACAACGCCTTGCTCAATTTCCTCAGGCGAAGCACCCGGATAGACAACCGTAATGGAAATCATGTTCGAATCAAGCTCGGTAAAGAAGGAAGTTTTCATGTTGAGCAAAGCCAAAAGACCAAAAATCATAATAAGAATTTTGATTACATTTGCCCAAGCCGGATATTTAATAAACCACGTTAGCAACCCTCTCATTGGTCACCTTTTTCGCCATTGTTGAATAATGGTTCGATGCTCATCCCAATTTCAGCATTTGCAAGCGGTTCGGTTATGATGACAGTGTCGGGGTTGACACCTTTGATATATACTATATCGTCGCCAATTTGGATTACCTCAACTTCAATTTTAGCTAATTTGCCCTCATAAGAAACATAAACAAAGCGATTATTTATTAAAGCAGCACGAGGTATTTCGATGCTTTCGGCGATTTTGATGCCTTGTGTGTTCGCTTTTAGGTACATCCCTTCTTTCAAACCCTGCCCCGTGAGATACACAAATACCTTTACTGATTGAGTTCCCGGGTCAATATTACGCGCTATTCTGGCGATTTTTCCTTGCCACTTCATATCATTATCAGGTGAACTGATTTCGACTGTAGAGCCATCAATTAGCAATTTTGCATTATCCGACGTGAAGGTAAGTTCAAGTTCAAATTGCCCGGTGCCGGATAATTTGCCGAGTTTTTGCCCGATTCTTACCAATGAACCGGCTTCTACCATGCTTTCAGTTACGATGCCATCAAATGGAGCTCGCAAGATATGCTTCTGCATTCGCAATTCAGCATTTTTGACATTATAAAATGATTGAAAAACTTTTCGCGATGCTAAGAAATATTTTTCTTTGGAGCTTGAGTATTGCGGCAATTCGTCAATATTTTTTTTCAGTTCGTATCGCTCGAGGTATCCTGACCATTTGCCGTATTCGTTCGGGTAATCCGATTTGATATCTGCCATAATGCCGGTAAGCAAATTCAGGAATTCGCTTCGCAACGAAAAGAGATTTATTTCGGCTTCGTCGGATTCGATTTCGAGCATAACACTTCCCTTTGGAAATGAATTGCCCACTTTGAATCTTGACGATGCGAGTGTCATCTTGCCGCCAACTTCGGAAAAAACTTCAATCGAATTCATCGAACGAAGTCTTCCGTATGCTTCAAGAATTGGTGTGTGGTCAGCGTATTCGGCTTTGATAGCTGTGGCGTATTTGGTGGTCGAAAAAGCTTTGACATCAGGCGTCTTAGGCTTTTTTGTGGTCATGACTTTGAACGCTATAAATGCTATGATTATAATTCCCAAAAAGCCCAGAACATTGAATATCCTTTGTCTCATAAGTTTACCATATTGCCCGATAAGAATAAAATTATCAATAATTGAAAATTAACTTATCAAAAGTCGTTTCAGTATATTCGATATTTTAAGACAAATTCACCTCACCCTGACCCTCTCCAAAGGAGAGGGAGAAAAGCAACGAAATCCCCCAAAAGCCGTTCCCCCTCTTGTAAGAGGGGGTTAGGGGGTGTTGAGATTTATTTTTTTCTGGTAGCAATTAGTAAATATATAGCTGGGGTACAATATTTAAGAAAACTACACTGCTTTATGAGACAGACCCGTAAATTAAAGCAGTTGAAGGGCGACTGACGGGGCTCGAACCCGCGACAACCAGAGCCACAATCTGGCACTCTACCTGCTGAGCTACAGCCGCCATAGAATTACAAAAATACACAAATTTTTGCTAACTTGCAAGATAAATAATTTTGGAGAAAAAAAGTGTATCAAATTGAAACTTTTTGTGAACTTAAGTGTTAGTTTTCTAAGTAGGCGAAGTCTATATAAGAAATATTTTCAAAATAGTTTATCTTTTTTTGAAATTTATATTGTTGATATTGATTTTTTTTTTAATTTTATAAATTAGGATTGGAAGTTTTAAAGAATTGTTAATTTTTTAGACATTTTTCAAAGTATTTGTAACTTTTTAGTATTTGAAATTGTTATAGTATTACTAAGCAAGTTAGTACACAATAAAGTGTTATAATAAAAATAAATTTTTAGGAGATATTATGAGTACACGTTTTACAAAAGTATTGAGAATGCTATCAATTCTCAGCTTAGTCGTATTGTTTGCGGCTACTACGCCTCTCGAGGCACAAAAAAGAGTCCTTATCGAACAACATACAGGTGCTTGGTGCGGTTGGTGTCCGGATGGTTCATACAGAGTTTCCGAAGTTTTGAAAGAATTCCCTGACCAAATCATCGGAGTGAAATGGCATAATGGTGATGCTATGACTTTATCGCCATTGCAAGGACAATTAGCTCAATCTTTCGGTATTACCGGTTACCCGCAAGGTCTCGTTGACCGTACAGTTTATAGCGGTGCAATGGCTTTAGACCGTGGTGCTTGGAGAGGCGCAGCAATAGCAAGACTTAACGCTCCTCCAATATTTGAGTTGGATGTAGAATATTCTTACAATGCAACTACAGAAATGATTACAGCTACTATTACAGCTGAAGTGCTAACAAATGACCCACGTCAATTTGCTTTCAATGTATATATAATGGAAGATAGAGTCTCCGGTCCTAACAACAATCAGTGGAATCAACAAAATTATTTATCAAACCGTCCGGGATTTGAAAACAATCCATACTACAAACAACCCTCAGTTATAGTTGGCTACGAACACATGTCTGTCGTTCGTCATGCTTTTGGCGGTGCTTATGGTGATATACAAAAATTTCAAAAGAGCGTCAAAGCCGGTGAAACATACTCTCAAACATTTAGTTTCAAAAAAGCTGCTGATTGGAAACCACAAGATTTGTATGTTGTTGGTTTAGTGCAAGCATTTGTTGTAAATGGTACATCTTTGACTGATGGTTCAATTGTAAATGCAATCGAAGTCGGCAAAGTTATGCCTGCTTTTGCAAAACTTGAAACAGACCTTGAATACACAATGATGACATTAGGTCAAGATTTTTCACACACTATTGTGGTAAGCAATCCACAAGATTTTGAAATTGAAGTTGACCTTTCTATAGATGCAACTGAATCAAATTATCCAAGCAATTGGGCTCCAACTTTAAGCAAGACAAAGGTTATTCTTCCTGCAAAAGGTAATACTGAAGTTTTGGTAAATCTTAATGCTCCTGCAGGCAAACCTGATTTTGCTACTTTTAATGTAAAAGCAATGCCTGTATCTAAGAACGGCTTAAAAGTAATGGCTACAAATACAGAATTCAATATTTTAACTGATAATACAAAGCATATTATATTTGGATTGAATCCAAACTCAGAGTTATTCAAATCAGCATTGGCGATGAATGCGGATTATGGACAAAAGATTGTTTATATGCCATTGCCAACCAGCAAAATTGATGCTGCTTTGAATGCATACCAAGCCGGAAATTTTGAGTTTATTCATATTACGTCTTCTTATAATACTCGCGGACTTTTCTCTACAAATTGGGCAGAAGCAACATTGATTCGTAACTATTTGAAAAGTGCAGTAAATGCCGGTAAGAAAATCTTACTTTCTTCCGAACTTGATATGCATATTACTTTCAATACAACTGATGGTTCCGCAGATGCAAAAGCATTTTTTGGCAATACTCTTGGTATTGGCTATGCAGGAAATCCTTTGCAATTAGTTCAAACAAACTCACAAGGTCAAATCACAGGTTATTTATATGCTGATGTACAAGGTGTTAGTGGTGACCCAATCGGTGATGGCTTGAATTTCTCAGTTAACAAAAGTGCCGGAACTGCTGCAAACAAAAGATTATATTTTGCGGAAAATTTAACAGCAAGCGGATCTGCTACCCCAATCTTGAATTATACTCAGACCGGCGGAATTGCCGGCGTTAAATCACAAGTCGGTAGTTCGCGTATTGTTTATCTAAGTTTCAACTTCGAAGCTGCGGATGACCAAATTAAATCAAAACTTGCAACCGAAATCATGGATTGGTTGTTTGGCGAACCATCTGGTACAGCACCTGCTATGACTTTGAGCACTCAAGAACTTGATTTTGGTACTGTGAACAAGGGCGAATTCGAAACTAAATCATTTACACTCAGAAATGTAGGTAATGCTCCATTGACTTTCACAAAAATTGAATTAGAGAATAATGCTGAAGGCACTTTCACTATTACCGAAGGTGGCAGTTTAGCATCTTTAGGTGAAGGCGGAACACGTATTATCGAAGTTAAATTCTCTCCTGACAATGTTGAAACTACTGCAAATTACACAGCAAATTTGAAAATACAATCAAATGACCCGAATACTCCAAATGCAACAATTACTTTGGAAGGTGTTGGTTTCAATCCTTCTTCAGTTGACGAAGTTGTGTCAGTTGACGGACTTTTCTCGATGAGCGTAGAACCAAATCCTGTCAATACTGTTTCAACGTTTAATTATACAATCAACGGAGCGGCTGCTCAATTCATCAATATCAAAATGATTGATGCAAGTGGCAGAACAATCCAACAAATAGTAAAAGAAAGCCTCGCACCCGGCACTTTCAATGCCGAGATTAATGCAGGTAACCTAACTTCCGGAACATATTATATTATGGCTGAAATCAACGGCGTTACAACACAAATGTCCGTTGTTGTCGTTAAGTAATTTTTGTTCTTTTTTGCTTATTTTTACAGCCGGAAGTGTTGAACTTTCGGCTGTTTTTAAATATGAAATTTACTTTAAATAATTTAAGGAGTTATCTAAAATGACACGTTTTTTTAGAATTTTCGTTTTTTTGTCGCTGATTTTTTCTGTCTCTGTCGGCTATTCACAATCAGCTGACGAAAAGTATTACATCGTTTTCACCAATTTCGAAGACCAAATGGCTGGAGATGTTGAGATTACTAACCTATTTGACCTTTGCTATTGGGATAAGTTGACTGAAGATGTCGGCTTGCGTAAGTATATTGTTAAGCGTCCCTTCGGTGCAGCGACTTTTGCAGAAAAAGACATCACAGAATACGATGTGGCAGTTTTCCCAATGGGAGTTACCAAAGGGCTTGATGCATCGGTTGACGGAATCAAGGTATTGACAAAAATCAAACAAATGCTCGACGCTCAAAAAGGAGTTCTTATCATCGGTAATGCTGTATTATACGAAGCATTCAAATCCGGTGGTGATATTCAATCACGTAAATTCTTAGAAGATTTTTTGGGAATTAACTATCTCGGAAGACTACAATTACTTCAAAGCGGCACATTCCACGGATTTAAAATTTGGGGCTACGAAGGCGACCCGGTCTCAGCCGGATTCGATAAAGCCTGCAATATGAGCTATAATCATAACAATGGCGGTTTCAGAGACCCGATGAGATGGTACCCAAGTGTGGACGTTTTCAATATTAAAGAAGGATCTGAGGCAAGACAATTCGACAGAGTTACTGAATTTGCGGGTAACCCCGTGGAAGATTCAGTTTTTACAGGTGTCAGACGTGAAAATGGAAAAGCACGTTGCGCTTTGTGGTCTGTTAATTTTGACATTGCAAATACATGGCACACATGGCACTTCAACGTTGCTTTGATTAACGGAATTTATTGGTGCGTTCAAGACCAACCACATCCCGAACAAAAAATCGTTGCAGAAAATGCCAGCTATGATTTCGGCAAAATCGAACCAAACCAACACGGCTTTCTTGCCGCAGCTGTCCAAAATTATGGACGCCAAAAACTTACTATTACAAAATCTGAAATTGCGAATTTTGTTGACCCAGATGCATTCTTTATTACAGAAGGTGGCGGACAAGTAATATTGGAACCACTTGACGTTCATTATATCAACTTGAAATTCTCACCTACCGAACCTCGCGCTTATAGTGAAAGTCTTGACATCTTTTCTGATGCTATCAATGGCAATATCACTATTGACCTATATGGCGAAGGTGGCGACCAAGTCTTTCATGGGCCCAAAATTCAAGTTTCCGACTTACCTGTTGACTACGGTACAATACCATACGGCTCGTCACTTTCGAGAAATTTAGCTATTACCAATACCGGCAATATTGCTTTGGTAATAGAAACCCTTAAAATCGAGGATGACGGTGACGGACATTTTACATGGACGGAAACCGTAAAAGTACCGATAACAGTCCAAGCCGGCACCACTCAATATATAAAGGTTAAATTTACACCTTCAAATGAATTAGGCGGATCTTACGAAGGCAGAATAGAAGTCACTTCAAATGGTTTGAATAACCAAGGAAAGGCAACTATCATTGTCAAAGCGAAGGGCGCCCCGAGAGATGCAACTTCCGGTATTTCATTTTCAACAGATGAATTTGATTTCGGTCCCGTTGCAATGGGTTCTGATGCAGATGAATCATTGTACATCACAAATTCAGGTCAAAACAATTTAAATATTTTCCAGACTAAATGGGATGGTGACCCAGAAAACAAAGCTCAATTCAAAATTATTGACGGTTCAGAAGTTGTTCCGACTTTGGAACCGGGTAATGTACATGAAATGAAAATCAGATTTACACCACTGCTTGCAAAGAATTACATTGCTAGTTTGAAGATTGTATCTAACGACCCGGTAAACGGCAACGCAACTATTCCATTTATGGGAGCAGGTTACGACCCGGCAACCGTAGAGCCCGGCGCTTCCGGGAATGCTGAACTATCAATCAAAGCTTCGCCGAATCCGGTAGAAGGAAACACACGCTTGACCTATAATGTTGGCAAAGCCGGTTGGCTTGATTTGATGGTTATAGATTCGCAAGGTAAGATTGTTAAGCAATTATTCCAAGGTTTCGTGAATGAAGGTGAATTCCATGCTTCATTTGAAGGCGCTGAAGTTGCTTCAGGTATTTATTATGTAATTGGAAAAATCAACGGAAAAGTAACACGTATGCCATTGATGATTTTGAAATAATCACATCGACTTTAAACATACAAAAAGGCTGACTTGAGTAATCGAGTCAGCCTTTTCTTTGAAAAATTCCTATTTGCAATTATCTCAAATCTGTAAGATTAGAACATATAGGTAATATTTAAAAATACTGCATTAGCGGTATAACCTGGTGCAAGGTAACTACCCAAAGAAACCAAGCGATTACCCCAACGATTATCTCGTGATGTATCACGCAGGAAATTCTCACTTTCGACAAATTCTACCCATGCTCCGGAAGGTTCCTGAATCCAGTCTGTAATTTCATATTGATTGAACATAAAATGCAAACCACAGGTTAAATTGTTGAATACTTTATATTCAACAGATGCATTTACAACGTATTGATTAAATTCTGCTTTCCCCGGGCTGTTGAAACCGAAATCAAAAGTCTCCCAATCTCTACCCAAATATGAAGGATCAGAGCCATAACCGGAATATATCATATCAACAGTTGCCATAGAAACATTAGCATCTGTAGAGAATCTTAATTTTCCGGGAATGACTTCAATCATAACACCAAGTCCGATAGAATTTGTGATTTCTTCTGTGTTCGACATATATAATCTGTTTGGATCGTTCCACGGTCCTAATTGTGTTGGTTGCGAACTTGATTGGCTACTAGGTTGATTTCTTAAGTTTTCATTATAAACCATACCGCGAATATCATATTTTGCATTTTCTTGGTCAGCATACATAGATAAAGTAAGCCACTCTGACGCTACATATTGTAAATTAATTGATATATTTTGACGGTTGTCTTTAAGTAGTCCAAGTTGTTTACCGGGTGTCATAGCATTTTTATCTTCAGGGTTCGGGAGCGGCACAAGCGTATTTGCAAATGGTGCAACCGGAGTAACCTGCGAATCGAAATCGTCTGATTTGTTAGTAAATGAAGCCGATAAATCCAAGTCATCCAATAAATTCAGATTTGCAGAAACATTCATTTTATTTCTTTTTCTATCCGAAACATCATATTTTCTTAAATCAGGATGGTTCGCAAATAGGAACTGTGGGTTATCAACCTGATTAGCTCCTCTTTCAAATGAATACCAATAGCTCTGACTAGTAACCATATAATTATATTCGTCAATCTGGCGGTCACCCATTAAGTATCCTGCAGATAATGAAAGCCACTTCATGGGGCGTGTTCTCAAAGATGCATTGATTATATTCTCGCCTGTATTGGCTTCACGATATTCCCTGTTAATATTCTCCCTAACAGCACCAAGACCAATAGAGGTTCTCCAAAAATTAAGATAATATCTCAAGTCTATACCGAATTTCATATTATCAAAACCATGAGCTAAATTTCTTCTGTAATTTACATAAGAAACATCGCCGTCGGTGGTCGCAACGTCCTGAGTAACATATCGCCACTGATTTATAGGTGTTTGATTATCTAATTTATAATAACGTGCATAAGCTTTGAGATTCAGAGCATTAAAAGGATTAATCAAATACTCGAAATCAAGCCTCATTGTATTAATTTTAGCACTAGCAGTGTTAATTGGCAATTTATTCGGGTCATTCCAATTAAGTGAATCACCATTAGCAGCATTTCTATCGCCTCCAAGATCGCTATAACTATAAGGAAGTAAGTTTTCATTTTGACTCATCATTCCAATAGAACCTGTAGCAGTAAGTCGGCTTTCAAAGGGCAAAATAATTGATGTAGCAAGGGTAAAATAATGCGAAATATTATCCGGTGCCAAAGCTCTCTGACCAACAAGTGAAGCATTACGCGGTGTGCCTGCAACAGTTGTAATATAGTCGTTTGGAGTATCCGGAGTAAAGAATATATTATCCCATCTCAGAAAATCCAACTGATTTGAAAAACTGGACAAAGTGTAGTTGAATCTTGCCTGAAATCCATTCGTCTGATATTCAGCATTAGCGAGAACTTCACTTACTGTGTAATCAACCGGTTCAGGTAATTGAACGTTTAATGTTCTCGGCGGTCTGTCTCCGAGTGTGCCATAATTATTTCTTTTACCTGTTTTTGTTTCGTGCATATAAGTCAGACTATATTTTAATTCTTCAGTTTGCATCAAATTTAATGTAACAGAAGTATTATTACGTTGAGTTCCCAAATCTATAGGCAATAAGTTTTTCTCAAGAAATTGTGCTACGAGCGAATCATTAACATGCATTTGTGCTTTCGTAGGTACTAATGATACGGTTCCATTTGCATCAATGGTATCTTTGATGATGCCAACATATCCTGCAGAATTAAAAACACCGTCTCCACGATAAGAATATGGTGTCATAGCCTTGTTACTTAAGCGGTTTGGTGTCTTTTTATGGTCAATGGATATATTCCAGAAACTTGTGTAATCACCAAGATTAAGACGGATTACCTGGTCGTCCCAAAGTAATCTTTTGCCACCAAACTGAAGATAAAAACCACTGTTCGGCTGAATAGCATTCAGTTGAACGCCGGGTATATAAAACCCTTCTTTCATATCTCTGTATTCATAAAATTTACTGGAATTTGTATTTAGGTCTATCCAACCTATTCCCGGAGTTATTTGACCGTTAAATTGAAGCGATTCCTGACTTTTAGCAGAAACTAATGATATTAATAAAATAATTATTATTAATATACAAGTGTTATTTGTATTCATTTTTTATTCCTTATTATCTTGTAAATTTAGCACCTGATGGATGATTTGAACCATGAACAGTCATATGGCAGTTCACACAACCATTTCCGTAAGGAGTGCTTACGCGATTGTATCGATACTGATTGATATGACCGCCATACTGATGACAACTAACACATAATGATGCATTTTGTGTTGTTAATAGATTTCTGTTATTCGAACCATGTGGCTCGTGGCAATTTGAACAATCTTCGCGTACAGGGGCATGTTCCCATGTGAAAGGTCCTCTTTTGTCTTGATGACAAGTATAACAGGTTTCATTTATAGTACCTTTAACTAACATACCTGTCCCGGGAGCTCCATGAGCATTATGACAAGAAGAACAATCCATCAGTCCTTCTTTTACCGGATGATGAGAAGTCTTGTTCATTTTTGCTTTAACATCGGTATGACATTCAGAGCATACTTCAGTCTGACTGTTCTTGCTGAGTAAAAATTCATCACTCTTTTGTTCCATAACCGAATGGCAGGTTACGCAATTTACATCAGATGACTTATGAATACTTCCGCTCCAGTACATTCGACTGTTATCCTGATGGCACTGCATACAAACTTTTGAATACTGTTCTTCAGTAAAAGTAAGGCTTCCATCCGGGTCTTCTATATGTTTACTTCTAGGACCATGGCAGGATTCGCAGTCTTTTGACTCCAGAGTTCCTTCCTTACTAAATTCAAAAGCGCGACTATGTGATGTATGTTTATATTTGTTTGCGGATTCTTCATGGCATGACAAACAAACATTCTTATCCTTAACAAAGGTCGCCTCTTTGAACCCACTATTGAGTTCAACCCAATTCACTTCTTTTGCAGAAGTGCCGAATTTACTTTTATTAGAAGTACTGATTAGTACCGTTATTCCTAATAAAAGTAATATAAATACTGTAATCAACATTTTTTTCATATGCAGTTACCTCACATTAATTTATAATAATTTAATAATAAGAACGAAAACCCTAACGATTTTTAACAATTTTAAAAGCAAAGATAATAAATAATTCTCATGTAGTACACATAATTTATTTATATGTATAACTATTTTCATAATTTTTTTTTTAACAAATTTCTAAGTATCTCGTTTGACAATTTTGATAACAAAATTCATTCTAAATTTACAAATGTAATTGGAAAAATCAACGGCAAAGTAACTCGTATGCCATTGATGATTTTGAAATAATCACTTCGACTTAAGACATACAAAAAGGCTGACTTGATAACTCAAGTCAGCCTTTTTCGTATTTACAAATTCGTATTTTAAGCCATAAGACTTGAGAAATCCATAAAGCTGAGAAGGACGATAATAAATATTATATATAAGGCTACGAAAGCAAGGGCGATAATAATCATGATTTTATTGATGAAATAAAAACGCTGTTGCTTCTCCAAAGCCATATTCAAATCCATGTCATCGCCTAACGCTGTATATCTGTCAAAACTGTCGGCAGATTCCCTGAGCCTCATTCCCATTTTGATATAAGGCACACCAATTACAGCTGTGATAATTCCTATGCAGGTGATGGCACCATAAATTATGTAAAAGATTCCTACAAAACGCATGTCGGAATTCATCTTCTTGATAATATCACGTCTGAATAAAAATGTTGCATCAGTTACAGAGTTCGGAGTATCCATATTCACCTCAATTTTATTAAACATCAAAAGCATTTTGTAATTAGTAATTCGCAGTGAAACTTAAAAGTCCCTCAAGCTATGAGTTCAAAAACTTTCTGGTCGAAATTATAATTAAAAACCTCTCCTGTTTGGATGATATAATGCCAACCGTGTATTGTGATTTCGCCGGATTTGACACCCGACTCGACAAATGGGTATGTCATTAAGTGCTTGAGTTGAAGCACTATATTGAGTTGCTCGGTCATCCATTCACGCGCTGATTCATCCACACTGTCTCCCATCAAAGCCAAAACTTCAGTTTTTACCGGATGAGCAAGTTCGAGCCATTTGGCTGTATGTGGTGTCTTAGCTAATTTTTCGACAGGATAGTAAAGTGCAGCGCAACCACCACAATTGGAATGACCACAAACTACAATTTTTTTGATTTCCAATGCTTGAATAGCAAATTCAATTGCCGATGTAGTAGCTAAATATTCTTCCGATTGCCTGTACATCGGCACTATATTGGCGATATTCCGCACGATGAATAGTTCACCGGGCTGGGAACGTGTAATCAAATTTGGTACTAAGCGAGAATCCGAACAACCTATGAACAAGGTGTGCGGCTGCTGCAACTTCCCTAAGGATTCGAACAATGAGCGATGAGATTCAAAGTCTTCGCTCCTGAATTTAAGTGCACCCTCGAATAAATTTTCCATTTAAGCTCTCTTCAATTATCTTGGACCTTTCTTGTTTTCTAAATCAAATATCCAACCCAATCCAAACATCAAAGATGCGGGATGGTAGTTGAAGCTTGTGTTGTCCGCATTGTAATCTGACGCTAATTGCCCTGTAACAGCATAAGTCCCCTGAATTTTTAGAATCATTCGCCCCATGTCAGTTTTTAAAAGGTTAAAATGCCCACCAAGTGCAAGCGAGAACAAAGTTGCCAAACCATCAGAATTAATATCATAAGATTGGTCACCGACATCAAGTGTACCACCGGCAGGAAAACCGGCGATTACACCAACTGTAAAACCACTTATAAAAAACTGCACACCGAGGTCAATATTAGTAAAGTTGTTTTCCCTTGGGTCGCCTCCGGCTACATCGGATGTTTCGTATGGGTAGTTAGCATAAGCTAATTGGAACAACAACCCCATGCGTGAAGCCGGGTCGAACGGAAGATAGCCTTCTAAACCAATGTCAATCATTTTTGCTAAACCCAAACCGTTTTCGATACCGTTTGGCACTTTGGCAGCGTTTACGCCCATTTTATACCCCAAATACAGCCCTGCACCCATTGGGTCATTACGTTTAAAGTTATAACCGTCGTCGCCGTAACGTTGAGCCATCGAAAAAGAAGTCATAACTACCAAGAGAGTCAAAGTGCAAATTACTTTATTCATGCTAAATCTCCCACAAAATGAAAAAGATGTTTTAAATTCAGACTTCCAAAATATAAAAAATTACTGTAATAATCAAAGATATTCGTCATAAAACAATGAATTTTCTAAACATTTCAAATTCTTAGTGTTGGTTTCTGAAATATTTGTTATCTTTGTAGTTCTAAATTTGTAAACGAAAAAATTTTTTATTTTATCCAGGTATTAAGATGAAAAGAACTTATCAACCGAGCAGACGTAAACGTGCCAATAAGCACGGCTTCAGAGCGCGTATGGCAACTAAGAATGGCAGAAAGGTATTGGCTCGCCGTCGTGCAAAAGGACGTTTGAGACTTACCGTCAGCGATGAATAGCATTAAGCCGACGGACTTTAGTGGGGCTTTTCTTAAAACTGTAGCTTAATTGCTGCGATTTTGAGTAGAGCCTTATTTTTTGATTACTATTTCGGTTTGCCAGAATGTCCGACTATAAAATAAAGCCACTCAAAGGCTTCAATGCCTTTAATAGAGTTTTCGGCAAGGGCAAAAAGTTTGTTGAACGTGATATAATGGCAGTTGTAATCTACAGTTTATCTAAGTTTGAAGATTTCAAAATTCGCGAGGACGATAGTAACGAATACAGTTACGTCGGTGTAAGCGTCTCAAAAAAAATCTGCAAGAAGGCTGTTGTGCGAAATAGAGTCAAGAGACTATTGCGAGTCAGTGTCAGAAGCTTCTTCTCGAATCATAGTCCCACAGGACTGAAATATTTGACGATTAGCTGGCGACAAAAAGCTGATTCGAGTTCGATGATTAGACTTAAAGACATTGAACCAAGAGTTCATCAACTACTGAATAAAATTATACAAAATGTACCGAAAGGAACTTAATTGGGCGACTATTTAAAATATATCATCATATTGCCGATTAAATTTTACAAAAAATTTATATCGCCAATGTTGCCCCCTTCGTGCAGATTCTACCCAACTTGCTCACAATATACCATTGAATCGGTCGAAACTTGGGGCATACTACGCGGTAGCTGGCTATCAATCAAACGCATTTCTAAATGCCACCCATTGCATCGGGGTGGTTTTGACCCTGTTCCCGAAAGATGCGATCATAATCATACTGTTGTAAATTCAAATCAAAGAAATCATGGATAGGAATACGATTTTAGGCTTTGTAATGATGTTTATTGTTGTTGTTGGTTGGACATTATGGCAACAAGCAAATTATGAAGAGCCCCCCAAGAAACCCAAAGCAGATACCACTCAAGTTGAGCAAAATATTATTGAAGAGGATTTGCCTCCAATCGCACAGCTTGATACTCTCGGACAAATCCCACTTGATGATTCACTTGCATCCGTTAAGCAATACGGCAATGCTTTTGCATCATTTTCCGAAGGTTCAGAGCAATTTATAACTATCGAAAATGATTTGTTAGTTGCTCAAATATCAAGCAAGGGCGGCGCTATCAGAAATTGGAGATTGAAAAATTTCAAAAAATGGGACGGCGTACCCACTCAATTGATTTGGAATGAGCGTGGCGAACTGTTTA
>PGYU01000038.1 GCA_002839825.1 Ignavibacteriae bacterium HGW-Ignavibacteriae-1 | reverse complement strand
GATTCGGGTTTTGCTTTTGCTGATTCGGGTTTTGTTTTTGTTGATTCGGGTTCTGCTTAATCTGATTCGGGTTTTGTTTTATCTGATTCGGATTTTGCTTAATTTGATCAGGATTCTGCATTTGTTGATTCTGCCGATTCAGGTTTTGCTTCTTTTGATCAGGATTCTGCATTTGCTGATTCTGTTGATTCAGGTTTTGCCTATGTTGATTCGGGTTTTGCTTTTGTTGTTGTGGGGGAGTAGATTTGCTTTCGATGACATTTGTATTAGTATCTTTTGGCTCATCCTCAGAATCGAAAGTAATAATCGAACCGAAATTTAACGATTCAATTTTTAGTGCAACATCTTCACTCTCAGATTTTGTGTCAGCATTTGGAGATGCTTTCGTTGATTTACGTTTTTGCGAACTTGTTTTTGACTTAGTGTTTGTATCAACAAAGTCAACTTTGGGTTCATCTGCAAACATTTGCTCTGCAATTGGTTCCGGTGCCTTCTTATCGTCAGCAGCAACTGTTTCCGTCTTTGGGACACTCTTAGTCTTTCGACGAGTATTCGACTTTTTACGTTGAACTGTAACACCATTAATCTCAGTTTCAGAATTTTCATTGGTTGAAACAGAAGATTCATCAGTTAATTTTTCAGCAATGTCTGCTTTGGTTGTTTTAGTTTTAGCCATATTAATATATTATACGAATTATGTGATGTAACATTTCTTACGGAAATGCACAATCATGTAATTCAAATATAATATATTAATCATTGTCTTGGTTCAAAGGTATCGAAAATGCAAATGTTGAACCTTAAATTTTTAAATTAGGATAACAATAGTCCTATTTACAAATCGTCTCTTGCAGAGATTATAAATTATTTTGATGAAAAATGTTTCGATTGTCGAAAAAAACTGAATATGCCATACTTGCAATGCAATATCTCGCTGAAAAAAGCGGAGAGCCTGTTTCAGCAAAGGAGATTGCTACAAGTCTCGGTATATCGTTCGAATTTTTATCAAAATCATTACAAAGTCTAATGAAAAGCGGGCTTGTCAATTCCCAACAAGGAATCAAAGGTGGTTATCATTTGGTAGGCACACCGGATGTGATTTCGGTGATGGACATCATTCAAGCAGTAAGTGAAAATGTTGGAATCGTAGAATGTATGACCGATAGCGATTGCGTCAGAAGTTGCACATGCGATTTGAAAGACCCGATGTCCGTTTTACAATCTAAAGTTAATGAAGTATTCACCCAAACATTTCTTGCCGATTTAGCTAACGAAACTCAAAACAATCAAATTTTAAAAAATGATTTCAAAATTCTCAATGGAATTAATTAGGAGCGTGACGTAATGTCTCAAGATGTTAAAGATGACGACCAACTGTTACTCGAAAACCTTGCAAAAAGTGAATATAAGTATGGATTTTTCTCGGATATAGAACAAGAATTTGCACCAAAAGGCTTAAATGAAGATATTGTTCGGTTCATTTCTCTCAAGAAAAAAGAACCCGAATTTATGCTTAATTGGAGGCTGAAAGCCTATCGCCATTGGTTGAAAATGAAAGAACCGAAATGGCAAAAAGTCAATTTCCCTCAAATAGATTATCAAGACGCTTATTATTATGCAGCTCCGGTTGACAAACCAGGACTGAAAGATTTGAACGAAGTTGACCCTGATATTTTGTCAATTTATGAAAAACTCGGAATTCCGCTCAACGAACAAAAGAAATTACAAGGAATAGCCGTTGATGCTGTTTTGGATAGTGTCTCTGTAGCTACAACTTTCAAAGATAAACTCAACGAAGCAGGGATAATTTTCTGTCCGATTAGCGAAGCCGTACATAGCCACCCGGAATTAGTCGAAAAATATCTCGGCAGTGTGGTTCCGCATACTGACAACTTTTTCGCCGCATTGAATTCGGCAGTTTTCTCAGACGGTTCATTTGTTTATATTCCCAAAGGCGTTCGTTGCCCTATGGAACTATCAACGTATTTCCGAATAAATGCATCGAATACCGGACAATTCGAGAGAACTCTCATCATTGCCGAGGAAGGCAGTTATGTCAGCTATTTGGAAGGATGTACAGCACCAATGCGTGATGAAAACCAACTTCACGCCGCTGTGGTAGAGCTTGTTGCTCATAAAAATGCAGAAATCAAGTATTCGACTGTCCAAAATTGGTATCCCGGAGACAAAGAAGGCAAAGGCGGTATCTATAATTTTGTGACTAAACGCGGTATTTGCGAAGGTGCTAATTCCAAAATATCCTGGACTCAAGTTGAAACAGGCTCATCTATCACATGGAAATACCCAAGTTGTATCCTCAAAGGCGATAATTCTATAGGCGAATTCTACTCAGTAGCCATGACAAACAACTATCAGCAAGCTGATACCGGCACTAAGATGATTCATATCGGCAAAAATACTAAAAGTAGAATCGTTTCTAAAGGTATTTCGGCAGGATTTAGCGAAAATAGTTATCGCGGATTGGTCAAAATCACCAAAAATGCTTCAAAATCTCGCAATTTTTCACAATGCGATTCGCTATTATTAGGCGACAAATGCGGAGCTCATACATTTCCATATCTCGAAATACAAAATAAGTCCGCAACTGTCGAACACGAAGCAACAACTTCAAAAATTTCCGAGGACATAATCTTTTATCTTAATCAACGCGGAATCTCGACTGAAGATGCAGTTGCATTGATTGTCAACGGATATGCTAAAGAAGTGCTGAATCAATTGCCGATGGAATTTGCTGTCGAAGCGCAGAAGTTGCTTGCAATTAGTCTCGAAGGCAGTGTCGGATAATTTTTTTTAATTGAAATTTAACAAGAAAATTTAAAATATAGGTAATCTAAATGGCTTTAATTGAAATAAAAAACTTAAAAGCAAATATCTACGGAAATGAGATCCTTCACGGATTGAATCTAACTATTAACGCGGGCGAAATCCATGCAATCATGGGACCGAACGGCTCCGGAAAAAGCACATTAGCTTCCGTTCTTGCGGGTAAAGAAGAATTTGAAGTTACAGAAGGTACTGTTACATTTGACGGCATTGATTTGCTCGATATGTCTCCCGAAGACCGTGCACGTGCAGGTGTTTTCCTTGCTTTCCAATATCCGGTAGAAATTCCGGGTGTATCGAACGCAAACTTTTTGAAAACTGCAATTAATGAAATTAGAAAATTCCGCAATCAAGACCCACTTGATGCAATGGATTTTCTCCAAATGATGAAAGAACGCGCCAAATTAGTCGAAATTGAAAGTTCATTCCTTTCTCGCTCAGTCAATGTTGGCTTTTCGGGTGGGGAAAAGAAAAAGAACGAAATTTTCCAAATGGCAATGCTCGAACCAAAATTCGCCGTACTCGACGAAACCGACTCGGGGCTTGACATAGATGCGATGAAAGTTGTGGCAAATGGTGTCAACAAATTAAAAACTGATGACAATGCTTTTTTGATTATTACCCACTATCAGCGTTTGCTTGATTATATCATTCCTGATTTTGTCCATGTTTTATCCGAAGGGCGAATCATAAAATCAGGTGGAAAGGAATTAGCTTACGAACTCGAGGAAAGAGGATACGATTGGGTAAAAGCGGAAGCAATCGCATAATTATAATTATTACGAAAATAGGTTAAATAAATGTCAACGAATATTTCAACATCAGAATTTAAACAAAAACTCATAAATCAATTTGATTCACTTAATGGTTTGTCCGCCGAATCTAATAGGCGAGAAGCTTTGGCGCAATTTGATTCCTATGGTATTCCAACTCTGAAACATGAGCATTGGAAATACACGGGATTGACTTTTTTGAATAAGCACAATTTCGATATTATCAAAAAATCGGAAGTGGATTATTCTGTGATGCAGCAATTTGCAAATCATCCGCTGAATAATATTGAAGCAGAAAAAGTTGTTCTTGTGAACGGATTTTCAGCTTCAAGCAATTTGAAATCAAATCAATCCGGAGTTACAATTTCGCGACTTTCAGATTTTGATGATGCTCAAAAAGCTCAGATATCTGATTATTACGGACAAAGCATCAAATTGGAAAATAATCCTTTTATAGCTTTGAATACTGCTTTTGCACAAGATTGCATTGTAATCAAAATTGATAAAAACACAGTTGTCGAAACTCCTTTGCAAATCGTTTATTTGAATTTTGCCGATACTCATGCTATCATAAATAACCCACGATTACTCGTAATTGCCGAAGAAGGTTCGCAAGCTACAATTATCGAATCTGTTCACAGTTTTGGCGAATTTGCTTCATTGAAAAACTCAGTTTCCGAATATTACGTCGCAAAAAATGCTTCATTGGAACACTATAGAATCCAAGATGACAGTGAATTATCTCATACTATAGATTTTACACAAGTCAATCAAGAAAACGATTCGCATTATCATAATGTAAATGTGTCGCTCGGTGGGCAATTTAACCGAAATAACATTCATACTTTGCTCAATGGCGAAAATATCGAATCCAATCTCTCGGGAGTTTTCATTACTTCGGGTAATGAATTATTCGACATTCATTCCTTGGCAGACCATGCTTTCCCGAATTGCGAAAGCAACGAAAATTACAAAGGAATTCTACTCGGAAACTCGACAGGAATTTTTAATGGTAAAATCCTTGTCAGAAAAGATGCCCAAAAGACAAACGCATATCAATCAAATAAGAACGTATTGTTGTCCGATAATGCCTCAATTTTTACTAAACCGGAGCTCGAAATTTATGCAGATGACGTCAAATGTAGTCACGGAGCAACTTCCGGCGCATTGGACGAAATCTCGATATTTTATCTTGTGAGTCGTGGAATTGGCAGGAAAAAAGCTGAAGCTATGATTTTGAATGCAATAGCTGATGATATAATTGACTTAATCAAGCACGAGCCATTGAGATTGCATCTACTCGAAAGAGTCGAAAACAAACTAAATCAATAATAAAATAGGTGTTAGATTAACACCAAATAATAATGCACACTAAAGTTATAAAAAGTATAGATGTCGAATCGGTTAGGAAGCAATTCCCAATTTTAGGAATTACGGTACACAATAAGCCTTTGGTTTACCTCGATAATGCTGCAACTACCCAAAAACCCTTGTCTGTGATTGATTCAATGGATAAATTCTACCGTGAATATAATTCAAATATTCATCGTGGAGTCCATAAATTAAGTCAACTTTCGACTTCAAAATACGAAAAATCTCGTCAGACAATACAAGGTTTTATCAAAGCTGCCGAGCCTGAGGAAATCATATTTACAAAGGGTACAACCGAATCAATCAATTTAGTTGCGTATTCCTACGGTTTGATGAATCTTTCCACAAATGACGAAATTCTAATCTCGCATATGGAACATCACGCAAATATAGTTCCATGGCAGATTTTATGTCAAAAAACCGGTGCTGTACTTAAAGTAATTCCGATTAACGATGACGGCGAATTGATTATGGAAGAATTTTATAAACTATTATCGCCTAAAACGAAAATCGTCTCCATTGTTCATATATCAAATAGCTTAGGCACAATCAATCCGATTAAGGAAATAATTGATGCCGCTCACGCTGTTGATGCAGTCGTTTTGATTGATGCTGCTCAATCGGTTCATCACGCTTCAATAAATGTTCAAGAATTGAACCCGGATTTTCTGGTATTTTCCGGTCATAAGGTTTACGGTCCAACAGGGATTGGAGTACTTTACGGCAAAAGAGCGATTTTAGAGTCAATGCCACCTTACCAAACTGGTGGAGACATGATTAAATCTGTCAGTTTTGAAAGGACCATTTTCCAAGATTTGCCACAAAAGTTCGAAGCAGGTACTACAAATATTGCAGGTGCAATCGGATTGGCAAAATCTTTAGAATTTATTGATTCACTTGGAATTGAAAATATTGCTTCATACGAAGCGACTTTGCTGAATTATGCAACTGAAAAATTATCAACAATCGAGCAACTTAAAATAATTGGTACTGCTGCTCACAAATCCGCAGTGTTTTCCTTTGTTTTAGATTGTGCTCATCCGCATGACATCGGAACGCTTTTAGATATGGAAGGTGTCGCTGTTCGAACCGGACAACATTGCACCGAACCTCTTATGAAGAGATTCGGCGTGCCTGCTACAACAAGAGCCTCCTTTGCGGTTTACAATACATATGAAGAAATTGACGTTTTATATAATAGCGTTTTGAAAGTAATAAAACTATTTAGTTAATGAAATGAGTGAAATAAACGAACTATACCAACAGGTCATTCTTGACCATAACAAAAATCCGCGTAATTTCGGTGTTATGGACGATGCTACAAACACAGCCGAAGGACACAATCCGCTTTGTGGCGACCAAATTGATGTATATGCAAAAGTTGAGAACGGCAAAATTCTTGAAATCAAATTCAAGGGTGCGGGTTGTGCCATTTCTAAAGCATCTGCTTCGATTATGACCACACTGATTGTTGGCAAAACAGTTGCCGAAGCCAAAGGTTTATTTGATGACTTTATCAATATCGTAACTGCTGACTTAAGCGACAAATGCGATACACTCGAACTCGGTAAATTGGCTGTTTTTTGCGGTGTACGCGAATATCCCGCAAGAGTAAAATGTGCAAGCCTCGCATGGCACACAATGATGAAAGCCATTCAAAAGTCCGAGTTGGATAATGCGCCTGTTTCAACTGAAGATATGGAGATTACAATATGAGCGACAAAACTTTCACACCCCAAGAATTAGAAGATGCAGTCGTAGAGTCAATCAAAACAGTTTATGACCCGGAAATCCCGGTTAATGTTTATGATTTGGGTCTGATTTACGACATTAGCATTACCGGCGAAAATGAAGCTGTAATTTTGATGACTCTTACAGCACCAAATTGTCCCGAAGCAGGTGTACTGCCGGGCACAGTTGAACAAAAAGCGAAGGAAGTTGAAGGCATCACCGATGCCAAAGTGATTTTGACTTTTAATCCGCCTTGGGACAAAAGCATGCTTAGCGATGTTGCCCGATTGGAATTAGGACTATTTTAACTTAACATAAACAGGTAAAAACAATAATGGCATTGAAATTTTATTTGCTTAAAATTAAAAATCTGACAAGAGAAACTCACGACACTGTTTCAATTTCCTTTGAAATACCCAACGATTTAAAAAGCACCTTTGCTTATAAGCAAGGTCAATACTTAACTTTGAAAGTGCCTGTTAACGGTGTAGAAAACAGGCGAGCGTATTCCATTTGCTCAAGCCCCGTAAGCGATGCCGATTTGACTATTGCTGTCAAAAAAGTTGATGATGGAGTGGTGTCTTGCTATTTGAATGATTCACTCAAAGTAGGGGATTATTTGGAAGTTATGCCTCCGATGGGCAATTTCGTTGTCGATGTTTCTACGGATTCTCAAAAGCATTACGTCATGATTGGCGCCGGAAGCGGTATTACGCCTTTAATTTCGATGATTAAAACAATACTTCATGTTGAATCGAATTCACAAGTTACGCTAATATATCAAAACAGAAGTACTGATACAATCATATTTCAAAATGAATTAGAAAAATTGACTGTCAAATACGATAACCGTTTTGTGATAGTTCATATTTTGAGCCGCCCGGAAAGCGATTGGACAGGACTTAGCGGAAGATTGAATGCAGAAAAAATCAAAAGATTGATTAATGATATTGCTATCAAAAATATTTTTTCTGCACAATTCTATTTATGCGGTCCACAGGGCATGATGCATGAAGCAGAACTTGCTCTGAAGGAGCTGAATGTTGCCACTCATCAAATTCATAAAGAATCTTTCACCGCACCTTTACCAAAGATTGTAGATGAATCTGAGCATAATATAGTACTCGAACAAGAGGAAGAACTTACAACAAGAACCGTGAAATTGAGACTTTATGGCGAGAATTACGTCTATGAAGTAGAGCCGGACGAAACTGTTCTCACTGCGGCAATGCGTGAGGGGTACGACCCACCCTTTAGTTGCCAAATTGGAGCTTGCTCTACATGCAGGGCAAAATTGGTTTCCGGAAAAGTATTGATGGACGAGCGTGATTCGCTCACAGACGATGAAATTGAGGAAGGTTTTATATTAACTTGCCAATCACATCCTCTTACTGATGATGTTTTGATTGATTATGACCAAAATTAATTTGTTTTTTACAAAAATTAACTATATATTTAGAGTAAACTAATTTTCAAATTTTATAAAGGTAAATTTATGACTGCAATAATTGATGGAATCGAAGTAGAAAAAATCAACACCGGAATTTTTGGTGCTGAGGACCAAGATTCAATTTATGTAACTCGCAGAGCAATCGAAAAAGTATTGCAAATCCGTAGCGATAATAGTGTCCCTGAGGATTATTCACTCAGATTGGGCACTCAGAGCGGCGGATGCTCAGGAATGAACTATATTCTGGGCTTCGATTCAGAAATTAGCGATAACGACAGATTGATTGAATCAAGCGAATTCAATTTCTTGATTGACAACAAGAGCCTGTTTTATTTGATGGGTATCACGCTTGATTTTGTTGACGATGTCAATGGAAGTGGTTTTGTGTTCAACAACCCCAACAACGCTAAAACCTGTGGTTGCGGCGGTGGCGGACATCATTGATTCCTGCTACTTAAGAAAAAGAGCTTGTCCCGAAAGGATAAGCTCTTTTTTTTTATATAGAAAAGTAGGGACAGAATAGCGTTCTGTCCAATTATGGTCATTCTGAAGACGAAGTCGAAGAATCAAGCTTTCATAAATTCATGGATTCTTCGCTTCGCTCAGAATGACACAGAGTTTCCCGTCTTTGCAACATGAAGTACGAAAATTTTGAAATGTTTTGAAATTTTTTTCAACTATTTTTTGATATAGGTGTAACAAACCGAACTTTGACTTGTTTATACATATATTGGAAAGTTCAAATTTAGAAAGAAATTTTATGATGCGAATTATTAATATAGAGACTCTACAGAGCTACAGAGCTACAGAGGAGCGACGAGATGCTAAAATTTTATTGTACCCTATTGCACGGAACTTTTCCACAATCAATTGCACTTGAAACATACAAGAATCATAGTTTAAGTTTAAGTTTATCAACCAAACTCTCGCAAAGTTCATTGACATACAATAAATCGTATCCGCTCAAAAACAAGCGAGGTCGTTTATGATTGTCAGCTAAGCACCTAAAGCACGGGGAGCTTTGGGGGTGGTCTGAATACCCAACGCGGGAATTGTGAAAATGCTTTTTATTTTTTCTTAACAATTTAAAAATATAGAAGGATTTAAAAATGAAAACTTTATTATTTATAGTTGCATTATTATTGATTCAAATTGAATTATTCGCTCAACCATGCCCTTTAGATTATGAAGGTCCGTCGACAGTTACAATACAAATTTGCGAAGGTTGTTCTATACAAGCAACTTGGTGCTGTGGTACTATAGCTTCTCCAGTTGGGAATAAACCGGCAATACATTTTTCAGACATTTTATTAATAGGTGATTGTACTTTTTGTTTAGAATGGATGCAGCATTCAAATGGACATTTAGTACCTTCAATCCCATGGGAAAGGCTAATAGGCGCTGTTGTTTATTCTGAAGAATTTTGTTTTGATCCGACTCCAGAATTACCACCCTGTAATGATCCACAGCAAGCAAAATATAATATGGTTGTAACAAATGGTGGTTGTTACAGACTAATACAGGATATGGAAACTAAAAGATATGTGCCTTGTTCAGCTGGCGTTCAAGAACTTTGTTATGAAGAATATATAATATGTTATGAAATTATAAATGGATTATCGAATTTGAAAGTTGAAGGATTAGGTAAACTACCTTCATTCACTTGTGCTGATCCAAATTGTTTCCCTTTATGTAATTGATAACTTTACCAGGCATAAGGCAGCGATATGTGTAAGTCTTTTCGTCTGCCTTATGCAAATTAATATTATTTTAGGATAGCTATTATGAAAATCGCATATACATTTTTAATAAGTTTTTTAATTTTGGCAAACGTAACATTTGTTCAAAGTCAAACAACAAATTTAATATTTACGACCAAATTCAATGACATTGATATAATCAAAACCAGTACCCGTTCACTGAATGTTGGTGATACATTATTATTTATTTTCTCCGATACTAATATTGCATACCTTAATATTTGTTTTAATAATAAATGCCTGAAATATTCAAATATTGAAATGGGGATTAAAGAATCAAGAAATCTAAAATTGCAGGATGCTGTCCATGTAAACAAAAACGACAATATTCTTTGGATAGCAACAACTGATGGATTATTTATGTTCGATGGTGAAAATCTTATCAGAAATACAAAAACTATGGATATGTCGGATATTCTGTATAAAGGTGCTTTTGGGCACGCATTTTATAAACATACTAATGGAGATATTTATATTTCTATTGGTTATAAACATGATTTTATAAAATATGATGGTATTAAGTATGATACAATTGTATCTACACTAAGTGAAGAAGAAATTTACATCAAAGCGAAGAGCCCTCTAACTAATTTAGTAGCTATTGATAATAGATTATACTTTCGGACATTTTCAGATTTAGCATATTTAGATCTTGAATCTCACGAGTACCACTATCTTTTCTTGAAGGATACTATAATTAATAATTTCTTAACAGAAGAAGAACTTTTACCTTTAGCCAAGCCTAAAATTAGTGATTTACAAAAATATAGTGATAAGTTATTTTTAAAAATAGATAATCTTTTGAGGAATAGCTTCTTTTTTTATGATGAGGAATATATTGAGAAAGTCGAACTTGAGAGGGATTTAATATTTCCGAATGACTCATCTTATTCAATTACTAGTATTTATATTGATAGCAAACTTCGAAAATGGTGTCATATGCCATCCCAACGAACTTTTTATCAACCTTATGATAAGAAAAATCATTACTTTATTATTGATAAGGACAATAATTATTTCAGGATTGAACCGGATAAATATGGATTTACTCCATCTACAGGTTTTCACGGATTACATGAATTTAACAACGGCACAACATATTTAAACATAAACGGAGGATTTTTAGTTGAGGACCCACTTGGAGTATCGGTAACAGAAAGCCTTCCCTCTTTCTTTTTGAACAAAGTAAAACCAAATCCATTCAAAGACCGTGCTCAAGTAGAATTAACCGCTACACGTGCCGCTATTGATAACATGAAAGTAGAAATATTCGATTATCTTGGTAAAAGCATCAGAGAAATTGAACCATTCATAACATATCAACCATCAAACGGACATGCAGTTCTCGAATTAGATACCGATGGAATCCGACCCGGCTACTACTTTCTCGTCCTCACAGACAACAACGACACTCGAACAATGCCAATAATTATTAAGTAAAATGGATTAAGACAATCCACTCGGCAATCAATCACATATGTTTAATACAAACACATAGCTCACAGTCGAAACCGTGGGCTATGTTTTTCTTGATATAGAGTTTCTCCATCTCCTTTTGGAAGGTTCGGGGTGAGGTGAATTGTCATAAAAAAAAGAGGCAGTTTCTGAAACTGCCTCTATATTAAGTATATTACTAAGATGCTTTTGTATCAGCAGCGCAAGCACAAGCACTTGTTCCGCAGGCACTCGCAGCGGGTTCGCTTTTTTCTGGTGGAGAAGCTGACTTTTTGGTATAATCAGTCTGATAAAATCCGGTTCCTTTGAACACAAGACCAATATTTTTGCTAAATACTCTAACCACTTCACTCGGTTCTTCACAGTTGCATAATCCTTTGGGGCTATGAGTTAACGGAGCATCCGCAAATTTTTGT
>PGYU01000037.1 GCA_002839825.1 Ignavibacteriae bacterium HGW-Ignavibacteriae-1 | reverse complement strand
ATTGGAGATAGTCATTCTGAGTGAAGCGAAGAATCAAGTTTTAATATTCCAATTCATCTTGAACAGGATTATCAAGATTACAGGATGGACACGATTAAAATCAAAACTAATACAATTTAACCACAAAGGTCACAAAGAATTCGCAAAGAACACAAAGAGTTATATTGGTCATTCTGAACCGAAGGTGAAGAATCAAGATTTAAGAAGACATGGATGTTTCGCTTCGGACAACATGACAATCATATTAGACTATTCTTCAAAATAGAAAATATCAAAATAAGTTGGTTTCTTTCTAGTTACACCCCTATATTCATATATATAATCGTCTTTGCCAATTACATATAGGTTACTAAAGCACCATTTTCCTTGATATAGTACAAAAATGATTTCAACCCCAATCTGTTTATCATTAGACATATATATCATACTATGATAAAAACTCTTTCCAATTGAATTACTATCAGATATTACAAAGTTGAAACTCTCAATTGCAAAGCTTAGTTCTATGTTTTTAACTTCGATTAGTTTATTAATATAATAATTTTCTTTAAACAATCGCAAGTATTGAATATTTTCGCAAATGAGTACTGAACTTTTGGCAACATTCATTAATTCTTCAGGTTGTCTGAGAATTTCAAATAATAATTCTTCTTTTGCCTGTCTAATTTCAGGAGCATACTCTTCTTCCTTTGCAAACTCATCAATAGTAAGCAAATACCAAGTATTATCAATAAACCCAAAAGCAAAACTAATGCCATAGCCTGCTTGCTCAAATAATATGCTTATTTCATTAATAAGTATTTCTCCCTTATTCAGATTACTTAGGTTCCAATAGAATTTTCGTGACTTAAATAGTTTGAATCCATTATGTTGTAATTTCTTAACATATGTCAATTTTTCCATCCTACGTAAACTGTCGCGTAATCCATCCTTTAATAAGTATGTATATTCAGGATGAAAAAAATTTGATTCTTTGATTAAAGATTCGAAGTTATCAAAATCATTCATGATTTCATAAATGAATTCTTTGCATTCATCATCACACGCAGAGGATTCACTATGGATAAATAATCCACATAGAATCATGACAATTATAGATATGCTTTTCATGATTGCTCTCTTTAACAAAATTTTCAATTCTGTTTACTTTTCCAACAATTCCTTCCACAAACATATGAAAAAAACGAATAGTAGCAAATTTTTAGATTACATTTCCGGCTTTCCTATTATTTCATATGGACTCCTCCTCCGAGGTGTGGCACATCTACGAGGTCGACATTCTTCTCCCACGGTTAAAACCGTGGGCTATGTTTGTAAAAACAAAAAAAACCACTTTTGTGCAAAGTGGTTTTAGATTTTTCTTTAAAATTTCCCGTTTGTTTACTTATCCAACATGTCGTTGAAGCGGCGTTCGGTGCGTGGGCGCCAATTGCCTTTGTGGTAAACGTAACTTGCAATTAGTGGTACTGCGATTGTTGCTTCTGAAAATACCATTTGCTCGAATGTTGTTTCGACTTTGCCCCATGAGCTTGCTTCTTTCAGCGTTGAACCTGAAAGCCCGCCGTCGCGTTCGTCGGCAACTGTGATTTGAACTGCGTACTTGTGCATTTCGGCTTCAAATCCCAATACTTCGGCTGCGACTACTACGTCTTGGATGAAATTCTTGGGTACACCGCCACCAATCATGAACAAACTGCTTGTTTTGACTTCGATTTTTGTTTTTGTGAGTTCGAGAAAGTCTTTTGCGGAATCAATAGAAACCACTTCATTTCCGCGGAAATATTGATGATGTACCAATCCGAATCCGGCTGAACAATCCGAAAATGCCGGACAGAAGATGGGAACGCCCTTTTCATAAGCTGTACGAATGATTGAGCCATGCCCTTTGTTGTTCGCAACGAGCCATTTGCCCATTTCTACGATAAATTCGCGTGAACTATATGCGCGTGGTGGCAAATTATTGGCGATTTCGGCAACGGTCATATCGCAAACGCGCAAGTCCTCTTCGTCAATATATGTGTCGTAAATGCGGTCAATCATCAAACCCCTGAGGTCGTTATCGTCCACAAATGGAGTGCCTTGGTAGTGCTTGAATCCGAGTGCTTCCAAAAAGTCTTGGTCAACGATATTTGCTCCGGTGGAAACTATTGCGTCAATCATGTTGTTCTCGAGCAAATCCACGACTACTTTCTTCAGACCTGCACTAACTAATGAGCCCGCTAAAGTAAGATAGTTGCAGCAATTCACGTCCGATACTGCCATATCGAAAATTGTAGCGGCACGATGCAAATTACGTGATTGGAATGCCATTTTGCCCATTGATTCGACCAATGGAATGGTGTTAATTTTTGTTATGTCAATATGTTCTACCAACATATCAGGATTTAGAAAATCTGTCCTTTCAGCCATGATTCACCTTTTTTGATTTATAATATATGGAATGTCGTTTTTTCGAAATCATAATTGCTTGGAATATTCTTCCAAGAATCTGTTTTCATAAGGCGATAAAGAGTCTTTGCCATGAACGGCAATTTTGTCGAGTATTTCATTGAGCTTTTCTTCGTTTTCTGCGGGGTCGTCCGAGAGCAACGAATACAATTCAGTTTCTAATTCATCTTCGAGTGTTCTGTATTGCTTTTTCAATTTTGTATTGGAAATCAGTGCCACCGAAAGCTCTTCAGGTCGGGGTACTTTCAGGTCGCTATCATATCGGTCAATACGGCTGCGGCTTCTGTGGTTGCTTGCTAATCTGATTTGCAAATATATCAATGCTCCGAGTGTAATTCCAAAGAGTGCTGATGAAAATTGAGGTATAAATTGTGTGTTGATTCCGCCTGTGACGTTGACTATTTTCATTCCAAACCAAAGGAAAATCAGCCCTGCTGTGAATAAAACTGTCGAGAGTGGAGGAAATTTCATAAATTCAACCATGGACTTAGGCTTCAGAAACAGATACAGAGTAAGCACGAAAAATGATACTCCTTCCATTCCGGCGATTACTACATCGGTTTTCCAGAAAATCAGTGTCATTGCGCATCCATGCAAAATGGAAAGCAAAAACAGCCACGATGGATAGCGGAATTGGTCAACAATTTCTTCGAGCTTTGGAGAAATGAAGTAGAATGTCATTGCAAAAAGCAACATCGCCTCGATTGTCCCGGGAGTAAATGGAAACGTGAGTAGCTTCCATATCATCAAATTGTCCAAGACGTCATTTGGTCGGAGCGAGAGCATATCCGGCAAAACATTTGCGTAGATATAGTTCACAAAGTAGATTATCCCTACTATTAGCAGGAAAACCCGCGAGAAAACAATACTATTTTTATTTCTAATCGGCATCTTTTTCTAAAATTTGTACGTCTCTATAGTTATAAACACATAAAGAGTAAAAAAGTCACAAGAATTCTGAACTTTTTTTCAGAAAACTCGAAATTTACTTCAAATTATCCAAAACTTCATCAACTTTTTGATTGTTCATGTATTCGTAAAAGTCTTCGTTAACTGCAATCATCGGCGCTCCGCCACATGCACCCATACATTCGACTTCCTCAAGCGAAAACATTCCGTCTTCCGAGCGTTCGTTATGTTTGAGTCCGAGTTTGTTAGAGGTATAATCGTAAAGTTCCTTACCTTTGAGCAACATACAAGATACGTTGGTACATACTTGAATATGGTATTTGCCCATGGGTTTTTTGAAATACATTGTATAGAATGTAGCAACACCCTCGACATGAGATGCCGGTAAATCGAGCAATTCGCCCACATAGTGCATTACATCTTGCGATAGCCAGCCCCATTTCTTTTGAGCCATCCATAATACCGGCATTAGCGCCGCTTTCTTCTCGGGATATTTTGATATGTGGTGCTGAACTTCTTGTAGTTCTTCTGTAGTAAACTCTATCTGCATTTTTTATCCGTTATTTCAATAAGTTTTCAAACTGTTTACAAAAATAAGAATTTATCATAAATCTTTCTACTCTAAAAATCATTTATTGGTTCGGTTAATTAACATTTTGACCGAAAGCCAATGTTTCATAGTAATCATGAACTTATGAGGAGCAGATACTCTGATGCGACGCCTGAAGACATCGTA
Source organism: Ignavibacteriae bacterium HGW-Ignavibacteriae-1 (assembly GCA_002839825.1). Classification (GTDB taxonomy): domain Bacteria; phylum Bacteroidota; class Ignavibacteria; order Kapaibacteriales; family UBA2268; genus PGYU01. Next base: position 7,798 of record PGYU01000037.1, on the reverse strand, counting down.
CTCGGAAAGCTCAATTTTTTCGAGTAAGCGATAGTATATCGAATCCATGATTTCTGCTGCGATTATAGTCGGCTTTTCGTCCGGACGCAAGAAAGTTCGAGCTTTGTGAAAATATTCCCGAGCTCTACCTGTTTGGAATCGCATCATTTCGATAAAATTATCATTGTATCGTTCCTCGAAAATGTCGCTTTCGGTGACGCCGAATCTGTCAAGGTCTTCTTGTGGCAAGTAGATATAGCCTCTGTCCTTGTCATGCTTGACATCGCGGAGTATATTAGTCATCTGCAATGCATAGCCGAGATTGACTGCGTAATTTTTTGTTTCTTCGTATCTGTGCCCGAAAATTTCAATACTGATTAGCCCTACGATTCCCGCAACGCTATAGCAGTAATGCTTTAGTTCGTCGAAAGTTTCGTAACGATTGCGTATCAAATCAGTGCGGACACCGTCAATTAAAGTCAGAAAGTACTGCTTAGGGATATCGAAACGGTATATTGCCGCTTGGAACGGGAATAGTATCGGTGATAATGTCCGTGTAGCGTACATTTTTTCGATTTCATTTTCCCACCAAGACAAGCGGTCAAGCTTCTTTTGGATAGATTTGTTGTTGATATTTGGCGAGCCGTCAACTATATCGTCAATATAGCTGCAAAAGGCATAAACGGAAGTGATAGCATTGCGCTCTTCTTTGGGCAACAGCTTGAAGGAATACAAAAAATTGGAGCGCTCCAGCTTTGGAGGCTCTACATTTTCGTAGTTTGCAAGTTGTATTTGGTCTATCGTTTCCATCTTTTTATAACAAATGATACCTAATTGCTCTATATAATATCGTCGGGAAATCTCCCTTATTTAATGTAACACGTTTATGTTTGACATTTATCTCTAAATTTTTCAACTTTTCTAAAATTTTTAGCCCACTTTCTAAAGTTATTGCAATTTCTAACTTTAATCTTTTTGCAATTAAGCAATTTATTAGGTTTTTTCCAAATAAAAAAAAGTTATTTGTAAAATTATAAATTTCTTCCAAACTTTTTTCAAAATTTTTGTCGTCCAAATTATTCGGGAAGTCCGAAAAGTCTAAGGAATACTTATCGCAAATGTCTTTAGGTATGTATATTCTGCCTTTTGGGACATCAACGGATATGTCTTGCCAAAAATTTACCAATTGCAAGCCTGTGCAAATCGCATCCGAATATAGCATTGTTTGTTGGTTGTATTCGCCAAAGAGTCGCAATACAAGTTCGCCAATCGGGTTTGCAGAATTTGCACAATATGTCAGAGATTCGTAGAATGTAGCCGGTTGGACAAATCGAATATCGGAAATGAAAGCTGCAATCAGCTTCTCGAAGGGTGCGATAGGAATATCTTTGGCTTTCATTGTATCGCGAAGCGCCATAGCAATCGGATTTGTCAGATGAGAATCTTCATCTACAGTCAAAATTGCCAGAAATGATTGCAAAGCCTGGACTCTTTGCTCCGTATCCGAAAAAGCAAGTTCATCGGCAATATCGTCGGCGATTCGGGCGAACGAATACACTGAGTAGAAATATTTGCGTGTTTCTTGGGGGATTAAAACCGAACCAACAGGGAAATTCTCGTAATGAGCCTTTGCTATTTTTTGACAGAATCGGTACGCGTCGTCAATGTTCGAGCATGCAAAAGAGCCGCCATCAGGCAGAGTCAGTTCTAAAAGGCTCTTTTTATCGGCTACTATTTTCAAACTTTACTTTGTATTTCATTTCATAATTTTGAATCATCTATTGAATGCGTCAATTATATTATCGAGAATATTCTTCCACTTTTTGCTGTTCATCAGCTTGCGAGCACCCTTTTCGACTTTTTCTTCGCTCGGGAAAAAGCTATCTACGAAGTCAAAAGCCAAACCGATACCCCAACCGAGAATCGGGAAAATTGACCATGACACTCCGGGAGTCATATAATCTATCCCGACTAAGAAAGTATTTACAATGACATACGCTGTGAGATGCTCATAGAAAGACTTACGTCTGCGTTTGCGAAATATCTCTTTGGCGCTTTCGAATTCGTTGACAGCAACATCTTCATTCATCGCTTTCCGAACTTGAGAAGTGTCAATGTTTAACTCTGATGCAATGCGTAATAGCTCGGATTCGGTAATAGAGCCGCTATATGATGGCGAAGCATCAATTGCACGCTTCAAAATCCTGTCAACTTCTTCCTTGCTGTATAATTTTTCACTCATAAACACCTTGCAACAAATGATTTATGCTCAAAAGTAAGAAAATCTTTCGTCGCAAACAAATTGTTTAAATATTGAAATTGTGTTTCCATCGCTAACTCCGTCAATCATATCAAATTTTATCGCAACCTTTACGTATTATATACGTATTCAGAAAGAATAAAGTTATAGGAATAGATGAAATTTTTGTGGGATAAAATAAAAAAATCAACAGGTGTAATCGTAATGATTGCAGTATTGTTGATAGCTTATAATACTGCCACAAACGGTCACTATCATATCACCGAGAGCGGCTTCATGTTGTGGCATGCCCATCCTCATTCCGATAGCTCAAATTCTATTCCTATCCAGAATCATGCACATAGTGATTTGGAATTTCTAATTTTACAAATGCTGACAAATCTGCTTCTTGCGACTTTGGCTTTAATTGTGATTGCTTTAGCTATCAAAGACAGTTTTGTTCGGAATTTGAAAACATATCAATCACCGATAATTGATAATTTCCGTGTTTCATTCAAATCTCTACGCGCTCCTCCCATTTCATTCCAATATTAAAATTCAGCATCAATTAAGTGCTTTCACCACGTGATAGCATTGTTATTTCAAACATAGTTAGCTTCTGCTCTAAGAGGCAATTAAACGGTTTATTGAAAGCCGTAATTATTAATTTATAAATAAAAATTAACCATGAAATATATCATTTATATACTTTTATTATTTGTAGTTTTTTCAAATGAAGCGTTTTCACACAACCATACTATTAGAGGAGTTGTCCGGACTAAAAACGGCGACGGAAGCGTAATACCAAGTGCGACGGTTAGAATAGCCAATACCACATTGGGTACCATTGCAAATAGTAAGGGAGAATTTGTGCTAAGGGGAATACCGGACGGCAAATTGAAAGTTTTGGTTTCAGCCATCGGATATGAACCTTTTTCGTATGAAATCAATTTCGAGCATACTGACGGCGATGAATTAGAAATTGAAGTGGGAATGGTGGAAACCAATCTCACAACGCCGGATTTGGTCGTAACGGCTACTCGCTCCGAAAAAATTTACGAGGACGTGCCTGTGAAGGTATCAGTTCTGTCGAGCAAGATTCTCGCATCTACGTCATCGGTCAGTTTGCGTGATGGACTTAGTTTCCAACCAGGTTTGCGAATTGAATCAAATTGCCAGAATTGCGGAACGAGTGAAGTGAAAATAAACGGGCTTGGCGGGCAGTATTCGCAAATTTTGATTGATAGTCGCCCGGTGTTTTCGTCGCTGAATGCTGTTTACGGATTGGAGCAAATCCCGTCCAATATGATTGACCGTATCGAAATCGTTCGCGGTGGAGGCTCGGCTCTTTATGGTGGCAGTGCAATCGCAGGTGTAATCAATATTATCACTCGCGACCCATATCTCAATTCCTTCGAAGCCGGATTCAATCAATCATTTACAAATAATGAAAAATCCGATAATACAATCAATCTCAACACCTCGGTCATCAACGACAAGCAAAATATGGGAGTATATTTGTTTGGGATGAATCGTACTCGTGAAGCATGGGACGCAACCGGCGATGGCATCAGCGATATTCCGGAATTGAAGGTGACAACTTTTGGAGCGCGTGCTTTCTACAAGCCCGACTATCAAAGCCGCATCGGTGTGCAATATCATATAGTTTCCGATAAACGCCGCGGAGGCAACAAATTTGAGCTTCCGTATCACCTTTCTGACTTGACTGAAGCAATCAATCACATTACAAATGCCGGACAAATCAGCTACGAAAGCTTCTTCGGTAATTATACCAAAATGTCCACTTACGTTTCGATGCAAAGCACTAATCGCGACAATTACTATGGCGCAAATCAAGACCCCAACGGCTACGGCACTACCGATAATTCTACGTTTATAAGTGGAGTTCAGCTTTCGCAAGTTGTTCCCTACTTTTTAGGTGCAGAGCATATCATTACCGCCGGATATGAATTCAAATATGATAATATGAGTGACAAACTGTCGGGCTACAACCTTTATTTAGACCAAATCACTCGCGAACACGGCTTTTATCTGCAAGATGACATTACTATGACTGATCGCATAAGCCTTGTTTTGGGCACAAGAATTGACCGACACAACTTTTTGGATAATTTCGTTGTCAGCCCGAGAGCCAGCCTTTTGTACAAACCTTGGAGCACTTTTACCTTGCGTACAAGCTATTCGACAGGATTCAGAGCGCCACAGGCATTCAATGAAGATTTGCATATCAATTTGTTAGCCGGCGATTTGCAAGTGGTCCGAATGGCTGATAATTTGAAAACGGAATTTTCGCAGAACGTAAATTTTTCGACGGATTACTCATTTTCAATTGGCGATGTACCCATTGCAATATCTACGGACTTGTTCTACACACATCTCGATAATGTATTCGTGCTCGAATATGTTGGTCTGACCGAAGATAATTACCTGTTGCTTGAGCGTCGCAACGGAAATGTAGCCGAAGTACAGGGAATAACATTTGAATTGCAAACAAGCATGATGAACAATTTCTCCTTTGTAGCCGGAATGACTTACCAGCAAAGCAAATTCGACAAATCCTACGCATGGTTTGAAGAAGATGAGGTAATCCATACAACGGACAAATTGCTCAAAAGCCCAAATTTATACGGATTCGTCTCAGCATCTAAATATTTCGGCAAATCATGGACTCTGGACATGTCCGCAGTGATTTCCGGACCTATGTTTGTGCCTCATTTTGCAGGTGGCATAACGCCGGACGGCTCAATCAACACATTAAACAGATTACGCGAAACACCCGCTTTTGTGGAATTAAACGGCAAAATCTCATATATTGTGAGTTCAGCACCATTTATCGAAATCGGTGTCGGGATGCACAACATAATGAACAGTTTCCAGACAGACAAAGACCGCGGAGTCACTCGCGACCCTTATTACATCTATGGTCCCGTTCGCCCGAGAACAACGTATTTCGAGATGAAAACGAAGCTCTAAAATTCGGATATGTGGGAAACTAATAATATTAAGCTCGACTATTTAGCCGGGCTTTTTTATTTTTTACAGATTTTCTATCTATTGTATATAAATCAGCCATGTATTTTTCGTATAATTCGAAAAGGAATTCCATTCTGTTGGCTTCACTTGTAAATGCTTGTGGTCTGTATGCTAAGTCCACTGCTTTGTCTAACTCGTTATGTGCTTTTACCAATTGTGGTGGCATTGATAATGGGTCGTATAAGTCAGCAAGTGAATTGCTTGGAAATTCTGCCCTTGTGTCCAAGACTTTTTGAGCTTTTTCTTCTATTGCCTTTATTTGTTTATCCGTTGGGTTTTCGGGAAATGGAAAGTTATTATAAACAATACTTGCGGAGTATCTGTAATCACTTTTTAATCGTCCGCAAACAGATTTTACCCAAGCCATATGAATAAAAGAAGTCAAAATTCCAAAGTAGTAAACATTTGCATTTGGTAAAACATACAATTGATTTGAGGCAATTGTTTCAGGGCTAAGAAATGCAATAGGGATGTATTTTCTATTTACCGATGAAACTGTCGGAAATGCTAAGTAGCTTGTTTTAGGTTGACGAACTTCTGCAAAAAGAGTAGGAGTTTCAGCAAGTTTTTTAGTGTTTGCTCTGTCGCTATTGGAACGCCATTTTCTAACGGCTTCAACTCTTTCCTTTATTTTAGAATTGGTTTTTATCTCATTAGGGTCAGCATTCAAAAGCCACAAGCAATAACGCTTTTCGGAATGTAACAATTCTCTACCGCCTATAAATGGCTTTATTAATTTTTTTGAATTACTATTTTCAGCAATAATCTGATTTCTTTCTTCTTCTGATAAAGTATAATTACCATCATCTAATGCAAAACTTCCGTAAATGATTTCAGGAACTTTACATATTGGCGATTTTCTGTTTTCAACTGTTATGTCTTTCCCTTCGACTAAAAAAGGATTAATATTTTTAACTTTTATTTCGTGTGGCTCGCCTTTAATATCTTCATACTCAAAAATGCTCTTGTTATTAGTGTCGTAGTTGGCGAAGCCAACTATCACACAATGAACAGCCGCATTTCCTTTTGCTTCATTTCTCCAACTAAAAGTGCGGTGAGCAAAATGTATTTTTATTTTGTATTGATTAAAAAGGATTGTCCACAAAAGCCCAACTTGTTCGCCTTGAGAAATGGAATTTGTAGAAACAAAAGCAACTTTAATTTTTGTATTTTGAATGTATTGTGCCGCTTTTAAATACCAAGCCGTTACATAGTCTAAAACTCCTGACCCTTTAATATTCGCAAATACTTTTTCCATATCTGCTTTCTGTTCTGGCTTTTGTTCTTTCTTGCCTATGAATGGCGGATTTCCAAGAATAAAAGAAAGGTCGTTTTTTGAAACTACGTTTTCCCAGTCTGTTTGCAATGCGTTGCCGTGAACGATTTTTGCAGATTTTTTCAAAGGCAAACGAACAAAGTATTGTCCAAACTCATTGCTTATTTGCATATTCATTTGGTGGTCGATTAGCCACATTGCTACTTCGGCAATCCGTGCAGGAAATTCCTCACATTCAATTCCATACATCATATCAACGTCAAGATAAATTATTTCTCTAACGTCAAAAACTCTTTGTCCTGTTTTATTCAATGCTCTTAAAATTTCCAATTCCAACAAACGCAATTCTCGGTATGTGATAACCAAAAAGTTTCCGCAACCACAAGCAGGGTCAAGGAATTTTAGTGTGCTTAACTTTTTATGAAATTCTTTGAGTTTGGGTGCTGAGGCTCTCGAAGCATCAAATTCTTTCCAAAGTTCGTCAAGGAAAAGCGGTTTGATGAGTTTTAAAATATTGGTTTCGCTTGTGTAATGTGCTCCTAAGTTTCTACGTTCTTTCGGGTTCATTACACTTTGAAACATTGAACCAAATATCGCTGGCGAAATTTTGCTCCAATCAATATAACAGCAGTCAAGCAAGGCTTGACGCATTTTCGTGTCGAAACTTGCCGTAGGCAGGTTTTCTTCAAAAAGTTTTCCGTTTATATACGGAAAGTCGGCAAGTTGCTCGTCAAGATTTTTAAAACGATTTTCTTTTGTTGTATTTAATACTTGAAACAATTCTTGTAATTTTGAAGCAAGATCGCTTCCGTCTTCGGCTGTCCGTTGTTCTAAATATTCTTGAAATTGTTGTTTGTTGAAAATTGTCGTGTCTTCGGCAAACATTAAAAATAATATACGAACCAAGTAAACTTCTAAAGGATGTCCAGTGTAGCCAATTTCTTTCAATCTGTCATGAAGTTTGCCCATCAACTCTGCCGCTTTTATGTTTGCAGGGTCTTGTTCTTTGTAAACCTTTTTTTGATAACCTAAAATGTAACCGAAATGCTGAACATTATTTACAAGGTCCTTGAGTTTAAATTCAATGTGTTTATCTTCTTCGAGGTCGTATAAACGGAAAATATTAAAATCGGACACAAGTATATACTTCGGTAATTCGTAGTCTTTTAGTCCGTGCGTATAATCTTTTGCTTGACGAAATGCAAGTTCAAGATTTTTTCCCCGACTTTTCATTTCGATTAAAATCACTC
>PGYU01000036.1 GCA_002839825.1 Ignavibacteriae bacterium HGW-Ignavibacteriae-1 | reverse complement strand
CGCCTTTAACTCCGGTATAAACATAACATCCTTCCCAAGATCCCCATGCATATGTACCATCAGATACACGGTTTAATACAACCTCACCAGTATTAGAATTGCTTACCTTGACCTCTTTGATAGGCATGGTAAAGTAATACATATAGTATGAACCCCAAGATTGCGACTTTATGTAGCTTGGGTAACACCATAAATCGGGTGTCCAATTTGCAGGTACTTGCGAACCATTCGGGATACAATAATTTGTAGGTCCGTCATCGTCCTGCGCCTGTGCCATGTTCAAAGCCGTGAACATTAATGCGGCTATGAAAAACATGGTAAATAATTTCTTAAACATAGGAAACTCCTTATATAATAAACAAAAATAAAATTTTTGAAACATTCTATTAGTTATAACAATATTTTTATAAAAATGTTACAGGGATATTAATAATTTTCTATATAAACATATATTTTAATGATTCGATGCTAAATTTATACAAATATAAATATATAATTTTACATGACAAACCAAACTAATGATTTATTCACTTAATCAGTCGTATTCTGCTATTCTGCAATATATAATGTATATATATCAAGTTCTTATTATTAATATATTTTCATTGTATATTGTTATTATTTGTAATATGAATAATCAAACATCATTTTAATTAATAAATATTAATCATGGTTGATATTTTTTAAAGTGCAAAGTACACTATATCGGTACAATCATCGTTTGATTATTAAACTAATAACAATGGGAATTGAAATGGAAAAGTACTATTTTTCGAAACTTATCAATTGCTCATTCGATGAAGCAATTGAAAAAGTTAAGCATGAGTTGTCGCAGTTCGGTTTTGGCGTTTTGATGGAAATTGATGTCCAAGATACGTTGAAGAAAAAATTAGATGTGGATTTTCGGAAGTACAGAATTTTGGGCGCCTGCCATCCTCCATCTGCTTATAAAGCATTCTTGGCAGAAGACAAAATTGGCACTATGCTTCCGTGCAACATCGTAGTTCAAGAATTAGCACCCGGCGAAGTCGAAATCGCCGCTATTGACCCTATCGCTTCTATGATGGCGGTCGAAAATGAAATGCTGGGGGAAGTAGCTCAAAGTGTTGCTAACGATTTGAAAGAAATCATCGGAAGGCTTTAAAGAATTTGAATCAAAAAAAAAAGGGGCAATTGCCCCTTTTTTTATACATTATATATACATTTGATGTATAATCGAAATTTTTTAGTCTTCTTCGCTGATTACCCAAACTTTGATAGTCGCGATAACTTCAGGATGAAGTTTGACTTTTGCATCGAAAACACCAAGAGTTTTGATAGCATCTTCGATTATGATAACCCTACGGTCAATATCATGCCCGAGCAAGCTTAGTTCTTGTGCAATCATAGCAGGAGTAACAGAGCCGTACAATTTGCCTTCTTCGCCGACTTTCATAGCGATACTAACTTGAACGTCAGAAATTTGATTTGCCAATTTTTCGGCAATTACTTTTTCGTGTTCGAGTTTTTTGGCACGTTGTTTTTTCTCAACTTCTAATCTTTTGACAGCTGAATCAGTTGCAAAATATGCAAAGCTGCGAGGAATCAGATAATTACGAGCATAGCCGTCCTTGACGCTGACAATTTCGCCCATTTTGCCCAAATTATAGATGTCTTGTCTTAATATTATTCTCATTTTATATAGCCTTCGTTTATTTTTTCTTACTCTTGTTCGGTGACTTTTTCAACTGCAGGTGCTGCAGGTGCTGCAGGTGCATCAGCTTGCTTGTTGTACCTTCCTCTTCCTCTTTCATTAGGAGTAGTTGCAGTTTCTTCTTTGATTGGCTCTTCCGGGCTTTCGAGCACGATAGCTTTGCCGCTAACTAAAGCACGTTGACGGCGGAATTCACGCAATTTTTCGGGCAATAGCAAGGTTAGATGGCGTAGAACTGTATCTTCGAGCACGAGAAAACGTTCAAAGATTGGTACATTCGTAGGAATCGAGCTGAATACCACATGAATATATAAGCCGTTATACTTTTTGTTAATTGGGTAAGCAAGACGTTTGCGTCCCCACTTATTAACTTCGAGTACCTCACCGCCATGGTTTTCGATATAGCCGGAGATTTTGCCGACTACTGTATCGAGGTCAGCGTCTTCTAAAGCGGCATTTAATATGATTGTAGATTCGTAAATACGGCGCAAATTCATTAAAATACTCCTACTATAAACAATTTTTTATCATTTTTTTCTATGTAGTTATAACATAGAATGTCAAAAGTATCATTTTTTATCGAATTGACAAAATCAAATTGAAAATATTTTCGTTTTTTTTTCAAATTTGTGACTTTTTTTTAGATTACCTATGTAGTAATTTCATATTTATACTTATCTTTGTATTCTATTTTAAGTAAATTTTTAGAATTCAAGCGTTTTTCGTAAATTTTTAGGTGCCGAGAATGACTTCTGAGGAAATCACAAACAAAGTTGATGATACTAATCAACAAATTACTGAAGTAATAAATGAATCTGAAACCACTAATGTGGCGCAGGATAATGAATCAAAATCAGATGATATAAATGCAGAAGTAGTTGCTGAGCCAACTTTGCAGTCTGAAGAAACCCCAACTGAACCGGCTGAAACTGCTACCGAGAAAGTTCCGGAGCCTTCTGTAGCTGATGAGTCAACTCAACCACCTGATATCAAAGTAGCTGACGACCTCGCTAAAGAGAATGCTAACGAAGAACAATTCAATGCTGTCTTTGAAAAGTTGAAAGCAATCAAAGAAAGCAATTCTACTATTTCAGTCAATGTGGCAGAAAGAATTCGCGGAGGTCTGAGAGTATTCCATCAGGACGTACCGATGTTTTTACCTGCTTCGCAAATTTCGTCGAAACGTAGCCCGAGCGAAGATGAGCTAAAAGAATTCATTGGCAAAGATATTGACGTTCATGTCCATGAATTGCAAGAAGACGCCACTAAGAGAAAGACTGTAATAGTCAGCAGAAAGCAATTATTGGAAAATGATTTCTGGAAAAATCTCAAAGTTGGTCAAACTGTCGAAGGTCCTGTTTCTTCAATCGCATCATTTGGTATATTTATTGACCTTGGCGGATACGAAGGCTTGATACATGTGTCGAGATTATCTCAATCGCATGTCGAAAATCCTAAAGAATATGCAAAGAAAGGTGACATACTCAAAGCAAAAGTTGTCGCTTTCGATGAAGAAAAGAAACGAATTTCGCTCAGCACAAAAGAATTGGAAGATTCTCCATGGATTGATATCAACTCAAAATTAGCAGTGAACGCTAAAGTAAAAGGTATAGTAAGACGTTTGACTGATTTCGGTGCTTATATTGAAATCATGAAAGGCATTGACGGACTTCTGCGTACAAATGAGATTAGTTGGACCAAAAGAGTCGCTAATCCTGCCGAAGCAGTAAAAATTGGTGACGAAATCGAAGTACTCATTTTGCAAATTAATGAAGAAAAACGTGCTTTGACTCTAAGTTTGAAACGTTTGTCCGAAAATCCTTGGACAGCTTACGCCGATAAATATACACCAGACTCTATTCATAACGGTAATGTCAAAGAAATCGTCAATCACGGCATGGTAGTCAATATAAATGATGAAATTGACGGATTTATGCCACGTAGCCGAATGAAAGGCTATCTTAAAGGCAACAAAATTCCGTTTAATCCGGGTGACCCATTTGAAATTAAAGTTCTCAGCATTGATACTGCTAAAGAATCTTTAATCGTGGCTCCTGCTGTTGAAATCACTGTAGAGGAAACTTCAGAAAGAGGCGAAAGAAGCGAAAGACCACCTCGTAGAAAGTCTGACAGAGACGATAGACACCCAAGAAGAAGTCGCGATGATGAAAAATATAAAGAAATGCCAAGCAATGACGGAGCATTTTCTTTCGGTGATATGCTATCAGACGAAAACAAAAAGTTGCTTTTCAATAAAATTGATAAATAATTTATAATATTTGTAATATTAGACCGATATTGATTAATAAGCAATATCGGTTTTTTTTATCTTTGTATGTGTTATTGCGAACATTTTTAAAAACGTTTTTCCGATGAAAATGAGGTTGTCTTGTATAAAATTTTAAAATTCGTTATTTTGATATTTTTACTGTCAGCGTATATAGCAAATTCGCAAAACAGTAGCGATGAAAAAAAACCTGAAACAATCCTGAAGATTCAGCCGCCGAAATCTCCTTTGGAGACTATGCAAGAAGGCGAAAGTAGCGATGAAAATCAGAAGCTGCCCACATCGAAGGAGAGTTTCACTCCCGAGCAAGACAGTGCTTTTTTTGCGGCTATGAGACAATCACTGCCAATTCGGACTTTGCTCAACAACAATTTGAAGTATTCCGATGACTTGTGGAATTTTGAGAGAAGTATTTCCCAAGGTACTCCATGGCAAATTGCAATTGAAAACTTACGCAGTATTCCTCCCGAATTTTACAGAGCAGACCCGGTCGAAATGGTAAACAGGCAATATGCTATAGAGCAATCAATGTATGTGCCTTTCATAAATAACCATTTAAGAACCGGTTCGAAGTTTACCTTTGAGTCCATAGGGAAATTATTGGGTCTGATAGAAGATACTTCTACCGAAATCAAGTACAATTTGGACTTTTCTACCAATGTGGAAGTTGTGATTTATTCAATCAGTTCGGTTGTGGTCGCTACTTTATACAATGGCAATCAGATGCCCGGCTCGTATAGACTGACGTGGAATGGAAGAGATGAATTTGGCAAGTTGATGCCTCCAGGAGATTATATTGCCGAAGTGCGAATCGGAAATGAAAGATACATAAGAAAAAGAATCATAATTCGCTAATCAAAATCCACCGAATTTGATAGTCATAGTCGCAGTCAAACCGTTCAAATCACTTCCTTGTAGATGGACAGTTTTACCCTCGCTTTCCAGATATTTGGGCTTATAATCAAGTCCCGGAATGAATCTATAGCCAACACCTATGGTTAATCTATAATAAGATCTGAAATTCATATTTAGATTCAGTTGGGGTTCGATAATAAAAAAACCTTTTTTTTCAAATTTATACTCGGGATTGTAAGTGCTTACTTCGTTATCAACTGTAATGGTTGCTATCGTAGGTCTGAAATTCATATTCCCGTAACCGGCAGAAATCGTAAACGATGGGAAATATTCCTTCTCCGGAGAAAGAAAAGCGTAATCGAATTCCAAAGCGAAGTAATTGAGAGCTAAGACCGGATATTTATCAATTTGGCTATCAATGACATCGGAAGTATATGAATTGAAGCTTATAGCATTTACAGAGATTCCTGTATAGATACGCGGGGAAAAGTTTAAGCCAAGATTGCTGCCACCAATAACAGAGAAATTATCTGCCAGTTGGGTTGGCTTGAAAATGATTCCAAAATTTACAAATGGGTATGCAAAAGATGTCACCGGTAAAATACAAGTGAGAATTAGAGCAAAAAATATGATTTTGAAATTTTTCAAAATGCTACCAATATGAAATTAAAACGATAAACAACACTGCTCAAATCTTGTTTTGAGAAATCACCGATAGTGGGACCGTTTGCCATTCTCCAACCTACTGAGCCACCAAGGGAAATTTTGTCGGTAATAGGCATTTCCAATCCGAGTGCAGTTTCGCCAATTAAAAACCACTGAACATCAAGACTGCTATTATCTATATTTCTGTTGAATCCATAAGTTGCGTTTGCCACTCCGCCTGAAACAGATATATATGGATATATGCCTTCAATCAAATTCAAATAAAATGTGGGGCTTAAACTTACATAGGACAATCGCAAATGCTCCGATTTGTTACCCTCAAGCACATAAATATTCGTTGATAACAATGAATACCATTCCACAGAAAGTTTAAAACTGCGATTGAAATATACCCCTAAGTCGAATCCCAATTCATAACCATATTCGGATTTCATCGGGGAAGCTTTTCCGCCTAATGCTACCGCAAATCTTGCGGCGTTAGGGTTGCTTTGCTTCACGTGAGTTTCGTTATCTTCCAATTTACCACCGGGCAATAGTTGAGCATTGGCGAGTGTCACAAAAAGGAAAAACAATACTATATAAAGTGAGTTACGGAACATGACTCTTCTGATAATGAACAATACAACACAAACTTATATTATTACGAACAAATCAGCAATCTAACTTACGAATAATATATATTTAAAAATTTCTTAATCTATCGCTTAATTTACTCATCAATCCTAACAATGACTGTACGGCTCAAAATTCTGCCGTATGGAGTATCGGTAGAAAATGTTATCGGCGAATTAAAATCAATTGTTAATTGTTCAGTTTTGACTCCAATTAGTCGGACGGCACTTTCGCCACGTTTGCGAGCTAATACGTTGTTATATTCCGGAGTACCCAAATCATCAGTAAGCGGATACAAGGTGATTGATTTCCCTTCGGCGATTTTGGATTTGATATACATAAGAGCTGTATTATCAATTGCAAAGAAGTCCGATTTGTCGAATTCGGAATATGCCAATACGAAATAGCTGAATTGCGATAGTTGCGATGAAGCATTGATATATATATTATTCACGATTTCTTCGTGCTTCAGATACAATTGTATTTTAGTGTCTGCCCTTTGTTGTGCTTCATTTTCAATGCTTGCTGAAGCAGTTAAAGTTTTCAATCGCGGTGACTCATTGACGAAAATTGAAGAATTCAGCAATAGTTCGTTCTGACCGTTTTTCAGTTTGGTCGGATTAGCACCTTCAATACTCGAAGAGCCCTCGAAATTTGTAATTTCTGATTCGGATTCGACAAACGTTTGTAAAAAGACAACTTTGTTGGTATTGTGGAGCAATTGCTTCGATTCGATATTGTGTTGAATCAAACGTTCGGCACCATCAATCTCGAAAATCACTTTTCGAGTTTCGTCAATTAATTCGGTATAACTGTAGTCATTACCTTTTCGAATTTCATTCTTAAGTATAATCCTCTCAGAAGCGATTCCTTTGGCAATGAGTTGAGATTTGATGCTTTCCCCACGCGATGCAATAATATCCGCGTCATCATCATGACTGATAGATTTGATAGTCAATATTTTGCCGGGTTCAGCTTTAAGTTGTTCGGACAAGATATCAGCATACTTAACAGCGAAATCATTTTGGGAGAGAATATTGAAAAAGGCTCTTTCGTCCGAATCCGGCACCGATTGCATTTGAATGCTTCTTGCGTTTGGCTGTGTAGCACCCTTTTCAAAAAACAGTACAGGCAGATAATTCAAATAATAGATGTAATTATCCCGTTTGATGACAGCTGTGATTGTATCACCGGAGCTAATTTCCCGCCCTTCGTATAAACCGCGTATAGCAATGACGGGTGGTTCGGGGGCTTTTGGTGGAATAGGCATCTTAGGTTCATCCGCAGGAATTACGACGGGACGTGGCAATTCGGGTTTCGCTATATTATAACGGAAAGTGACGCCGGCTCGTAAAGTGGAAATTTTCCAATCATAGTCTGTAATTACGTTACTCAAGCCATAGGTATATTGCAAATCTGCAAGTATGTCAAGATTGCCCATATTTGCGACTTTGTAAGAGGTGCCGAGAGCTAATCCCAAATAAAGTGGGCTGGCATCGGGCAAATCTCCGGCGAATTCTTGACGAACAGGTGCCCCGTTCTCAAAATTAATTCCTTGCGGGCTTGCGATTTCTTCCCTTTGGTTAAAACTTTTGCCTAAGATAATGCCAAATACAAATCCAATGCGAAACTCGAGAGGGATAAAATCAGGTTTTGAAACTTGGAAAAAATGTTCAGTAAGTAGTGCTGAATATGTGACGTCGAGTTTGTGGTCCACCCAAACATTTTCGTAAGTATCTAAATGAAGCAGATTGCCAATATTTTCTTCAACATTATAATTTCCCGAAAGATTTGCATAATTCAATCTCAACACATATTTCGACGTGTATGATTCAATCAATTTGTCGAATCTATATTCTCCGCCAACGTACAATCCATAACCAAAATTTGTAGCACTTTCAAATTTGTTGCAGCAATTCGGGATGCCCGGCAATTGCGCAAAATCAGATGAATGTGAGTTCAGTCCTGCTCCAAATCCACCAAAAATAGAATAGTTAGTATATTGGGTTTGCGACAATATATTGTTAGACATTAAAACTAATGTTGCAATTGTAATTAGGAGCAATTTGATTCTGTATGTCATCGTGATATTATAAGTGATTGTGTAGAAATTATATTGTTAGAAAGAATTCTGATAGTATATAGACCGGAAGAAATCGAGCTCACGTCAAAATTTACGGAGTTTAATCCTTCCGAGACAGAGATTCCGGCGATACGGTTGACAATATTGCCCATGAAATCGGCAATTTCGATATCGGCATTACCGGTAAAGTTTGCGTCAAAATCTAATTGAATTTGATTATTTGCCGGATTTGGGTTAATTATTACATTTGATAAATTATCATAAGAACGAATAATTCTGCGGTCTTCGCACAATCCGATGATAATCAATTTGCCGTTTTCAGTTTCAATTCGTGATGTTGATGCACCAAAGAATGGTTTTCCTGTTGTAAATACCAAATCGGAATTGTCAGTTTCGGCAATCCCTGCCACTCCTTTTACCACACCGAGAATACCGAAAGTTGGGAAATCACCGTCAATTCGGAATCCAATCGTCCTAGTATTACCTTCAATTGTATTTCGAGTCAGAATTGCATCACCCCATTCCGAGCTAACTTCCAAAGGTAAAAACAGCCCTGCGTGAACTTCAAATTCACCTTCGAAGTTACGAATGCCTTTATATGATTCTTGTTCGGTAATTGAAACGGTAATTGGAATTTCGACATCAATATCTGTGGCTTCAACTTCAACTATCGGCAAGCTCAATATTACCGATGAAGTGTATGGACCAAGCGGAATGAATTTTTGAATCAAACATGGATTAGCATCAATGATTAATGAAGCATTCCCGGCTACTTCAGTTAGCTTGGTAATTTCGATTATTGCTGTCTCATCGGGCTTCAAAGTAAATGGAGTCGGAGTGAGAACTTGATACAGCCCAACAGGCACAACATCGAAACCATCAAATACGATGTCAGTTTTGCCAAAGTTATGCAAACGCAATTCACGAGTATCAATTTCGGGTATGAATAGCAATTTATTGTGACTTGTCTCGATAAAGCTACCGATTCCAATTCCTTGAACTTCGTTGAGTATTTTTATTTTATTTTGATTTGAATGATAAACAGCAATTTCTGCTTCACGCAAACCCAATTCCAAAGGCGTAAATCTTATTCTTGCAAAGTAGGAACCACCCGGTGGAATTAGAGTATCTTTGATGAAAGTCTCGTCTTTGAACTCCTTATTTGCAATAGGCTCAGTAGCCGAAAAATTCACAAGAAGTGGGACCGGGTCATCATTGCGGAATAATTCACGCTGATAGATAACCGTATCTCCAATGCAAACTTCGCCCATCTCGAATGGCTTATTGAAATAAGTCACATTTCTTGGGTACGAATAAGTTAAAAATGGAACTCTTATATAAGTATTGCATGTTTTGAAAATCAAATCATCTCGGATAACGCCTGTATCGAGTGGATTGTAGTTAACTACTATTTCCAGACATTCTCCGGGAAATAGAGTATCACGCATCCAATCGAACTCTAAATCCAAATTTCGTTTATATTCAAAAAAACCTTCAGATAAGATTATCATCACATCTGTCGGGTTGCAAATCTGAACAATCACATGTTGATTTTCGGTACCAAGATAAGCAAATGGTATTCTGACTGTATCATTGGTAAGTTCTTGTTTACGAATAATCAAATTTCCTGTAATAAATTCCTCAGGATAAGTAAAAACTCTGTACATCAAATTATCGCGAGAGGTTGCCGTGGAAGCAAGTGAATGACCGTTTGGAGAAATTTGCATATCAGTCATTACATCAAAATGTCCGAAAAGAGTCTCGGCTTTCTTTGTTTGAGTCAAATCGTAAAATGCTATTTGCTTATCTTGAGTAGAACCTACAATCAAGGACGTTGAAGTAGGATTGAAATAAATTCTAATCGGGTCGCCAATAGATGGTCCATAAACTTTTGCTATTTCTTTTGTTTGCAAATCAATCACAAAAATATCAGTTTTCAAACCGTTACCGTCTGATTTATTGCCCAAACCAATCAATCGTCCGTTCGGAGACATTGAAATCGCTACAGAATTAAGGAAATAATCAAAACTAATTTCATCAATAACGTTGTAGTTGCTCAATTCCACTATTTTGATTTGATTATTGAATAACAGAGCAATCCCCGTCCCATCAACATTATAAGCGAAATCCATCAAAGGAGCATCAAATTTTACAGAGCGCAAAAAAGTACCGTCTATCGAAGAATAGAGGAGCATTTCAGTCCCGTTCAATGGTAATACTGCAATAATATTATAAGTAATATTAGTGATGATTTTTTTTGAAATGAAATCCGTTGGAAGTTGAATTTTACGATAAGCTGATTGCTCTCCCATTTTGAAAAATGCTAAGCTGTCCCGACGCTGAATGAATGGAATACTCAATGACCGATAACCAACAATATATTCGGTTTTGGTATTATTATATACAAGTCCGAATGAATAGAATTGTTGACTTTCATCTGATTCGCCAATATATGCCCTATTCATAATCGTAGGTTGCCCGGTTTTTGTCAAATCCCATGTAAGCAATTTACCAGTAATATTGGATGATGTCAGTTTAGTACCCTCAGTATCATATCCAACGCTGAAAACAGTTCGCGTATCTTCGCTTAATATATATTCATCAGCTTGTTTGAAATTTTGTTTGATTCTCAATCTCAATCTTTCAGTTTCAATATCAGGGACCGTCCAAAGATATTCGTTCCCCATGACATTGTCAATCGTAGTCCAAGTAAAACCATCATTTGTAGTATATGAAATTTCAGTCGGTAAATTTACGGAATGACCCTTCCATCGAATAAACACAGTCTGGCACGGAGTGAACTTAGAGCCTGCTAGTGGTTCGGTCATCTCAATTAAAGTCTTACCATCAAGTTTGAAAGAATTGCCGTACAAGGGCAAATGCTTTTTCAAACCTCCCTGATAATGAATTGTCATAACGTCGTGATAATATCTGTTTTCTTTAGGTTCAAAATAAATATTAACCCAATATGAAGAGCCTGACATAACAAGTCTTGGCGGTTCGGAGAAATCCGGGTCGGAATCAGAACCTAACCACTTTAATTTAAAAATATCGGTGTTTGTGGTTATAGAATCTAATTTCATACTTATAGGTCTTTTATTTTCGTCAAGAAGAGAAAATCGGATACGAACTTGAATTGGGACAGAATTTCCCGGCTGGACAATACTCCAATAGCCTTCCTTGACATCGCGAATCTGAATTGAATTTTCGTCTGTAATGATGACGTTATGGAATAAATCGTAGACTCCAAAGAGTAAACCCTGAACAAGCTTCGAATCAATTTTCACCATCAATGTGGCTAAAATCAGTGTATCGGCGGGGTCGGATTTTTTTGTGTACCATTTTACTTCTTGCCAGCCATTGACGAGTGGGCTAAGCTCTTCCGGAATTATTGCGAAAGCACCCTCCGAAATAAAAACATCCGATAATTGCACTTCTACAGGTTGCCCCGCATTTAGAACTCTGAAATTAGCTTTGAAATATGGATATTCCGATAAATCTATATTTTCTGATTGAGCTTTAAGTTGGATTTGCAACTGATATTGCCCCTTTGATTGGGACACAATGCAAAACATAAATAATAGAAGCAAGGTTATTTTGGACATGACAGAAAATTTATATGAAACACTATTTTTCTAATTGTTAAAAGACGTCTTGAAACTTTAATTAGTTACACATTATTCTATAATTATTCTATAATTATTTTATTCTTTTCGAATCCTTATTTTAAAATAAAAAAAGCCCTTGGCGAATGCCAAGGGCTTAATTGCTTTATCTTAAGCGTGTGTGATTATTTCACGATTGTCACAG
>PGYU01000012.1 GCA_002839825.1 Ignavibacteriae bacterium HGW-Ignavibacteriae-1 | reverse complement strand
CATAAAAATCATTCAAATCAAATAAATCATAGAACAGACACTACACTTTCACAAACATCTGCGTCTGATTGCCGATACGCAGGTAATACACGCCAAGAGGGAGATGGGGAATATCAAATCATTAATTCCCTCTTGAGGGGTGTCTACGCCAGCAGACGGGGTGGTTGAATTTTCATGAAATATTCTTTACCCACGGTTGAAACCATGGGCTATGTTTAGACAGAACGATGTTCTGTCCCTACAAAGTAATAATATAAACGAAAAAAGCCCGCTGCAAAAGCGGACTTTCGTGTGTGACCCCGGCAGGGTTCGAACCTGCGGCCACTTGATTAAAAGTCAAGTGCTCTACCGGCTGAGCTACGAGGTCGAATGATTTTTCAATCATTACAGACTACAAAAATAATAATAATTTTCGAGATAGAAAAAAGAAATGTTAATGAAAGATTGCTGATTTGATTTTTTGTGATATTTCTCGGACCTTTTCAGCTATTCCTACTGAGTCTAACGCTAATTCTCTGAGTAATTCGGCTTGTGTGGCATGGTGGATAAATTTATCGGGGATGCCCATTATATGCAGATGTTTGTTGTTGATTTCGTTGTTTATCATAAATTCTGCGATTGCTGTGCCGAAGCCTCCAATTGCTTGCCCATCTTCGATTGTGACGACGTGGTCGAATCGCTCGAATGTGGCTTTTATAAGCTCGGCGTCTAATGGCTTAACAAATCGCGGATTGATAACTTCTAAACTGATTCCTGATTCCGAAAGAATTTCTGCGGCTTTGAGTGCTTCGTTGACCATGGTGCCGACAGCCATGATAGCTATGTCGGTTCCGGATTTAACGATTTCACCTTTGCCGAGAGCGAGTTCTCGCATAGGCATTAATGTTATTCCCAATCCCTCGCCTCGCGGGAACCTAACGGCAACGGGTCCTTTGGTATATGCAAAAACTGCGGAATAAAGCATGTCTCTGAGTTCTTGTTCATCTTTTGGTGCCATTATCACCATATTTTGAACCGGTCGCAAATATGTCAAATCGAGCACTCCGTGATGAGTTGCACCATCTGCACCGACTAATCCGGCGCGGTCTATGGCGAATACTACATGCAATCCTTGAATGGCTACATCATGAACCAAATGGTCAAATGCTCGTTGCAAAAATGAAGAATAAATTGCGCAAACCGGGATTAATCCTTGAGATGCCATTCCGGCGGCAAATGTAACAGCATGACCTTCGGCTATGCCAACATCGAAATATCTATCTGAAAATTCCTTTTCCATCTTGACAAGCCCGGTGCCTTCCCCCATTGCGGCTGTTATCCCGACAACACTTTTGTTCATTTTGCAGATTTCAGCCATGGCATTTCCGAAAAAAGCGCTATATGACGGTATTCCCGATGTCTTTTTGGCTAATGCTTTGCCTGTCACTTTATCTACGGTGCCAATTGCATGAAGATTTTGCGAATCAGCCTCTGCAGGTGCATAACCTTTGCCTTTTTGCGTGATTATATGCAAAAATACAGGTCCTTTCAAATCCTTGGTCAATTGCAACATTTTGATAACTTTTTGGATGTTGTTGCCATTTATTGGACCAAAATAATTGAATCCAAGTGTCTCGAATAAAACTCCCGGAGTGATAATTGCTTTTACACCATCTTCCAATCTCGATGCGTATTTCCGCAAGCGGTCGCCGAGATTATCCATTCTCCCTGCCATTTCCCAAATTCCTTGTCTGACGGAATTAACGGCAGGAGAAGCGAAAAATTCGTTGAAATAATTTGAAAATGCTGATACGTTTGGCTCAATTGAAATATTATTATCGTTCAAGATAACAATCATGTCGCGTTTTTGGACTCCACAATTGTTCATGGCTTCGTAAGCAAGACCGCCAGTCATGGCGCCATCACCAATTACGGAAATGACTTTGAAATCTTTACCCTGAATATCGCGAGCTGTGGCTATGCCTAATGCTGCGGAAATGCTTGTGCTGGCATGACCTGCACCAAAAGCATCAAATTCGCTTTCGCTACGCTTCAGAAATCCTGAAATTCCACCTTTTCGACGAATCGTTTGCAATAGTTCGCGGCGACCGGTTAAAATTTTGTGAGGATAGCCCTGATGACCTGTATCAAAAACTATTTTATCTTCAGGAGTATTGAATACATAATGCAAAGCCACAGTCAACTCGACTACGCCAAGTCCGGCTCCAAAATGTCCACCGACACGTGTGATGGTATCAATCATGAAATCTCTGACTTCGTTGGAAACATCACCCAAAACGTTTTTGGGTAACTTCCGCAAATCATAAGGAGAGTTTATGTCGTTAAGATATTTGTAGTTTGTTTGTTCGGTCATCAAATTTAGATTTACATTTCACATAAAATAATGTGACGTAAAAGCAACGCTGATAATATAATTCACCAACAAATACTTTTACGCCACAAATAAAAAGCTAAAATCCTTAGTTCTTCGGAGTTATTACGTAAATTTGAACAGTACGGCTTAATTGTCTGCCGGCTGTTTTGTTATTATCGTAAACTAAAACCGATTCGCCAACTGCGTATGTTTCGTATTTTGCATCTCTAACCTTAGATTGCAACAGTTTCAATACGCTTTCTGCTCTTTTTCCTGCCAATTCCTTATTGTACTTTTCATCGCCGATACGGTCTGTATAGCCATAAATTTGAACAGTTGAATTGAATTTGATATTCGGAACGATATTGTTGAGAACGATTCGTTTGTCCGTTTCTGATACTTCCGGGCTGTCAAAACCGAATACTACAAGTGAATACTTTGAAATCGTTCTGTCAGGACGTTCTTCAGATTTTTTGCGAGTAATTGAGAAATATTCGACAGGAATCGAACCACTGATAGTTTTTTTGTTGTCTTGGCTATCCCAAACGTGGTAAGTATAATCAACCGGAATTTCGGATGCAGCTAATTCGTTTGGCATAATTCCCCATTGAATATCTTCTACTTTGCCTTGACCGCTCAATCTCTTGATGATTCTACCTGCTTGTTTAACTTCGAGTTCCCATCCGCCGATTTCATTGCTTGATTCAACTTTTGGCGAGAATTCTACGATAGTAGGCTCGGCAATGCGTTGTCTGTCGCTTTCAATAATGATTGGGTCAAGAAGAGTCGAGTTAGAGTTGATTGGGTAAATTTCAACACGGCGATTTTCTTGAACGCCTTCGGGGTCGCGTGATGACGATGGTTTTGAAGGCAATCCTGTTGTTTCGACGGTGATTCTGCCCGGTTCGATTCCATAATTTGTTACAAGGTAATTCTTAACAAATTCAGCACGTCTTTGAGCCAAGCCTGAGCCTGCTTTCTCGTTAACATTGTCAATTGTTCCAACCAATTTAATTGAGGCATTTTTATCTTTTTTCATTCTCGAACCGATGACATCTAAAGTAGATGAATTGATTTTCACAGCGTCAGGTTCGAGAGTTTCAGTTGTAAAGTTACCTGCTTCGCGAGTACCGGCTAAAGTTTGTGTTTTAGGGTCAGGAACATCGCTATTTTCGTTGAAAAATACATAAGGCAAAAGTGGGAATAATTCAGTGTATTGCGTTTCTTCTACAGAAATTTTGCGCAATTCGCTTTTGTTGCCTTGTCTGTCAATGCCCTTTACCGAGTTCATACCAACATTTAAATACTGTTCTTTTTCTTCTTCAACGACATAATCAGGTTGCTTGCTCAGACCAAAAGTCAAAGCCAAACCCAAACGTAATTGGGGTACTTCCCATGTTTGGTATGCTTCATCGCTACTAACTTCAGTAAATGGTAATCTAAATGAAATTTCAGGTGTAAGAAATATATTATCCGAAACCTCAAACATCCAACCAACTCCCAGAGCTAAAGCTACTCTTGTAGCTGCATCAGGAATATCAGCTTCGGGAACAACGTCTGTGATTTGAATATCACCATCGTCATAATCTACTGTCCTTGATGCAGACAAAGGGATACCGAATTCAATACCGCCAAGAAGATAAAATCCTGTGCCTGAAATTAGATTGTGTACTTGCACACCCGGAGTAAATTCAACATAATCTAAAGTTGAAGTCCAAGTATTAACAGATGCTGAGTCCACAATTTCGCCACCAGCCATATTATAGCCCAATCTTCCGGTAATGATAAACATATGATTAACCGGTATATTTGCGATAAGTCCAAAATGCCCTCCGAGGCTTGTTTGATTATCTTTGTAACGGATTGTAGCAAGTGGGTCATTTACAGCGCCAAATGTCATATCAGGCGAGTGCATATTAAAATTCAAACCGCCGAATATGCCAATGTTAAAAGGAATTTCGTCTTCTTGCGAGAAAGTCTTCGAGGTAAAAACAAAGGCGAGTAAAAGGAACATGTAAAAGAATCTCTTCATTGTAAAACTCCCATAATTGGATAATGTAACTTATTTCAGAATATAACGTAGTAAACGTAAAAATGTTTATGTGTGAAATTTATTTTAGCTTACAACGTTTAAAAAAACTTTGATAGAACATAAATGAAACTTATATTTCTCATATCGCTTTTTTTCCTCTCAATTCATAGTTTTTCGGATGCCCGAGAAACTTCTTTCTGGTTTTATGGCGGTATGTCACTCCCCGAACATCAAACGAACAGAATCAATTCGGACGGGTTTCTGACCTTGTTTGATTCGGCTCAAACTAAGGGCAAATTTGTTTACCCTGAAATGAATCCCGGATACTCTTTAGGGTTCAAACTTGGGATTGATTTGTCTGAAAATGCAATATTTTACGGCGGATTTTCATTCATCAAATATCCAAAGTCTCGAATTATGCTGATGAATGAAGCAAACAATGATACTTTGGCAATTTTTGGACTTCAAAATACTGTAATTCCGATTGCAGCTGGCATCAAATATTATCTAATCAGGACTTTCGGCGATATTTATGCAGATTTTTCATTAGCTTATAATTTCATATCCTTAGCGATTGACCATGAAAAATACAACTCAAAAGTCCCCTTAAGTGCGATTGATACTCAATCAAGAATCGGATTTAGTGTCGGAGCAGGAATTGAGATTCCAATAGATGTTTTCATACCTTTTCTGGAAGTGAATTATTCTCAGATGAATTATATTGCACGAGGTGCCAACGAACCTGAGCGAATTGCATTAAATCTCATGCTTGGATTAAGATTTTAGCTGAAATATTTTTTATGCCATATGGAAAGCATCAATATCAAAAATATCTCGTTGTGAAGTTTGAATTTTCCGCTCTTATGCAATACAAATAATTTTTCTATAAAAACTTTATCAAAAACTTTTTCCTTGACGAAAAATGAATTCATAATTTCGTCTCTCGCGTAATCATACCATTCGTTACGCAACCATTCCTTCACAGGAGCGGCAAAACCTTGTTTTTTGCGGTGAATAATATTTTCGGGTAAAATCCCTTTTAGAGCATTTTTCAACAGAATTTTTGTATCTGTTTGATTTGGTACTTTCATTTTGTCGGGCAAATTCATTGCGAATTCGACCAAACGGTGGTCTAAGAATGGTACTCTCGCTTCGAGGCTGTGAGCCATCGTAATTTTATCAACTCTCATCAGCAAAATTTCTGAAAGCCTGTGATAAAGCTCCAAATATGTCATTCGTTGTAAATAAGTGGAATCGGGGTTTTCATCTATCGCCGATTCGTGCATTGATTTAGCAAATTGATATGGAATTGAGCCCAAATGTTGGTATTTTTCACTTAATAATTGATCGAGCATCGTTGGCGAAAATCTGGATGCTCCGCTCCAATATAGCTCTTCGCCACTTGTGCCGCGACGGAAATACTCAGAAATAATAAATTGATTCATTCCATGTAAAATTGGTTTCATGCCGGAATAAATCAGTTTCCTTGCGAAAGTGGGCAATCCTGTATAAAATTTCCAATATGAATTATGGAAGTTATAATCGCGTAACATCCAATCGTAACCAATGAATTGTTCGTCGCTTCCTTCGCCAACTTGAATGACGGTAGTGCCACTTTGGCGAGTCAATTTGCTCAAATAATACAGCGGAATGCAGACCGGGTCACCATTTGGTTCGTCCTCGTGCCACGCCAAAGTTTCTAAAACTTCGATAGAATCGCGTTGGTCAATTAGGATTTCATGGTGATTGGTCTTGAACAAATCTGCAATTTGATTAGCATACTGCAATTCATTGTATTTTTGCAAATCCTTGAATCCAACCGTGAATGTGTCCACAGGGCGTTCCATTAGCTCGCTCATTAGAGCAACATTAGCGCTCGAATCAATTCCTCCGCTCAGAAATACTCCGAATGGTACATCGCTCATCATTCGGTCTTTGATTGATTGGCGTAGCAAACTGATTATATTTTCGTGAACGTCGCTTTCGGACATTTTCCCGAGTTGCATTTTATTTCGCAGAGGCGACCAATATCGTTTGATTTGCAATTCGCCCGTTTTATCCAACGATAGCCAATGTGCTGCCGGCAATTTGTGAATATTCCGAAATAAGGTAGAATGCGACGAACTCATGGAATAATTCAGATAGTTTGGCAATTCATCGAAATTAAATTCGCGTCTTACTTCAGGATGCTCGAGAATTGATTTGATTTCAGAGCCAAAAATAAAAATTCCATTTTTGAAATAATAATAGAATGGTTTGATACCAATTCTGTCTCGGCTTGCAAACAATTTTTGCTCTTGATTATCCCAAATAGCAAAAGCCCACATACCGACGAATTTTTCGATAATATCAAAACCGAATTTTTCAAATCCGTATAAAATTGTTTCAGTGTCAGTTTCGGAATTATACTTAAAACCCGATTTAATCAGCTCTTCTCGGACGATTTGGTGATTGTAGATTTCGCCGTTGAATACAATTGTGTATCTACCATCGCGAGTAGTCATCGGTTGATTGCCCGAATCGCTCAAATCTATTATGGCAAGTCGGCGGAAACTCAAGCCGCAGCGATTACTTTCCGAAATGTACATACCATCGGAATCCGGTCCGCGATGGGCTATTACATCACTCATTTTTTTGAGCAAATTGCGATTTACTGAGCTATTTGAATTAGTATCGAAAACTCCGGCTATACCGCACATATTATTTACCGCTTTGTAATTTGGCGTTTCGCATTGCAGCTAACATTTCACGAACCGCCGCATCCAATCCAACGAAAACGGCACGGGAAATAATCGAATGCCCAATGCTTAGTTCGTGTATTGTAGCAATTTTGGCGATAGCATGCACATTCAGGTAGTTCAAACCGTGTCCGGCAGCGACTTTCAAACCATTTGTCACTGCATATTTTGCAGCTTTATCAATTTTGGCTAATTCGCGGGCAATGTCTTTTTCATTTCGAGCATTTGCGTAAATTCCTGTGTGCAATTCTACCATGTCGGCTCCGCAAGCTACCGAAGCATCAATTTGTTCATTGTCGGGTTCAACAAAAAAACTGACTTCGATGCCTTTGTCGTGCATTTTCGATGTCAAATCCTTGTAACGAGTGATTTCTGCAGCGACGTTCAATCCGCCTTCGGTTGTCAATTCTTCACGTTTTTCGGGAACAATCGTCACGAGTTCGGGCTTAATTTCGAGAGCAATCTCGATGATGTCATCGTGGGCTGCCATTTCCAAATCGAATTTTGTTTGAATGACTTGTTTGAGCAAGCGAATATCGCGGTCATTGATATGCCGGCGGTCTTCCCGCAGGTGCGCTACAATACCGTGGCAACCGGCGAGTTCGGCAATCATGGCAGCTGCAACCGGGTCGGGCTCTACTCCGCCCCGTGCATTTCTGACTGTTGCGACGTGGTCAATATTTATATTTAAAGTCATCATTTCTTGAACCTCAATAAAGTATAATTTCAAAAATAAGCATAAATTTATAAAAAAAGAGCCAACCCAAAAGGTCGGCACTCATAATAATCATTGAATTTACAATTCCAATTTCATGATTTTCCAATTGTTAGGATTTCATCGAGTTAATATTTAATTTTCACTCAGAAATTATTTCGAATTCAACGCGGCGATTTTTTTCTCTGCCTTCCTCAGTGTTGTTGTCGGCGATTGGGCTTTTGCTTCCCATCCCATTAATTCTGATTCGCGTTGAATCAATGCCTTGTTCAATCAAATATTGTTTGACAGAATTTGCCCTATTTTCCGATAGTACTTGATTCCTGGCGTCATTACCGATATTGTCAGTATGTCCTTTGACGAGTATCATCATTTGGGGATTTGCATTAAGACTCTCTTTTAATCTGTTCAATTCAATAAACGAATCATCAAGTAGCTCGTATGCGCCAAATTCGAAGAAAATATTGTTTATTCGGACGGTTTGCCCTTTTTCGATAGGCACTAAGTATAAATCAACGTTCAATTCGCCATAATCATATACTTCTCGCAAATCCAGATTTTGATTTACTGCCACAAATCCTTCTGCAACTGCATAGTAGCCGTATTTTTTGCCGCTTGGCAGTACAATTCTGTAATCTCCGGTCAAAGCATTCGAAGTAGCAAATCCTGCTTCAATACCGTCGGGCAAAGTTTCATATTTAATCGAAGCTGAAACGGGCTGCTCAGTTTTTGAATTTAAAACTTTTCCTCGCAAAAGAAAGACAGGGTCAGGAGTGATTTCTGAAGGTAATTCAAGCCTGAAAATATCTTCGGTACCGATTGAATTTTCACTCGAAACGAAATAGGCATATTTCCCTTCGGCGCTAATTGTATAATATGCATCCCAACCTCGTGTATTAATTTCTGAGCCAAGATTTGTGGGCTCAGTCCAATTTGTCCAAGTATCGTCCAAACGCTTTGAAATGAACATATCGTTATCGCCAAATCCGGGATGCCCGCCGGTCGAGAAATATAATGTTTTCCCGTCAGAAGCCAAGTACGGAGAAACTTCTTCAGCGGCAGTATTGATTGTGTTGCCTAAATTTTTCGGCTCAGACCAAGTGCCGTCCACAAGCAGAAAACTAACATAAATATCCATGTAACCATAAGTGTCGTCTCTTTCGATAGCCAAAAGCATTGTTTTACCGTCAGACGATATACTAAAGCTGCCACTTCGGGAGCGATTATAATAATTTCGCACTTCCATGGATTCGGGCATTGACCATTTTGTACCGTCGAATACACTTTTCGAGAATCCTGAAATATTTTTTCCGTCGGGCAAGTAAATATGTCCTAAATAAAGCACATTTCCATCAGGTGAAATCGCGAAAGAAAAATTAGAATTTTCGTTATTTATAGGCGGTCCGATATTCTCAGCCATAGTGAAATTACCGCTATAATCGGTCTTAGAATACCAAATATCTTGAAGCCGCTGACTACCGAAATTGTCAGGGTGCCCTTCTCGAGTGAAAAACAAAGTATTGCCATCTGAACTTATTATCGGAGCTAATTCCCGCCATTTTGAATTGACCATCGGACCTAAATTATCCTTAACAATCGGCTTAGCTGTAGCATTCTTTGGTAAATTTACTTCAATCGGAATTGGGTCTATTGAACTTGAAATCGCTACAGCATCAATCTGATAATCTTCTAAATAGTTAAATAAATTTAGTTCTATTTTCAATTCTTTGCTTCGGAATTTTATTGTGTCACCATAAAATCTGGAGGGCTTTAAGCTATTTTGCCTTGGCATAGGGGAATTATTACTATAAATTTGGTATCCTCTCCCGAGCGAATCGTAAATAACAATCTTGACAATTGCTCCGGGATTGAAATTTTCGTTTATAAGGATTTGTTTGATATAAATCGGGTTGTCAAATTCAAGTCTTATCCATTCTGTCTTGCTCGACGGATATTTCACTAACCAAGCAGCCGGGCTTTTGCCGAAATCGGGCATTACTGAAGGTTTGCCCAAAATTTCACGTGGCGAAAACTCACGATTGCCGTATTGAGACGAAAAATCTACCACACGTGTAGCCCATTGCCATTCATTAGCTTGTGCACTTACTGAATACAACATGAAGATGGTTATTAGTATTGGTACTATTCGCATAGGCTTCACGACGTTGATATGATATTTACTATTGGATAGTTGAAATTTACTACCACCATTCGTATTTTGAAGTTCGGGTCATTAATTCCTTAATTGCTTCAAGTGGCTCGAGGTCTTCGAATAATATTCGGTAAATTTGTTCGGCAATAGGAATTTCTACATGATGCTTAAGTCCCAAATGATATGCAGATTCGGTAGTTTTAACACCTTCTGCAATCATTTTCATCTCTTCGATGATTTGATTTAGTTTTTTGCCGCGTCCAATCATCTCACCAACGTAGCGATTACGGCTGTGCTGACTATTGCAAGTTACAATCAAATCGCCCAAGCCCGAAAGCCCGGAAAATGTAAGTGGATTGGCGCCCATAGCAATCCCAAGACGTGACATTTCGGCGAGTCCGCGAGTGATAAGTGCAGCTTTAGTGTTATCACCCAACTCCAATCCATCAATTATTCCGGCAGCTAATGCAATAACATTTTTAAGCGAACCGCCCATCTCGCATCCGACGACATCATTGCTCGAATAGACACGAAATTTATCATTGCTGAAAATTTCTTGAATTCTTTTCGCAAATTCAATATTTTCCGATGCTGCAACTACAGTTGTTGGCATTTCGCGCGATACTTCTTCCGCGTGGCTCGGACCTGTCAATATTGTGTAATTTTGGGCATCTGTTGCAGCAGCTTCTTTGAAAATTTCTGAAATTCGTTTCAAAGATTCGGTTTCAATTCCTTTCGAACCATTAACAATCAATTTATTTTGTAATGGCAAGGAGAAATTTTTAATTGTGGCTCGAATATACTGGGTCGGGATGGTATTCAAAATCAAATCGCAATCAGATAATCTGCTTGCATCATTAGTTGAAGTAAGTGTTGGGGGTAAAATTACGTTTGGTAGATAATCCTTGTTGATATGGTATCGGTTAATTGTATGAGTGAGATTGGGGTCATGAGTCCATAGGAAAACATCGTGCTCGTTATGATTAAGCACTAAGCCTAAAGCAGTGCCCCAACCACCGGCACCAATAATACCTATTCTCATAGAATTCATTTTTCACTTTCAGATTTATCGATGCTTTGTTTATTTTCTCGATGTTTCAACCTAATCAGATGCAATTTTGAAAATCTATTTTCTGTTCCCTTAATAAGTCTTCCAATATTAGCACGGTGAGTATAAATCACCAACATCATTAATCCTAAGGAAAAATAAATAAGTAGGTGGTAACCTTCGATATTTGCACCAAAAATATTATAACGCACAAGCATTGAGGATGGAATTGAAAAGGCGGCGACTATCGAACCTAAGGATACGTAACCCGAGAAAACAACCGCAAGGATGAATGCTGCGGCGGCTATAGAAACATCTACAGGTACAAGTCCAATAAGCATTCCGGCTGCGGTATTGACACCTTTGCCACCTTTGAATCCGACAAAAACTGACCAAATATGCCCGCAAACTGCCGTTACACCGGCAATCATTTTGATGATAGTCAAATCTTCGAAGAATGTGGCATTTGGGATTGATATTCCTTTGCCTAAAATTCCGGCAATCACTGCTACTGCTATATATCCTTTTGCAAGGTCAAAAATTTGGACAAACAAACCCCATTTCCAACCCAAAGTACGGAAAGCGTTAGTTGAACCCATATTACCACTACCTTTGATACGTAAATCGAAACCGAAAAACAGCTTACTTACGATAACACCGGTCGGAATAGAACCTACAAAGTAGCTCAATATGATTATGATAGCAATACTCAGAATCTCATTCATGTTTTATCTTATGTTTTAATATGTTGTATCAAAAAACCTAATTACTCTTCAGTAATACAAAATTACTGAAAAATTATCACATATAATATAGACGTATGAAATAGCTTAGAAATTTGATAGGTGGTACATCGCTATTGATGCTGCAACTGCAACATTAAGCGACTCTGTACGACCTTTGCCTTCGATTTTGAATTCACCGTCAAGTATTTCGATAGTCTGTTCGCTTATTCCGTGGGACTCGCTTCCCAGGACTATACCATACAGTTTTTTGGGTTTGATGCTTTGTAAAGCAGTTTCTGCTTTAGCTGAAGCACCATATATTTTATGTTTTGGGAAAGTCTCTTTTAAGTATTCCGCCAGATCCGGCTCGTATATCAAATGTGTCTTGAAAATTGCGCCCATCGTTCCGCGTACAGTTTTGGGATTGAAAATATCAGCACAATCCTTACCGAGTATCACTTGCTTGTACCCGAACCAATCAGCAGTACGGATAATTGTCCCGACGTTTCCAGGGTCGGATATTCCATCCAAAGCTATGAAAGGCTCATTTTTCAGCACTTCTCTATGCTTTATATTTACGACTGCTAACACATTTTGCGGTGTTTTCGTATCGCAAATTTGGTCGAATTGGTGCTTAGGAGCAGTATAAATTGGTGTCCCTTTTTCGGAGAATTGTTCGATGCAATCTATGATATCAGATGACGGTGCATCTTTTACAACGATAAGCTCCGGATGAAAATCGCTTATGAGTAATTCGTTGGCTAACTTTTCGCCTTCGACTAAAAATAAACCATTCTGGTCTCTAAATGGCTTTTGGTGCAATGACTTAATAAGTTTTTTAAGTCTTTGCGAAATTGGCATTGCGTAGTGCATCATTATTTTACTAAATTTGAAATTATATTTATACAAATTAACAAAATATAAATTACAAAACATATTGCTAATAGCAATAAACTAATTTTAATTTCTTAAAAATAATTTTGAAAAAATGTTAATTTCAGAGCTACTGAAAAAGAAAAGAGAAGGATACAACCTGACTGGAGAGGAAATTCGGTACTTCATTCGGGGTTTGATAAATAATTATGTTTCCGATATTCAGGCTGCAGCTTTTTTGACTTCTGCATGTATTCATGGTTTGAATCGCGACGAAACCGCCGCAATGACTTTCGCAATGCGGGATTCGGGTATGAAATTCGATTTTTCGGATATAAAATTACCAAAAATTGATAAGCATTCAACAGGCGGTGTTGGCGATAAAATTTCATTATTGCTTGTACCGATTTGCATGTCTGCCGGAATTGCCGTACCGATGATTTCAGGGCGTGGGCTTGGACATACAGGCGGAACGGTTGATAAATTGGAATCTATAGACGGTTTCAATATGCAGCTTGATTATGATGAATGTCGGAAATTGCTGCTCCAGAATAATGCATTTATGACATCGCAAACGCCCCAAATTGCTCCTGCAGACGGGATTTTGTATCATATCCGAGACGTAACGGGCAATGTAGAATCTGTGGGGCTGATTACAGCTTCCATTATGAGCAAGAAATTGGTCGAAGATTTGGACGGATTGGTGATTGACATGAAAACAGGAAACGGTGCATTCATGCAAGACATTGATGAAGCCAAGCAACTTGCGGAATCAATGCTGGATGTCGCTTTAGATATCGGACTTAAAATGAGAATAATTTTCAGTTCGATGGAGCAACCACTTGGTTATGCAATCGGAAATTGGCTCGAAATCGAAGAAACGATTGAATCGCTTAAAGGAAATATTTCGCCGGATATTGAAGAATTAAGCTTGAAATTGGCTGATTCGATGGTGTTGGCTTCAGGCATTAACAATAAAATTGACGATATTCATGCCAAAAACAAGGAGATTCTAAAAAGCGGACAAGCTTACAAAAATTTCTTGAAAATGGTCGAATCACAAGGCGGCAACTTAGAAATTTCGAGAAATAATTTTCTTAACACACCGAAATTTGAGATTAAATCCGACGTGGACGGCTATGTAAGTCAAGTTGATACCATAAACGTCGGTATTGTCGGAATTATGCTCGGAGCCGGCAGACAGAACGTCTATGACAAGATTGACTATGCGGCAGGAATTCAGCTGAGGAAAAAGATTGGCGACAAAGTGTCAAAAGATGAAACTATCGCCGTCTTATATGCGTCAGACAGTACAAAATTTGCAGATGCGGCAGAATTATTGAAATTTTGCATTGTAATTACGGAGAACGATGAGATTTTGATACCAAAATTAATAATTGATGATTGGTATAATTAACGAGGAACAAAATGAAAATTGCACTTACCGGCGGAGCCGGATTTATAGCTTCAAATATTGCTGACGAATACATTGCTTTGGGTCACGAGGTACATATTTTTGATAATCTTTCCACCGGGAAATTGGAAAATGTCAATCCAAAAGCCAAATTTCACGAAATTGATATCCGTACTAACGAAATTCGACGAATCTTCGAGCTTGAGCAATTCGATATTGTCAATCATCATGCGGCTCAAATGGATGTTCGCGTATCAGTCGGCAACCCTGCATATGATGCAGGTGTGAACATTATCGGCAGTATAAATGTCTATGAAGCTGCTATAGCAACGGGTGTGAAAAAAATAATATTCGCCTCGTCAGGTGGAGCAGTTTACGGCGAAGCTGACATTCTCCCTACAAGCGAGGATTATCCGCCCAAACCATGCTCTCCGTACGGCATTTCCAAATATGCAAACGAGAAATATTTGTATTATTATTCAGAAGTTCGTAAAATCGAAACTGCTATTTTGCGATATTCCAACGTTTACGGTCCTCGCCAAAATGCTCAAGGTGAAGCAGGTGTGGTGGCAATTTTCATCGGAAAGATGCTCCAAGGCGAGCAGCCATATATATATGGCGATGGTCTCAACACACGCGATTACGTTTTTGTGAGCGACGTTGTAAAAGCTAATGTACTAGCACTCAGCGATGCTTACAAAGGCATTTACAACATCAGCACTGCAACTGAAGTAAACGTGAACGAAGTCTTTGACAAAATCAAAAGCATTACTGATGCCAAATGCGAGCGTGCTCATCTCGAGGGCAAACAAGGCGAGCAAAGACGTAGCTGTTGCTCCTATGACAAAATCAAACATGAACTTGGCTGGTTACCGGATATTGATTTGGATTTGGGGCTTCGACTTACAGTTGAATATTTCCAAAAGAACGTTCTAAGCAAATGACTCTAACAATTGCGGATTTGGTAATCATCATTGCCTATTTTGCAATAGTGCTTTACGTAGGTTTTGTAATTGCTTCTCGCAAAGAAAAAAAATACGGCAACTCACCCGAAGAATATATTCTCGCCGGACGCCGTCTGACATTACCCTTTTTCATCGCGACACTTGTTGCAACTTGGTACGGCAGCATACTCGGCGTTGGCGAATTTGTGTTTAATTCCGGTGTGGTGGCTTGGGTTTGTTTCGGATTGCCATATTACGTCGCAGCGGTGCTGTTTGCAATATTTTTTGCCGGAAAGATTCGCGATGCAAACGTGATGACGATTCCCGACCAAATCAGGAGAAATTACAACGGCACAGCGGGAGTAATCTCATCCATAATAATTTTGTTCATTACAGTTCCATCGGCATATATCCTTATGCTTGGGATTCTAATCCAAATGTTTACGGGATTTGAACTATGGATTTCGATAATTATTGGTTCGATTGCTTCAATTGCCTATCTTTTCACAGGTGGATTTAAAGCCGACGTTTACACAAATGCCATACAATTTGTATTCATGTATCTCGGGTTTGCCGCATTGCTGATTTTTTCGATTTTGACCCTTGGTTCAATTTCGGAAATGACAACGCTTTTGCCCGATAAGCATACGACTGCTACAGGAACTTTGAGTTGGCAATACATCGCTGCATGGTTCATAATTGCATTGCAAACCTTTGTTGACCCGGGATTCCACCAACGATGCAGCGCTGCCACAAATAGCAAAACAGCCCGAAATGGAATTTTGATTTCCGTAGTCTTTTGGGCGGTTTTCGACTTCCTGACCTTGTTCACAGGGCTTTATGCAAGAGCTTTCACATCTCCTGACAATGCACTGATGGCATTTCCGGTTCTGGGCGAACTCGTGTTGCCACCAATTTGGAAAGGGATTTTTGTGATTTCGATGCTTTCGGCAGTAATGTCAACGCTGGATAGCTATGCTTTCATAAGTGCAACAACAATCGGAAATGACATTTTAACAAAATTCAAAAGACTCAAACACATTAGTGCTGACAAATTAACCAAAGTTGGCTTGATACTGACGTCAATTGTCGGAGTGACTGTAGCAATAGCAATTCCATCGGCAGTCGAAATAATTTACAAAACTGCATCTGTGACTGTGCCGGGATTGATTGTGCCGCTGACATTGACAATGATAAAATCCCTGAAAATCAATTCTCGCCAGGCTATTATCATAATGATTCTCGCTTCATCAATCTCATTAATTTGGATGATTATACCCGGATTTGGGATAGAAATATTAAGCAATATCGAACCAATGTTTCCGGGAATTATATTAAGTGTTATTTTAGCAATAATATTTTTAGCGATAAATAAAAAAAATAATGAACTTGTCTAATTTTCTCAGCATTTCAAGAATTATTTTGGCATTGCCGGCAATGTATTTGATTCTGACAGGTCATAACGTCGAAGCAATGATAGTTGGTGTAATTGCGGGATTGACAGACTTTTTCGATGGCTATGTGGCACGCAAAACGCATACCATTACCGAATTAGGCAAAATACTCGACCCGATTGGCGATAAAGTCTTCCTCTTCCTCTTTGCCGTTGCGATGGTCATAGCCGACATCATGCCTTTGTGGTTCCTCGTAGCTTTTGCCGTTCGTGATACTCTGATACTGACCGGAGGATTATACGCCAAAACTAAGCTGAATTATGTAATGGCATCAAATTTCGAAGGCAAGGTCACATTTGTCCTAATGCTCGTAACGATTCTGGCAGTTCTGCTCGGTATAGATTTCGCTTCGCGATACGGATATTATCTATGTTTGGCTGCAATGATTTATTCATTTGCACTTTATCTAATCAGGTGGATTCAAGCTCTGAAAAATAAGGGAAATCAAAAACTAAATTCTTAATTTTATTAGCAATTAAGTATATTTGTAGTCCTATTATTTACAAAATTTAGATAAATCAGTATGAGTTTCTTTTCAAAACTTAAAGATAAGTTTAACACACAAGTTGATAAGGTCTCCGAAAAAGTAAATTCCGTTATTACACAAGCCGGAACTGCTCTGAAACTTGATAAAGTTAAGACCGGACTTGACAAAACACGCAAAACTTTTCTTGATAAATTCAAAAGTGTTCTTGGCGTTGGTAGAAAAATTGACGAAAAATTGTTGGACGAAGTTGAGGAAATCCTCATCACGTCCGATATTGGCGTCACTACTTCCGAACAAATCATTAGCAAACTACGCGCTCGCGTCAAAAAAGAGGGATACGAAAATTCCGAAGAGCTCTATACCCTGCTCAAAGAAGAAATTCACGAATTGCTTATGCTTTCTTCATCAGCAAATAATGATGCAATTTTTGAAATTGATGCCGCAAAACGTCCACATACGATTCTTGTGATTGGTGTGAATGGCGTAGGCAAAACAACCACAATCGGCAAATTGGCATATAATTACAAAAATGCAGGCAAAAAAGTAATCATCGGTGCTGCAGATACATTCCGTGCAGCCGCTAACGAGCAACTTGAAATTTGGGCTGAACGTGCAGGAGTTGAAATTGTTCAACATGCACAATTTTCCGACCCTGCTTCGGTGGCATTTGAGACTCTCAAAAAAGCAAAAGAAAATGATTTCGATGTAGTTATAATTGACACTGCAGGTAGATTGCATAACAAATTAAATTTGATGCAAGAATTAGAAAAAATCACTCGCGTTCTCGGCAAATTAAAAGCGAATTCGCCTGACGATGTGTTTCTGGTTCTTGATGCTACTACAGGACAAAATGCTATCCAACAAGCTAAAGAATTTTCCAAAGTAGCGAAAGTAACGGGTATAGTTCTGACAAAACTCGATGGTACTGCCAAAGGTGGAGTTGTAATACCAATTGCAAACGAATTAAAAATACCCGTAAGATACATTGGCGTCGGCGAAAAAATCGACGATTTGCAAGTGTTCAATCCGACTTATTTTACCGAAGCCATTTTTGGAATCAGAGAGGAAGACCTCGAAGAGGATGATTAGTAATTGACATAAGTATCAAATTTGATGCTGTCAATGAGCCAAGTAATAAAAATTTTCCGAGCATAATTGAAAAAAAAGATAATATTCGAATGTAGCGACTGTGGCGCCAAAACTCCGCGATGGGCAGGTAGATGTTCCAATTGCGGGGCTTGGAATACATTGCTCGAAACTGTCGAAGAGAGCCAATCAGTCACAAAAAAAGAGAGAATTTCAAATTCTTCTACACCGCAAAGACTTTCGGAAATCGAGACTAAAAGCGACCACAGAATCAAAACTGATATTGTCGAATTTGACAGAGTTCTCGGTGGTGGGATTATGCCCGGCTCACTGATTTTGGTTGGTGGCGACCCGGGAATCGGCAAATCAACCCTTTTACTTCAAACATGTGGACGGTTGAAAAGCAATTCGGCTTTGTACATTTCGGGTGAAGAATCGTTGAAGCAAATCAAGCACAGAGCGATGCGGATGAAGGATATTAACGAAGATTTGCTTCTTATTGCCGAGAATAATCTGGAAAATATTATTCCACATATCAAAGCGTCTGAATGTGAAATTATAGTGATTGATTCGATTCAATCCGTTTATACCGATAAAATTGATGCATCTCCGGGCAGTATTTCGCAAGTTCGCGAATGTACAGCCGAATTGATGAACATAGCTAAAAATTCAGGCAAATCAATTTTTATCGTCGGGCATGTGACGAAGGACGGGTTCATTGCCGGACCAAAAGTGCTCGAACACACTGTTGATACAGTTTTGCAATTTGAAGGTGAGAAAAATTATTCGTTCAGAATATTAAGAGCACTCAAAAATAGATTTGGTTCAACGAACGAAATCGGCATTTTCGAAATGCGCGATGACGGGCTGCACGAAGTGCTGAATCCATCGGAAGTATTTCTTTCGTCAAGCCATGTGAACGAACCCGGAGTAGCAGTCGTTACTACGCTCGAAGGTTCGAGACCACTGTTGATTGAAGTTCAGGCATTAGTAACATCTACAAGCTATGGTGTACCCCAGCGGAGTTCCAATGGCTTCGATTTGCGACGGCTGCAAATGATTTTGGCAGTTCTGGAAAAAAGGCTGGGAATGCAATTCCGGCAATATGACGTTTTTGTAAATGTTGCTGGTGGAATTTACCTGAACGACCCATCGGTAGATTTGGGAATCGCCGCTGCAATTGTAAGCTCATTCAAGGATTCGCCGCTTGACCGTTCGCGAGTGCTGATTGGCGAAATCGGTTTGACGGGAGAAGTTCGTCCGGTAGCACGAATTGAACAAAGGCTCAAAGAGTCTGAAAAACTTGGCTTCAGCAGCGCTGTAATACCAAAGCAGAACTATGACAAGCTGATTTCTAAATATGATTTTGAAATTGAATGGGTGGACAGAATTTCCCTTGCTTTGTCAAAGATTTTGCTCAATTCGTAAAATTGATTTATCTTGCTTAATTAGTGTTGACATTTTTGGAATAATATTCGATATTTTATGATTGATGATATAATTGAAGAAAAACAGAGCGAATTGCTCGATTTACTACCGGTAGCAGACAAACATGAACTTTCGTATTTGTTTGGGTTCGATTTTGGTGATGATTTTGTAAATAATTTTGTCAGAAACGAAACTAAACGTCTGATTTTCAACGAATTTGTAAAATTTGAATTATTATCTGACGGATTCTTGCATTACGATTTGACTCTCGAAAGTTTTGACAAATTTTGCAACTTTTTCATCGAAAATTGCCTCATTAGCAATGATTCTGCTCGCACACTAATAGAGCAAGCCGTCGAATTGAAGTTTAATTTTTTGTTGAAACCTCTCGAAACCCTTGAAAGCGTTATATTCAGAGGCGATGCGACAAAGATGACTTTCGATGTCTTATTGGGTCTTCAATTATTTTCGCAATATCACGTTCACATTTTGTATTATTCGATTACTGAATATGAAGAACTGTCTGCAAAAGACATGACGGCAATAATCAGCGCTGCCCAATTTACGAAAATGATTAGAGCGTTAGACGAGCAGTTCCACAAAGATAATTCAATCGAAGAATTTGTAGAATTTCTGACTCCTGTTTTTGAAATTTTCGGAGATGGCGAGCCGCAGAAAATCCAAGTAAATTTGATAAACGAAATTTTGCGTGATAAAGGCTTATATTTGGCAATTGAACTGATTGAAGAAGATTATATCGAATCGGACTTGATTAGCAAAGAACAATTAGCGATTCAAATGAGCAAAATCGAAAAAGATAATGTTGAGCCGATTGAATCCATTCTTGTCGAAGACGAAGAAGTAGATTTCCCTGCATTAGAAAATAATGATTTGATTGTCGAAGCCAAAGAAGAAGAGACGGAAATAAGCTCGGAAGCAGATGAAGATTTTTACCTAAACCACATAGAACATATTGATACAGCGGATGATTTTTATATTGTAGAGTCGGATAAAACTGATGATTTAGAACAAAAGGATAAAACGGAATAGAAAATGAAGTTTATAGACATAGCAGCAATTTTTGTAAAAGCAGGTGACGGTGGCGACGGGCACCTTAGTTTCAGGACTGAAAAATTTGTACCTAAGGGCGGTCCTGACGGTGGTAATGGCGGCAAAGGCGGAGACGTAGTTTTCAAGGTTGACCCACATAGCAATACGCTTGTGGACTTTAAGTTCAAGCGCGAATTTCTTGCCTCAAATGGTGCTCATGGCGGAAAATCACGCAAAACAGGGCGTGACGGTAAAGATATAATTATCAAAGTACCACTTGGAACTGAAATCAAGGACATTGACGGCAATATAATTGCTGATTTGTCCGAACATGATGAAGAATTTGTACTCGCTCGCGGTGGAAATGGCGGCTGGGGCAATGCGATGTATGCCACTGCGACTAATCGGGCACCTCGCAGAGCAAATCCCGGGCAACCGGGACTTGAAATGGAAGTGATTTTAGAGCTTAAATTGCTCGCTGACGTTGGGCTTGTCGGTTTTCCAAATGCCGGCAAATCAACTTTAATTTCCGTTTTGTCATCTGCCAGACCTAAGATAGCCGATTATCCATTTACAACACTTGTCCCCAATCTGGGTATAGCAAGTATTGACGTCGGGCAAAACTTCACAATTGCCGATATTCCCGGCTTGATAGAAGGCGCTGCCGATGGCAAAGGTCTCGGGATTCAATTCCTTCGCCATGTTGAACGTTGCCGATTGCTCGTGTTCTTAATTCCCGCAGACAGCCCACATCCTGAAAAAGATTATATGATATTAAGAAAGGAACTTGACAAATATAATCCGGAGATGAGTTTCAAGAAAAGGATAATTTGCATCAGCAAAGTTGATATGGTTGACCAAGAAAGGATTAAAG
Source organism: Ignavibacteriae bacterium HGW-Ignavibacteriae-1 (assembly GCA_002839825.1). Lineage (GTDB taxonomy): Bacteria > Bacteroidota > Ignavibacteria > Kapaibacteriales > UBA2268 > PGYU01. Next base: position 64,284 of record PGYU01000012.1, on the reverse strand, counting down.
AGCTTAAAGCATTGAAATTTAAAGAGAAAAACACAAAAACCATGCTCATTTCATCCGTTGCTCATACTAATACTACTGAGTTAAAATTGGCAATGTGGAATGAATTAAGCCAAATGTAAAAAAAAACTTCAAATCATTGTGACGTTTTACAGTTTGAAGTGTCTTATTATTATGTACAACAATTATTTTTAAAAAAATATGAAATTTGTTATAGTAGCACTCGCATTTATGTTCTTTTCGATTACAATCTTAGCCGCCGACAAGTACGAATCAGCCAACAATGCCATGTTTAATGGCGATTACCAAAAAGCATTAGAGCTTTACACCGAAGTAATGAAGGGTGGCAAGCAAGATGCCGATATCTACTACCGTCGCGGTATGGCTTATTTATACCTTAACCAATTTGATAAAGCACTTGCGGATTTTAACTTGGTGATTGATAAAGACAAGAAAAACCCCGATGCTCACAATAACAGAGGTCTGTGCCATAGTTATATGGGTAATGTTGATATGGCATTCGATGATTTTAGCGTAGCAATCAAATTAGACCCGAAATTTGCACAAGCATATATAAACAGAGGCTCTGCACTCGTATCTAAAGGCGAATTCGATAAAGCAATTGTAGATTTTGACCAAGCTGTTAAAATTGACCCGAAAAATCCCGAACTATATCTGCAACGTGCAGGATTGTACTACTATCTCGGCGATTACGCAAAGTCAGTCGAAAATTATGATAAAACAATGGAACTTGGTCTAATCAATTCCAAAATTTACTTTAATCGGGGAAATTCACATTTCAAAAATGGTGCTCCAACCAAAGCAATTAGTGATTTGACTAAAGCTATCGAACTTGACTCTACCGATATAGAAGCTTTGATGAATAGGGCTTATATTCATCATTTTATGGGCGATTCGATAAATGCAGATGCTGACAAAGCTAAAGCTGAAGAAATCAAATATGCAAAATATACTCCCGTTGAAGATTTGAAATTTGTTACTTATTCGAATGCCGGAAAAGACTTTTTCATGGATTTGCCCGAAGGCTGGAATCTAATCGAATCCGATACAAGCGGAGGCATGATTAATTTCTTCATCACACCTGAAGATATTTCAATCGAATCTGAAGCAATGCTAATAGGTGTGACTGTTGGGATTATGAAAGACATGAGTTCAAAATATGAGGTTAAGAGCGAATCAGACATTCTCGATTTTTGGAAAGGAAGTCTGGATTATAGCAACGAGGATATGCAAGAATATACTGTTCAATGGCAACGTCACCAAGAATGGAACCAACATGGCACCTTATTGAACCTTTCGACGGTGCAAGCTGACCAAAACTATTTGAGATTTAACATGTACGAGTATGCTATAGCATGGGGTGATAATCTTATTTTCGTCTATTTTCAAGCCCCTGAGGATACTTTCGGATATTACCGCAAAGTATATGACCGCGCTCTTCAGACTATTAAAATCGGAGAAAATTACAAATTGGATTAGATTTTTTCCAATTTTGCATATTCCAGCATTAGGTTTTTATTGCCGATTGAATCAAATTTGATTACAGCTTTGAGTTGCTTACCAACTCCGTTAAGGTGCATGATTTTGCCCTTACCGAAGTGCGGATGCTTGATTATATCGCCAACTTTGAACGACACATTAACCGGTTCTATTTGTGAGTAATAATCTTGCTCGGGAATTTGACTGAAATTTCCAAACGAAGTGTCCTCTTTCTTGGCAAATAGCTTTGGTTTCGGTGCTGTGAATGATGTTGCAGGTTTGCGATATTCGGGACGATTAATCAAATCGGGATTGATTTCCCTCAAAAAATTCGATGGTGATTGCTCGCTAACGTCTCCAAATCTTGCTCTACGGTCAGCATATGTCAATAAAAGTCTTTCCTTGGCTCGAGTCACACCAACATAGAATAAACGTCTTTCCTCCTCTTCCTCTTCTTCATGCATGTCTTGGCGTTGCAATGGGAATAGCCCTCGTTCCATACCCGAAATGAATACAATCGGGTACTCTAAACCTTTTGCAGAGTGCACTGTCATCAAAGTCAAACTTCCCGATTTCAAATCCTTCTCGTCAATGTCCGACATCAGCGAAATTTGTTGAATATAATCCGCAATTGTCAATTCAGGATTTGTTTTGAAAAAGCTTTTAATATCCGATAGAATTTGCAGCACATTATTCCAACGGTCTAAAGATTCCTCAGTATTCATTTCCTTGTACATCTCGAGCAATCCCGTCGTTTCGATATATTCCGCAATTACATTTGCAGGATTTTCTTCGTGCACGATTTTTTCGCGATAAACATTCAAAAATGCTTCGAAATCCCGAATAGCAACAATTGCTCTTTGCTGCAAATCACCAATCTCGGTGATTCGCGAGAAGGCATCGCTCAAGCACATTTGCTTAGATGACGAAAAATGCCGAACGTGTTTCAAGGTCGTCTGACCGATTCCGCGTGGAGGCTCGTTGATAATGCGGTAATATGCCTCGTCGTCCTTTGGATTGACCAACAAGCGAATATATGACAACACATCTTTGATTTCTTTCCGTTTGTAAAAGGAGATTCCACCTACGATAATATATGGAATATTTGACTTTCGCAGGGCATTTTCGAGCACCATAGATTGGGCATTTGTGCGGTACAAAACGGCAATATCATTCAGCGAATAGCCGTTTCGGCTGAACATATCCACTCGTGTAGCGATTTTTATCGCTTCGTCAAAATCATCGTTGCACCGGAGCAAGTCTATTTTTTCGCCTTCGGGATTATCCGTCCACAAAGTCTTATGAATCTGATTCTTATTTCGCTTGATTATGCTGTCTGCGGCTGCCAGAATTGTTTTTGTAGAGCGATAATTTTGCTCCAATCGGATGATTTTCGAGTAGGGATAATCCTTCTTGAAATGCAGAATATTTTGAATATCTGCACCGCGCCACCGATAAATGCTCTGAGCATCATCGCCGACGACGCAAATATTTTGGTGAGCCTCTGCCAACAGCTTGATTGCGATATATTGCGGGCGATTAGTATCTTGGTACTCGTCCACCAAGATATATTTGAAACGATTTTGGTATCGTTCCAACACTTCGCGGTCTTGGCGCAACAGCACGATTAAATTAATCAACAAATCGTCGAAATCCATCGAATTATTCAATTGCAAATAATTTTCGTATTCGTTGTAAATCAAAGCCAATTGCTTTTCTTGAATCGAAGTAGCCATCTGAGCGTATTCCTTGCGAGTAACCATCTTATTCTTGGCGCTCGAAATTGCGTTACGTGCTACTTGGTGGCTGATTTGCTGGTTGGAGATGCCAAGATTTTGCATCACACGCTTTACCGCACCCATCGAATCATCAGTATCATAAATTGTGAAGTCGCTCGTATAGCCGATTTTGGATGCTGTTTGGCGTAATATTCGGGCAAAAATCGAATGGAATGTACCCGCCCAAACTCTTTCAGCAAGATGTGGAGCGACGAGCGACGAAATCCGTTCCTTCATCTCCTTAGCGGCTTTGTTCGTAAATGTCAAGGCTAAAATTTTGTCGGGCGAGACATCGTGCTCGAGCAAATAAGCAATCCTATGAGTCAACACACGTGTTTTGCCACTTCCGGCACCTGCCACAATCATCACCGGACCATTCATGGAAGTAACGCCTTTCTCCTGCTCCGAATTCAGTCCCTTGGTTATTTCTGCAATTCTATTATTCATCTTCAACTAATATTCAATTCAATCTCGCAATATAAGGCAAATTCGGCAAACTTTTTGCCCAAGATTTGCACAAAATGGAGAGTGTCTTGTCCCCCATCTTCTCAAGAGGGGGTTAGGGGGTGTTACGAATATTTTTTAGGACGGGCTAATATACTTAAACCGCAAAGTTCGCAGAGAATACGCAAAGGACGCAAAGATTGAATTGGTAAGAAGACAACATAGCCTATGAATTTATTCGTGTGTAACAATCCACCCCGTCTGCTGGCGCAGACACCTCTCAAGAGTGGAATTTAATTCGTTGGGACCGCAACAGCGTTCAGAATGAGAAGGTTGTCTGAACTATGATTTTTATGATTATTGTGATTAATATGATAAAACTGAATACAAACACCACATTATAAAATCATAAAAATCATTTTAATCAAAATAATCATAGTTCAGAAGATATTTTCAAACATTTCCTGAGATAAATTTCGTGTTGATGTGTCATAGGATATATAGGGTTTGTTGTTTGGAATTTTTGGTGAATGAAAATGAAAATTTACATACTATTTTTTATACTTTTAATAGTACAAATGCGGCTTGTCGCCCAAGACGATTTCCCTGAATGGGAGAAAGTGAACATTGAATACTTTAATGATGACAACGTAAGGATTGAAGTAAATGAACAAGATGAACTATATGCGGCTGCAAAAACAGGCATTTTCAAATCAATAGATAAAGGTGAAAATTGGTCAAGGCTAAATATGCCTGATTCAATTCTTTACTACGGGAGCACATTGAATATTCAGAATAATTATTTTTTTATTCAGGGCAATACATATAATATTTTTCCCAACACCACAGATTTGGAATCTGATGGTTATAACCTCATTTCATATGATTATGGCTCAAGTTGGGAGGTGACCCATTTTTCAAGATATTCAAAAATTCCCGGAAGAAGTATTCAAAGAAGAGTGCTATTTGTTGATAAAAGGTTCGACCTTTGGTGTTATGAATCGAAATCTATAAAAAAGGGTTATAACAATGTATTTTTCATACATTATCCCAAAAACGATACAAATATCATTAAATATGAAATTGCAGACGGTACTAATTTTTTGACTTCACTTTATGATGAATCAACATTTTTTTTGTTTTTTGAAAGTGATAATCCTCGCGATAATATCTTAATAGTACGTTCAACAGATTATGGGAATTCTTGGGATACACTTAATTCTAATTCTGAGGGTGATATTTATTTTGATCCCGGGAAAAGCCAACCAAATTATTATTCGATTTACCCAACATATTCACAAAAAAAACTTTATATAACTATGAGCAATGGCTACATGGTAATTGATATTGATAATAAGACTTATGAAGTAACCGAGATTGAAGGTTATAATGCGAAAACTTATCGTTTATTCAAATTAAATGAAGCAGAATTTTATTCTTCAACCAAAAGCCCTGAGAATAACAGAGCTAATCTCCGTCGTTCCCGAGATGCAATGAAAACATGGGAGGATATTCCTTATTCGTTTATATATAGTACGATAATGGATATTGCTGTGGACAGTAAAGATAATATTTATGCTTGTTTTAGTGGCAATATCGAAAAATTATCTTTAAATGACACTCTTTGGACTAAAAAGCATTCAGGCTTATACAATTATAAGGGTGCATTCTACTTTCAGGTCAACTCAAAATCCGAAATTTTAACTGCTTCGCGTTATTATAATAATATTAAATGGATTGATGTTAGTTATATGTGGGAAGATTTTCAACCGGATAATTTAAGTGACCAAATGAGAATTTTACCAAATGATAAATACATAGTTGATACATATAAAACATCTTTACTTACTACTGAATATCCATTTTATTCATTTTATCAGATTAAATCGAATGATTCCATAACAATCTCGTTTATGGATTATAATTGGGATGAACATGATCAAAACCGATATTTAGGGAGAGGGTATGTTCAAGTAGATGGAAAGACTCGCCAATATTACTATTTACAGTCAAAAGATTGTGGTGAGACCTGGGAAATATTGGAAAACGCCTATTTACCTACAAATAATGAACCCATAACTAAGGGAAGTTTCCGATTTAATAAGTATGATGAATTCATTTTCTTTGCAGACTCAGCAAAAGTTTACTTATCTAAGGATTATGGAAAGTCTTGGAATTTAATTCACAACGAATCTTCAGAATCAGCTTTTAAAAATGTAGAATATAAACATTATTTATATACAGTATATAATTATCACACAGGCGTTGGTTTTGTTTTTTACTATGGGCATGGATTTTTGTTATTAACTCGGGATCATGGGAGAACTTGGACTAAATATTTATATCAGAATTCGAACAAGTCACCACTTAAATTTATGACTAACATATTCACTAACAAAATTAATAGTGATCAAGACGTAATCCTAACAGATAACACAACCGGATACTTCTATATGCCTACCCAAAGTGGTATATACCGCTCCACAGATTCGCTGAAGTCTTTTCACAATATGAGCAAGGGTTTGTTAGAGCCATCAGTAATTACAGCATTGCGACTCGGTAATGACGGGAGGCTTTACGCAATGAATTATACGGGCTTATGGCGAACAAAGAAGAAAGTCGTCAGTTCGGTTGAAAATACAAGTGAGCCGATACTGTCCGGAGGACAAGACTTATTTATATTCCCCAATCCGGCAAGCGAATATATTGAAATAGCCGTAGATATCAACCCTACGGTTAACCGTGGGGTTGATGAAGGTTCTGACATCAAAATTTTCAACACACTTGGCGAATGTGTGATGACTGTAGAGACACGGCATGCCGTGTCTCTACCAAGAATTGATATCTCGCATCTGCCGATTGGGGTTTATTTTGTAAGAATAGGAAATTATTCGCAAAAATTTGTGGTTGTGAAATGAGAATTTAGTAAGTTTGCAATATTGAAATATTAGTATATGATTTTGTGTTGTATCGAAACTATTTTATAATGAAAATTTGTATTTTGGACATGAATGTAAGTATTTCTTCTACATAAAAGCCCAAAAGCGAATTAGCGAGCTAAGGAACCTAGGGTTTTTTGTACTAGATATTTAGGAGAAGAGCTATAAAGTTTCTATTAATAATACTTTCAGTATTTACTATCATTAGTCCCTTGCACTCCGAATCATATTGGAATGGCGATACTTATGCTGTGGAATTATCCGGAGGCGGTGAGAGTAATTTCCTTACTAAAGCCCGCTACACAATTTTTATACCCAAAGGATTAGAAACTATAAAGGGTGTATTTATTCATCAACACGGATGCGGAGCAGAAGGCCGGGGCGAACCTATGGTTCAAGATGCTCAGTACCAAGCATTCGCTAAAAAGTGGGGTTTAGCTATTTTGGGAACAGATTTGTATCCAAAATCCGGAAGTAATTGTTTTGATTGGATTAATCCAGAGGATGGTTCCGGACCAGCTCTTATAGCTGCTCTTGATAGTCTTGCCCGAAAATCGGGACATTCGGAACTGAACACCTCACCATGGCTTTTGTGGGGGCATTCGGGTGGCGGTTATTGGGTTCTGGCGATGACGAAAGAATACCCTGAAAGAGTTATTGCTACAGTTAGTTATTCACCGGGTTTACTGCCGACTTTCGATTATCCGTCAGAAGCCGCAAAAATTCCGGTATTGGTACGTCACGCCGGCGCTAATGATTTCAATGCTCCCGGGATTGATTGCTGGGGTACTTCCTTGATCGCATTTTCAAAATTACGAAGTATGGGCGGTTTAGCAAGCATCGCCTACAACGCTAATCAAAATCATGGTTTTAGTTTTTTAAGACTAATGACTATACCTTTTTTTGATGCTGTTCTTTCTCAGCGTTTGCCAGCCGAAGGTTCATCCCAACTCAGAGATATGAATCAAAGCAGGGCGTGGTTAGTTGATACTATTACAGTAGGTACTCCAAAAATTTATAAAGCATCAACTTTTGACGGAAATCCACTTTCAAAATCTTGGATGCCCGATTCAATTTGTGCCTCCAAATTCCAAGAATTTTTAATATTGACATATGTCAAGGACTTTACTCCACCACCTGCACCTTTTAAAATTGAAATTGATTCATCAGCCGGGAATTACAATTTTATTATTAATTGGTCTGCAGATGCTGATCTTGAGTCGGGTATAAGTCACTTCAATTTATTTATTAATGGCACTTATTTCTCTCGTTACCCTCAAAGCGGATTATTTCAAGTGTTTAATACAAACGGTGATACTCCAATACCGACAGTACAACCTCTTATGCAATATACCGTTTCAGGGATACCACTTTCTTATATAGATTCGATTTCAATTTCTACAGTACATAACTTTTTCGGTCTGGAATCTACAAAATTCACTTGGATTCGAGATAAAATTGTTGATACATTAAAAATTGAGAATTTTACCAAAGAATTAATCTATTGTGCCGGTACTGAAAATAATTATATTGAATGTAATGCTAACTCCAGTTACGGACAAGAACTACATTACCAATGGTACAAAGATTTTTCAAGATTGGAAGCTGAAAATTCCTCCAGGCTTGTGTTTTCAAAATTTGATTCTAATTCTACCGGTATATATCAATGTATGGTATATACTTCCGCAGAGTCTGTGGTTTGGTCTGACTATATACCTGTTTATGCTGTAAGTGTACCTATAATAATTGACCAATCTGAAGATATTACCGATGCTATTATAGGTGAAAATTACGAATTTGAAGTCAAAGTTCATTCTAATGGTAAACTTCCTCCTGATTATAAAGATTCAATACAGTGGTTTAAATATACTGCCAAAGTGGGCGAAAAAACAGCTTTAAAAGATAATTCAAGATATAGTGGTACAAATTCAATACAATTTGTTATCACAGGACTAAGCAATTTAGATATTTGCGAAAAGGGTGATTATTTTTTTGTTGAAATAATATCGCTTTGCGGCAAAGTCGTTTCTAAGCGGTTTACCATTTCCAAAATATCTGAAATTGTCATAATTAATAGTTCTAAAAATATTAACATTTGCGAAAGTGATTTTGCCGAAATAAAAGTTGATTATCAAACTAAAAACTGCGATACACTATCATTTCGCTGGTTCTTTAATGAGCAACCAATTTCCAATAATGAAAATATTGAACTTAATGAAGCTGAATTGAAAATCTCGAAAACACAAATAATCAATTCTGGTAAATATTTTTTAGAAATTGAAGCATTAAAGGAGAATATTAAAGTCCGGTCTGAATCAACTTACATTGCAGTTAACGAAAAACCGCAAATACTTTCACAAAGTTCGAATTCCTTGATTATTAATGAAGGTGAAAACTTCGAACTAAATGTGGAAGCAGTTTCTTTTGATACTATTCATTATCAATGGTTTAGAAATTCAGTTTTATTGCCGGGATACAACTCAAAAAATATTATTAAAACTAATGCTGAATTAAATGATGCCGGTATTTATTATTGTGAAATTACTAATATTTGCGGCACGGTCAATTCGGAAAATATAAATTTAACTGTTACTCCCACAACTGATGTAACTGATATTCGTTTAGAATTAGCCATCCACCCCAACCCCGCAACGGAATATATTGAAATAGCCGTAGATATCAACCCTACGGTTAATCGTAGGGTTGATGAAGGTTCAGAAATCAAAATTTTCAATACGCTTGGCGAATGCGTGATGACTGTAGAGACACGGCATGCCGTGTCTCTACAAAGAATTGATATTTCGCATCTGCCTCGCGGCGTTTATTATCTTCGCATCGGTAGCCGGACGCAGATGTTTGTGAAGATGTGAACTGTCTGAACTATGATTTATATGATTAAGATGATTTTTATGATTTGAATTACTAACCTTCCGAAGGTTCGAAACCTTCGGAAGGTTTCGTCTAATCTTTGTTACACCTGACACGACTCAAGTAGTGACACAGCGCGCTGTGTCACTACAAAAACAAAAGGACAGAACGCTGTTCTGTCCCTACAAAATTTCATTATTTTTCTTTTCCTGAAATATGTTTACTCTCTTTTGTATAATCATCTTAATCACTTAAATCCTACAAATCATATTTCAGACAATACTGGTCTCAGCCGAAGGCGAAGAATCCATACCATTCCAAAAACTTGATTCTTCACTTCGTTCAGAATGACATAAAAATAGATGTGCCACACCTTGGCAGGTGTGGCACATCTGGAAATTTGAAATACAAAACAGATTACTTTACCAATTTTTTGTATTTGATTCTGTGGGGCGTGTTGTCGCCGATTCTGGCTTTGCGATTTTCTTCATATTCGGTGAAAGAGCCTTCGAAGAAATATACCTTGGAATCGCCTTCAAATGCGAGTATATGGGTTGCAATTCTGTCTAAGAACCACCTATCATGGGATATTACCACTGCGCAACCTGCAAAATTTTCGATTGCCTCTTCTAATGCACGCAAGGTGTTGATGTCAATATCGTTTGTCGGTTCGTCAAGCAAAATCACGTTTCCTTCCTCTTTCAAGGTAATTGCAAGATGCAAGCGATTACGTTCACCGCCCGAAAGTGTGCCGCATTTCTTCTGCTGGTCGCCACCGGAGAAATTGAATTTCGCAACGTAGGAGCGCGAGTTTATCGTTTTATTTCCCAAAGTCATGGATTCGAGTCCGCCGGTGATTTGCTCAAAGACTGTTTTTTCGGGGTCTATGGCGGTGTGTTGCTGGTCAACGTATGCGGTTTTGACGGTTTCGCCGATTGTAAACGTGCCCGCATCCGGATTTTCAATTCCAAGAATTAGTTTGAAAAGCGTCGTTTTCCCGGCGCCGTTTGGACCGATTACTCCGACGATTCCATTTGGCGGTAGCGAGAAATTCAAATCCTCGAATAAAATCCTATCGCCATAGCCTTTGGTGACCGATTTTGCTTCGATTACATTATTGCCCAATCTCGGACCATTCGGTATGAATAGCTCGAGCTTTTCTTCTTTTTGCCTTACGTCCTCGTTCAATAGGTTTTCATATGCACCCAATCTGGCTTTAGATTTTGCATGTCTGGCTTTTGGCGACATTCTGACCCATTCGAGTTCGCGCTCGAGTGTCTTAATGCGCTTATCTTGGGTTTTGCCCTCTTGCTCTAAGCGTTTTGCTTTTTGGTCGAGCCATGACGAATAATTCCCTTTCCAAGGAATGCCTTCGCCCCTATCTAATTCTAATATCCATCCTGCAACATTATCGAGGAAGTACCTATCATGGGTGATAGCGATGACAGTTCCTTTGTATTGGTTAAGATGTTGCTCGAGCCACTGAACGGATTCTGCGTCAAGGTGGTTGGTAGGCTCATCAAGCAATAAAATTTCCGGTTCTTGCAAAAGTAATCTGCAAAGTGCGACGCGTCTTTTTTCACCACCGGACAAGATTTTAATCGGCATATCGCCTTCGGGGCATCGCAAAGCGTCCATTGCACGCTCTAACTTGTTGTCAATTTCCCATGCATCGTGACGGTCTAATTGGTCTGTGAGCTCGCCTTGGCGATTGATTACTTTTTGCATCTCATCGTCATCCATCGGCTCAGCAAATTTTGCACTGATGGCTTCGTACTCGTTGAGCAAATCCATTATTGGTTGGACTCCCTCGCGGACTATTTCGATTACGGTTTTGGTTTCGTCCAATTCGGGCTCTTGATGCAAAAACCCGACATTATAGCCGGGCGAGAAAGTGACTTTCCCGTCGTAGGATTGCTCTTCGCCTGCTATAATTTTGAGTAAAGTTGACTTACCGGAGCCGTTCAAACCGATTATACCGATTTTGGCTCCATAGAAAAACGATAAATAAATATCATTTAGTACCTTTTTTGCTGGAGGAAAAGTTTTACTCACTCCAATCATTGAAAAGATGATTTTGTTATCTTCTGACATTGTTTTAATTTATTTGATGTAACATGAGGCTATTAACGAAATGAAGCCTTAAGAATTGAAAAGTCGTCGTCAAGTGGGTTGTTATCGTACAGTACTACTAATTTATCGTAGATATCTTTGATATCTTCGTTTGCTTTGAAAGATTCATAAATGAAATCGGCAAATTGGTCTATCGTCATCATTTCGTCGCCGTCAATCGGAATTTCGTATGCTCCGTCGGAATAAATCATAAGATTTGCCGGCGGAACGATTTCGACTTGTTCACTTTTGTAATTAGTCTCTTTGATGATTCCAATAAAAAAATTATCGGAGCCAAGTTGCGTTAGGGCTAAATTTTGGTCAAGCAAAAATGCAGGAGGATGTCCTGCAGCACAGTAGCTCAACATTTTCGTTTTATGATTATAGACGCCGTACCAAATTGTGAAGTACAAATTATCATGGTCCTTCATTTGGTATTGCTGGTTGAGTGCATTGAGCAATTCGCCCGGATCACGGTAATCAATTCCGGTCATATGAGCATTATTGATTGTGTTCACGACAGAAACTGAATACAATGCTGACCTAACACCATGCCCGCATACATCTAATAAATAAAGTGCAAAATGCTCGTCGTCTAAATGCTTGAATCCTAACAAATCGCCACCCAGATGGAGCGAAGGTATAAATGACCAATCAATTTTGAGCTTGTGGGAATCGAATGCCGCAGGTTCCGGAATCATACTTCTGACATATTCCGCAGCTCGTTTAAGTTCTAACAAAATCTTATTGTTTGCCTTATTGAGTTCTTTGTTTTTGCCTGAAATGACTTCGTTTTGTTCTTCGAGCTTTTGGCGCGCATTTCTTAGTTTTTGCTGATTATTGTCGCTAATTCTTACAATTTTGGCGGTTTGCTTGAGTATTTTCGCATATTCACTAACAAGTTCATCAATATGAACATTCTTCGAAGCATCAGTTCCATATTGTTGCTCAATGGAATCTATTATGCTTCGAAGCCTATTGTATTCACCCGGGAATACGTTGATGTCAATTTCGTGAAGATGCTTATCTAAACCCATAATAATCTTTAATAAGGAATTAATTTACATGGTAAAGTCAAATCGGAAGTAAATTCAATTCCGCTGTCCTCGATATCATCATCTTCTTCTTCAAAATACCAATTCAAGGAGACTTTGCCGCCTGTTTGGTGATAATTTTCCAATACCTCGATAATATCAAGTATTGATTTTGAAGAACTTGTATTGAAATAAGTCAGCTTGAATGAAAACTCAATTTCGCGTTTCATTTCCATATAATTGTTCAACCACCCGAAAACCGGTTTGTAAAATTCTGCAGAATTTTCAGGATAAGATTCTCCTGCAATGATAAGTTTACCCGTAGCGCCATTGAATTCAATGGACGGTGTAGTTTTTGTTTTACCAAGATTTAAGTCAGACATTCATTTACTCCTTATCAATTTGAACTTTGATGGTTACAAAAGTATTTTTAGCATCTTTTTTGTGTTTATTGTACGAAATTTTCCCTGAAGCTTTTCGGGCAATTTCAATCAAGCCCAATCCGGCACCTTTGCTTTCTACAGGTCTATCGGCATGCAAACTTGTTGAATAGGTGTCCTTGAGTTGGTCGTCATTCATCGCATTCAAGTTATCAATTTTGTCGGTCAAAAATCGAACGCCTTGAGTGTCCACCATGTTGCCGGAATAAATCGTAAAATTGGTATCATTTTCGGTGAAAAGAATTATTCCAACGCCGATTTCTTTCCCATCAATTAGTACACGTTCTGAAGAATAGTGCATAATATTTTGAGAAAGTTCGACAAAAATCGAGAAGAGTTTCTTCAATTTTTTGTTCAGATTAACCCTGTTCTTTACAATATTGCCCATTTCTACAAGAATTTCTTGCGATAAAGCTCCTTTGAATGAAAGCAGTACGTTATGCCTGTTGGCTGTGTCGTAGTATTCGTGTAAGTCTATCATTGCTCAGATCCTTAATCCGATTATGGTGATATCATCTCTTTGTCGTTCGTTTCCAATGTGGTCCTCGAACTCTTGATTAATAATGTTTAATTGTTCTTCGGCACCTTTTTGAGATAACAAATATAACAAATTTTTTAGTTTCTTTGTGCTGTATTTTTTGTTTACATCATTATTTTGGTCTGCAAAGCCATCGCTTGTCAGATAAATCATCGAGGTTTGTTGATTTCCCAATTCATGTAATGTATATTTCAAGTCTCCTGAAAAACTGCCAATAGACTGTTGTTCACCCTTGATTTCCAAAATTTCACTATCACGAACAATGTAAACGGGTCGCCTCGCACCTGCAAAATTTACATTTCCGAATTCATCTACGCTAATCAAACAAACATCCATTCCATCGTTTACAACATAATTTTCGGCATTTTGCAATGAATGGCTTACCCTTTTGTCCAATTCATTTAAAATTTCAGCCAGATTTGAGACCAAATCATTCACTACAATTTCATTCAGCAAAGTGTTACCAATCATGGACATAAATGCTCCGGGCACTCCATGACCTGTACAGTCAATAACAGCCGCAAAACGTATGCCACTTACTTTTTTAAACCAATAAAAATCTCCCGAAACTACATCTTTCGGTTTGAAAAAAACGAAATTCTCAGTGAATAATTCTTTAATGTAAGCCACCGACGGTAGCATCGCATTTTGAATCGTAAGACCATAATTGATGCTGTCCATGATTCGTTCTGTTTGCTCGACGATTGTCTCATTTTGTTTATTCAGTAGCTCATTGACGGATTCAAGCCTTTGGTTTTTCTCTTCTAATAATGCATTACTTTTCTTTTTGGAACCGAATAAGATGAAAAGAATTATCAATATGATAATAAACAATCCCAGAAACAGTGAAATATAATAGATTGTTTGCCTTTGGTTGGTCAACATGCTCTCTTTCAATTGCATCTGAAGTTCCATGTTACTGTTCGCAAGTTCGATTTCGGATAATTTATCTTGCGATATTGCACGTTTTATTTGTTCAAGATTTAATCGTTTGTTCATCTCTCGTAGTGGCGAACTCGATTTTATCTCTTCAGTCAAAATTTTAGAATAATTTTCCAAATAAACAAGCGCTTGTGTGGGATTTTCATTTTTCAGTTCTAATAAATACAGTGCATAAAGCACTCTCTTTAGCATTGACAAATGGTTGATTTCAACTAAAATAGTTTCAGCTTTTTGTAATTTATCCTTAGCAGTTTCTAAATCACCAATGTCGTATGAAGTTTCACCCCATATCGTATAAGTCTCTGCCAAGCCGTCTCTATCGGCTAAATGTCGGTATTGAATCTCTGCTTGACGCAATATTTCAAATACTGCATCATTTTGCAATTGTGTACGGTAAATTCGAGCTAAATCTAATAGGTTACGGGCATAATTTGATTTGAAATCATTTGCTTTGTTGAAATCTAATGCTTTATTGAATTCGGTTTCAGCTGCAGGTATATCTCCCGTTTCCTCATAAATCAATGCCATTTCCGAAGTCGCTGCCGAATAATATGCTTTGAAATTTTCAGGAAGTTGCGAATTGAACAACAAATCCAAATACGATTTGGCAGCGTCGTATTCTTGGGCTTCTCGGGCGATTTTTGCCGAAATAACGAGCAACTCATAAACTTTAGTTGTGTCTTTAAGCTTTGTATATTCAATTCTTGAGGAGTCATGATAAAGGTGTGATTTGAAGGGGTTATTCATCACATAATATGACATACCCAATAAATGATATGCTTTTGCTAAATTGAGTGTATCATTTTCATTTCTTAGAGTCTGTATGATTCCCTTTGTCAAGTCGTATGCTTCGAGAACGTTATCATCGAAATTGGCTTCGGCTTCGAGTATTAAAATCGTGTTCGATTCTCTGTCTGCCCAACTCAAATTCCAACTTGATAATGAAATCAATATTGCTGCGATTATTATTTGTTTTTTTAAGTTCATAAGTAATCAGTCGAAATTGTCACACTCTAATTGCTTTTAATTTTACCAAGGACAATGTAAGCAAGAAAACTACTCCGCACATTACTGCTATACCGCCTGAAACTGCTGCATCAAAATAAATCGAAAGGTAGAACCCCGAAATAGATGAAATTATGGCAAAAATAATTGCCCATACAATCATACTAATCACCGTGCGCGTAAACAAATGAGCAGTTGCAGCGGGAACTATAAACAGTGCTATCACCAAAATCGAACCTGCTGCATCGAATGAGGCTACCGCAGTAATTGATACGATTGTCATAAACAAGTAATGCAATGTCAAATTTTTAAACCCGAGTACAGCAGAAATCTGCGGGTCGAAAGTTGTGATGTTCAATTCTTTAAAAAATATTATGATAAATAACAAGTTAATCATAATCACCGAACCAAGTATATATAAGGATTTGGGACCGTAATCCACACCGTCTATCACTAAATTATTTAGCGCAGAAAGCGTAATATCACCAACTAAGACACTATGTTCGTGAAAATGCACACTTGACATTTGCATGGAAATTAAAATTACGCCAATTGAAAATAATCCCGGGAAAACAAGCCCAATCGAGGCATCTGTTTTGACAAGTTTGGAGCGGCTGATTAGCTCTGTCAGATATACCATTAGTAAGCCTGATAAGGCTGCACCTAAGATTATAAATGGCGATGACCTATCCAATACTATCAAAAAAGCAATGATAATACCCGGCAGAACTGAATGGCTAATTGCATCGCTCATCATAGACATTCGCCTGAGAACTAAATAGGTACCGGGTATTGCACATGCAATCGCCGTCAATAGCCCTATGAGCAATACCATTAGGCTTATCATATCAGTTCACCTTTTGTATTTAAAATGGATTCAGCTTTCTTGAGTCCTTTTTCAGTCAAAACCCAAACATCGCCGTTCATATTTCTAACTAAGCCCAATTCTGACAATAAAATCAAACTCTTTCGGACATTGAATTTCTGCTCGTGCATCGTTAGCAATACATTGGCACTGTGACCCACATTATAGTCGTCATTGTGATGTATTTTGAGTTGGTACAAATCCACAAGTACTAAGCTCAGTCTGATTCTTTGTTTTCGGGCAAAACCCTTGATTAACTCTGCGATAAGCCCTCTATTTGGGGAGAATAATATCGAAATGACAAAAATCAGCACGAGTATTAGCACAATTACGGGTCCTGTTGGTAACTTTTGGACAGTAGCCGAAATTAGCGCTCCGCTCAAACCTGCTACCAAGCCAATAAAAGCAGAGATGATGACCATAGTTGATAGTTTATTAGTCCATTGCCGAGCTGCTGCGGCAGGAGTAACAATCATCGCTACCATCAATATTACACCAACCGATTGCAAGCCAATAATAATTGCTATAACAATAGACGATACCATCATCGCATCTAACAACTTTGAGTTGAACCCAAGCGAATGAGCAAAAGTCCTGTCAAAAGTATGCAATTTGAATTCTTTCCAAAAAATTATTAAACCCGAAATAGTCAGAATGCCGAAAATGGATATAATATTTACGTCGCTGTGTGTGAGCGTTGATGCACTCCCGAAAATATAATCCTCCAATCCTGATTTGCCGGGAATATTTCTACGTTGAATCAATGAAAGCAAAAATATGCCCAATCCGAAAAATACCGCTAACATAATCCCCATCGAGCTATCGGATTTGATTTTGCTTACGTTCATCAATCGGGACGAAAAGTGCATAGCCAGAAATCCCGTAATAGTTGCTCCGAGAATAAGAATCAAAGAACTCTTACTACTACTGCCTGTGATTAAAAAGCTGAGTAGGAATGCTAATACAATTCCGGGTAACGCTGAATGTGCCACTACGTCTCCGGCTAAACTTTCCTTTCGCAAAAAGGCAAAGCTACCGAACGCTCCGGCAACAATTCCCAAAATCGAAGAACCCAGAGCTACGTTTCGGATTGTATAATCATAAAATATGTCGTGGATAAATTCCATCAATCTATAATTGAATCATTTTGCGTAAAATTGAAATGTCCGCCATATGCTTCGTAAATGATTTCCTTCTTGTAAACATCTTCGACTTTACCGCTTGCGTAAATCTTAATGTTCAACACAGTTATCATATCGAAATAATGACTCAAAGTTATTAATTCATGATGCACAGCAACGATTGTCTTGCCTTCGGCTTTCAATTCACGGAAAATTTGCATTATTGATTTCTCAGTTTTCGCATCTATTCCGGCAAATGGTTCATCAAGCAAAAATATATCGGCATTTTGGACTAAAGCACGCGCTATAAAAGTTCTCTGCTGCTGTCCGCCGGAAAGTTGACTGATTTGTCGGTCGGCATATTCCTCCATTCCTACGCGTTGAATAGCATCAAATGCTAATGCTTTTTGAATTTTGCCGGGTCGGCGGAACCAGCCTAATTGCCCGTATGTTCCCATCATTACGACGTCAAATACAGTAGCAGGGAAATCCCAATCTACCGCCGAACGCTGAGGTACGTATGCGATTTTTTTTCTAACTTTATCGTAATCTTCCCCGAGAATTTTAATTTTTCCGGCAATAGGTTTGACCAATTTGAGAATTGATTTAATCAATGTACTCTTGCCGGCGCCATTAGGTCCCGCTATGCCCATTATAACTCCTTGCGGAATTGACAAATCAATATCCCATAGTACGGGTTTGTCGTTATATGCAACCGTTAAATCATTTATCTCGATTGCCGGCAAATTATTCACTGTGGCCTGATGTAAGTTCATTTTGTATCAAATCTGCATTGTATTTAATAATCCCAATGTAGGTATCCACCGGCGATACGTCGCCCAAAGCATCCGAATAAAGCGGTTTATCGGAAATTTTAATATCATGGTTACGGCTTTGAACTGCATTTCGCAAAGCTTCTACAGACTTATTGTTCACCATAGTTTCAAAAAATAATACGTGTACTTTTTTATCAACTACATAATCAGCAAGTTCGCGTAATTCTTTGATTCCGGCTTCAGTTTCAGTTGTGATGCCATGAACAGCCTTCACCTGGAAGCTATAAGCTCGAGAAAAATATCTGAAAGCGTCATGCCCGGTGACGAGGATTCTATTTTCGTCAGGGATTTGCTGGTACTTGTAAAGTGCATAATTATACGCATCAAAAACATCTCGAAGGTAATCGGCGCCTCTGTCCTTGTAAAAGTTGGCGTTCAGCGGGTCTTTATCTACTAATACATCAATAATTCGTTGAATAGAATATTTCCAAATCAAAGGATTATTCCAAATATGCGGGTCGTAATCTTCGATATTATCATCGGGATTGATGTCAATCAAGCTGTCAATCGGAATTGCATCGCCAATTGCAAATGATTTGTCGGCGCTTTTCGATTCGAGAATATCCCCCATTTTAGCTTCGAGACCGACTCCATTGTAAAAAACCAAATCCGCATTGATTATTGCTTCGGCATCAGACACGCTCGGCACGTAAGAATGCGGGTCAACGCCGGGTCCGCAGATTACTTTGATGATTTCGACTCTATCGCCGCCAATATTTTTGATAGCATCGTCAATCATGCCCGTTGTAGCTACAATTTTCAATTTGCCTGTATCTTCAGTTTTGCTTTCTTCCTTCGAGCAAGAAACCATCAACACAGCCACCAATAGAACAAACAATAATTTTAGGAAATTGATTTTCATTTTTACTCCATATATATAACAAAATGGTATTAACGATTAACTTTCAATTTTCGGGCTAAATTTATTTTTATTTTTACCTAAATATTTCGAGGTTTTTATATAAGTTTCAATAAAAAATATAAGTTATGTAAAAATAATTTGGTCAGTTTGCAAAATAATATTACTTTGCAAAACTCTATACACCAAAGAGTGAAAATAATAATTGTAGATGTGGAATAATTACATCTTTTGTAAAACTAAATTGTATTTTTTTTTGGAGGATTTTAATGTCAGATAATACTGATATCAACCATGATTCAATGGTTGCAACCGAACAAGTTAAACTTGATTCATCTGCTAAGCTAATGGAAGCAACAAAAGCAAAACCCCAATCTCGCTCAAGTTACGACGAAGTCGTAAATTTACTTGAAAATGGATTTGAATCGCTCGAACTAAGCGATGACGACTTTACGAATTTATTCGACACAAAGATTCAGACAATCAAAGAAGATGAATTGGTCAAAGGTAAGATAGTCCAATTGTCGAAAGATGAAGTTTTTGTTGACATCGGGTTCAAATCTTTAGGCGTTGTTCCGCGTGCAGAATTACTTAATGCCGAAACTTACCAAATTGGCGACGAAATTGACGTTTACATAGACAAAATGGAAGACCCTACGGGCAGACTTGTTCTATCACGTCGTCGTGCAGATTTCATGAGAATTTGGGATGATATTATTTCATTATTTGACAAACAAGAAATCGTAAAAGTCAAGATTCTGAGAAGAATCAAAGGCGGTATGGTTGTTGATTTGCTCGGTATCGAAGCATTTTTGCCCGGTTCGCAAATTGACGTTCGTCCCGTTCGCGATTTCGATGGTTGGGTTACAAAGACTATTGATGTCCGCGTAGTAAAAGTCAATCATCCAAGCGAAAACGTTGTTGTTTCGCACAAAGTACTCCTCGAAGAACAACTATCCGAACAAAGACATGAAATCATGGCAAGACTCGAAAAAGGTCTCGTACTCGAAGGTATCGTGAAAGCAATTTCCGACTTCGGTGTGTTTGTTGACCTTGGCGGTGTTGACGGGCTCGTTCACATTACTGACTTATCATGGGGTAGAGTTACTCATCCTTCAGAAATCGTTAGTCTAGACTCAACTGTGAAAGTTGTTGTTCTTGATTTCGACGGTGACAAAAAACGTATTTCACTCGGCATGAAACAACTTACTCCTCATCCATGGGATACTATCGGCGAAAAATACGAAAAAAGTACAAAAGTTACAGGCAAAGTGGTCAGCTTGACTGATTACGGTGCATTTATTGAAATTGAAAAAGGCGTCGAAGGTCTGATTCACATTAGCGAAATGTCTTGGACTCAACATGTCAAGCATCCATCGCAAATCGTGTCTATGGGACAAGTTCTCGATGCAATTGTATTGAATATTGACAAAGACAACAAGAAATTAGCTCTCGGAATGAAACAATTAGAGCCGGACCCATGGGAAGATTTGATGAAAAAATATCCCGTTGAATCAAAACATATCGGTATCGTTCGCAATTTGACCAACTTTGGCGTATTTGTCGAACTCGAACCGGGCGTTGATGGTTTGGTGCATATTAGCGACTTGTCTTGGACTAAGAAGATCAGACATCCCGGGGAATTCGTCAAAAAAGGCGACCGCCTCGATGTTATCGTATTGAGTATTGACCCCGACCAACGTCGTATCGCACTCGGACATAAGCAGATCAATGACAATCCTTGGGACTTCTTTGAGGATAAATACAAGATTACTGCTGAAACCGAAGCTAAGATTGAACGCATTATCGAAAAAGGCGTCATCGTCGAACTTCCAGACGGAGTTGACGGTTTCGTTCCCGTATCACAATTATCGTTTGCACCGGTCAAAAACATCAGTGAATACTTCAAAATTGGCGATTTGTTGCCATTGAAAGTCGTTGAATTTGACAAAGATGCGAAGAAAATCGTATTATCGGTTGTCGAAGCACTTCGTGGCAAAGACCAAACTTTGATTGATGATTACAACACCGCTCACCCGGTACCGAATGCTGATAACTTAGCGGTCGAAATCACTTATGACAGCTCACAAGCAGACATCTTCAACGAAGAATACAATCCCGATTATAAGCTGTTGAAGCAAAAAATCGAAGAACAATTCAAAGGTTCAGATTCTTTCGAAGATGATGCTCCGGCAGCACCTGTAGCCAAAGCTCCTAAAGCTCCTAAAGCTGAAAAAGTTAAAGAAGAAGTTGCAGAAGCACCAGATGCTGAAGCTACCGAACCAGTTACAGAAGAAGCTCCGGAAGAAATCGTTGAGCCACTACCGGCAGAACCCGAAGTCGAAGTTCCGGCTGAAGACGAACCAGTGATTGAAGTGCCCGAAGAAGAGCCTGTAATCGAAGTTCCGGTAGAAGACCCCGAAGTGGAAGAAACTCCTGCCGAAAACGAAGAAACAACTGAAGAAGAAGAACCAAAACCATAATTCACTTCAGAATTAAATTTATACAGAGGCTGTCCATATGGGCAGCCTCTTTTATTTTGTGGTAAAATGTTTTATCCCACCTCTTTCAAGAGGGGGTTAGGGGGTGTTACGAAATAATTTTAGGACGAACTAATATTATTTAACCGCAAAGTAATTTGAACAGGATTATCAAGATTTCGTGATGGACAGGATTAAAATCAAAACTAATACATTTAACCGCAAAGGGCGCTAAGAAGACGCAAAGGACGCAAAGAGTAGAACTAGACAAAAATGCTTGAAGAACCTCACCCCGACCCTCTCCGAAGGAGAGGGAGAAAGAAATACATAGCCCATGAATTTATTCGTGGGGAATGAAATTAGATGTTATTGATTAATTCATCCGATGACTCCCACTTATATGTCCTACAGCTTTAATAAATTCAAAAATCTGAATAGTTCAAGTCATCGGATGAATAACGCTGTTCTATCCGAAACATAGCCAATGAATTTATTCGTGGGTTTGGAATATTTTGAGGAATACACATTCCTAACTTTCCGAAGGTTCGAAACCTTCGGAAGGTTTCGTCTCGTCTTTGTAGCAATTTTTCAACTTTTTTTTGATACAGGTGTGACAAAATGACTTTTCACTTGTTATTACTAATTATAGGGATCTTATTTTGAAATCATTTTTTTTTTGGAAGATTTTGATTTTTTTATCAACTTTTAGTAGGAGTGATTATGAAAAAGATGTTGTTACTATTTTTGTTAATGACAGTTGCAAATAGCTATTCATTAGATTGGAAATACCACACAAACCCAAATGGTATGATGATAAAAAGTATTCTTTCATATGATGAAAATTTAATCTTTGCAGGAACTGATCCTTGGTTAAAAACCTCAAATAAGAAATCCGGAATAATAAAAAGTACAGATGGAGGTTTGACATGGAATCAAATTGACAACGCCTTTTTAAAAAATACAGTTTGCTCATTCCTTCTAAAAGACAGAAATAATAATATTTGGGCAATTATTGATGAAAGCAAGATATATAAATCAAGTGATTTAGGTGAAACTTGGGTTCTGAAAGGCGAAGGATTCAAGTCCTTAGAAAAGATGATTGAAGCCAATAATGGTAATTTTATCGTAGTTGGTAGTACTGATTTTTTGTTATCAAAGGATGGCGGCGAGACTTGGGAGCATTTAGTTGAAGGGTTTTTATATATTTTTGATATCGCAAAAACTTCAAATGGTGATATTTTTATATTGCCAAATGAAAATGGAATATGGAAATCCACAGACAATGGTGAGTCCTTTTTTGATTTCACGCAAGAAACCTTATATGATAAGAATGCAAGAGTGATTTTTGTAGATAATAGCGATAACTTATGGGTTTCAACATGGAATGCAATTTACTTTTCATCTGATAATGGTATTACTTGGGAAAGCAGAATGAATGGTTTAGAATCAAATTATAAGCCAAAAGGAAAATGCTATGCTCAAGATCCAATTAGTGGAGATGTTGTACTCGGAACATACGGCAGTGTTTTGCAAAAATTTGATATTGAAAATAATAAGTGGGTAAATTATAGCAATAACTTTCCGTGTAGAACAGTTTATGCATTGAGTTTTGATAATAAGGGAAATCTTTATGTTGGTGACTATGCTTCGGGAATATTCATTAGTCAAGATGGTGGTCTAAATTGGCTATATCCAAATACTAATGTTGGAACTAAGATTGTTACTCAGTTATTTAACTATAACGACAGGTTATTTATTGGCAATTATGATGGTTCGGTTTATGAGCTTAAAGATGAAGAAGTCTCAAGCAAACCGATTAGATTTGCTACTCCAATTGCAGGTAATGTAATGTCAATTTATTACACTAAAAATGGTTCACTATTCATTAGTATTTATAGTGACGATTTTTATAGAAGCAGTGATTATGGGAAAACATGGGAGAAATTATACAATATTTATAATTTTAGACCTTATACATATACTGAAAAACAAGATACTATTTTTGCAGGAGCAGGTCTTAGCAGCAATGTTAAAGGTATTTTTTTTAGTACGGATGATGGCACAACTTGGAATAATGAAAATTCGAATATTTCCAATCATGATATTAGAATATTGAAAAAAAATCATGATGAACAAATGATAGCCGGGACGAGCAAAGGTGTTTTTATCAAGAATGCAATTACACATACTTGGGATGAAACATCATTCCCCAAAAGAGCTCCTTTTGATATTGTTACGAATAGTGTAGGTGATATTTTTGTGGGTTATCATAATAACGATTATACATCAATTTATAAATCCGATAACAATGGTTTGACAGTCTCCGAGATTACTTTACCAATCATAATCAAAAAGATGATTGTGATAGACAATGAATCAAGCAGCATGATGGATGACGTTATTTTGGCTGCTGATTCAAGTTGGTATATTATAAGTGATTCGAAAATCAATACTTCTTATGAATCATTTCCTGCACCGCAAAATGGTTTAACGATTTGGTCTTTGACATATAATAAATCCCGCAATTCGATTTTTGCCGGTTATTTTTATGGACTGTATGAATTAAATTTGAATACAACTTCTGTAAACCTTAGAAATCCAATTTTAAATACTTTTGCAATCTTCCCCAACCCGGCAACGGAATATATTGAAATAGCCGTAGATGTCAACCCTACGGTTAACCGTAGGGTTGATGAAGGTGCTGAAATCAAAATTTTCAATACTTTGGGTGAATGTGTGATGACCGCCCCGACCGCTCTCCCTTCGACAGGCTCAGGGAGCGGCAATTTTAGAATTGATGTTTCGCATTTGCCTCGTGGTCTGTATTATGTTCGTATTGGTAACAGGACGCAGATGTTTGTGAAAATGTAGCCTGTCGGAACTATGATTATTATGACTTGAATTCCTAACCTTCCGAATGTTCGAAACCTTCGGAAGGTTTCTTGTTTTAACTATGATTTTTATTTTTTTTCTGGTAGCGTTTTTTAAATATTTCTCTACGATACAATGTTTTAAAAACAAGGCTACTTTATGAGATAAAGGCAACTCTCCCCTGCCCTCGTCGTTGCTTAAGAAAATAATACACGATTCGCTGCGTGTATAAAGTTGTTATAAACAATGGTAGTACGAGACGACTACCAACTAAACTTAATGACCACACATTTCAAAGGAGAGAAATCCGAAAAGCTAAAAGAGTAGGCAAAAAGAATAAAAATGAAATTTAATATTAAAATAAATAGCGTTACAACAGTCGAAGAAATTGCCAACTATTGGCAGAATCAAGACTACATCAACTTGTTAGAGCGATTGAATTTTCCTGAAGCAAATACTATAAATCCAGAAAATTTAAGAGAAATGCTAAACATGGCGATTACCGATTTTGAACCTAATAAAGCTGCCGAAATTGTTTTGAGCTACAAACTTTCCGAAAAATTGAATGAAGGTCAAATAGCTCAAATTTCGAATGATATGTTACTTGACAAAGTATCCGAAGAATATCCTGAAATAGATTTGCAGTATGATTTATTCAGTATCAACCAATTATTGTACAAAGCTTTCAATGGTAAATTTCCAAATACAAAAGCAACAATTGTAGATTTTTCGATGATTTCTCAAGATGGTTATAATGATGAAATTACAAAAGAAATTGTTCTAAAATCTTTTAATAACGGAATTTCCGACAGTAATATCATTAAAAGATTATTTGAAGAGCAAATGACTACAGATAAAGGATTTAACGAAGCTGAAGCGGTTTTGTGGAAATTAATGAAAAAAGATGAAACTAATTTTACATTGATTACTTCCAAATATTGGTTAAATGACGAAGATTTTGTAACAACAGAATTTGAAGGAACTTGCTTATTGCCCGAATCAGATGAAGACGAAGATAGCCTCTAAGGTGCCAAGTCTGAACTATGATTACTGTCCCGTCAGTTGTTCCAAAGTTAGTGTATCATCTTTGTTACAATAACGACGATACTACAGATTTATCCCTATCCGTAAATTATAACAACTGACGGGACATGAAATTCAAACACCACACTATGTAATCATAGAATTCATTCAAATCATACAAATCATAGTTCAGACATCTGGTCATTCTGAAGACGAAGTCGAAGAATCCATGCCTTTTATGAAAACTTGATTCTTCGCTGCGCTCAGAATGACCATAAAAAATGTGCCACCCTTGGACTGGCTCAGGGTGGCACTAATATTATAAAATGCTGTATAAGCTATTGATTACTGATTAGTTCCATTGCTTGTTTGATTGTTGCTTTGACGTGTTCGGCTGATTTGGTGAACATTGCTTGCTCGTCGGCAGTCAATTTAAGTTGAATGATTTCTTCGATGCCATCTTTGCCAATTTTAATCGGAACTCCAACGCAAACGTCGCCAATGCCATATTCGCCGTCTAATAAGACTGTACATGGCAAAATGCGCTTTTGGTCTTTGATGATTGCTTCTGCCATTTCGACTGCGGCTGTTCCGGGAGCGTAATATGCAGAACCGGTCTTCAAGAAGTTCACGATTTCGATTCCGCCGTTGATAGCACGGTTTACGATTTCGTCAATTTTTTCCTTCGATAGCAACTCTGTGACAGGGATTCCGGCAACAGTTGTATAGCGTGGAAGCGGAACCATTGTATCTCCGTGACCGCCGAGCAATAGTGCTTGGATGTCGCGCATCGAGTAGCCTGTAGCCATGGAAATAAAGGAGCGGTAACGTGCTGTATCTAAGATTCCGGCCATTCCAATTACTTTGTGCTTAGGCAATCCTGTTACTTGGAGCGTAACGTATGTCATTACGTCAAGCGGATTTGAAACTACGATAAAATAAGCATCGGGTGAGTATTTGACCGCTTGGCTGACACATGACGAGACGATTGCGGCATTTTTGACCAACAAGTCATCACGCGACATTCCGGGTTTGCGAGCTAATCCCGCAGTCATAATTACGATATGCGAACCGGCAGTTTCTGCGTAATCGCTTGTTCCGTGAATTCTGGCATCAGATTGCAAAATTGGCATTGATTCGTACATATCCAAAGCTTTACCTTTGGCAATTCCTTCATCAATGTCCACCATGTAGATGTCGTTTGCTAATTCTTTGTTTGCAAGGATTTGAGCAACTGTTGCGCCTACGTTTCCGGCGCCGATAACTGTAACTTTCATTTTATTCTCCAAATGTAAAAAAAATATAAACTAAAAAAGTCTTGTTATTACTTTAATTTCACTGTTCGTTCTGCGTAAGCATCTTCAGTTTCGTAAACGCGGATTTTCAGCGAGTGAAGATTGTCGAATGATGCAAATTCCGCTCGAGCAATTTCGATGAAAAATGTGACGATATTCTCGGATGTTGTGAGATAATCTATGACATAATGTTTGAATCCCTGCGATTTGAGAAAGTCAATAATTTCAACATCATCTTTATCGCACAAAAAAGCGTGGTCTAATTGCTGCAAAATTGGCTTGAAAATCTTGTCAATTTCATAATAATCCACTACCATAGCCTCATTGACCAAAGTGCCTTCCAATTCGATAATCAATTTATAAGTATGCCCGTGAATGTTTTTGCAAGGACCTTCGTGAAATGGAAGCCTGTGGCTCATCTCCCACTTGTATTCTTTCCCAATTTTCGTCAGTTCCAATTTTAGCTCCTCCTGAAATTCGCTTTGATGGTAGAAATCATCCCACCGCGAGCCTTCCATTCAGTCACAATTTCCATCTCTTTGGGATTGCAAGCCGCAACCAATTCATCAAGGATGAGGTTTGTGACTGCTTCGTAAAAGATTCCTTTGCTGCGGAATTCGAGAAAATAGTATTTCAATGATTTCAATTCTAAGCAAATTGCATCCGGAATATATTTGATGGTCACTGTACCGAAATCCGGCAAACCTGTCTTAGGGCACACGGAAGTAAACTCCGGATTGACATGTGTAATTTCGTAATTACGATTTGGGTTTGGGTTTTCGAAAGTTTCAATAGTCATGTAAACTCCAATAAATAAAATCTTGTTAAGCAATATTATATATAGCAAATTTATCACAATTTGTAGATAATAGAAAATTATTCGGGCAGAAAAATCAATTTATTACAAAGAATTTTCGAACGGCTGTATATGGACCTGAATTCATCGTAACAAAATACATCCCGCCGGAATATTTTGCGAGGTCAATTTGATGTGTATAGGAGCCTTTTTTGAGAATATTATCAGCAACAGTTTCAACTAAAACACCTGTCGAATTGTAAATCCGAACTTGTGTGTGGCTTTCAATTGCCACATTATAATTCAGTTCGGTTCCACCACTATTTTTTGATATAATTTGTTCCGCCCATATACCGTAAACCAGATTGGAGATAATAAGATTGCGAATGTGGCTACCACAATAGGACATATGCATTTGCCCGGGATTTAACGTATATACGGCACAAGAATCAGCTGTGTAGAATGTGGCGTCGTGAATTTCGACATTTATAGTGCCGGAATCACCAAGCATCACTATAAATCCGGGTTTAATGACATCCTCGCCTATAATCAAATCAGAGTCTCCCTCGCCCCAAATATGCAACAAATTGTATTTATCATCAAATTGGATAAGCTGTGCATCGAGTGTATGCCAATCAATAATACCTAAGCCCGGCTCAACTTGGTCAAAATATCTCAAATCATTTTTGCCGAATTTTAGCGTTATATCAAATTTCCTTATCCCTAAATCCGCTAAATTATCAGAAACTAAGGAAATCGGAAATTCGCGATTCATGGGCAATTTCTCTCTGAGCAAGGTCAACATTCCCGGAATTACATTGTTGAGAGTATCGAGTTTGACAGCTAAATCATATTTGCGAGTAGTAGCTTTCAATATTGCCGTCGCAGTATCAACATCTGAGAAAACCCTGACAACGGATTCGAAATTATTTTTGTAGTAAATATCAGGTTTGAAAGTTACATTTACTTCGAAACTTTCGCCGGGTTGAAGTATCACAAATTCAGTGTAAATTTCTTCAACATCAATCTCAAAGGCATCAATATCACCGGAAATGATTTTCATATCCATTATAAATGCTTCTTTATCCGTGCTGATATTGCTTAATTTCAATTTCCCTGTTGATTCTGTGCAATGAAACACGTTATCAAAAAGCAGATTTTCAAAAGCAAGCACTTTGTTATAGCCTTCGCCAGTGAGATAGACTATGGTTGTATCATACCTCAATGGGTCAGTTTTGCCTTTGTACGCATCGTGATAGATAACAACTTTAATACTGCGGTGTCCCGCACCTTCAGGACGAAAAATCACGGGTAGTCGTAAAGAACTATTGCGGTAGAGTACAATATCTCTAGGGAAAGCAAAGGTAAATATAAAATCATTGATTCCAGGGAATTCAGTTTTTTCGACTTCGATTTTTTTGATTCTAAGGTCGGCGGTTTGTGAAAAAGAATGTAAATACACAAATCCGGTATCGGAGCTGACATTATTTACAGGAGTTCTTTCGGCAAAATTATATCCCTTGGCAAATAATTTAGGCAAATAAGCATTTCCCCGAACATAATTAAACATCGGGATGCTCTGAACGCCTTGTCTGCTTATCTCCAAATTGATACGAATTTCCAAATATCCTTCATTTATCGGCATATATTGAACCGGAATCAGCAATTCGGTTATTTTACCCGGCTCTTGAGTGCTTTTGGGATAAATTGTGACAGGGTTGTTTGCAGTTGGGAAAAGTGCCGCCTTTTGAGATAAAATTTTAAACTCGGTAGTAGCTTTGTCGAGAAAAACATTTGTCAAATCAATAGGGGCGTCACTATCATTGCGTATGACAATGAATTTTTCCAATGTATCGCCCACTCTCAATGAGCCAAAGTTGACAGCTAAAAAATGTACACCGGGGAAATAAGCAATTGCTCTTAATTTGCAAATGCTGTCAGTACCGGTAGCGTTACTTCTGAAAACAACTTCGTCGAAAAATTCACCCTGCTGAGTAGGTTCGAAGCATATTGATTTGAAGTAGATTTCTGATGTCGGCATAACGACACGACCTTTGATAGGCGAAGCCATAGTTTCCAAAACATAGAAGGGACCATCAATGTCGGGCGGAATATAATCTTTAATTATTAAATGTCCGTTTCCTTGATTATAAATTCGAACTCCGGGTGCCAATGGTTGCTCATCATTACATAATTTTGAACCAATTGGTATTGCTCCAAAATCAATATCGTCAACTTGTATATAAGGTTTGACTCCTGTACCGAACATTTCGGAAACGAACTCAAGGCAATTTGTTTTGACAATTAAAGAGTCAAAATCATAATCATAAGAATTTGGATTTTCGATAGGGCTATATTCAATTTTGATTATAATAGATTC
Source organism: Ignavibacteriae bacterium HGW-Ignavibacteriae-1 (assembly GCA_002839825.1). Lineage (GTDB taxonomy): Bacteria > Bacteroidota > Ignavibacteria > Kapaibacteriales > UBA2268 > PGYU01. The sequence continues at coordinate 34,161 of PGYU01000012.1, read as the reverse complement.
TTTGGGTTCTATAAATCGAATATCCGGCTCAATTGATACAATTTTAAAAACTGTACTGTTAGCCAATCTAAGTTCTTTAATTTCGATTGTGGAATCGGTAATATTGGTCAACTTAGATTCTAATTGGGCACTGTTTCCGATAAAAACATTACCATAGCTCAAATTCATCGGTGAGAATTCTAATAATTCAGGAACATATCGGACCGAATCGAATATGAAATTGTTATTGGGTGATGCATCATACAAAGCAAAAAGTCCAAATGCTTCCTTATACTTATCAATAACTGACATTGTGAATGAAAAGCGGTAATTCTTTTTGCCGGGTATGAAGTCCGAATTTAGTTTAATTTTTGAAAGATTTTTTGACAATGAATCATAAAAAATTGGCTCGTTACTTATCCCTGCGTCGAGATTGAAAGTATCGGCATTCAATTGGAAATTACGATTCTCAGTGACCACATAGGCAAACTCGCCGCAACCGGAATTAGGCCATAAAACAGGAGGAAGGATGTCAACAGTATCAATTTGAGATACAAGAATGGTGCTTGGCAGTATTATCAAAGTTGCCAATATTTGCAGATGCAAACTTTTAAACCACGATTTCAGTTTGCTAAACATTTTTTTACCATTCAGTATGTTATATATAGTATAAACACATGAAAGTGAAAAAGATTACACTAAAATGGTGAAAATTACAAATATTTTTTCAATAACTCTATCAAATCTTGAATTTCGAATGGTTTTGAAATGTAATCATCACAACCGGCAGCAATGGCTTTTTCTCTATCTTCGGAAAAAGCATAAGCTGTGACAGCTAAGACCGGAAGTCTATATCCGGCACTCCGAATATGGTGAACTGCTTCATAGCCTGTCATCACCGGCATTTTCAAATCTAATAGTAGAATCCAAAATTTATTGTTGCTACCAACTAACTCAACCGCTTCTTTGCCATTATGGGCTCTGATTACTTCAGCTCCAAGTTTGATAAGAACACGTTCAAGAAATTTGTAGTTAAACTCTTCGTCTTCCGCTATTAGAATGGTTTTGCCGTTCAAATCTATCATTATTTGCTCCCGAAGTCAATTTTTTTGAAATTCAAAATGTATAAGTTACAAAGTTAATCAAAAACTTCTGAAATCAATTCTGTTATTCTTTATAATATTGAGCAAAAAAGCTAACTTAGGAGAATTCATTCTGTACAAATTTTAATCATAGGTTTGAAGATTAGTAAACAAGTACCCAATATAGACAATATAAATCAAAAGCAATGTCGCTCCGTTCATCCTGCTGATTCTCATTCCCATCAAAGCCATTGGAACAATAATGACCGAAGTGCCAATCATAACGCCGTAATCCAAGTAGCTGATACCGCTTGTATTGATTGAATAAAACAATCCGGTAACGCCGAGTATCATAAGTAAATTAAAGATATTCGAGCCAATTGCATTGCCGATTGAAATATCTCCTTCATTTTTGATTGAAGCTACTACTGAAGTTGCCAATTCGGGCAAACTTGTTCCAAATGCTACAACAGTCAATCCTATAATTGCATTCGAAGCGCCAATATACTTGGCAATCCTGATAGCACCTTCGAGGAAAGTATGGGCACCCAACATTAGAATAAGCAAGCCTGCAATGATGAGCAGTATATCCAAAATGGGCTTATCGGTTTTGGACTTGGGAATATCAAGGTCGTCTAATTCGATTTTTTTATTATTTTTCTTAGTAAGCCAAACATTGTAGTAAATATAGGCAAATAGCGATACAACAAGTATCACACCTTCAAATTGCGAAATTTCTCCATCAATTATGAAAAGAAATACCAGAATCGAAAAAGCTATCATAATAGCAATATCGGTTTTGATTAATTGCATTTTGACATGAATAGGTCTGATTAATGCCGCAATTCCAAGTATGAGTGCAATATTACATATATTTGAGCCGATTACGTTGCCAATTGCGATTTCGCTACTGCCTTGATAAGCAGCTGAAAGGCTCACAACTAATTCAGGGCTGCTTGTGCCAAATGCCACCACAGTCAGCCCAATTATCAAGGGTGTAATGCCAATGCGGAATGCAAGTTTTACAGAGCCTTTTACTAAGCCCTCTGCCCCGTAGTACAACATGACAGTTCCCAAAATCAACAAAGCAATTGCGAAAGGAATCGAATCAGTAGATATATCCATATTTTTAAGTGTTTTTTAAATGAATAAAGACGAAATTTTGCTTAAATATTACTTCATTCAGCAAGTTTACGGATACGTTCGACAACCGGAGGATGCGAATAATTCAGCAAAACATAAAAAGGATGTGGAACCGGATTTGACAAATTATCTGTGCTGAGTTTTTTCAAAGCTTCGATTAGATGCGTGCCTTTACCAATCAACTTTTTCGCAAAATTATCGGCTGCAAATTCATTTCGGCGCGACAGTGCACTCATCGCTACAGATAAAATGCTTTCAATCGGTGAAAACAGTATTCCGAAAAATATCAAACCCGCATAGATTGGCATATTAGTCATATAAAAAGCGGTGTACAGCATTTCCGATTGCAAAATTTGCCCCAAGAGGAAAAACAAAACGAAAGTATGAACTATACCGATTGCCATTCCTTGGGTAATATGCTTTAGTTTGTAATGTCCGATTTCGTGTGCCAGCACTGCAACGAGCTCCTCTTCCGAATGATTTTGAATCAGTGTGTCGTAAAGAGCAATACGTTTGTTCTTGCCGAAACCAGTGAAAAATGCGTTCGATTTTGTAGAACGTTTGGAACCATCAATCACGAAAATATTTGTCAGTGGGAATTTTGCTTTTTCAGCCATAGCAGTGATTTTATCTCGAAGTGAGCCCGCTTCGAGCGGCACAAATTTATTGAAAATCGGCATAATCCAAGTCGGAGCGATATAAGATAAGATGAATGAAATTGCCGTAACAAGCAAAAATCCGATTAGCCAAGCACTATTGCCAAGTTCGCCAAACACCCATAATATCGCGGCGAGAATAGGCAAACCGATTAGCATAGACAGCAACGTTGATTTGAGCAAATCAAGCGCGAATGTTTTCACTGTCATTTTGTTAAATCCGTATTTGGCTTCAATCACAAAAGTAGAATATATGGAAAATGGCAATCCGATTAGAAATTGGGCAAAAACAAGGATGCCGATAAATAGCAACCCGCGATAGATTTCTGAATCTGTAATGCCGGAAACGACAGATTCCAAATACGGGAAACCGCCCAAAAACCATAATAGAGGGAATGCAATCAAGCCCAAGGCATCGGATACCGACGACATTTTGAGCCTATCGGAGTAATATGACTTTGCTTTCGAAAATTGCTCATCCGTATATATATCAGCTAACTCCGGAGGTACATCCGAAGCATACATCTTCTTTTTGTTCAAATGCTCAGAGATGAGTGAAATTATGAAATTTACAACTAAAGTTACTAAGATTATAACAGCAATTATGTTCAAAATACAACTCCGATAAAAATAAATTTGACTATTACAAAAAAAAATGTTAAGATTAAATTCAGTACAAATGTAAAACTAAAAAAACTATTTAAAATGATGCAAAAATTACGAATAATACTATTATTGATGTTAGTCCCAACAAGCATTCTAACAGCCCAAACACCTGATTGGCTTGAAGACATTACAAACTCAGTCGGACTCGATGACGTTTCAGTATCACGTTTATGGGTAGCCGATATTGATGGCGACAACTATCCTGATTTGGTCTTGGGCGGACCAAAAGCGACTCACAACACATTGCGAGTCTTCTTGAACCGCCCGGGCACAGGCTTACCCGGCGACCCAAGTAGAATTTTTGTCGAGTTTACCGAGGAATCCGGTATCAATCAAACGCGTGACGGAAGCGACCGTTTGCGGATTTCTGATGTTGCGGCATTAGCAGATGTCAACAACGACGGGCATATAGACATTGTAACAAGCATTTATTACCACAGATTCACAGGATACAAAGGCGAAAATGACCCGGGCGATAGAACCGAACTTTTGTTAAACGATGGAACGGGGAAATTTACCCTTTACAAATTATCGGGTTTGAATACAATTCAATTAGACCCAATATTGCCACAAGGCTTGATAAACGCATCCGGAATCGCATTCCTTGATTACGATTACGATGGCAACATTGATATGTATATTTCGACTTGGTTTACCGATTACTATGCAAGCGCAAATGATGTGAAACAATTAGATGTATTGTTCCAAGGCAATGGTGATGGTTCGTTTACCCGAGTAAATGACGCTGCAATTAACTCTGTCCGCGAGCCGATGTATGGAGTAAATGTCACAGATTGGAATAATGACGGTTGGCAGGATATAGTCACATCGCCGTATTGCCGCAGCACAGGCAGCATATTCGCAAATAATGGCGACGGAACTTTTCGTGATGCTACATCAGAAGCAAATTACAGCGCCCAACATTTGCTACGGAACGGTCCCGGACTTTTGTGCCAATGGGAAGCCAATCCGGCAGATTTTGACAACGACGGCGACATGGACTTGTTACAAGTTTTGGTTCATGGCGGTTACGGAGCCGGAGTAGGCAGAACTACAATAGCTGTAAATGGTGGTGCAGAAGATGGTTACCAATACGAATGGGATGTGAATTTGCTTAAGCGGGATGCTCCGTTAAACTCACATCTCGGTGATATGGGCGCTACCTGGTTTGACATAGATAATGATGGCAAGCTTGACGTTGCTATCGGTCAGATGTCCTATCCACAAGCAAACATCGAAGGACAAGAACGTCTTTATATACTTCAACAAAAGGAAGACACGAGTTTCGAAGATATTTCCAAGAAGCTGGGAATTTTCTTCAGTATGAAGGAAGGGCACTCGATGGAGCCGATTGATTTCGATTTAGACGGCGACCAAGATTTAATCGTAACGCGTCAGGCTCGCGATACATTGCTAATTGATACAGTCATTAACGGTCAAACTCAAAAAGTGCAAGTTCCAAGAGCATACATGGCAATCGTTTTGCTTGAAAATAAAATTGGAAATATGAATAATTGGACAGGAGTAAACCCCAAGATGCCTTCGGGTGTGAATCAATCAGGCATAGGAACTCGAGTAACAGTTCACTCCGGCGATTTGAATCAAATGCGTGAGCTACAAGCCGGTTTGGGACATTTTTCTAACCAACAACCATTTTTGCAGACAATCGGAATGGCGCAAAAAAATAGGATTGATTCGATTACGGTGCGATTGCCCGAGAAAAATTTACAAACTGTAAAAGTTTACAATCCACCTATGAATTTGAACTTGGATATTTTGCCAAACGGAACTTATAATATTATCAAAACTTGGGCAGAACCACAAGCAATCATAGCTTTCAAACAAGCAAAACTTGATTTTGGGACAGTAAATGCCAATGAAAATAAAAGTTTGGAATTTGTTATTCAAAATATTGGTGATGCAGATTTGGTAGTGGAAAATTATTCGATTTCAAAGTTATCGCCAATCTTCGAATTTACTTCAGTCCCGTCAGGATTTATATTAGCTCCGGGTGAGGAACTAAGCATCGGCGCAAAATTCAATCCCGATAAGCGCGGCTTGTTTATTGGCGAAGTTGAATTCATTTCAAATGCTATTAATGGCACCCGCCGTGGCTACGATTTGGAAGGATATGGATTTGCTGACCAACCGATGATTGCGGTTAATCAAAATTTGCTAAATTTCGGCATAGTTCATATAGACACACCACGAGTGATGGAAATAATAATCGAAAATTTTGGAGAAATAGCATTAGAAATTGATTACATAGATATAATTGGCAACAAAGATGCTGTGTTTGAAGTGCTCGACGGGGAAAGTTTTGTGGTAGAAGCCAAAAGCGAAGAAACAGTTCGAGTCAAATTTTCGCCCATTGAATATATTGATTACAATGCAAGTCTGAAAATCGGTTCTAATGCCTATAATTATAATGAAGTAACAGTAAGTTTAAGCGGAACAGGCGATGGACCACGTCCGGATTTGGCTGCTGAGGAATCATATGACTTCGGGACAGCTGAAGTGGGCAGTTTCAAAGACATGGATGTACAGTTAGGAAATTCCGGAGGCGGAATTTTAACAATTGAAAAAATTGATGTAATACTCAACAATGGAATTTTTGAACTGATTGATTTCAATCCACCATATGATTTGGGCGCTAACGAAAGTATGAACGTAAAAGTTCGATTCAAGCCCAAACAAGCATCTTCTATTACAAAACCTGTGGATATCACTACGACTTCATTTTTCCAAAAAGTTCGCCGAGTGTCATTCACGGGCACAGGTTATGACCCGTCATCAGTCGAAGAGCTTTGTTGTTCGCACGAATTGAACATAGAATATTATCCAAACCCGACAGTCCAAGCAGGATTTGTTCAGATTCACAATGCAAATCCTAATTATCCGATTGAAATCATCATAAGCGACGAAAGCGGACGTTTCGTAAGTCAATCAACTCATGATTCGATGGGAAGCGGGTTGATTACGCTAAATACCGAGAGCCTAAGTTCGGGTGTATATTACATCCAAATTTATAACGGCATCAAAAACGAAACATTGAGAATGGTGAAAGTGAGGTAGTGGGTGAAGCTGTACTAAAGAAATTACATGTAAATTTTAAGACATTTAAACTTAGTTCATTCGTCTATCATAATGATAATTACAAGGATATTTATGCAAACTATAAGAATTGACATAGTAAATCCCAAGGCATTAAATCTGTTGAAAGAATTAGCAGATATGGACCTGATTCGGATTAAACCTGATGATTTTCAGTTAGACTTAGAAAAAATACTCAAAAAAATGAGAACGAGGAACAAAATTGTTCCTAATCTTGATGAGATAACTGAAGTTGTGGAGACAGTTAGGAATTCGAGAAATAACTGAATTTATAAAAATCCGATTATAATCAATCCTAAAACTAAACCCACTAATACTTATTCGGCAAATCTTTGTCTAAGACATAGATGCTGACTTGTGTTGCCCCAATTTCGCTATAACCGAATTTCGACTGTAGGTTTTCAATCATATAGCTGACGTCTCGTTTCAATCGTTCGTCGTAAGTTTGGAATTGGCTATACCCGTAATCCAGAATTGCACGACGGAAATTTTCATTCTTAGCATATGGAGCGAGTGCATTCTCTTTCAAATTTCGAGTATATTTTTCGAATAGGACTTTGAACAATTTCGTTTCATACACCGTCTTTCCTTCCAAACGAATCTCTTGGGAAAGAGTATCGGAAACATATTCATTGAATGTGTCGCGTCGCAGAGCTTTTTGAGTAGTCGGTGTGGCTGATTTACCTAAAATTCTGGCTTCGAAAGTCTCAAGATATTCCTCGGTCACAACAATTACGTCGCCTGTGGTTTCGTTTCTTTTTGTGTCGCCAATTTCGAAATTAATAGCGAAAAGGTAATTGGCAATATCATCTGAAATATGCTTTTTGTTGAAGAAATAAATTGCTTCTTTGACTTGTTGCAATACATCGTAATCGTACAAATCAATCAGCTTTTCGATGAAATCATCCGGCACATCAACGTCGGCATCTTCTTTTTTGTTCTCGAAATATTTCTTCACATCATCCATAGTAATCAATCTTTTGGAATTGCGATGCAATGAGTAAAATTCGTTGAAAACCCATAGCGAACGTCTGCCTGAAATCCCTTTTCTGCCTTCCATTTCCGATTGAGCCAATACTTCCTTCCGCATCGCTTTATTGAATCGTTTGATATCGTCTTCGCTGAGCCATTCCGGAATTTTGCCGTTATAGATTTCCATCTTTAGCAATAAAAGGCTTTTATCGAGATATTTTGCATATTTATCGGGCTTATTTATCCATTTTTTCAATGCCGGTGCATCATTTTCTAAACGTGTTGCGATGATAATTTTTGCAAAATTTGATAGTATGCCCGGTAAAAAGCTATGCAAAATTGATTCGTTGAATTTTTCTTTATAGATAGCAACTTCCGTGTTGTAATCGAGCACATACGGAATGTTTACATTTATGATTCTGTCTTGGAATGACTTTATGTCAACATAATGAATTTTGTCTTCGGGATTGACCAAGCCTATAAACAGAGTCCTGATGTACTCTTCCGTCAAATCCACTTTATGAACACCGTCGCTTATAATTCCATGGTAAGCTTTCAATCTCTCTACGTTATGTTCCTTAATATCCATCAAAGCTAAAACACCGTTATTGGTCTTAGCTAAATATGAAAAAGCGTAATTGACTTCGTCATTTTTGAGCAAGTCATTTATCATATATTGCAAGGATGGTTTAGATAAAATCTCCTTGCAAAGCGGGTCGCCGGGATTGAAAACACTGATGCCTTCGCCCAACTGACGATTATAATAATTTTTACGAGCATTCATCATGCTGAAGACTGCAAGTGGGTCGCCGAGTCTGTCCATTAAAGTTTTGGAGATTGAACTGCAAATTGAGCATGGTACATCCTTGAAAATCCATTCATACTCCCGATTATTGAACATTTTCACTTTGAATTCACCTTCGGGTATTAGTTCTTCAAGGAATTGCCTCCGGAAAGGCTTGGGAATTTGCAAAACCGGATGGTCATGATTTGGACATGAAAATTCGAGATATTTTTCGGGAAAATTTAATATCGAAGTATTAGCTGCTTCCTTCTTTTCCTTATGCTTTTCCTCTTCTATCCTATACTTTTGCATTTCTTTAGATTGGAATCCACCGAGTTTTTCGATATCGAGTCTCCAATAAGTTTTGTAAGAGACACCTTCCGGTTTTTTGGTATATTCTTCAAATTTTTGGAGCAAATTATTCAAAAAAGTGCTTTTGCCGCTTCCGGGAGGTCCCTCGAAAATATAAATTCGGTTTGTATTTGAGCCTTTGCGGAAGTCATTGATAAGATTCATGAAGCGATTTGCAAACAATCTATCCGAGAAAAATGGGTCGTCGCATTCATCTGCTAACAATTTTGATGTATCATAATCTATAAATCCAATATGTTCTGTGTCGCGAGAAAAATTATCTTTCCCGTCGGGAACGTAATGATGCACCATGTCATGAAATAGTTGATATATATTTCGGAACACCAATTCAGGATTTTTCGATGATAAATACAAAAAATCGTTAAACGGAATCGGCATTCTTTTTTCCTTTTCCATTATGTTATTGCTCAAATTTATTAGAGCTTCGAGTCTTTTAGCTTTGGATTGAATCTCGACAAATGTTTCCATGTTTTTTTAAAGATTTCTTTTGGATAATTTTTTATTTTTCATAGTATAAACAACGGGACGAAACTCGAATTTATCATCGGAGTCTGTGTCTTCAGTTTTTTTGTAGATGTCTGTAGTTTCGAGTATGACAGTGCCTTCGTACATTCCGCCCGTCCAAAGATACTCGATACCTAACAATGTATCGGAAATATATGGCTTATAAAGTTGCTTGCCCTCAAAGGCATGTTTTAGATACAAAGTCTTGTCATTACTTTTAGCTACATCAACGCTTATTATTGGCGGATGGTACATATTGTCAATGAGCATCTGCTTATAATCGGCTGCTTTTCGGCTTTTGACGTAATATTCATAAGTTCCGCGACTTTTATTCATTCGCTTGCCGACAACGAACAAGTCATATTCATCAACAAATTCTTGGTCAACGAATGTATTAATCAGCATGAAATCTGTAAAATTCTTACGAATGTCAAATAATACTCTTTTGCCTGAATTTGTTTGCCGGTCATAATTCTCGCGTTTCTCGTAATCTTTGATTAGCTGGTAGTTGTAATTTAATTTGCCTCTGTTGGCAGATTGTTCGATATGTTGAAACAATCTCAGCCCTATTGCATAAGGATTATAGCCAATTCGACTGATTGAAGTAACTTTGGAGTTTATAACGGCATATTCCGATTCATGACCTTTGATTCTGTCATCTTTGATAAACAATTCGTCATGCCAATAACTCGCCCAACCCTCATTGATAGTTTTTGTACGAATTTGTGGAGCAAAGTAAACCGATGTGCTCCGAACGATATTCATTATAGCTTTCATCCATTCATTTTCATCACGATTCAAATAGGGCGAATTATCGCGGATGAATTCGAGAATATCTGTGGGTCTTTCCTTATCAACTTTTTGTGATTTTTCATATTTGCTGTCAAATTCGGGATATTTAGATTTGATGCCCGAGAAAAAGAGCGATTCTGCAAGGTCGGGATTTTTATCGAAAATATCATTATATCGTTTTACTTCCGAATAAACCTCCCCTGATGAAACCTTTACTTCGGATTGAAGAAAATCCTCGAAATAATAATTCAATTTGGAGGATAATTCCATATTGCTGGGAAAATTTTGTTGAGATAAATCGGAGAAATATCCCGATAAATTATCAATTCCCCGACAAAATTCTATGATATAATCCACCCAACGTCCATGACTGCTCCGTAAAGTGGCAATCAATCTTTTCTCGGCAAGAGCTTGACCGACGAAATCATCATTCCAAGTGTGCTCGAAAAAAAAATTATTTTGGAAGAAATCAACGTGACCGAGCACATGATAAAAAATCATAATATTCAGCCAATCGGGATTGTTGTCGTTATAGTAAGAAATCGCAGGACGAGAATTAATCACAGTCTCATAGGGATTGTGCGGATATAATTTATATTGACCTTTGCCCTTGAGCACTTCCACATCGTTCACCCAATAATCGTAGAGAGTCGGAATCATGCCTTTGGGCGAAAGTTCAATCAAATCTTGGTTTGTAACTATATATTCGAGAGTTTCGCTTTGGAAGTTCAAACCGGCATCTTGAGCGCGAGATTTGCACTCTTCCATGATTTTTTTTGTATCTTGGTCTATTAATTTCATTAATGTGTTACTCCTTGCTCGACTAATTTCTTAATTCCGTCCATGATTCGATTTTCGTCTGCATCTGTAGCCGAGAAGCCATCCATTTTGAATATCTCGGGGTGTTGTTTCAGCAAACCGGACGATTCGATATATTTTTCTACCGTCGTTGTTGAAGCACCACCCCAAGAATTTCTCGCTACAGTAATACCAACGCGATTGGTGGTATTAATCATTTTTTGCAGCTCCGTTATTGCAAGTTTGCCGTCGGCATCCCAATCATCACCATCAGTTCCGTAAAAAACATAAATGTTGTAATCGCGAACTAATTGCTCCTTTTCGATTATTTGGTTTACAAGCTCAAATGCAGGAAAAACATTCGTACCGCCTGCAACTTGGGAATTGTGATAAGTGTAAAAATCAGGAACTTCCTTTGCAGCTTGGTCGTGCAAAATAAAACGTGTTTCGACATTTTCGTTATATTGGTACATCAGCCAACTATAAATCAGCAAATGCTGCGTAGTCACTACTTCTGTGGGTTTTCCTTGCATCGAACCGGAATAATCGCGCAAAAAGAAAACAATTGCTTGAGTTTCGAAGTCTTTCTCAGCAGAAAGGATTCTATAAATTTCATCATTCGGATTCAACATCAATTTATCCGGCGAAAATTCTTCGTCGGGGTCAATATTCCCAAGCAAAATGTTGGTTTTAATCACATTTTTCAATGTTGCCATTTTATCGAGAATTTGCCCGAAACGCTTGTTTTTATCGGTCAAATCATAAGTGTATTTTGTAAACGACCTCTTTTTACCTTTTACTTTCAAGTTTGGAAGTTGGAATTTCTCGGTCAAAATCCTCCCCAAATCAAAAGCATCAGAAATGACGTCATGCCCATCTCCTCCGCCTTTGCCGGCGCCTTGACCTTCGCCTTCGCCGGGTTCCCCATCGGCAGATTCTTCCCCGATTACTTCACCATCTTCCCCATCGCCGGTGCCACCTGTGGTTTCTTCTTCGGTTGTAATCGAGTCGTCATGGTAGAATTTTGGCTCTGTAGTAGTCGGGACAATGATTACTTGTTGCTTTTTTTTGCCGGGTTTAACTAATTTGCCCAATTTGATTCTTCGTGGAAAACCGTCTTTGTCGCGTTGGTCATCACGAGTTAAAAGTTCGTCCAAAGTTTGCATAGTCATATTATAACTCGACGAATCGGGCTTCAGCCCTACTGATTCGGAAAATAAATTATTAGACTTCGCATCCTCAGATTGGATTACGATTTCATGGTTTCCACCAATCTTCTTTTCCCATTCGATATAATCATAGCTGTTTGTAGCAGAATTATCGAAAAATTTCGTGTTTTCAGATTCTTTTTTCATAGCTTCAATGCCGTTATTCAGTTTTTTATTACGACGTGATATAAAAATACACATTTTTTGTCTATGGCAATAATCTTAATCTATTTTATTTCGAAGTGTAATTTAATGAATTTGATTTGGTAAATTTGCCTGATATATTTAGACAATTTTAAGAAGAATAGATTTGGAAGAACCAAAAATTTACGCCGCCGGAATTTTATTATTTTCGTTAGAACCGAAACTTCGGTTTTTGTTATTGCGGCATCGCACACGCTGGGATTTGCCTAAGGGACATATGGAACATAGCGAATCGCTGAAAGAGTGTGCATTTAGAGAATTTTACGAAGAGACCGGCATTTATCCTGATTTGATTAGACTAATAGATGGTTTTCAGTACCAAACTCAGTATTATACCAAAACGCGAAAATTTCAGTCGAAACCGATTCTCAAGGAATTGAATATTTTTCTTGGGCTGATTGACCATACGCCGGATGTAAAGTTGACCGAGCACAGTCATTTTGAATGGATAGAATGGGCTCCGCCACATAAAATTCAGTTTGAAACTATTGACCCATTGCTTGCAGAAGTCGAAAAATTCTGGAAATCATACATTTAGCGCTGCTTGGGAAAATTGCAAATCATATAGCATCTTATATACACCTGAATGTGCAATAAGCTCTTTGTGAGTACCACTTTCGGCAATTTTGCCTTTGTCGAACACATAAATCATGTCGCAATCAATAATTGTAGCCAATCGGTGAGCTACAATTATTGCTGTTTTGTCGGCAAGCGATTTGTTGATTGCGGCTTGGACGATTTTTTCGGATTCGGCATCGAGAGCCGAAGTCGCTTCATCGAAAATTAGTATCTGAGGTTTGCGAATTAGCGCCCGTGCAATCGCAATTCGTTGCCTTTCGCCACCTGAGAGTGTTACTCCACGGTCACCGACAACAGTATCGAAGCCATTTTTCGTATTCATAATGAAATCATAAGCATTCGATTTTTTGGCAGCACTGATTATTTGCTCTTCAGTTGCGGATTTGAATCCATATTTGATATTATTTCGGATAGTGTCATTGAAAAGCATGTTTTCTTGCCCTACAATGCCGAATAAGGAGCGATAAGATTTGGTATCGAGCATTTTGATGTCCTGCCCGTCAATTTCAATCTTGCCACTGTTTGGGTCATAAAATCGGATTACCAAATCAAGCATTGTTGATTTGCCACTTCCGCTCGAACCAACAAAAGCTATTTTTCGAGACTTTGGAAGCACTAAAGAAACACTATCTATCACAGGCGAATTGTCGTATGAAAATACAAGGTCTTTGATTTCGATTTTATCTTTGAAATCGCTGATTTTCTCAGTTCCGGGCATCACTTTGGGCTCATAATCAAGCACGCTGAATACCCTTTCTGCTGCAACCAGACCATGTTGGAATCTCGAAATCGAATTTACAATAGTAGCAACGGGCGACATAATTGAAAATAATGCGAATAAAAACAGCATCAATTTCTCAGGCTCCATTTGCCCGTTTAAGACCTCACCACCACCCACAAATAGCACAACACACAAAGCAAGAATCGCGAAAAATTCATTGGAAGTGGGAATCAATTCAATAATTTTGCGGTGCTTGACTGCTGATTGTACATACTTTCCGGTTTCGGTTGTGAATTTTTCATTTGCCGTATCTTCGGCATTGTAAGCTTTAATTACACGAATTCCGGTGATGGTTTCCGAGAGAGTCGAAGTATATTCGCCCATAGCTGCTTGCATTCTGCCTGCGTAACGACGGAGAAACTTCATTGCCGCTCTGACTAAGAAAAAGCTGATAATACTCGTACTGAACGCAATGAGAGTAAGAATTGGCGAAATAGACAGCAATAGCAACATGAACAGCAAAACTTGGATAATTTCGCGGAGAAAGACCGTTATGGAATTCAGAGTTGAAGAATTGATTACCTGCACATCGTTTGTGAGTATGGAAATTAGATTGCCTTGGCGATTGATTGAAAAGAAGTCCACCGACAGCTCAGTCAGTTTCGCAAATACTTTATCCCGAATGGATTTGATTATTCCTTCTTCCAGCTTGGTGGAGACGATTCCCGCCACATATTTGAAAATATTTTTCAGAGCAAACACGACTATAATCAATGCACTAATTTTATATAGTACATCGCCACTATCATCTCGCAGTCCAATCAGGCTGTACATGAATTCAAAAAATGAATCTGTGATATTATTCAAAGGATTAGAGCTTTCGGCAGTCTCGGTTTTGACTTTTCCATCGGAAAAAATCAGTTCGAGAATTGGGAGAATCAAAGTTACTGAAACAGTATTTAGAAACGAAAAGATTGTGTTCAGTACAATTTGCAGTACCATCAGCCACTTAAATGGGACGACGTACTTTGCGATTCGGAGCAAATTACTGTACGAATCCGTTTTTTTCTGAGTATTTGTATTATCTTTCAAATTATTTTTCATTTTGTAACAATGCAAAAATAAGAAAATAGAGTTCAACAGCTAAAATATATTGCTAATAACATCTTTATATTGTTTATTGGATAAATCGTAGTTTATTTGTAATTGACAATTTTTTGATTATGAAAAATCTGAAATAGAAATGCTCGAAAAACGAAGTATTGCATACAAAACATCATTCTTTATCCTATCAGCTTTGTCTGTGATTTTTCTCATCATATTCGGAGCAAACTACTTCCTATCGCGAGATGCAGCAATTTCATCAGTTCGCGAAAAGGCAGAATTGATTACTACAAAAACTTTGACAGAAATTGATATAAACCTAAAAAATGTTGAAAAGATTGCCCAAACGTCTGCCGTTTTCATCTCATCACAAAAGTTAGATTCAGCTGCAATATGTGATTTTCTGCGTTCAGTGGTCGAATCCAATGATGAAATTTACGGCTCGACAATTTCGCTCGAACCCTATTTGATAGATACTACGCTTAAATATTTCGCTCCTTATTACTACAGAAACGCTGAGAATGTGCTTTATGGCGACCTTTCCGATACATCCTACAACTATTTGATTTGGGATTGGTACAAAATTCCGAAAGAGAAAGGTGTGCCGTTATGGAGCGAACCATACTTTGATGAAGGCGGCGGAGACATTTTCATGTCCACATATTCTTTGCCAATATTCAAAAAAATTGGCGAATACGATCGCTTTGCAGGTGTGGTGACTTGCGACATTGCTTTGGAAGCATTGAAAGATTATGTTTCGTCAATCAAAGTATACAAGACAGGATACGCTTTTTTAATTTCCAAAACAGGCAAAATAATTGCACATCCTTTTGCAAATTACGAGCGAGACACATCTATCTCTCATATGGCGGATCGAACCAACAATCCGGGTTTGAATATGGTCGGCAAAAAAATGACAAGCGGGACTGCTGAGTTTTTGGAATATCACAGCAACTTTGCCCAAACAGACGGCTTTTTGTATTATGCTCCATTGCCAACAAGCGGATGGGCTTTGGGTTTGTTTTTCCCGCGTGATGAAATTATGGAAGAAGTTAACTCTCGGAGCATTTTGATTTTGCTAATCGGATTAGCAGGATTTATCATTTTGTTCATTATCATTATTTTAATCTCGAAAAATATTTCCAAGCCTATATCCAAAGCTGTCGAACTTGGTGAGTTCCTCGCAGCCGGAGATTTTCAAGAAGCTCAAGCATTGATTGAAGATTTGAGAAGCGATTACGAAAAGAAAGGGATAATGACAAATAATGATTCATTTCTGAACTCCAAAAACGAAGTCGTACGCTTAGTTCGGACAGCATTGATTATGACATCCAATCTCAGTTCGCTGATTGGCAAAGTACAGCAATCATCGCTCGAAGTCCGAAGTGCCGTCAATGAAATCAATGCATCGGCGAGAGATTTGGAAACAAGTGCCACCGAACAAGCTGCATCATCGCATGAAGTAACGGCGTCAAGCACGGAGATCGCATCTATATCGAATAAGCTTGTCAAAACGATGGATGCAATTAGTGGCAGAATACAAGATTCGGTGCAAAACACTCAAGACGGTAAAGTGAAACTCGACGAAATGGAGAGACATGTTTCGGGATTTGTAAATTCGACTAAGCTATTTTATGATAAATTTTCTATAGTTGAAGACAAAGCAAAGAAAATCTCAGGAATCGTCACAACTATAAACAAAATTTCCGACCAAACGGGTCTGCTTGCGCTCAATGCGGCAATCGAAGCAGAACGAGCCGGAGAATACGGCAAAGGATTTTCGATTGTGGCGAGAGAAATAAGCAGATTGTCTGATTTGACAAAAATCGCAGCTAAGGACATTGCTTATATGGTCAAGGAAATGCAAAATTCTGTCAAATCGGGAATCGGCGAAATCACTAAATTCACCGACAATGTGAATATGACAATTACAGAAGTGATTGACATCAGCCGCCACCTTAGTTCGATAATTGACGAAGTGCAAGAGTTGGAGCCGGAATTCAGGGTGGTTAATTCGGGTATGAAGAACCAAAATTCGGCAGCAAATCAAATCAATCAGGCTATGAAGCAACTGAACATCACAATTGACCAAACTAAAAATTCATTGACTGAATTTCAAAAGGCTACAAATCAGTTAGTCCAATCTATGCATGAACTTTCTGAAGAGATTTCCTTATTCAAATTGAAAAGTTAGCTTGCTTATTGATTGCTTAATAATGCGGGAATTACTAAGTAAAATCGAGGAATTTCTACTTGAAAAAAGACACCTTCGTCTGTGATGAAAGTATATTCGCCTTCCATAGTGCCCCACTCAGTATCCATCGGGCAATTACTTGTGTAAGTAAAAGTTTGCCCCGGAAACAATTTCGGCGTAAAACCAACAACTCCATCACCTCTGACTTCATCGCGATTGCCGTCAGCGTTAATTATTATCCAATGACGGGATAATAACTGCACTTGCTTTTTTCCCAAATTAGTCAAAGTAACCGTATATGCAAAGAAATTCCGCGAATCACCTTGCACCCTATCAGGGGAAATGTATTCGGTTACCACTTCCACTAAAATCTCATTTGTAATTTTTTGATTTTTTGTATTCATCTTGTTATTTTTTTATTTAATAAACCAAGAATCTTTCGTAATATTGTAATGAATTATTAATAAAATCGAAAAGAAAAAATTTTCAAACTATACATTTTAGATTCAAGGTTAAATTTATGAAACGAATACTACTTCTCATCACGGGATTGATGCTGATTTCTACCTACAATTCATTTTCACAAAAAAGCTTCACCACCTATTACGAAATGCGCGATTTTATGCAAGCATCATCGGGAGCTTTCAAATTTGGTCTGTATGGATTTGACAATCCTGCAATATTGAACTACAATCAAAGCAGCTTGGACATGTTGGGGATAATTTCAAGCCAAGAAAATATAATTGGTTTTAAGCGTTGGGGATTGTTCACCGGACTTGGTGGAACCGGGTTTGGTGTAATGTCGCGTTTTTACGACGGCAAACCTGCCTATGACTACCGTATATCACAAAGCTTTGGCAGCAGAACTTTTGGGATGGGCGTTTCATACGGTTGGTCAAACTCTCATGCAAGTAAATACGGTTTCGGTGACATGATGCAAGTTGGGATGTTAATTCGACCCAATGGAAATTTATCCCTAGCTTTCAATTACGGCTTCTCCTTGAAGAATTCAAATGCCGAAACGGTTGCTGAAATTGCACTCCGACCATTTACCGATTACCCGATGACATTTTTTGTTGATGCGTCATTATTCGATGATAAAAATTTGTCAGAAGTGAACTACAGCGGTGGCTTGTCATGGGAATTTGCTCCCGGAATCAGAGCCAATGGGCGCTATTTCAGCGATGAAATATATTCATTGGGGGTAGATGTCAGTTTCGGAAGATATGGAATGGGTTATAACCAGGTTTCAAATTCCTCGGACGGATTCGCACAATCTGCAATTGGGTTAAGAATGTTTGGAAATGACCGGACATTCACCGATGATGTTTTGTCTGAGGATATGTTTGTAGAATTGGATTTGTCAGGTACGATTAAATATCAACGAAATCGCTGGTTTGACGATTCGATGACATTGATTGATTTGTTACACCTTATTGATGAATCAATCGAAGATAAGTATATAAAAGGCATGGTGGTCAATTTGACCAATTTTTCCGCTAATAAATCAATGATTTGGGAAATTAGAAATAAATTACTCGAGTTCAAAAATTCGGGCAAAACAATTGTGGCATATATTGACAGAGCCTCTATGGATTTGTACCACTTAGCATCAGTAGCCGATAAAATCATCATTGATGAGATGGGTTACCTCAGCATAAAAGGATATGCTTCGGGCAGAAGCTATTATAAGCGAATGTTCGATAATTTGGGTCTAGGATTTGAAGAATTGAGATTTTTCAAGTACAAATCGGCAGTCGAAGACTATACTCGCACAGACATGTCCGAAGGAGAACGTGAACAACGCCGAGCATTGATAGATTCGTGGTATGAAAATACACGCGATGAAATCTGCAAATCCAGAAGAATCAGCCAAAGCGACTTTGACCGAATTGTGGATTCGAAAATCGGCTATTTCCCGAGCGATGCGATTGCAGAAAAATTGGCAGACGAAATGGGGCGATGGATGGATATGCAAAAGAAAACATCAAAAGATTATAAGATAGCTGGAGTAGTTCCAATCGGATACAGGCAATATCTCCAAGAACCAATAGACGACCAATGGGGCGCACCCAAGAAGAAAATCGCGATTTATTATCTGACCGGCGTTTGCGCTATGGACGAAGGAATCAAAGCACGTGAAGCAGCCGAAACAATCAAATGGATATTAGAAAAATCCTCATATTCGGCATTGATTTTAAGAGTTGATTCTCCCGGTGGTGATGCAATGGCTTCAGATTATATTTCAAAATTACTCAACCAAAGAGAAGACAACGTTAGAGTTATCTCGTTTAGTTCCGGCGGCACTTCGTGGTCATCATTTTTTAAAGTTAAAAAGGAAGTAAAACCTGTAATTGTAACTCAAGGAATGGTTGCAGCTTCCGGCGGATATTGGCTTTCGATGAATGCCGACGACATTATAGCTTCGCCATTCACTGTTACAGGTTCGATTGGCGTCATTGGTGCTTGGGTGTACGACAAAGGCTTGAAAGATACGCTCGGCATAAATTACGATATGGTTAAAAGAGGCAAATATTCCGATATGGGGCAATCTTATACATTACCGATTATTCCAATCGGATTGCCGCTAAGAAATATGACTGATGATGAATTTGACCAACGCACAATTGAAATCATGGCATTATACGACAAATTTATCACTCTTGTAGCTGATGGAAGGGAAATGTCCAAAGATAATGTCGAAAATGTAGCTCAAGGCAGAATTTGGACTGGAGCTGATGCATTGAAAAATGGCTTGGTAGATAAAATCGGCGGTTTGGATGATGCAATTCAATTAGCTAAGGAAAAAGCAGGAATCAAAGAAGGCGAAAGATATACAATTGATGAATTCCCGACACCTAAGATGTTCGACCTAATACCATTTATTTCAAACATGGTAGGAATCAACATTGAAAAAACAAAGCAAGAAATCACTACATTAGATTTCTTGCTTCAAAACAACGGCAAACCGATGCCAATGCTTTCTATAGATTATTGGGATATAGTCAAATAATTATCTACCCTGTTGAGCTTCGTCGTAAATTTGCGAATTTGAAGGGTCCAAATACATCAAATCACGGAAAACGCCCGGGTGTTTTTTGTAGCCTTTGAACATATCAGCTAATTCCGGCGCCTTCGCATCGAAAAATGCTTGAATCAACACCGAAGGACTTGAGAGTTTTTTGTCTTTGAAATCTGCCATTTCTTGGATTACAAATGCTAAATTCGAAAGTCCTTGTTCGCGGTCTTCTGCCATAACGTCCAAGCCGTCATAATAATAGCTGAAGACTAACTTGCGCAAAGGCTCGAATTTCATATCGGTCAATTCCGAAATTAGCGTATATCGAGTAAATTCGCCCGGAGTAGCAGTTGTTTGCCAACCATCGGCGCCAAAAGCTGCACCCATAGTCACAATTGTACGGGCTAAATCATACACGCGGCTTCCGCTGAGCGATTCATATGTATCAAGGTCAAATCCGATGATTAAAAGCATGTAAAAATCGAGCAAAGAAGTAAATTCATTATATCGCGAAGGATTGTAGGATAGCATAGCTCCACGATTGTATTCAAAAACCCAAGTTCGGTCAATCAATTTTAAAGCTACGGACATACCGCCTTCTTGCCCGTAGATATAGCGTTTCGAAGCGATGAACAACTGCGCGGAATAATTATTCTGCATGCCACCGGTTATTGCAATATTTACTTCAATCGGGATTTTGGGTCCCTCCCATTCGATGCTCGTAAATCTTTGGTTGTTGAGATATGTTTCAACATCGCCTTGCAACGACATTATATTTGTCCGGTATTCCTCGGGAATAGGCTCCATATTTACCGAAACAGTAGCTTCAATCTCTTGAGCTTTGATGGCAAGCGTCGCTAACATAAAGACAACAAGTATTTTCAAATAATTCATGATATTTCCAATTTTGTTCTTGATTATTTTACTAAAAATAAGTAATTTCACACAAAGTACTAAAACTAAAACGAAATAATTTACTAAAAGTTTAGATTTGTCGGAAAATCATTTATGAATCCGTGCCAAATTTTCAAAATTGTTCTTGTTCTGTTTTTGCTGAATCCGGAAATCTTACTTTCGCAGATTTTCGGCAAATACCTTATGGACCCAATTCCATCAGCAACTGCTAGTGCCTCATTATTCAAGTATTCAAAAAATCCTGCGTCTGAATTAACCGGCAAATCATTTAATTCGGATTTAAGAATTTCACCTTATAGATTCGGCATCAAAGAGCTTACACCTGCAGAAATCAATCTTCAGTTCGGATTGTCGGATAAGCATTTTATAAATTCAAATTTTTTCTACATCGGTAATAATTTATACAATGAATATTCTGCGGAATTGGGCTATAGTACTAAATTATCTGATAAAATTCTCGTGGGAATTGCAGCCGATTACAGCACAATCAACATTGACAGATTCTCGTCGCAATCAGCATTTTCGGTACATATTGGGAGCAAATTATCAATCAGCGACGATTTGGATGCCGGATTTTACTTACGGAATTTGCTCAAATCGTCTTACGGAAGCGACTCGCTATATATTTGGCAAACTGCAGTGGTTGGTGTTTCTTACAAAATTATGGAAGACGCCCAAATAGACGCCGATGCAATAATTGATATTACGCACAAATCCGCAATAGCTTTGGCTTTCAAATATTCGGTATTTGAATTTGCAGATTTGCGAATTGCATGGAGAAACTCGCCCTCATTCGTTGAAGCCGGAATTTTATTAAAAGATATTTACTCGATTGATTTTGTGCTATTGACCCAATATAACAGCATTTTGGGCATATCGCCAATGATAGGAATGGCACTAAGCTACTGACCGCAGCATGGAAATCATATTCAAATATTGCGTGATTTGTCTGATACCTTGCATATTCGCTACGTTCAAGATAAAAGCGCAAGAATATGACGAGGGCAAATATTTCGAGGAAATCGCAATTGAAACTAATGAAAATCCTGATTTAACCATGCTCGAATATCTTCGCGAAAACAAAATGAATCTCGGAAATGTGACTAATGCGGATTTGTCTCGAATTCCCGGGATTGATTTGATAATGGCGGATAACATTATTTCACTTGTAGATAAAAATCCGGAAATATCAATCGAGGAAATTTGCAGAATGCTCGAAATTCCTCATGAAATTGAATTGATTCTGAAAGAAACTACATATATTCGTGGAAAATCTCAAGGCAGAAGTATTCAGTTCAGAAGCAGATTCAGAGAGCGATTGCAGGAAACCAGAGGCATTGAAGAGGAAATTTATGCGGGACCATCGTATGATTTGTATAATAGATTGCTATTGAGCCAAGACACTGAAATTGCGGACTTTTACGGTGGCGTATTAGTTAAAAAAGAGCCGGGAGAAATTCATTCTGAAAGTTTCACAAGTTTCCATTTAGGATTGCATTCCAAAAATGCGCGATTAATAATTGGCGATTTCAGTTTTAATAGCGGAATGGGTTTACTAACTTGGGCACCATTCAGCCAAAATAAATCATGGGACGCTATAGATGCTGCATTTCAACGTGGAAATGGCTTCAATCCGTGGCGCTCATCACTTCAATATGGCAATTTCAGAGGTTGGGGCGGCACTTCAAATATTTTCCTTGGCAAAAATACAAATTTGAATATCAGAGCCTTTTATTCTTACAAAAATCTTGCAGGTAGTTTGGACGAAGAAAGCGGCGAAATAACATCAATTTATATCAGCGGTTTGTATCGCACTGAAAATGAAATTGCGAAACAGAATGCTGTGGTAGAAGAAATTGGCGGAATGAATCTTGAATTTGTCCGCACGAATTTCACTTTGGGATTTAATAGTATGTATGTTGAATTTTCAAAAACGATTAATTCCCAGTCAATTTCAACTTTTAATGGTAAGGAAGGTTTGCTAGGTTCCGTCTATTCATTTTACCGATATTATGATTTCATGTTGGGCGGCGAATTTGGTTTCGATGCCAAACAAAATCTCGGAGCTAAATTAGCAGCTATTTACAAGCTGAAAGATATTGAATTCGCAATGCATTACAGAAATTATGACAAAAGTTTCCGAAGTCCTTACGGCAATAATTTCGGAGAATTTTACAGTCCGGCTAACGAAAGTGGTTTATATTTCGGATCGCGTATCCGAGCATCAAACTCTGTCGTTTTGAACACATATATTGACTTATTCCGAAGCCATGGTAGAACATATACTATCCCGGGCACTATCAAAGGAACGGACAAGATGTTGGAATTGCAGTATTCGGGGCTGGAACGAATTCTGGTAACTTTCAAAGGGCGACATAAGGAAATAACATCCGCAGTGACTGATTCTGAGGATTTGAGGCATTTAGTCCAGAAAGATAAATATCAATTGCGGGCTGATTGGGCATACAAACCGAACCCGCGATTGATGTTCAGGTGCAGATTGGAATATGTTTATCTCGAGTATGAGAGCAAAATTCCAAATGAAAGTGGCGTTGGGGCATTTTTTGAAATCAAAGCTGAAGCGACGGATTATTTAACTTTTGGTGGTCGAATTTCATTATTTGATACAGATTCGTATAATTCATCAATTTGGCAATACGAGTCGGTTATGCCCGGCTATTCAAATTCTCCTGCATTGTTCGGGGCAGGAAACCGGAGCTTCATTTATGTAAATCTTAAGCCAATTCAGCAACTGACTTTGCGTTTGAGATATGCGGATACATCGAAAAATTACGTCAAATCGGTCAGTTCCGCTTATGATGAAATAGCGGGAAATGCCGAAAGCAGAGTATTTGTGACTTTAGAATTTACTTTGTAAGCGATTTCGCTTGTCTGAATTTTTCGGAATGATGCAAAAATTCTTTCGCAATGCTCGCAGATAAAGTGTCTGACTTATCCATTCTCTCAGGATGCCACTGAACGGCAATCATGAAATTTGATTTTTGGTCAGTGTATTCGAATGCTTCGACAATTCCGTCCGCAGTTCGAGCCGTAGCTTTCAATCCGGCAGCGAGAGCATCAACCGCTTGATGGTGATTGCTATTTACATATGCTGTTCTGACCCCGGAAATTTTCGAAAGATAGCTGTCTTCGATAATAATTTCATGCATGGCATCGCCCTCTTCAACTTGGTGAATCACCTCTGAATCAGTATCTTCGGGTATATCTACTATCAAAGTTCCGCCAAAAGCTACATTGATAATTTGGGCGCCTCGGCACACAGCGAGCATAGGAATCCCTTTGCTTCGGGCAATTCGAATAATTTCAAATTCCAGAGTGTCGCGAACTAAGTCAATTTCACAACGAGATGTGTCGAAATCTTTGCCATAATGAAATGGATGAACATCGGGACCACCTGTGAGAACAACGCCATCTGCCCTTTCGAGAACTTTCAGAGCTTCGTCTTTATCAATAAAAAACAAATCAATGCATTCGATATTTGGATTGGTGCTTTTGAGCCATTTTTCATATTTCTCGTAGCTTTCCGAGCCTGCACCCTTTGAAAGTGCTATGATTAGTGGCTTTTCTTTCGGTGCACATGCCGCACAAATGATAATTAGCAATGCGAAAATCAAAAATTTTCTCATTTTTTGACCTTGATGACTGAGTTTAATAATTTGAAAAATGGATTTTTGCCGTCCCAAATTGTAAGGGCTATCGGGAATACATAGCAGGTGATGTTTGCAGCATCTAATAAATCTTTGAATTCGCTTAATTTAGTAGCATCTTTTTCGGTTGTAGCTAAAAATTTCGTACCTGCTTTTGTAGCTAAAGAAATTAATTTTTGAATATCAGACTCACTATATTTGTGATGGTCAGAAAATTCTTTGGTGCTCGAAAATTTATAGTTCATACCTTCCAACATATTGAAGAATCGGTCTGGTTTAGCGATTCCGGCAAATGGCAGAACCGATTCTTGGATTTCCTTAATTTTTGAAAATTTCAGCGGAGTTTTATCGCCAAGTTCGTAAGGATTCGCATTAATAGGCTTAACTTTAATAATTATTTTTTCGGGATTGATAAATTTCATTATTTCTTCGTCCAAATCCGTAATTCCGGCGAGACAGATAACATCGGCGCGCTCAATCGAATCCAAAGGCTCACGCAATTTCCCTTTAGGGATTAATTCGGGATTTTCGACCGTTTCCCTATCGAGCAACAAAATATCAATATCGCGATGTAAATTGCGGTGCTGGAAACCGTCATCAACAATTATTAAATCAATGTCAAACTTTTCTTCCATACTTTTCGCAGCAAGATACTTTTTTTCATTGGCTATCACAGGAACTTTGAGCGTTTGTGCCAATAAAAGCATTTCGTCGCCACCTTCATCAGCCGTTGCGAGAATGCTTTCGCCGTCGCCAACAATGACTTCGCCTTTCAAATCCTTTTTATAGCCTCTGCCGATGATTCCCACTTTAAGATTTTTGCTCAGGAAAAATTTGGTCAACATCTGCACAAAAGGGGTCTTCCCTGTGCCACCAACAGTCAAATTACCGACACTTATAACCGGAACTTTGCACTGGTAAATGGGTTCATTTTCATCGTGCTTTTTGTTAATCGAGCCGACAACCATTCCATATATTTTTGAAGCTAAAGTTTTTATCATATCATTTTTCAAACAATCTAAAACAAAATTTACAAAATATCACTTTAGTAAATATAACAATTTTGTGTTTAAATCCTGAATAAAAGATGAAATTTCTTCACGGTTTGAAGATTGCGGAAATAAATGTGGTCCATCGAAAGTAAGTTCAATTTTGCTGAATGGCAGTGGTAGTTCAAATTTGTCCCAACTTTTTTTGAATGTAATTTTCTTGGAAATTTTGATTCCGCATAGATAAATCGGCACTTGCGATTTAACGGAAGTCACAACTGCGCCTGCTTTCATCTCTTGCGAGGGACCTCTGGGACCATCGGGTGTAATGAGCAGAAATCCTTGGGGAGCGATTTCATTCATTTGCTCGAGGGCTTCCTTTCCTTGCTTCGAGGACGAACCACGAAGTATATTGAAATCCCACTTTTGGAGTAAATTTGTCAGTATTTCGCCATCTTTACTGGTACTGACGAGCGCATATGCATCGCGTCCCTCGTAGAATTTCCAACCGGGCAGCATCAAGCCATGCCAAAAAAGGATTATTGCCGGCTTTAAGGGCATATTGTCGTTCACATGAAAGCGCCAAGTATTGCTCAACAAATTGACAATTTTGATAAAAATTCTATGTTTGAATTTCAATTCTGTCATCTAAATTCGCTTATGATTTTTGCTGCACGATTCGATGCGCCCGGACCACCGAGATAGCTTCTAATTTCTCTAAATTCATCAATCATTGCCTTGCGTTGAGCGTCATCAGTCATCAATTGTCTGAGGTGCTTGGCGACGGCTTTGGGTTCAATGTCATTTTGGACAAATTCTCGGATTGTATTGCGCTTTGTCAATATATTTACAATTGAAATATGCTCCAAATTCACAAGATTTTTTGCAATCAAATACGAAACTATTGAAGTTTTGTAGTACATCGCAAAAGGCAATTCAGCCAAACAAGCCTCTAAATTTGAAGTCCCGGTTTTGATGAAACCCGCTTTAGCAGTTCTGAGTAAGTTTGCGGAATCGCTTTCAAATTCAATGTTTTGAAATTGAGAGGCAAATGAATCATAAACAGTATTCGGGACATTTTTGGCTTTTGCTACTGAAATTTGGAATTCATTTTGAAGTCTTGTTTCTTGCAAAATATTTGTGAAAAGCTTCAGGTGCTTGACCACTTCTTGCTCACGACTGCCGGGGAAAAACGCCAATTTATTTTCCCTTTCGAGCTGTGAAATATTTTCAAAATCGGGATTATCAAGCAATGGATGACCCACGAAATCGGTATTGATGCCAAATCGAGCAAAAAATTCTGTCTCGAAGGGAAAAACTGTGAGGAGTTTGTCAACGTTGCCAACGAGTTGCTTAGCTCGGTCTTTACCCCAAGCCCAAAGTTGCGGAGCAATGTAATAAATCACGGGAATATTGATTGATTTGGCGTATTTTGCCATTCGGATATTGAATCCGGGATAGTCAATTGGTATGAAAGCATCGGGCTTGTCGTTGCGTAAAATGGATTGGCAGCGATTAAGCAAGTTTTTGAAGAATGAATATTTTTTGAGGACTTCCCAGAATCCGACTACTGACACGCTGCTTTGAGGAATGATAGAATCGAAGCCTTCGGCGAGCATCGCCGAACCACCGATGCCATAAAAGTGGCTTTGGGGTTCGATTTTACGAATTTCGCGAATTAGCAAGGCACCGTGTGAATCCCCTGAAGGGTCACCGGCAATTATGAAGTAGCGTTTCAAAAAAGAATCCCTTATAATTCGTAAACTAACCCGAAACTAAGGACATTAAATTTGCTCAAACTATAATCCAAAATGGTCCTGAAATTACCAAATTTTGCCGTCATTCCTATTGTCCACTTAATATTTGTGTCCGTAAAGGTCAAATCGGTACTTTGTGGATTTTGGTCGCCCGGATAACCCGGAGTAGGCTCGTTCATTCCTTGTTCGAGCAGCCCGAGTTGCCACTGAATTTCGACAGGCAAAAAATATTTATACGTAGAATTGATTGTAATTTGCTCGAATCCCACTCCGGTATAAGCTTCAAAACCTTTGCCCAAATTATAGCTACCATGCAAATTTGCATTATAAATCGTTGCGTTAGCTTTCAAATCGGCTTTTGTAATACCGACAGTGTTTTCAAGTGAAGTTCCCTGATAAACCACCTGCACAGCAATATCATAGGGATTGACAGGCTCGTCAAAATTAGCCGAAAGTCTGTGATTATTATGCAAATATTGCGAAATACTATGTTTCAAGCCAAGGCCCCAAAAAGCAAATTTACCGACTGTTTCGCCAAGGTCAACGGGTGGAATAAGCCGAAACAGCAATTCCGTGCCATAAAGCGAACCAATTTCAATCTGAGGAACTGCCGCAAAAATTGCAGACAAATCATTACCGCCGTAAAGCGTAAATTCGGTCGGGAACTGATAAATTGCAGAATTTATCGTATCCTTCAGGAATTGCGGCATTTGTGGGAAATTATACAAGGGGTGTGCCCTGAAAAGCGAGTCTAAACTTTCATGAGGCAAAATAAATTTGGTATTGCCTGTGCCCATGGCAGTCGAAGCTGAATTTGGCGTTTGGATTAATCCCTTGTTTTTGCCATGGACGCCGTCATACATCATATTCAGGAAAATATAATGAATCAATTTGGCTGTATCAAGTCGCGTAATTTCGCCGGTTAATATATTGAAACCAATGAACTCGCCCAAATCCGCGAAATTATACTCTTTTGAGGGCATTACAGGCGTAAACGAACGCAAATTATCCGTTACAAATCCGAGCATTGATTGGACACCAATTCGGTAATAGGGCTTTTCAACTTTCTGTGGAATATATGCTGAACTGAAAAATCTGGAATTGGAAGTGGCGTTTATCATTTTTACCACAGGTTCCATGAATAATACGCCGTTGCTTTCAAAAAGGTCTTGCGAAAATAGCCGAGCCAATTCAATTGTATAATCTTGTGAAGTTTGTTGTGCTTTTGTCTGCGAAGGAATCATGATTGCAATACATGCGATTGCAATGCAAAAGGAGGCGAATGTTTTCAAGTTATTTCCCCGAAAAAAGTTTTTTTCTGACAATTATGTATAAAGGAACTGCGAAAACTGCCAACAACGCAACAAAAATAATGGTTACGAAAGAAAATGCCACAATATTAAAAGTGACTTTCATTATAAAGAAAATCAATTTTACAAATATATACGCAACAAAAATCGCAATTACCCAAGATAAAATTTTTTTCATTTTCAAACCTTTTAATAGTGTATCAATAAACTTCTCTAGACAAACGAAAAACACCCGAAATGAGTGTTATTTCAATTCAAAACGGACATTGTTGCTACCAACCAAATCGCATAGTTTCATAATAGATTCGACATCATATTTGGCATGAAAACCAAAAACTGCATAAGTTTTCCGCAAGCTTTTATCCTTATTTTCGATATTGAATGTAATTTTAATATCAGTGCCAAAATCACGTGTCAATAGGTTTTTAATATCATTAATAATACTTAAATCATATTTATCAACTAAGATTCGGATATTCAAACCTTTAGTATATCTGCTCATTGCGTCATGCAAATTATAAATTTCTTCGACATTTACTTTATACTTATCTTCAATTTCGGTCAATTTTCCTCTGAAAACAAGCACTGAATTTTCGTTGAGCAAATGCCCAAAATTTTCATATGTTCTACTCCAAATTTGCATTTCCGCTTTATATTGCAAATTTTCGACCTCGGCAAATGCAAAAGTGTTGTTCTTAGAATCGTTTCGTCGGCGAATGCCACTCACCGAACCGCAAAAACTCAAACTCGAACCGATGGGATTACTCACGTCACCATTTTCCAATTTTGTGGAAAAAGCTGTTATAAATGGTTCATATGAATTGAGTGGGTGACCTGTAACATAATAATTCATTACATCGAATTCGTGTTTGAGCCTTTCACGTTCCGACCATTCATCAACATCTGGAAGCGTAGGTTCTACGACGTCAATTTCAACCACATCGGCTCCAAACAAGCTCTCAGCACCATCAGAACCATCATTGACACGTTTGGAAAATTCGAGAGCCAATTCGATTGAATCATATAGGGCGCGACGTTTATTATTTTCGATAGAATCAAATGCACCGCTACAAACAAGAGATTCAAGCCCACGTTTGTTAATATATTTCGCATCAATTCGCCGGACGAAATCAAAAAATGAAGCAAATGGCTTTTCTTGCCTCATTTCTACGATATGTTGGACTGCAGAAACTCCGATATTTTTCAGTGCAGATAAGGCAAAGTAAATTTTATTATCCGAGACCACAAAGACCGAATCAGATTTGTTAATATCAGGAGGCACAACCGAAATTCCGAATTTTTCGGCTTCTTCGACAAGTTTGATAATTTGGGATAACTCATTGAGTTTCGAAGTCATATTTGCAGCGAAAAATTCTGCTCTGTAATGAGCTTTGAGCCATGCTGTTTGGAAAGCGAGATATGAATAAGCTACAGCATGTGACTTGTTGAATCCATAATCAGCAAATTTATTAATCAAATCCCAAATTTCCATAGTTGTAGATTTTGAAATGCCTTTTTCTGCTGCACCTCTGACAAACTCCGGTTTCATGGCTTCCATTTCTTTGACTTTTTTCTTACCCATAGCTCTACGCAAAATATCGGCTTGTCCTAGCGAAAAGCCGCCAATGACTTGCACCAACTGCATAACCTGCTCTTGATAAACGATGATACCATAAGTTGTTTTGAGCACTTTTTCCATAATCGGGTGAAGAAGAGTTATGGACTTGCGACCGTGCTTGCGGTCAATAAAAAGTGGAATGCTTTCCATCGGACCCGGACGATATAAAGCGTTCATTGCCGTAAGTTCTTCGAGGTTATGAGGTTTGAGACGTTTGAGGTATTCTTGCATACCGTCGGATTCAAATTGGAATATTGCAGTTGTATCGCCCTCGGAAATCATGTCATATGTTGACTTATCTTCAAAATCAATTTTTTCCAAATCTATCCGCAAACCATGATTTTTTTCAATCATATCAAGTGTATGGTCAATAATTGAAAGTGTTTTGAGTCCGAGAAAGTCCATTTTCAAGAGCCCGACGTCTTCCAGTTCACCCATACTATACTGAGTAGCCATATCTACAACGGCTTCGTCAGTTTCCTTAGGCTTATAAACCGGAACATAATCGGTTATTTCCCCTTTTGTTATTACTATCCCGGCAGCGTGAATACCTGTATGGCGATTTTTGTTTTCGAGCAATAAGGAATATTCAATCAAATCTTTGATTTTTTGGTCTTGGGAATCTTTCACCCAATGTAATTCTTTGAGTTCAAGGGCTTTTTCGAGAGGCGTTACTTTACCCAAATTGACAGGGATTAACTTAGTAATTTTCCGAATGGTGCTTAGGTCAACACCTAAAACGCGCCCGACATCGGTAATAACAGCTTTAGTTGTTAATTTTCCGAATGTAACGATTTGTGCTACAGCTTTTTCGCCATATTTATTCTTTACATAATCAATTACCAAACCGCGCTTTTCATCGTTGAAATCAATATCAATATCAGGCATGGTGAAGCGTTCGGGATTTAGAAATCTTTCAAAAAGCAAATCATAAGGCAATGGGTCAACAAGTGTAATATCTAAAGCATATGCAACGACACTGCCAACGACAGAACCACGACCGGGACCGACTCGGACGCCAAGCCTATTTGCTGCCACTATGAAATCCCACACAATCAAAAAATAGCCCGAAAATCCCATGTCAATAATTACTTGCAATTCGTATTCTACTCTTTGGCGGATTTCATCCGTAACCGGATTGTATTTTTTGGTTAAACCTTCATAAACAAGTTCGCGTAAATAATCATCTAAATTCGTTGACTCTGTTTCCTTTGGTAATGGAAAATCAGGAAAAACGCGTGTTTTATCAATTTCGAAATTGCATTTGTCGGCGATTTCGACTGTATTTGCAATTGCATCGGGGTAGTCCTTGAATAGCTGCTTCATTTGCTCTGTGGACTTGAAGTAAAATTCCGGCTTACCATAGCGGAGCTCGAGAATATTCATGAACTTGCCGTTCGATGGATTTGCATCTTTGATACTAAGCAAAACGTTATGAGCAATAGCGTGTTCGGGTTTGAGGTAATGAATATCGTTGCTGACAGTCATTTTGATGTCCAATTCACGAGCCATACGGGGAACTTTTTCCAGAATCAAAGGGTCATTTTCCAGTCCATGATTTTGGATTTCGAGATAAAAATCATCTCCAAACATGTCTTTATAATATTTTGCTTCCGAATAGGCTTTTTCGTAATTACCATCTAAAATCCAAGCGTTTACCATACTTCCCATACATGCTGAAGTGCAAATCAGTCCCTCGTGATACTTTTCTAACAATTCTTTGTCAATTCGTGGGCGATAGTAAAAACCTTCTGTATATGCCAAAGAAGAGAGCTTAATCAAATTTTTGTAGCCTTGTTGGTCTTTGGCGAGCAAGAGAATATGAAAATAGTTGCGGATTTTTTCGTTTTTGTTTGTAGCGATTCTTTCAAAGCGAGAACCGACGGAGATATAACCTTCCATTCCGATAATGGGCTTGATAGAGTTCTTTTTGGCATAGTTGAAGAATTCGACTGCACCAAACATATTGCCGTGGTCAGTCAATGCGATTGCCTCTTGTCCGTCTGCAATAGCAGCGTCAATTAGCTGAGATGGAGTTGTAGCAGCATCTAATAATGAATAATGAGTGTGATTGTGTAAATGAACGTAAGATGACATTTTTGACTCGAAACTTAATTTTGATTAGTAATTTTTTCAAGTACAAGATATTGATTTCAGTTGAAAAGTTTTCAACAAATTTTTCTAAACGGTCAAAGTTAAGTCGAAAAATCGTATTTTGGATTTTGTAAAAGTCTTATATTAGAGCAAATTAAAATATGGAAAAAATTATTGACGGGAAGAAAATTTCCCAAGACATCAGAGAAGAAATCTTTTCAAAGGCAACGGCATTTAAAGAAAGTACCGGAATAATTCCGGGACTTGCATTGATGATAGTGGGCAATGACCCTGCATCGGAAGTTTATGTGGGAATGAAAGCAAAAACATGCGAAAAGCTTGGTTTTTATTCGCTTATTGAGCGTTTGCCGGAAACGACAAGCCAAGAGCAAGTATTAGCAATGATTGATGAGTGGAACAATCGCCCCGACATACACGGAATACTTGTGCAAATGCCATTACCGAAGCATGTAAGCGATATGGAAGTCATCAAGAGAATCAATCCTGACAAAGACGTTGACGGATTCCATCCCGTAAATGTGGGCAAATTAGTTGCCGGAATACCTTGCTTGCAAGCATGCACACCCGCCGGAATCATGGAATTATTGAAGAGGAGCAATGTATCGCTCAAAGGCAAACATGCAGTAGTATTGGGCAGAAGCAATATCGTGGGTAAACCGATTGCGAACTTGTTATACCAAAAGAACAAAGACGCAAATGCGATAGTCACAATTTGCCATACTGCCGCACAGGATATAGCATATTATACTCGCCAAGCGGATGTTTTGATAGCCGCTGCAGGAGCACCTGAAATCATCAAAAGAGATATGATTAAAGAGGGAGTTGTGATAATTGACGTAGGCACGAACAGAGTTGAAGCTCCCGGCACCGAAAAAGGCTATCGTTTGACGGGTGATGTAGATTTCAATGATGTATATGACAAAGTCTCGCTCATTACACCTGTTCCGGGCGGAGTTGGACCGATGACAATCACGATGCTGATGTACAATACGCTCGAAGCCGCAATAATGCAAGCGCGATGAACAACCTTGAGAGCACAATATTATTCGAAGACGATGAAATAATCGTAATTGACAAACCGGCAGGATTGCTTTCGATTCCTGACCGATTCAACAAATTATTGCCAAATGCTTTGGATTTTTTGGGTAGCATTTATGGTGAAGTTTATACAGTTCATAGATTAGACCGCGATACAGGCGGTGTTATGGTCTTTGCGCGTACTGCGTTAAGCCATAAATCGCTCAATGACCAATTCGAGAACCGCGAAGTGACAAAACTTTACCATGCGGTCATCTCAGGCAAATTGATGAAAGATGATTTGGCTATTGATATTCCATTACTAACAGACCCTGCCGGAAAAGGCGGGGTCATACCTTCTGCGCGAGGCAAAGAGTCGCTAACTGAAATTCGGGTTTTAGAGCGGTTTAGAATAGCAACATTGCTTGAATGCAACCTTGTAACGGGGCGGCAACATCAACTGAGAGCACACGTAGCGGCAATTGGGCATCCATTGTTGGTTGACCCGCATTACGGCAAAGCGGACGCTTTCTACCTTTCGATGCTTAAACGCCGGTATAATATTCCAAAAGACGTGGTCGAAAAGCCGATTATCAAGCGAATCACCATGCAATCAAAATCAATCGAATTCACTCACCCCATTAAAAACGAAAGAGTTCGCTTCGATACCGAGTATCCACTCGATTTCGAGGTTTTGCTCAAATCCTTGCGTAAATATGGCGCCTAAATGAAAACAATCGGTATAAAATTATACCGATTGTTTTTTTAAATGATTCATTTTAAATGCTCTTAATCTCGCTTTATGAACATCGAACGGTATTCATTATTATTTACTATTACAAAATATACTCCATTGGGAATTTCGGATAGGTCAACGCGAA
>PGYU01000011.1 GCA_002839825.1 Ignavibacteriae bacterium HGW-Ignavibacteriae-1 | reverse complement strand
TAACAAATCCCCCTGCTCGCAAGCTCGCTTTCCCCCTTTCAAAGGGGGATTAAGGGGGATTTGTTTTTCTTGAATTTGTGTCTCGTCCTAAAAAAATGTCACAAACCAACGATTATCTAAGTAAATTTACTTAGATGAATTTGTTGTTTATGTAATATTTTGCTTTTCTCATTCTGCCCTAAATCGTATAAATATATAAGAATTCTAATTAGTTTTATAAACTGTTGAAAATTTTTTAAAATATTATTTGGTAGTTTACTTCTTTTTTGTATCTTTGTTCTCCGTTTATAAACAAATTCAAGTGCTAATGAAAAAGTTTTGTATAATAATCCTTGTATTTGGACTAAATGTTAGTCTTGGCTATGCCCAATTCATAGTTAATGCTCAGACTGAAAAAGAAATTTATGTCACAGTCGCCCCTGTGGCTAATACAGCTATCTCTCTCGCTTTCCGCAATCTTGACTCTCCAAAAATTATGATGACCTACGATTCGACTAATCATGTGGCTTTAGCAAAAGTAATGCCTGCCGATTTCGGCAAAATTGCTTATTCAAGTGCAAAATTCCATGATATCGCAATCGAAAATCTCAAACCCGCTACTGAATATGTCGTGGATTATATTGTTTACGACAAAAAATCTAATAAAATCACTAAGATTGATTCTATTATAATCAATACCCTTGATACAGAACCGGTTCAACCGGCTCGCGCTATCGCATTCAAAAACAAAAGCTACAACCATGTAGGATTGCTTTGGATAGCCGGAAACGGCTCCAATGTACTCGTTACAGTCTCCGAAAACGCTCCGGGTGCCACGCCTACCGACGGAGCCGAATATTTTGCTGATACTAATTTTGGCAATCCCAAATCACTCATCTCGGGCACTAATACATATGTGCTATACAGCGGACCGAACACTGGAAAGTTGGACATACAAGTGAAGGGATTGAAATATGCCGAGTATCATTTCAGAATTTTCGAATATAACGGCGATGGCAAATTTGCAAACTATCTCCTTAATACTTCCCAAAACAATCCACGCTCTACGACTACACTCATTCCGCCGCCTAAGAATTTGAGGGCTATACGCGGGACTGACGGCGAAAGTGTGTTGCATTGGGATATCGTTGATGGCGCAGAATCATATGTAATAGATGTCGCGTTGGACGGAAGTTTTATCCAAAAAGTTGAGCCTTATGCTGAGGCTAATATTGGCAGTATTACCGAAATTCCGATTGTGGTTTCCGATGAAAAAGGTCCTTTACGCTTGTTTTGCCGCATCAAAGCTGTTGGCAAAGGCTCTGTTAGTCCTTATTCTGAGCTTATCATCGTTGAAATGAAGCAATAGTGCGAAATTTTATGTAGTCTTAGCAAAAAATTAATTTTGCCATTGTTTAAAATATATTTATTTTATGTAGCAAATCAGTCCCAAAAACTGATTTTTGTTCCGTGATTTGCATTTTTTATGAGATTTTGTTAATTTTTCGATAATCACTTCACTTTTTACTTATTTGTTTCATTAATTAAAGGAAGTTTTTCTTATGAAAAAACTTACACTAAGTTTGGCTCTAGTCCTATTGGGAGTCTTACTTTCGTGCTCCGACATGTTTGCCCAACCCAGTCAGCAAGCGCGTTATATTTTCATGCAAAATATAACAGCTAACTCCGCTACTGCGAAATGGCTATACAATGGCAACGGAGATGGAAGAATTGTTGTCATGAGACACAATAGCGACTGGGCGGCTACTGAATCAGCACTCGCTCTTGAAGCGGGTACGTTTACTGACGTAAACGGTAATCGCGCCACGGCTCTTGAAATTGGCTCCACAGGCTCCTTAGTCGTGGATGTCCATACAGGAACGACAAAGCAAATTGGCTTGACCAATCTTGCATCCGGTACGACGTATTATATCCGTATCTTCGAGTGGGATGAAGATGCAGGAACTTACGACTATGCCGTTGAAAGCCAGGGTTTCAACAACCCGCGCAGCTTTGTGACTTTGACGGCTGTTCCTCAGCCGCCGACAAATATAGTTGTCACTGCAAGGAATTGTGACTTTGACATTAGTTGGACAAATGGCGCCAATGCCAATGGCACAATTATGTCACTATTTTACGATGGAAATGATACAGATGTGTGCGGAGATCCGGGCACTGGTACATTAGGAAACTTTAGCATCGCCGTAGGTGATACTGATGAAACTACTTGGATTGAAATTGACCTCGGTGTTTTGACTTCAATCGATGGTTTCCCAATTGAAAACTTTAACCGTGACCACCTTGTGAGATTGTGGGGATATAATGGAACAGTTGAAAACGTAAGTTCAACTTCTTCAGAACATATGTTCACTCCTGTTCAAGATTGCGACGGTCCTACCTATACTATTACAGTTTATCAATTGAATTTGGTAGAAGGTGAATGGGTACAAGGAGCAGAAGTTGCCCCGGGTACTTGTGCGACTGGCGGAAGATACCACGTTGATATCAATTGGTCAGAACCGATCGAAGACTTCACTGCATCCAATGTCATTTTAACCGACGCAACTATGGTTGGTGGTACTTGGGTTACAAGTGAAAACTTAGAGGATTATTCTTTCGACATGGATTCAGATGGTTTAGCCGATATTGTAGGTATTGCAATTAACGGTACATTTGAAGATTGCGTTGGCAACGTTGAAACTGAAGCGCCTTCTAATATTGCACCTTTAGACTTGCTTTCTACTGAAGGCTTTAGTGTGCTTGCAGGTTCTTTAATCTCAGGTACTACTAATACAGTTATAAACGGTGGTCATGTGGGCTTAAGCCCGGCAACAGGCGCAGCTATAACAGGATTTGATAGCGGTAATTTATCTACAGGTACAATCTACACTGTAGATGCAGCCGGTCCCGCAGGTTCACAACAAGATGCTACCTTGGTTAATACAGCAAAGAACGATTTGACAACAGCATACAATGATGCTGCAGGTCGCACTCCGGTTCCAACAGGTACTTTCTTGAATCCTTCAGGAGGAACTTCGGAATTGAATGGAGTTACATTAGTTCCGGGCTTGTACAAGTTTGATGGCGCTGCGCTTATATCCGGCAATATCACTCTTGATGCTGAAGGTAATTCTAACAGTGTTTGGATTTTCCAAGTTGGAACACAGCTTACAGTTGATAA
Source organism: Ignavibacteriae bacterium HGW-Ignavibacteriae-1 (assembly GCA_002839825.1). Taxonomy (GTDB): domain Bacteria; phylum Bacteroidota; class Ignavibacteria; order Kapaibacteriales; family UBA2268; genus PGYU01. The sequence goes on along the minus strand of PGYU01000011.1, from coordinate 82,932 downwards.
TACTGTACAGATAATCCTTGCAAACGGTGCAAATGCTGCTAATATATTTTGGCAAGTAGGTTCACTCGCTGCATTAGGTTCATATGTTAATTTCAATGGTACTATTCTTGCAAATAATGCAATTACGCTTGGCACGGGTGCTACAGTTAATGGTAGAATTTTAGCAAGATTGGCAGAAGTTACAATGGCTGATGGTGTTACTGTGACATTCCCGGGTCCGGCATCATCTGACTTTGTATTCTCTATAGACGAGAATGCTCCAATATTTGCAAACGGACCTGAATTTACAAGTGAAGCACAAGAAACTTGTATTTCAGCTAATAATTGGACTTTCGAAGGTTTTCCCGGAACTGCTCCGATAAACACCCCTGCGAATGTTCCTGTCACAATCGGTTTCGATGTTACAGACCTTGGTTGCTGCGGTGATGCAACTCCAACTGTTAATGTTCAAGTGTATAACACTGAAACATCAGAGTGGGATTTCGTCGCGGAATTAACTACAAGTTCAGATGTAAACTACGAATATGTAGCCACTTATACAGTTACAACAGGTACTCCTGACGGAGATTATCGTTTTGAAGTTGAATTAGGTGATTGTAACGAAAACTTAACTTCATGGACAGGTTCGGAATTCTCGGTTGATAATACTGCTCCTGAAGGCTACCAAGTTGAATGTGTAACTGAAATGGTTGGAGATGAAGAAGTAACAACTTGCACAGAAGTAACAGAATGGGATGCACCATGCTTAGGCGTAGGTGACCAACTCACATTGTGTACATCAGTTATTGATGATGGTTGCGGAACTTTCAATGTTTCGACAAGTGCCAATCCGGGTGAAAATGGTATTGGATTATATATTAACCCTGTGCCTGCTAATCTTTCTTGGGAAATATCAGGTATAGGAACTACTGAAGATCCAAATATCGGTTGTGTAACTATAACAATTACCGGTGACGATGTAGAAGGGGCTTATAACGTAGGTATTTGGGGTACTGACCCAGCCGGAAACTTCTCTTATCAAATTGATGAAAATAAATTCTTTGTTGACAATACTGCACCTTCATACTCTACTACAGATGCTCTCCAAACATGCTATGGCGATTTAGATGAAATTGATTTCTGCTTCACTGCTACTGATGCAGGTTGTGGAATTGAAAGTGTCACAGCGGTGTTGACTTTTGCAGATGAAACAACTGTTAATGTATTAGATGCGGAACCAACGGAAAGTTTGTATTGCATTAGTTATATAGCATCTTCATCATCAACTCCTGCAGGACCTGCAACTATATTAATTACAATTACAGATGAAGCAGGTAACGAAACAACTGAAACACTCAATACAACATTTGACTTCACTTCACCAACATTAGTAGGCGAACCTTTATTGCCTGAAGATGATTGTTTGAGCGAAGGTCAACAATTCTGTGTAACATTTACATTAGAAGATGCAGGCTGCGGACTTGATTTTAATACAGATTACGCTAGTTGGAACAGTTATGCAATAACAGCTAATGAAAGTTCAGAAGAAGGAACTTGGGAAATTACAGTATGTTATGATATAACTACTGAAGCAAGTGGCTCATACGATTTCTATTATGCAATTTCTGACGTAGCCGGAAATGGATACACGCTTAACATTGAAGATGCATTCTCCGTTGATAATACTGACCCTGTAGTTACAGATTTGATGATTGATGACGATTGTGTCACAACTACAGATGTGGTAACTATCACTTTCAACGCAAACGATGCATTTACATGTTGTGTGGATTCATTCTTCGATGTATTTGTTGACCTTACTTTCTCAAATTCCTCTACTGCAAGTGCTACATTCGTTAGTGTTGTATCAGGAAGCAGCGGCGGTTGGGATTATACATTTAGCTATACAGTACTTCCGGCTAACCCTGAAGGCACAGTTTTGGTTGAAGCTTATGCAGTAGATTGTGCAGATAACGAAGGCTGGCTGGATGCAACGTTCCAAATTGACCGCACAGCACCTGTTGTTTCAGGTCTTGCAGTTAACCCGAACGATTGTGTTGCTCCTGATGATGATATAATTATGACTTTCAATGCAGAAGACATTGACGGTTGTGGTATTCTTGATTGTGATGCGGCTTGGGCTGTATTGACATTCTCGAACTCTACAACAGTAATGGTTGACTTATTTGAAGATGAGGGCGGTAATTGTGTTGCTTCAGAAAGCGAGGTTGGTACAGATTATACAGCTTGGTACACAGTTGGAGCAAACGACCCACAAGGCGCTGTTACTGTAACAGTTTATGTTGTTGACGGAGCGGGCAATGTCGGCTCACAACAACTTAATAATGCAGTTACAATTGACAACACTGCTCCAGTGGTAGATAACATTACTACTGATAAAACTTGTGCAACTGAAGCTGATGTCGTAACAATATGCTTCGATGCAAGCGACCTTGGTTGCGGCACTTTTGACAATGCAAACTTAGCAGTTTTTGTTTTCGAACCGAATGAAATTTCAGCCGTTGCAACTTATTTAAGCAACGATGGCGATAATTATTGCTATACATTTACAGTGAATAGTTCAGTTCATTCATCAGGATTTTATGATGTAGCAGTTACTGCTACAGACGTAGCGGGTAACCAAACAACAGAGACTCTTGATGATGCATTCCAAGTAATTTTCGCGCCTGTAATGGCTGATTGGTCAGTTGATTACAACGAATCATGCGAATATACAAATGCAAATCCAATTTGCGTTGATTTTGATTTCGACCGCGATGTAACCGGTTTCTCAGCTGATGATATTTGGGTTAGCTGGGGATTTGAAGTAGGAAGCATCACAGGGGAAGGCGACCTCTGGACTGTATGTATTAATGCACTTTCAGGCTCGGGTACAGGTACATTATATATGTATGTATCTGAAGTTTATGACTGTGCAGGCAACGAATATACAGCATATGATATTTCTGCCGGATACGACTACGATGCACCAAGCGGCTACACAGCAACATTTACTAATTCTACAGGCGGTCCAATTGACTATATCAATGCCGAAACTTGTGACGAAATTTATGTCACTATCACCGGTGGAGTAGTTGGTGAAGTAGCAGATTGGGAAATCGTTGTTGGCGAAATGACTTACACTGGTTCGACATTAATTACAACAAGCCCACAAATAGTGCAGTTAGGAATTGACCAATATATTGACTTCACTGGTCCATTTGCTCCCGGAAATTGGGATGTTGTAGAAGAATATAATTCCATGGCTGAATTTATAGGCACTACTATTTTGTTAGTTACTTCTGCCGATTCAGATGAAGAAGACGGTTCTCAAGGAGAAAACGACGTTGACGTAACAATTACAATACCCGCAAATGGTACTATATCATTTGATTGGTATTTTGAGACATATGATGTCGGAAGCTCGACTTTTGACCCATTTGGTTATACAATTAATGGCACTTTCACACAGCTTACTACTGATGGTAGCTATGATCCACAGTCCGACAGTGAATCAATTCCTGTTCTTGCAGGTCAAGTCTTCGGATTTAAGCAAAGAGCAGAAGATACTTGGTTGGGTTCCGGTATAACTGAAATTGATAACTTCATGTTTGAAGGTGATTCAGAATTACCGGTAGTAATTTGCGACGACACAGAAGGACCTGTTGATTTAGCAGTTACTTTAACTGATTGTGCAGGTAATACAGGCATTGATGCTACAGACGAAGTTACTCTTGACGTTACGGCACCTTGCGTTACAATTGACGCTCCGGCACATTCAAATGTTAACTTTGAAGTAGCATTTACTTGGACTGAAGATGTAACAAGCTTTGACGCTACTGACATCGTTGTAACTAACGGTTCAGCTTCCGCTTTCGCAGGTTCAGGTGCTGATTATACAGTATTGATTACTCCTACTTCAGAAGGTATTGTTACAGTTGGAATTGGTGGTTTACACGGAATCACTGACTTAGCGGGTAATTTGTTCAACGCTGAAGCAGTAGATTGTTATGCTCCGGCTGAAACTATCTATGACATCACTCCTCCTCTATTTAGCACTCTCGCGTGGACTGCAGGTAATGATAACGTAGAACTTGAAATTACTTGGAATGAAGATGTAATGGGTAGTGTTGATGATGTTGTGTTAGGCGATTTGGCATTGACGTTCGTCCAAAACGGCGGTACAGCAACAGGCGCATCTATTACAGCAATTAACCATACAGAAGGCGATGATTTTGCTTATTTGACAATCGCAGTAGTGGGAACTCCTAACGGTTGCGAAATTATCGAAATCAGACCTGCTACAGGTGCTTCGGTATTCGATTTAGCAAGTAATGCTCAGGTCGTTACTGATATGATTTCTATCAACCTTGTTAACGCAAGCTCTGCGACAGTACAAGCAAGTGGCGGCAATGCTACCAATGTGTATGCAGTTCAAGCTCAATTGAATTGGACACGCGGCGATGGCGATGCAGTAATTGTTATTCTATTCGAAGATACTGATTGCAGTGTTGACCCTTCTAATGGTGTTAACTACTATGCAAACAGCGATTTTGGTGATGGAAGTTACCTTGCATGTTCTGATTCTGAACACGGTCATGTAGTTTACTACGGAACAGGCACACAAGTAACAGTTGATTATTTGACTGGTTGCACTAATTATCGTGCAGTAGTTTATGAAGTAGTCGGCGGCGATTGTCAAAATCCAAATTATTTGACTCCGGGTCATTCATTTGAATTTGAAACAGCTCCTGTTGCTACAGAATTGAGAATTACACATGTTAATGGCGTTGAATATGACTATGATTGTGAATTGACATTGCCATCAGGCGAAATATTCAGCGTTACTGTTGGATTATTCGCTAATGCTTGCAGTAGTGGAACGGGCGTCGTTCCTGCGTACTTAGCTTACGAAGATTACATCTATCTTGACCACTATGCAAACTATTATAATGAAGGCCCATTAGCTGACGAAGCATGGCCCATAAGCCAAACTTCTAAGACATTTACCAACTTGCAATTCGGTATAGACAACGATTGTAGTAATATCGAAAGCCCAATTGGCGAAGACTCTTACTATGATTGGGATTGTAGTGCATTATTTGCTGGATTGGATTATGAGTATTTATATGATTACGGACCATTGAGTTTCATGGGTGGCGAACCCGGGCAACAAGCTTATGGTATCACATTCTCAGGAACAACGAATAGTAAATTCGATATAAGTTGGTTGAAATCAGGCGCTTCTACAGCCACCGGCGAAGGTAGTTTGCTTGTAATCAAACAAGGAAGCCAAGTAAATCAATTCCCACAAGACGGTGTCGTTTATGGCGCAGAAATGGGAGTTACATCAGTAGCCTTCCCAACTGATGGCGAAGACATTGGCTCGGGTAACAGAGCATTGTACTACCAATTGGATTGCGCTTGTGACGAAATTTACGAACCAAGAGCAGTAACCGTAACAGGTTTGAATGCTAACACAACTTACTATGCAAGAGTATTCGAGTTGCGTTATGATAGATATTATACTAATTATGGCGGTTATTTGACTGGTCTTCCTCAAGAACAAGAGTTTGGAGGATGTGACGACCTTCCTCTAAGATTCAAGGAACAAGAATTAGTAGTAAAATACAGAACAACGACAGGTACAGGTAACCCACGTAGCAAGAAAACATCTTCAATGGAAGGTATGTTTGCGGGATTAGAGTTAATCAACTTTGACGGACGTTCATTCGAACGCAAAGTAGAACTCGTCTGGGCAACTGCTTCAGAAGGTGGAAGCTTAGGCTTCGAAATCTATCGTGCTGACGCTGAAACATTCGAATTCGTTAAGATTGCAAACGTTGCAGGAAATGTAAACGGTGGCACATATAAGTTGCTCGACGATGACTCACGTCTCGAAGTGGGCAAAACTTATGTCTATCGCTTAGCATACATAGCAAAAGACGGTACAATCGAAGACCTTTCGGAAATCGTAGTGCCAATCCTTACAATGCCTAACTCAATGCAAAGCATCTTTGTTTCTCAAGTTACTCCAAACCCGATTGTTGATTTCGGTAAATTAACAGTCGAAATGACAACAGAGCAACACTTACGCATTGAAGTTCGCAACGCAGCCGGTCAATTAGTATCCGTACTATCTGACCAAATTCAAAGCGCCGGCGTTCTCAACTTCAACATAGACCTTACAAATCGTGCACAAGGAAGCTATAGCATCCTCGTTAGCACAGATTCAGAAGCTATTTACGTACCATTCATGTACGTAAAATAAGCCTCAGGTTTGCTTTTAATAATAGAGACCGGCTCGTAATGAGTCGGTCTCTTTTTTTTTGCTCTGAAGATAAATTGGGAAAGGGAATTTACAAAGAGAATTATGCTTTGTCAATTTTTATTGAAGTCATAGTCAGCGAGCCAGCCACGGCTTTATCATTAAACAACTCGACTTGTTCGTTCTTACCTTGCAATCCGAGGGTGTAGATAAGCGGTAAATAATGCTCGGGCGTCGGTATAGCGAGCTCGAAAGCTTTGCCTTCATTTTGATAGTTTACGAGTCGCATATGGTCACCATCTAAAATAAAATCTTTCATTTTTTGCCCGGCTTCTTTCGCCCAATCAAATGCATAATCATCGTCCTTCATCCGATTCCACGCTACAAGTCCCAAATTATGAACCATATTGCCGCTACCGATAATCAAAATCCCTTTGTCTCGGAGCGAAGCGATTTCCTTTGCTAACTCATAATGATAATTTGCATTTTGTGTTCGGTCTATACTTAACTGAATCACAGGTACATCAGCATTTGGATAAAGATGCTTGATAACGCTCCAAGCTCCATGGTCAAGCCCCCATTTGTCGTCAAGTTCCACGTTTGCTTTACTTATGATGGATTGAGTTTCTTTAGCTAATGCAGGATCTCCCGGAGCAGGATATTGCACTTGGTATAATTCCTTTGGGAATCCCCCGAAATCGTGTATTGTTCGAGGATTATCCATTGCTGTAACAAATGTTCCATTAGTTTCCCAATGCGCTGAAACACATAGGATTGCCTTTGGTTTTTGGATTTTATGAGCAATGTTTCTAAATCCTGCGACAAATTCATTTTCATCGATTGCGTTCATAGGGCTGCCATGTCCCAGAAATAATACCGGCATTTTCTCAGTTAAGCTCATATCCCTAGCTAAAAGACCGAATTCGTTTAATTTCATACTTACCATCGCTAAAGGTGTTAGTGCTAAAAGTTTTAAAAATTCATTTCTATTCATAAAAATCATATTTAAGTTTAGCTTATTTTCATGTTGAATTACGATAGATACACTTTAATAAAACACGAAAATGTAAAAAAAATCATTATTATGTGAAACACGAAATCAATATTTCAATATTGCCATTCAGAATTTGAAGTTGATGTTATAAAAATTAGTATAAGTATAGAAATATGAAATATTTATTAGCACCTTTCGTTTTAATAACAAAGCAAATTTAATGTTTCGTAATGAGGAAGCTACACTCGATATGAATTTTTTTAGAAATTGTGCTGTCAAAGCAATCTTACACATGCTTTTCTTTGCGGTCTTACTCAAAGTAAGCGCCCTCGTTCTAACGTGGTTTTGGAACAGTTATTTGATAAGATACAGCGATTTAGAGCCAATAAACTCTCTCGAAGCAGTCGGTGTAGTAGCTTTTGGCTATTTAGTGTTTGCCGGAATCCGCTTTGGATTCAACCAATATGAGTTATCACAACAAAAAATTGACTTGCTTGCCTCTGAAGAAATCCCAAATTGCAAAGAATGCGCTAAAGCTACAGAATCGGCAACCTTGTCGAAAATCAGAAACTTTGACCGCGACGACCAAGAAAAGCTCAAAGAAACAATTGCCAAATATTGCGGCATCAACCACAACTCGCTCAATAACAATTCCCACACTGCCTCCAATACACCTTATCGCAACTCTCACCTCAGAGAAAACGAGATTTAATATTTAAATCAACTTTTTCGCTTAAATTACGTCTTTTTTTATTAGTTTTGTAATGCAGCATATAGTATCTTTTCGGAAGGATTGATAAGGAAGCCCTATTTCCTATCGAATTTGATACACATTATTGAAAATAGGATGTCTCAAACAATATGATAACACGAATACTGTTGTTTTTTGTGGCATTTAGTACATTTGCAAATGCGACTGTATTGGAGATGCCAATATCTTATGGTACGCAACTGACCGACATGAGCGAAGAGTACTTCGAGCGTGGTTTGATGCACCTCAGCGAATATAAGATACTTGATAAAATCAAGAACTTCCCCGATGACCCATCGGGCGACAAGGCAGAAATGCTCCGAGCCGAACTCGATTTGGTAGCCGGAAATCTCTCTGTGGCAGATTCGCGTTTGGCAGAATTTGCCAAAACTCGCACCAATTCGCCATTTGTCCCCTTTGCTCTCATCCAACGCGGATTTATAGCTTTCAAAGCTAAGAAATTCGAGAAAGCAGAAAAGCATTTCACTTCAGCTAAAGTATCGTCGCTCGAAGCTTTCAGAACCCGCAATGATAGTGATTATTACCATAACGCTCACATATCGAATTACCTTTTGGCGCTGTCGCTATCTCAACAAGGGAAGCACCTTGATGCTATTCCGGTACTATTTGATGGAGTGAACAATTTATCCCAAGGAGAATACACCGATGATTCGTATTTTCTTTTGGGTAGAATCCACGAAATCAACAGAAACTATGATTCGGCATTGGTTTACTACCGAATAATCGAGAATAAATATCCGGGAACGCCCGTTATGCTTGTTTCGCTTGTCCGAACCGCCAATAGCAACATTGCACTTCGCAAACCGACAACGGCTTTGGTCGCTTTGGAGAGAGCTGGAACACTGCACAGAAAATTACAAACCGAAGAAATCGGCTTTTCCGACAAACAAAATTATTTTGTAGAAGATTTGCCGGAACAAATTTCATTTCTGAAAGGCGAATCATACAATCTTGCAAAAAATTACACAGAAGCGGATAGAGAATTCAACTATTTGCTCGAGAAATATCCGAATTCCGAATTTAGATATGATGCCTTGAACAGTCTCGGGTGGGCATTGATGAATTTGGAACGCTACGACGATGCCATATCCAAATTTGATTTGGTAATCAATTCCGATTCCGAGCTTTCGCAAAGGGCAGTTCCCGTAGCATCACTATATAGAGCCGTTTCGCTGAAGCGTGCAGGTAAACTTGAACAAGCGCGGCGAGAATTTTCAGCACTTGGAATGCAACCTGCGTATCCATTTTTAGGGCTTGTGCTCTTAGAAGTTGGGCAAATGCAATACGAAGCCCGAGAATTTGACCAAGCTATGAAAACACTCGAACGTGCCGCCCGCGAAACCCAAGATGCTCGAACTTCCGTTAGAATCAGCTTAGTTTTGGGCGCTACATATATCGAAATGAAATTATGGGAACGCGCTACAGGTGAATTCAAAAAGGCTGAACTTTTGGCTGAAAATGCTAACGATGTTACTATGCCGAACAGGGACTACTACCTCGCTCTGACAAGATTGAATCAAGGCATTACATTGGTGAAAGCTCGCCGCGCTACGGAAGCAATTCCGTATTTGCAGGCATATATTGCCGAGAACAAAGACGGTGCCCGAACAGACGAAGCTCTCTTTTGGCTTGGCGAAGCATACTTCCGCACTGATTTGCTCAGAAATTCAATCGAAGCTTACGACAATTTGTTGAACAGATACCCGATGACAATCCGAAAAGAAGAAGCAATGTATGGGCTGGGATGGTCACACTTCAGGCTGCGTGACTTCAACAATTCGTCGAGAGTTTTCGATAACATGATTAGAGAATTTCCAAAGTCAAAATATGCAGTAGAAGTTCTTACCAGACAAGGCGATGGCTATTATTTGGACAAAAGTTTCGGCAAAGCGGCAGATTCGTACAGACGAGCAGCAAAAATGTCACCCGGAACCGAAGAAGGGCAATACGCATCGTACCAACTCGCTCACGCTCTATACCGAAATAATAGTTGGGAGCAATCCATCACTTCCCTACTTGATTTTGTCCGACTTTACGGGCGCTCTCCATATGCACCAAATTCGCTGTATCTAATCGGTTGGATTCGCTTCCAACAAAAGAAATATACGGAAGCAATTGATAATTTCCATTTCTTAATTAATGCATATGCCCAAAGCACCTTAGTTCCGAGAGCATATTATGCAATCGGTGATGCTTATTATAATATGGGTGAATTTGAAAAATCAATCGAAAATTATAAAATAGTGATTGAATCTTATCCGGGCAGTCAGCTTGCGCCGGAAGCAATCAGGAGTGTGCAATATAGTTTGATGGCATTGGGGCGCGAATCCGAAGCTATCGAAATTGCCAACAAATATGTCGCAACCAACCCTGAATCGCCATTTGCACCCGTTTTCCAAAAGAAAATTGGTGAAATGTTTTACCAAGGCGGGAAATTCAAAGATGCAATCGCGGAATATGAACGATTTGTAGCAAAAAACCCGAACAACGAAAATGTGCCTGAAGTGCTCTACATGATGGCTAAAAGCTACAGCAGTTTGAACGAAACCGACCAAGCAGAGCAAATGTTCAGCAAAATAGTCCGCGAACACCCACAGAGCGAATATGCTCCAATGTCATTATTAGAAGGCGGACTCTTGCAAATCGAACTTGCAAATATCCAAAAAGCGGATTCTTTGCTACGACATTTGCAAATTACTTACCCCGAAAATGAATACGCAGGACAAGCAGGATTTGAAAGAGCAGTTATAAAATACAGAATTGGCGATACGACCTCCTCACTCGCAATTTTCGAGGAAATCGCCACAAAATACAAGGACAATGATTGGGGCGACCAATCAAGATATCGTATAGCAATGCACTACCGCACACTGGAACAATATGATTCGGCAAGACACCATTTCGAATTCATTGCCGATATTGAAGACAATCCCAAAATTTCATCTGAATCTCGGTACCGAATTGGCGAACTATGGATGCGTGATAAAAACTACATTAAAGCTATCGAATCATTTTTGATAGTAAAGGACAAATTTGAAGGATATGAAGACTGGTATTCGCAATCATTGCTCAATTTGGGTGAAAGTTACGAAAATCTCGAACAATTCGATTTCGCACGCGAAATATATCGTGTGTTGGAAATAATAAGACCGGACGATGATTATGGCAAGACTGCTAAAAGCAGACTAAATAGAATAAAAAATAAATAATGATGAATATGAAAAAGTACATTTTAATATTTGTAATTTCTACTTTGGGACTTGTGGCTCAAGAATCGGAAAAGCCGACAACGACTGAGCCGATTGATTTGCCCACCTTTATTATTCGCGGCGATTTGCAACTTGATGTAAATGCCGGGATTAAGCAAGACCCAAGTAACCCGATTCCACTTACCGTAGGTGAGCTGGATTCCTTGAATTCTTTGGATAAGATGCCGATTAAAGCTCTCAATCCGCCTTCGCTACCTGTTGATGTAGGTATTGCAGTTCCGGCTGATGCTTTTGTCAAAGGGCAATTCGGGCGATATGCAACGGCAGCAATCGGAGCAGGCGGCGGAATAAAAATCAATGGCTATGATTTGTATGCAACAGGTAATTTCGAGAATTCCACAGGACATGTGAAAAATTCTGAATATTCCAAATTGGATTTCAAACTCACAAGTGATTTCATTGCACCCGAAAAGTTCTTTATTTTCGGTGGCAGCCGCACTCGTACAGAAGTCAATTTCATAAGTCGCGACTTTATGCTATATGGCAGCACCTTGGGATTGGAACGCGATATAAAGAATTTCGGCGTAAATGTTGACGTTGACGGCACTTTCAGTGAGTTAAATTTCAATGCAGGAGCAGGATTCGATGGCTTTGGGATGAAAACTGACGGCATAAGCACTGCCGATAATAATTACTTCGGCTATCTGAGGTTAGACAGACTTTGGAATAACTTCTTTGTGTCTGCGAATTTGTATGTAGATATGCACAATTTGAGAAGCAATTCTGCTCAATTTATTCAGTTGGACGGCGAAATGTCCTTGCTGACAAATAAATTGACTATGACAGGAGCCGTCGGATTTCAAATTGCAAGCAACGATAATGACATTAGTCGTGGTGGATTGCTGATTTTTGGCGAAATCGAATACAGAATGAATGAATTATTCACAATTCGCGGCAATGCTCGAAGTGGGTTGAAGAACAACAATTTCAAAGAACTTGTTTATACTAATCCATATACTTCGCAATATGCTTCATTCGATTATTCCTACGATATAATTCATGCCAAAGGGATGCTGAATTTCCACCCTACTCATAAAATTGGTGTCAATGCAGGATTTAGTTTCCGTCATGTGGACAGATTGCCGGTTTACTTGAATGATTTAATCTTTGTTCCGGGTGCATTCGTGATAAATCACGAAAAGGCTACAATTATAAGTTCAGATTTCGAATTTTACTGGAATTTGACTGAAAGTGATAAAGTAATCGCAAATCTTACTGCCACAAAGGCTACATTATCCGATTACGACGGGAAAATTGTGCCGTATTATCCAGAATTGAAAATTTCCGGAAATTATTCAAGAAAATGGTCAGAAAAGTTTGGCACTAAAATTGGGATTGATTATTTTGGTGAAAGATTTGCAGATTTGGAAAATACTACAGAAATTAGTTCTTTTATAAATTTGAAAACTGAATTTAATTATAATGTTCTGGAATCTTTATTGCTGTTTGCATCTTTGGAAAACTTGACTAACAGCGACATTGTGATATTTAATGGTTATAAGGAGAGAGGAATTTTCTTCAATTTTGGAATCATGTGGCAATTCTAATATGGCGAAATTGCAAAAAGACATATTGAGTGAAGAGGAAAGATTGAGCGGATTCGACGTTGGCGAACCCGACGACGATACTTTTGCTCTGGGCGATTCTGACTATTTCGAGGATATTGAAGAAATATTTGACAAACCCAAAGAGCCGGAGCAAATTCCAGATATCGAGCCTGACAAGCTTGTTGTGCCAGTTGATGATTATGACCATGACAAAGAATTAGCACCCGACAGTAAAGATGACGATTCCAATTCAACAGTAGCAACTGTGCCACTGATAGTGGAAATGCCCAAATCTGACGAAGCTAAAAAAGACGAAGAAGAAGAAGATAAGAAAGCGTTCCCGATTTTGTTGATTGCAGGTATTGTTGCCGCTTTATTGCTGATTTCGCTAACTGTTATTTATTTTGTGTATTTGCCATTATCACATGAGTCAAGTGAAATTGCGGCTGATTCGGTAAAGACAATTCAAGAATCTGCTCCAGCTCAAGTTGAAAAAGATGCTGAGCCAATAGCAGCAATTGCAACAGATAGCATCGAAAAAGTTGAAGAAGCTATACCGGAGCCTGCACCCGAACCGGAACCCAAAGTAGTTGCGAAAGCAATGGTTGAGAAAAAACTTGATGCGCCACCTAGCAAACCCGAAGCGACGCCCGTTAAGCCTATCGAGCAACCCAAGGCGACGTCCATTAAGCCTGTTGAACAACCCCAAGCAAAGACTACTACTGAGGTTCAAAAGCCAAAAGTACAAACAGATAAAGTTATTGCCGACAAAAAACCTGCGGCAAAGACTGAAATACCAAAAGTAAAAGAAGCACCTAAGAAAGAAGAAGACATCGTTTCGATAATTCCTGAAAGAAAAACTGAAACTAAAAAGCCCTTTGTACGTGATAATGTTAAGGAAGAGTTTACTGTGCAAATATATGCTTCACCGTCGAAGGAAGACGCAAATAGATGGTTGGAGAAATTGAGAGCTAAAAGCGTTAATGATGCTTTTATCAGCGAACAAATGATACGTGACGTTAAGTGGTATAGAGTAAGATTCGGACAATATGACTCAAGAGACGAAGCGAAAGCAGCAGCCCTGAGATACGGATTTGCACAAACATGGATTGATAGAGTTAAATAAAAATGTGATTTGGGGGGATTTTTAAATGCTGAGAAAGGCAACATACGAACAAGAAAAAGCTGTTCAAATTAAATTACCTTGGGATGAAAATACTGCCAAGGGATTTGGTATTGCCCTTGCTATAACAGTTTTGTTTCTGTTAATTGCTCCAAGCCTGCATTATAAAAGTCCGGGTTATCGAAATATACAGATTAATTCAGTTCCGCTTACGCTTCTAAATTTTGGCGACGGCGACGGCACAGGTTTGAGCAAAGGCAATTTGACTGCTGAGGGTATGCAACGCAAAGGTGGCGAAGCGTCTTCGATTTTGCAAGATGCCGAATCGCCTTCTATTACGCGTTATGATAAAAATGTAGATATTACAGACCCGATGATGGCTAATCCCGTTGCGGTTTCCGAATTAAGTTCCGATGCAAAGACCAAAGGTACAGACAAAGGCGAAGGCAGACTCGATATTGGCGTCAGAGATGGCTCAACAGATGGCTCAGGATTGGGCTCGAGAGGCTCCGGCAAAGGTAAAGGATTGGGATTTGGCGATATTGAATGGGGCGGCGGAGGCAATAGAGTTGTGCTCCAAAAGCCCTTGCCTAAGTTTCCTGCCGGTGTTAATACTAATGCTGAATTGAAATTCCGTTTTACAGTTTTGCCCGATGGTTCAGTTGGACGTATTATTCCGCTGCAAAAGGCTGACCCAAGGCTTGAAGCGGCAGCTATGGATGCTTTGAGGCAATGGCGATTTAATCGCCTAAATAGCGATGTTGTGATGGAAGGTATTATTCCTCTAACTTTTATATTGCGATGATAGACGACATCATAATGTTTTATACGCAATTGCCACTTTTTGGCAAAATTATAATAATACTGATTCTTATTGGAAGCGGTTTTTCATTGCTGAAAAATCTTGTGAAATTGGCTATTATGTTAGTCATATTAGCGATTTTGGTATCGTTGCTTTTCAAAATTTTGAATCTCTAATCTCAGCGCATTTTACTCAATATCTCCGATTCACAATAATACTCTGATGCAACTGCACATGTCAAGCAAATATGTGCCGGTAGTATTGCAATCGTGTCCCCTATTTCGAGCGAATCAAACAATCCGTTTTCGGCTACTAATATTCCATGCTCTTGGGAGAGTTGCCTGATGTAAGACTGCTCATAAATTTGTTCAATTTCAAATTTTGAGTTTATTCTAGCCGGAATCCCATAAATCACTTTACCTGAAGAATCCTTTGCATAATCTTTTGATAAATGTATAGCACCGGCGTGAAGCAATATTTCGCTTCTTAGCGGATATTTCGATATTACGGCGCTTATCAAATATGCAGCGATTTCATCAATTGTGCAAACTCCCAGAAAATACTGCTGCAAATCATTGAAAATAAATACTCCGGGACGCATTTCATCAATGCCTTCAAAATTATCAATCAGCGACATCGAAGGCGAATCTCCCATTGAAATTATAGAATTAATGCCAAGTCCTATTTGAATCGCCTTTTTCAAACTCGTCATTTTCCTGAGTGATTTCTCATGAATTGTTCTGTTTTCATCCGTATTTTTTGCCGTATATGTCAATCCATCATGAATTGCAAGTCCAATAAAATTTAATTGATTAGAATTTTTAGTCGTTTTGATAATTTCAAAAATTAATTCAATACTATCCGCATCAACTCCCGACCTTTTGTACCCGTTATCAATTTCGATATATATTCCGATTGGATTGAGCATCTTTTCTGCCAAGATTTGAACTGCTTCTACGCTATCTACAAAAATGCTGATTTCAGCTTTTGATGCCATTTGATTGAGATTTTCAATTTTGCTCACATCTGCCGGAAATGCAATCGTTATGTTTTGTACACCATTTGCTACAAAATATTCAGCCATCTGAATTGACGATACAGTAAACTCCGTGATTCTAAGCTCGTAATAATATGGCATTAGTGATGCTGAATGATGCGTTTTTAGATGTGGGACAAATTTGCAGCCGCTCGAAACTGCTTTGCGGTGCATCATTTCCAAATTCGTAATCATTTTATTTCGGTCAATCGCTATGAAAGGTCGCTCAATCATTTTCATTTTCCTTTAAATCTGCAACATAAATATTTCCAAAGATAATTAAATGTAGCGTCATACTTTGTTTTAGTTGCTCAAAAAGACTTATTTTTACATTTTGATTTTAACAAAAGAAAATGAAATGGTAAAATTCTTAGACTTAAAAAAGCAATATTTGTCTATCAAAGGCGAAATAGACCACGCAATCTCATCGGTAATCAACGACACTGCCTTCGTAGGCGGCAAATACGTCAAGCAATTTGAAGAATCCTTCGCAGAATATCTCAAAATCAATCACTGTATCGGTGTCGCAAACGGAACGGACGCACTCGAAATTGCTATTGAAGCGCTCGATTTGCCTAAAAGCAGCGAAATTATAGTTCCGGCTAATTCTTTCATTGCATCATCGGAGGCGGTCACTCGTTCGGGCTGCAAAGTACGTTTCTGCGATGTTGGCGATGACTACAACATTGACCTCGCAGATTTGGAAAAGCAAATCAACCCAAACACTTCGGCTATAATGGCTGTTCACTTGTATGGAAATCCTTGCGATATGGATGGTTTGATTCAAATCGCCAATAAGCACAAACTGAAATTAATCGAAGATTGTGCCCAAGCACACGGCGCCACTTATCAAGGCATCAAGGTCGGCAATTTCGGCGATATTGCTACATTCAGCTTCTATCCGGGCAAAAATTTGGGTGCTTATGGCGATGGTGGAGCGATTGTGATGAAGAATTTCGATTATGCCCAAAAGTGCAGAATGATAGCCAATCACGGAAGTGCGGTAAAATATCATCACGATTTCGAAGGTCGCAACTCGCGGCTTGATGGCATCAATGCTGCAATTTTGTATTTCAAGCTGTATCATCTCGACAAATGGAATGCCATCCGAAACGCCGCTGCAGAATATTATATGGAGCGCCTTGGCGATGTTGACGGAATCACTTTGCCCAAAAACACCGACGGCAAATATCAAGTTTGGCATTTATTCGTTATCCGTAGCCAACAAAATAAGCAATTAGCTGAATTCTTGAACAAAAAGGAAATCCAAACCGGCTATCACTATCCCGTCGCTTTGCCGCGATTGAAGGCTTATAGTTATATTGACCAAGACACAAGCTACATGAATGCCGTCAAATGGGATTCACAACTTCTGAGCTTGCCAATGGGCGACCATTTGAATAGCGATGACGTTACCAAAGTTTGCGATGCTGTGCTCGAATTTGTGGAGCAAAGCTGATGCGTTGGAGAAAACTGAATAATTTGTTGCATCGGGATATTGGGTATTTTTTTGTTGCTATGACATTGATTTATGCAATTTCCGGAATTGCTATCAATCATCGCAGCGATTGGAATCCGAGCTTTAATCTGAGAATCGAAAACACAAAAGTGGAAATCCCAAATCATCATGTAGATATTTTCAAAGACGATATTTTGAAAGTGCTTTCAAAATTCGACCAAGAAAACCATTACAAAAGTTTCTTTTTCGAGGACACGACTAAAGTGCTCGTTTTTTTTGGATTTAATAATATGGAAATTGACATCCGAACAGGCGATGCAAGAATTGAATGGCTAACGAAAAAGCCGCTTTTATGGGAAATGAATTTCTTGCATTATAATCCCGGAATTGTTTGGACTTTATTTTCAGATTTATATTGCTTAGGTTTAATTTTATTGGCAATTACGGGAATGTTTGTTTTGCAAGGTAAAAAAGGGCTGACAGGACGTGGTAAATGGTTTGTTTCTGTGGGGATTATTATCCCAATATTATTATTATTAATTTACCTTTGAAAATTGATATATTAATAATTAACGCAAACTTAACATTAGATTAACATGTAAGTTATTTTTAAATGCTAAATTGTATTGTTTGAGTATTAAAAATTTAAATATTAAATAATGGATTTATTAGAAACTATCGGCACGATGTTAGCCGGAATTGGGATGTTTTTCAGCGGTGTGAAAATCGTGGGGAATAGCCTGAAAAACATGACAAGCCATAAATTTAGGATATTAGTATCCAAATGGACAGGCAATAGTTTCTTAGGTGCATTATGGGGATTTTTATCAGGGGCGATTTCCCAAAGCAGCTCCAATACAGCATTCATTCTCATTAGCTTAGTAAACAGTGGATTGGTTAAGGTGCGAAATGCCATGCCGATTGTAGCTTGGTCTAATGTTGGTACAACTCTGTTGATTTTCCTTGTTGCTATCAATATGAAGTTGGCTATCTTAGTCATGCTCGGTTTGAGCGGTATCATGTACGGCTTTGACAAAGGTAGTCGCCGAGAGCATGTTTTCAGCACCGTATTCGGAATTAGCATTCTGCTCTTTGGATTTCAACTGCTCAAGACTGGCTCCCAACCCTTTGCAGAATTAGATTTTATTAATTCACTCTTTTCCTTTACATCAGGTTCGTACATTTATCCGATTGTGCTCGGAGCATTTCTTCGCTTTATTATTCATTCCTCATCTACAGTAACGGTTTTGATTATGACTATCAGCCATGCCGGATTGATTGGGCTGGAGCAAGTTGTGCTAATGGTTTTCGGAATGGGATTTGGCGAAGGATTTATTGTATATATCATGTCTGCGGGAATGAAAGGCACTTCGCGGCAATTATCATTATTCAAGGTATACGAAGCATATTCAGCTTCTGCGATAATGCTACTACTGTTTGCCATCGAATTTGCTACACATATTCCCATGTTTTACAGTTTCATTTCCACAATTGGAAAAACAATCGAGCAACAAACTGCATATACCTTTTTCGCTGTTAAAATTGTGCCAGTCATTATTATGACATTTTTTTATAATCCTATCTACAGAATGCTCGTCAGAGTTAGCCCGCCGCTAACTGAAGAAAATCTATCTAAATTGCAGTACATCAACGAACATTCATTACGCGATGTGGAAACGGCTCTCACACTTGTTGAAAGCGAACAAGAAAGAATCATTAAACGATTTCCGATGTATTTAGAAAATGTGATGAAAGATGTTAATAATGATTTAATTGATTTAAATTTACTCCATAAATCAACTCTACCTATTCTGGACGAACTTGACAATTTCCTCAAAAATGTCATTAATATGAATCTTTCGCATCAAACTTCCGAAAGATTTATCAATATTCAAAATCGCCAAAATCAAATTCGCTCTATCGAATTAAGTTTGTTTAATCTTGCCGATACTATTCGCCTTTCCAATATTCAGGGAAGCGTAAATCAATTGCTCGAAAATCTTGTCCAATCACTTCACGCAAATATTTCGCTCGTATCCGATGCCGCCAAATCACGCGACAATTTCGATTTGATGATGGTAATTAACGCAACAAATGACCGCGGCGATTTGATGGAACGCATCCGCAAGCAATATCTAAGTTTGGACTCCGACATTCAAGCCGAAGATAAACCACTGCTACTCTACATCACCGACCTTTTTCAGCGAATTATTTGGCTCTCCAACAAATGGGCAACACTTCAGAAAGCCGCAATTAGCAATTAGTTTGCAGGATTAGGGGCGTATTTGGAAAATTGGGAATATTTTGTTATGTTTGCATATCATTTACAGAGAGTACGTAAATAAATGAGTTAGCAAACATTTGAGTGAATACTTGGAAAGAATATATAGAATCGAAGTTTAGTCCTATTTCCGACTTCCAAATTGAGGATAAAACTCAAAAAGGAGAAGTTGGAATTTATAGTTTGACTCATAATTTGACCGAAACAAGATTTGACTTTATCTATCCTGATGAAGATTGGAAAAAAATCGGAGATGTACAATTCTACAATCCAAAAACGAAAGGTTGGTCGGGAGAATTTTGGGAAGCGGAATTTAACGAAAAGGAAAAAAACCGACTGAATGAATTTCTTAAACCTGCTTTGGAAAAAGGCTGGTCGAGTAAGGATTTTTATTTTTTCGGTAAACACTACCAATCAAAAGTATATTGGAATAAAAGCTTTGACGGAAAAAATTTCGGATATTATACCGGATTTGGTTGCTTATGGATTGTCTTGTTTCCATTTTTTTGGCTTATAACTAAACTAATGGAACGGAATTTAATAAGCGGAATGAAAAAAACAATAATTGAACCGACTAATAAAAACGTTTGCTAACACCGTGTATAAAAAATTGCTAGTTTTAGCTAGCATAAAGTTGGTTGCCTTTTTGCTGGCTTCCGATTTTCCTTCGGAAAATCCTCGCCCACAAACACGCAACTTTCCATACACGAACACGTTAGCTGTGATTTTATGAAGACAGAGCAAGACATACGAAACAAGGTGAAAATATTCCGGCCAACAAGTCAGGAAGTAAATCTCTTTGACCCTAATCTGAATGACAAATCAACACGACTTTTTAAATTCAAAGACGACAAAGAAAATAGATTTAAAATTTGGGTTTTTACTAACTCATTAAAGTTGGAAATACCCTTCATGACTTCATTACTTTTTTCCATAAACATTGCTGACAAAGTTTGTTTTGCTGATAAAAAACTTAAAGAAATAAACGGAATTGGGAAAATCTATACAGACAATTCAGAAAACGACCAAGTTATTAGCTGTATTGAGATGCTCAAAGACGAATTAAAAACACTTGACTTTGACAACAGTGAAGGTCTGACAATTTATAGAAATTCATTACAGCTTACATTGAACCATAAACGACACCTTTTACCTGAAATCGAAGTTGGCAAAAGAATTAAAACAATAATCGAACAGAACTTTCCAGACAAAATCAAAGGAGCAGACTATTCCGACTTGCCAACTGACCTTAGACAAATACTCTTAAAGTTTGAGAATTTGGCAATTACTGACGACTTTGAAAGAGATGAATTAATTGAAGGAGTTTCAACAAAACAACGAAAGGATATAATAAAAGTAATTGAACCTAAACTTGAAGAAATCAATAAGTTTTTGGACACTTTTGGCGACAAACCGTTGACAGATGGAGCTATTGGACTTCAATGTTTAGCAGAACTGACAATAGAATTAACGAATGACGAAAAGAAAAACCACAGCTAACATGGTATAGCCAACAATAGCGGGTTTTGTGCTAGTTTTGCGTTCGCTTCCCCGCGTGGGCTTTTGCAGCGGTGGACAGTGACGAAGCCCGCAAATCCGCTACTGTGGCTATACCAGGACCGTTAGCGGTATTTTAAAGACTACCAAATTTGACGTTCATAATCAACGCAACAAACGACCGCGGCGATTTGATGGAACGCATCCGCAAGCAATATCTAAGTTTGGATTCAGACATCCAAGCCGAAGATAAACCGCTACTGCTCTACATCACCGACCTTTTTCAGCGAATTATTTGGCTCTCTAACAAATGGGCTACACTTCAAAAAGCCCCAATTAGCAATTAGTTTGCACGATTAATCAATAATCTTTATTTTAGTCGAATTATTTTTCGCTAATTTGGATTAAATTATGCAAGACGAACGTGGGCTTTGGAGTTCGAAATTTGGGTTTATAATGGCGGCGGCAGGCTCTGCAATAGGTTTGGGCAATATCTGGCGCTATCCGTATATCGTTGGCGAAAATGGTGGTGCCGCATTCGTAGTGCTATACCTCATCTTCGTTCTGCTCATCGGTTTGCCCTACATGCTGGCTGAATTTTCGCTCGGCAGAGCCACACAACTCAACGCCGTCGGTGCAATAGACAAGGTTAAACCCGGCACCAAATGGCGAATTGCAGGATTTATGGGCATCATCACAAGTATCGGGATTTTATCCTTTTACGGTGTAATTGCGGGTTGGACATTCGGCTTCATTTTCAAATCAATCGCAGCCGATACAAGCGACTTCGGGGCTTTCATTGCCAATCCACTTATCGAAATCGGGCTGTACGCCGTATTTATCTTGATGACCACGCTCATAGTTTACAAAGGTGTCGCAAGCGGCATTGAAAAGTGGTCGAAAATCCTAATGCCTGTGCTTTTACTGATTATCATCGGGCTAATCATTTACGCCAATTTGTTGCCGGGCTCATCCGCAGGATTGGAATTTTACCTTCTCCCCGACTTTTCAAAAATCACTTTCAAGACCGTGCTCGCGGCTCTCGGGCAGGCGTTTTTCTCCCTAAGTTTGGGATTGGGGCTGATGGTCACTTTCGGCAGTTACATCCCCAAGAGCATAGATATATTTTCCGCAGCAATAATCATCGCGCTCACAGATGCTGCAATAGCAATTATGGCGGGTTTAATAATTTTCCCCGCACTATTTGCAATGGGCGAAAACCCCGCATCGGGTCCGGCGCTTGTATTCATCGTATTTCCGCAGCTATTTATGCAAATGCCGGGCGGAGCAATCGTTGGCGCCTTTTTCTTCGTTTTGCTTTCGATTGCAGCACTCACCTCGACCATGTCATTGCTCGAAGTCCCGGTCTCCTACTTAGTTGACCAAAAGAATCTGAAACGCTCTAAAATTGTGTGGCTCGTAGCGGCATTCGTGTTCATCATCGGCTTGCCATCGGCGCTATCGCAAGGTTCGGTGGACTTCTTCACCAATTTCGGGCTAATCCCACTCAGCTTGTCGCCACCCGATTTCTTGAGCCAAATGAGCTTCATTTTCGGAGACATGTTCCTGACAATCGGCGCCCTGATACTGTGCATTTTCATTGCTTGGGTGTGGGGAGCCGACAAAGCCGCCCGCGAACTCGAAATCGGCAGCCCCCTTTTCGCCAAGTTCGCCCCACTTTGGAAAATTCTAATCAAATTCGTAATCCCAATCGTAGTCTTTGTCATCCTGCTCGGCATCTTCAAAATATCGGGGGTGTAGAGAGGGGTTATTAATTTGGATATATAGAGATATTTTGTTATTAATACAATATAATTTTGTTAATATTAAATTATTTATTAGATTTGTATATTGTATTGAGAGATTTCTATAACTTGAAGCAATGAGTTGGTATGAACCCTAAAAAGTATGCATGTATCCTAGCAGGTTTAACAAACGACAACAAAACGACAACAAACAATTAAAAATTTCATAATCATCTCAATAATACAGATACCACATGATTCCTAAAAGTATTTCAAATTTTATTTTTAAAAGTATTGTCCATCGAACAATTAGATTTTTGACACCAATAAAGTATTCTGATTCAGCAGGAGATGTCCGAAGAATATATAATGAAATAAGCTATGATTATGTCTTGGGTGCTCCGTTTACTTTACATGCTTCAAACCCTAAGATTATGGCAGGCATGTGGAGTTTGGTTAGGGAATCATTAATTGTCAACGGTAAGGTAAAGCGCATTACCAAAGAAGCTATTGCAGGAGGTGTTTCCATTAGCAATCAATGCCCTTATTGTCAGGAAGCGCACATTAAAATGTCTGGAGGTAAAATCGATAAAGAGCATGGCGCTCTTTTTGAATGGAGCAAATCTCATTATAGGGGTAATTCGCTCATTCAGAATCCACCATTTACAATAATCGAATCGCCTGAAATCATTGGAACAGCGCTTGCTTTCCATTACGTAAATCGCATGGTCAGTGTGTTTGTTACAGAGTATCCTCTTCCATTACCAAGCTTGTTGCATTGGTTAACACCAATCATATCATCATTTTTCAAAATGACTGCTGGAGTAAATATTACAGGTGTTGTGGCTATACCTGGAAAATCATTGAAATGGTTGACTTCCATCCCTGCATCAAAAGAATTTTCGTGGGCAGAATCCAACCATCATATTAAAAATAGTTTTTCGGGATTTGATGAATTAATAAATCAAATTGGTGAAGAGGTCATCCCATTGAGAGTAAAAACAACAGTATCAAATTATTTGGCTGAATGGACGGGAGAAAATCAAGGGTTCGGCAACAAATGGATTGATGATGTAACAAAAGATCTTGAACACTCTGAAAAAGTAATAGCACAATTCATTTTACTGATTGCGACTGAACCGTATAAAATAACTGAAGCCCATATGAATGAAATAAGAAAGGTTGGCTTGGGTGATAATGAACTAATTGCTATTGCTTCCTGGGGAAGCTGGCAAGGCACTAAAAAGATTGGCGAAAGGATAGGAGCACCTTTTATGTAGTCGTTTGCTAACATAAAATAAACTTCCTTAAAACAGGCGTTTAATTAGATTGTACTAATTGGGCGAAACTCTTTTGAGATATGACTATTCGTGTAATCTTGACAAATATATCTTAAGGACGGAATTGCACGAACCTCTAACAGCACCTACAAGAAATTGGTGGTTCATTGCTTAATGCAATCTTCTTTCTCCTGCCAAACTTTCTCCCCCTTTTACCATCTCTTTAAATTTGCAAATTCACAATTTTTTTCTTAGATTTGCAAATCATTTATTGAGAGTTCGTAAATAAATGAGTTACCGTTGATGTTGTTAACAGCAAGTAAATTTGGTAATGTTACTAAAGAAAAAAAAATAATCATTTGAATGTAAATTTTATAATAATCAATAATCATGGAATTTAAAATAATGTATTTATGGGGCATTATCCCCTTAGCTCTGATCAATATAGGACTTATCCTATATTGTCTTACTGATTGGTTAAAAAGAAAAGAATTCAAATGGATAGGTAAATGGGCTTGGCTTGCACTATTTGCTTGTATTCAGTTTATTGGGCCTGTTTTGTATATCGTTTTAATTAAAAATAATGACAATGATTAAGTGTAGTGGACTGAAAAAACAGTATAAGGGTGATTCAATATATGCTCTTTCAGGATTAGATTTATCTGTTGAGAAGAATACTGTTTTTGGGTTTCTCGGTCCTAATGGCGCAGGGAAAACCTCAACAATAAAAATACTAACAGGGATGATGAAACCATCAGGTGGAGAAGCGATGGTAGCAGGAGAAGAAGTGAAGCTGAACTCAGTTAGTCTTAGAAAGAAAATTGGGTATCTTGGACAGGAACCCAAGATGTATGGGTGGATGAAAGGATTGGAATTGTTGGTGTTTGTTGGAAAAGTTTTTGGATTTTCAAATTCAGAAAGCAAGAAAAGAGCAAACGAAATGTTGAATTTAGCAGGTTTATCAGAATCTGCAAATAAAAAGATTTCAGCTTATTCAGGTGGGATGCTTCAACGACTTGGTATTGCTCAAGCTCTGATGGGAAAACCTGAAGTATTGTTTTTGGATGAGCCAACTTCTGCACTTGACCCAATCGGTAGAAAAGAAGTATTGGAATTCATTCTGGAATTGAAACAAAATACAACCATTTTTATGTCAACTCATATCCTTTCAGATGTGGAAAGAATATGTGATAGTGTGGCAATTATTGATAAAGGACAATTAGTAGTACAGGACAAAATGCAGAATTTGAGAAAACGTTTTGCATCTAAACAAATTGAAATCGTGTTTGAATCAATTGATTCTTTTCTATCATTTATAGATATTGTAAAAGGGATGAAATGGGATTTTATTTTAAATGAGGAGTATAGAAAGATAACAATCAATTCGGTAGATATTGATCGCTTTAAACACGAATGTTTGAATATAATTTCTGCAAATATTTTTTCTATTGATAAGTTTGAAATGAAAGATGCCGGACTTGAAGATGTTTTTGTAAAATTAATACGCTAAACAGGAATGAAAACTAATCTATTTTTGGTATTGATAAATAAAGAATTTACTGAGCAGTGGCGTTCATCGCGATTGATAATTTTGCTTGCTGTCTTTTTGTTTTTTGGAATTGTATCGCCACTTACCGCCAAATTTATGCCTGACATTATTTCATCAATGGTAAAGGGCCAAAATATCACAATTCAGATTCCTGAAGCCACTTGGAAAGATGCAATTGGACAATTTGTAAAAAATATTTCTCAAATGGGTGTTTTTATAATTATTCTATTGAGTATGGGAACAGTGGCAAGGGAAAAGGAAAACGGCACGGCTTCATTTTTATTAGTAAAACCTGTTTCAAGAAATCTGTTTATTTTAAGTAAATTTTTATCCCAGTTTATCTTGCTTTTTGTTTCCATGGCGGTGGGTTTCTTAACTGTAGTTTTATATACAAAAATATTTTTCGGAACATTTTCGATGATTTTATTTGCTAAAATATCTTTGATTCTGTTTATTTATTTAGTAGTTGTTCAATCTATTACAATATTTTTTAGTATTTTAATGAAAACTCAGATACCAGCAGGAATTCTTGCATTCATGACTATGCTTTTATTAGGTTTGGTTTCGATACTTGGTAAAACAGGTGTTTATTCGCCATCTCACCTAATTGAAGAATCTCAAATAATTATAAATGATGCAGCAATTAATTGGCAACCTTTTGCAGGTTCTTTAATTGTAATAATTTGTTGTATTAGTTTTGGAATTAGATTTTTTAGAAACTGGGAAAGTTGAACTCATTTTGATACTACTGAACCACTTTGGTGTATTTTTGAAATTCACTGAAAAGTTGGACTGTGAAAGAGCAAGTAAAGTCGACCAAATTAAGAAAAGAAATTTTAAAATGACCTACTGCAATGTAAGTAAAACAAAATGAAAAACAGAAATACGGACAAATGAGCAAAGAAAGCACGAACCGCTAACAGCAGCTACAAGAAATTGGCGGTTCATTGCTTAATGCAATCTCCTTTCTTCTCCCAAACTTTCTCCTCCCTTCCCCACCCTCCCCCAAAAAATTGCATATCCCCAAATATTTCATTAGATTTCCCGGAATATGTTCAAATGAAACTCATTTTACGCCTGCCTCCGCTTCTTGTTTCACAAACACAAAAAATATTGATAGTTTTGATTAATTGAAAAATTAGTTGTAACTTTGTAGTGCTTTTTTTAGCACAGATTTAAACGGGTTCTGGTTTGTGTCTGAAAAATTTAAATAAAATGAATTTTAGAACCCACATAAGTTATTACTCAACAATTTAATGGAGATTTTATGAAGAGAGTATTAAGCATTGTAGTATTGCTATTTGTTTTGTTATTATCGAGTTGTAGTGACAATGAATCAACCGGTCCTTCTACGAAAAGCAATCCACTTACTAAGGAAGGGCTTCAATATAAAATTGCGGGTGAATCTTTCACCTTTATGGAATGTAAGGTTCTGTCACACACACCCGTTCGGGACTATTTTACTGTAGTTTCACCAAATGCGACGGGGATTCAACTGCGTACACTTCCCGATGAGACAGGTACTTATGAAAACACTGTGGGTGATAATGAATACAGAAGATATAATGTATGGTTCAAACATGGTGCTACTACGTATTTTGCAGATAATGACCGTGGCATTGCCAAAATCACTCTTACTGAAGTAGGAACAATGGGCGAGGGCGGCGTTTATACAGGGATAGTGAAAGGCTCTTTCAGTGGTACTTTCGTAGCAAATGACAAAACAGAAATAGTTGTAACTGACGGATTCTTCTGGGCAGTTCAATAAGATTAGATTAGTAAATATTTATTTTAGAGTTCGTACATATCCGGTTGTAGAGTAAATCTTTACAAGCGGATTTTATTTTTGTGAATCAGAAAGCTTTAGAACCCAACTCCTAATATAGGCAATAAGGGTTTCCCCATCTCTATAAATTTGCTATTTCCCAATTTTTTCCTTAGATTTGCAAAGTGAATTTTGTGGTATGGTGTAAATAAACGAGTTGGCAGTGATTTAAGAAAAAGTCTCTGCAATTAAGATAGAAGTTGAGTTTGAACTATAACCAATAAAAGAGTGAAAATGAAAAAGTCCTGTCTCTTAATCGTTTTATTCATGGCAGTTATTTACACTGCCGGAGCAGTCGAAGGTGATACCATTACTTATCTGTCCAAAAGCCAATTGGAGTGGTCAGATTTCCGAATGAAACCTGGTATTAGTGATTCGTTAAAACTATCATTAAACTTGACAATAGTAACCATTACTAAAGATGTAGGTTTCTGGTTTGGAACAATTACTGTTGAATCAGTTGCGGGAATACGAAGAGATTCTTCCTATGTCAAGCCTGAATTTATGACAGACCAATTATTGAAATATGCCCAAATTAAGTATGATATTGCCCACTTTTATGCTAAAGAATGTGAAAAGGAAATTAATGAGAGAAAATAAATGCCGGTTCGACGAAAAAAATCGGTAGAATAATCCAGTCATATATTGATAAAATGAATTCACAGCTTGAGAACTTTAGAATAGAAACAGCAGAAGGTGATAATAATGCAGAAATAGATTTATGGAGAGCTAAGCTGACAAATGGAAATATGTAGCAAAGCAAAAATGAATTAAAAGCAAGATTAACAATGAGTTACTTTAAAATTTTAGGAATTGTTTTTGGTTTGGCGGCTATGCTGAAACCATTTTATATGCACCTGATTCCCTGGGACGAAAACAAATTCATCGCCAAAGCTTACGCAAAAAAACGTCCCAAATGGATTGTACCTGTGGCAATTGTTGGGCTACTGTTGGTCGCATTTACATGGTATAAGGAATTAACCACCGATGTGGCTTATTCTATGGTAATTACTATTATTTTCTCGCTTACAGCCATCAAAGCACTCATTTTCATTTTCGATTATGAAAAATTTCAAAAGTGGGTAGCAGGAATGCTGGCAGAGAAAGCGGGCAAAAAAATCTTGTTGATAGATATTGCAGCAGGAATTTTTGGATTAATAGTCATTGTTGCATCTGTGTTGATTTACTGACAAGAATTTATCCATGAAAATAATATGAAAAGAGTGTCACACCTGAAATGTATGATTAAATTAGTCTATTTGCAGTATCATCCGAAATTTGGAAATATAATATTTTTCACTATATTTGCAATGTGAAATTTTAATTTGTGTCGCAATCCGGAAAAATGCGAGCTTTACTAACTTTATTAGATATGATATGGAAAATCAATTCACTGATGTAATGTCTGAGCGGTCAGATGCAGAATTGCTAATAATAGTAAATGAACATCGAAAAGATTATCAAGCTGCCGCTGTAGAAGCCGCTGAAAAGGAACTTAGGAATAGAAATTTGAATTCTGAACAGCTTCAGAAAGCTACAACGGAAAATGAGATTAAACATATATTAGAAATCGAAAAAGCAAACATACCATTAGGCGACATTTGGAGGGTGATGGCGTTCCTATCTCCGGGAATATTATTTTTCTTATACGCTCGTATATTCAAGGCTCAAGGGTACCACCGGAAAGCACGAGACTTGAAAAATTGGACTTTGTACGGTTTTGGCATGTATCTTGGATTTTCTATTTTGATTTTAGTTTTGTTTTTAATAATAGATGCTTTATAAATTTGGGCAGCCGAAATAGAGGCTTACGTAAGTACGTGCTCTTGGTTCCTAATGCATTTAGACAAAATTTTGACCACTAAATAAATAAACATATGAATAAACTAACATGCACCAACTGCGCCGCAGCTAATTCGGCTAACGCAAAATATTGCTCAAAGTGCGGGCACGCCTTACCGCAATTTCGGACAGAGATTAATACTGAGAGTGTTCAAACTCACAAGTCCGGCAGTAGTAAGATAATCTTAGGACTGGTTCTCGGATTAATTGCTTTCGGGCTCACTTCTTGGGCAGTTCAACAAATATTTTTCGCACCACCATCCTTTGACAAAGTAATGATGGCAGCGGCAAGTGAACTAAATAAATCTTGTCCGATGATGGTGGACCAATATACACGCTTGGATAACACAATTGCTATGCCCAACAATTCCTTTCAATACAATTACACTTTGGTTGACATTGATCGAGCGAACGTAAATCTTGACACCATGAGAAAATATGTTGAGCCGAGCATCATCAACAATGTTAAGACAAACCCCGACATGAAAATTTATCGTGACAACCAAACAACTTTTGTTTATTATTACAAGGATAAGAACGGAGAGTTTGCGTTCAAGGTAAATGTCACCCCTGAAATGTATGAGTAAATTAGTTTGGTGAACCGATACTCATCAAATATAATATTGCAATTGCATAAATTTGAGTGTTATGCGTCATGATAGAACAATTTGTATATAAATATAATCATTAAAGAATTATGGACTATCAAATCATCATTTCACTCTTAAGCTTAATAGCATTAGAAGCCATTTTGGGAATAGATAATGTTATTTTTATATCAATATTAGCTGCCAAACTCCCTCCGGAGCAACAAAAAAAGGCAAGACAAATTGGGCTTATATTGGCAGGCATAATGAGATTAGGATTGTTGCTGATTGTCTCTTTGATATTGAAACTTGATGATGATTTGTTCCACATTGCAGATCAAGGATTCTCGGGCAAAGACCTTGTCTTGATTTCAGGCGGATTGTTCCTACTATACAAAAGCAGCAAAGAAATCTACCATAAGATGGAAGGCGAAAAGGGCGATGTAACAAAGAATCTCAAAGCAACTACATTTATGCAAGTCATAGTTCAGATATTAATCATGGATGCTGTTTTTTCGATTGACTCCATTATCACAGCAATTGGGATGGTCAATGAAGTTTGGGTGATGTATGTTGCCGTCGTGGTTACAGTTATAATTATGCTCGTTGCTGCAGAACCTATCAGCAATTTCGTAAACAAGCATCCGGCGTTTAAAATGCTCGCACTTTCATTCTTGCTACTCATTGGATTTGCATTACTTAGCGAAGGATTTGGTGTCGAAATACCCAAAGCATACATATATTTTGCTATGGCATTCTCGCTATTAGTTGATATTCTTCAAATGAGAATGAATAAAAAAAGTGTAATTCCTGTCAACCTTCATGAGCACTATAAAGAAGGCGAGGAAAATCTTCCTAAAAAAATACTATAAAATAAATGGAAATGCAGGCTTGTTTAGTTGAATCGCCCCCAAACTCGAACATCTAAATATTTTCGCTATATTTGCAAAGTGAATTTTAGAATGTATATAAACGAGTTAGGTGAATGAGTAAGGAAAAAATTTCCATACGATTTTTTGACGACCGCGAGGTGCGAGCCGTGTGGGATGAAGACAACGCCAAGTGGTGGTTTTCGGTGTTGGATATTGTAGCAGTACTTAGCGACCAAGACGACTACACCAAAACCCGTAACTATTGGAAATATCTTAAAGCTAAATTAAAGAAAGAAAACAGTCAAGTGGTTAGTGTCACTACCCAGTTGAAATTTCTTGCCCCCGACGGCAAAAAGCGTTTGGCTGATATGATGGATTATCAGGGTATAATTGCATTGGGCAAAAGCTTTCCGGGTACTAAAGCCAACCGATTTATCGAATGGTTTACCTTTAGTGATGAAAGCATAGACGGCAAAAGCAAAACAAAAGCCTATGCACTGTTTGAAAGTACATTTATAGACAGTATTGAAGTTGGCACAGCAAAAGGTTTGCAACAGATTCACGCTTATTTGTTTGGTGGCTTATATGATTTTGCAGGACAAATCAGGCAAAAAAACATTTCAAAAGGAGGCTTTCAATTTGCTGCATCACGATTCTTGGGCGAAACATTACAGCGAATTGATGCAATGCCCGAAACTACTTTTGACGAAATCCTTGAAAAATATGTAGAAATGAATATTGCTCACCCTTTTATGGAAGGAAACGGCAGAAGCGCCCGAATATGGTTAGATTTGCTCATAAAAAAACACTTAAAAAAATGTGTGGATTGGAGTAAAATCACAAAAAATGATTACATGAACGCAATGAAGCAAAGCCCAACAAACAATAGCCTTCTGAAGAAACTGTTGAAAAACGCTTTAACCACCAAAATAAACGACAGCGAAATGTTTATGAAAGGAATTGACTATTCTTATTATTATGAAGAAAATGAGTAAGACGGGAATGGATTTGGAGATTCAAAAATATTTTGTTAGATTTGTAGGAGGGAATTTGGATATTATTCGGGTAAGTATAGGATTTGGGGTAATATTAAAATGACAGAAACATACTTAATATAATGGCAAAAAAAAGAAATAGTTCAGAATTTGTAAGATGGTTTGGACCACTCTTAGATGCGCTCAGGCAGCTTGGTGGTTCGGCAAAACCTAGAGAAGCGTCCGATAAAATTGCAGAAAATTTTGATCTGCATGATGAAAAATTAAATGAATTGCTTGATTCTGGTCAATCAAGATATTATAATCAAGTGGCTTGGGCGAGACAATATCTTGCTTGGGAAGGACTTTTAGATACATCACAGCATGGAATTTGGGCTTTATCACCCAAAGGTGAATCTACTACATTGAATGATGAGCAAGCTAAAGAGATTTTCTTAAAATGGGTTGACATTCATAGACAGGCTAAGCGAGACAAATCAGAAAAGGAAATCATAGAAGAGCTTGAAGAGAATCAGCCGGACGAAATACAGGCATCAAATAAAATGGATTTGTTGCAAGTTCTTCAAAGTCTATCACCGGAAGGTTTTGAAAAAATATGCCAACGATTGCTGCGTGAATCTGGTTTTGAAAAGGTGGTTGTAACCGGACAATCTCATGACGGTGGGATTGATGGATATGGTACTTTAGAAATGAATCCATTTGTAAGTTTTAAAGTATTATTTCAATGCAAAAGATACAAAGGAACGGTCTCAAGATCGCAAGTGGGTGATTTTAGAAATGCAATGATTGGCAGGGCGGAAAAAGGTATTATTATGACTACCGGAACTTTCTCATCGGATTCAATTAAAGAAGCAAATAGAGATGGTGCGCCTCAGGTGGAATTAGTAGATGGCGAAAAATTGGTAGAAATGTTTAAACGCGTAGAATTAGGCGTTAAACCGAGAACTGTTTATGAAGTTGATTTGCAATTTTTTGAACCTTATATGGAAAAAGCTAAAAAATAAAAGTACGATTGGCAACTGATAAGTTTTTGCTATCAAAGTTTGTGATTTATTGCGGAATCGTAATAAATTTGGAGATTCAGAAATATTTTGTTAGATTTGCAAATCGTTTATTGATATTACGTAAATAAATGAGTTTGGTTCAATAGAAATAAAGACGACATATAACACATATGAAAATAGCATCTAAAATATTTGACAAAAGAATCAACGCGTTGAACGTTCAAATCGAAATAACGTACGTTGATTATTTAAAAATTGCAAAGAATATTATTAAGAGCAATGAATTTCAAAGAAGGCGTGTAAAGTCATCATCTACAATCTATAGCTTATTAAAATCAGATTTAAAAACCGGATGTATAATACCACCAATAGTATTAGCAATAAGTAATATACCTACTGATATTATTTCTCAAAATGCTACCGACACTGAAATCATAAGTAATATTGAAAAACATCAATCTAATCTTTTAATATTAGATGGATTGCAAAGGACGCACACAATTATAGATGCAGAAAAGGAATTAGTATCTGACGATGATAGCGTCATTCTTGAGAATTTTTACAATAGATTTTTAAGAATTGAAGTTTATATAGGGATAAATAAGCTAGGTATACTTTATAGAATGCTTACTTTAAATACTGGGCAAACTCCTATGTCGGTAAGACACCAAATAGAAATTTTATTCTCTGACTATTTGACAAACAGCATAGATGATATAAAACTTTATACTGAGAAAGATGATAAAACGCCAAGGAAGAAAGGGGAATATAATTTCAGAGATATAATTGATGGTTTTAACTCTTATTTAGAGAGAAATGAATTGCCAATTGAGCGATCTCATTTATTGGACAATATTAAAAGCTTAGAAAAGCTATCTAAGGAGCAACCTGATAGTGACCTTTTTAATAAATATTTGACTACCTACCACAAGCTAGTAGAAAAATTTGAAGAGTTATCAGAAAACTATGTATTCAACGCTGAAACGATAGAATATATATTTTCCGCTGGACCTTTTGCTACAAATGCAATTAAACTGATAAATAAATCGCAAACAATGACCGGATTCGGGTCTGCCATCGGAAGACTTTATGATTTAGAAGTGATCAATGGTATTACAGAGGTGAATGATTTAATAGATGTATTAAAAGTTGAAAATCCTAAAGACGCTTTTGATGAGATTTTAATATACCTAGATAGAATCCGAGTTCACGCAAAAAAAATTGGAAATGACCAACGATTATACTTTCATTTCTTTTTCAGAGAATTATTTGACAAGAAAGGAGATTCATATTTAAATATTAACTCCGCAGTTAACGAAGCATACCATTCTTACGAAAGAAAAACTAAATAGGTATGGCGTTAGCATTATCATATAATGAACAACAACTAAAAATCCCATATGTAACGTATGACAAAAGTCTGTCTACATTTTTTTTGAAAGATGTGGATGGTTTGGTTGAATTGTCAATCAATTATAAACTTGAGCCAAAGACGGATTATCTTGTTGAAGATTATGAAATAGTATACTTACATAATCCTTATTTAAATGCTGAAAATGATATTTTCGAGGTATATGTTAATGAGCCAGATACAAGAATCGGTTGGATTTTCCCACTACAAGCACTTTTGTCTAACGAACACGACAAGGCCACAAATATTCACTTTTTAAAATATGCATTCGTAGCATATAATAAATTATTACTTAATCACGAGAATTTTCATTTAAGAAGCCATAATTATAATCCTTCCATATCGCTTTCCATTGAAGATTTCTATCCTAAGGATTTAATTATTCTAATTATAAGTAAATCCCAAAAAGCCCTTGTTAATAATTTCAGCATTGAATATTATTTACCTTCTTTAACAGGTTTCGGTTATTACATATACAAAATAAATGACAACAAGAATCCAATTCATAATTACCAAGACATCGAGAACTTTTTCGTTAATATTAGAAATGATAGGCAAAGAATCACATTAAAGAAAATGTGTAATATCTACTCAGATAATTTTTATATCAAAGAGCTCTACAAGAACCTTTTAAATGGAGTGCTTCACCCATTAATGCGCTTTCATTATCTATATCAAATTATCGAATTAATGTCTGAAGACTTATATGAAGTAGAATTTCTAAAAAATATAGATGACTATTCAAATAAAAAACTGACCAGAAATGATTTACGAGAAAATCTTACTTCTTTAAATGAGCGAAAAAGACTTGGGAAAATAATCACTGAAAATTCAATTGAACAATCTATTAAAACTGATTTATTTCAAGAGTGCAATAAGATTCTTATAGATTTTGAAAAAGAAGCAAATGACTCACCTGATGCTCTCTATGATTTAAGAAATTTAATTACTCATAATTTCAGAAAGATTACAGAGAAACAGGAACATCTGAACACTTTGGACTATGTAAATTTCAGATTTGAAATACTAATAAAAGATTTATTGATAAACTTTAAAGAAGAAATGCTACAGACCCTAACACCACCTTCTCGCAATCAGCGATCAAGTTCTTAAATCAATCTTCGCTCCCCTCCCCAAGTTCCACCATCAAAAATTTCCCCAACATTGTAAAAACTTTTTTCACTATATTTGCAATGTGAATTTTTTGGAATTGATTACTTAAATAAACATTAGGAATCTATGAAAACAAATTATTTGAATTTAATCGTAATTGCAACTATTATGATTGCAATGAGTGGAAATCTACTATCTCAAGATGATGCCGACGGATGCAATGACCATCCACTGTTCAACCGAATGCCAAACTATTTTTTGAATGACTGTGCCGAGGTCGAATTTGGCTCTATGAAATTCCCTGTGGGAGCTCCGGACCCTGATAATGATAACTTAATGAAATCGGAGAACATTGAAGGGAAAATAATGGTATTTAATTACTTGTTGCAAGATGATGCAAAAGCTGCTTCGGGCTTGCAAATATTCCGTAATTTCCAGAACGCGGCTAAGCAAAAGGGCGGTGTCGTCCAAGGTGAATATCAAGGATGGTGCACCGGAAATTACGAGTATAGCGGCTCAGGTATCAACGGTGGTACTATTCCCTTTGGTAATAGCTGCACTAATTGGGGGCAAACTATTAAATTTGCCAATGACAACAAAGAAATTTGGGTTTATGTTCAGATGAACGGCGAAGGCGAAGGGTATGATATGGTAATAGCTGAAAAAGAAGCTATGATTCAAGATATTCAAGCCAACGAAATGTTTGACAAAATTAATTCCGGTAATGCACTAACTTTATATATCAACTTTGAAACGGGAAAATCTGCTATCAAAAGTGATTCGCAAAGCATCATAGATGAATTGTATAAGATGCTCACCGACAATCCGGCATTGAATATTATCATCGAAGGACATACTGATAACGTTGGCAACTTTACGTCAAACCAAAAGCTATCTGAGCAGCGTGCAGCAAGTGTAAAAACTGCCCTTGTCAGCAAAGGCATTGCTGCACAGCGCATAAATAGTGTTGGCTTTGGTCCACTCAAACCCATCGCTGACAATTCCACCGATGACGGAAAAGCTAAAAACAGACGTGTTGAGATAAGAAAGCAGTAAAGGGGAATATGGATTTTTTCACTATTTTTGTAGAGTGGATATTGTGGGGTAAATAAGCAAGTGGCGCTACATGCTGAGAAATCAAACACACACATAAGATGACAAAGTATAAAATATATAAATTTCCACAATCTCGGATAGCGACGATAGATGTTTGCGAGATTGGTAAACAAAAACATCATGTTACCGGTTTGATTGAACTTGATATTTCAAAAAGCCGAGAAAAAATTAGGGATTACAATAGAAATAACAGTAACAAGATTTCGTTTACTGCGTGGATTATTTATGTGATAAGTCATACAATAAGTCAATATGAGACTGCATCTTCTTATCTTAATGGTAGAAATAAATTGATAATTTTTGAAGATATAAATGTATCAGTTATTGTTGAAAAAGATTTAAATGGTCAAAAAGTACCAATACCACTCCTAATTGAAAAAGCAAATGAAATAAGCATAGAAACGATTGCAATGCTAATTAATGATGCAAAGGATAAGCCACTTACGAATAACGATATAGTACTTCAGAAAAAAGCAGATAGACTTGAAAAGATATATTACTTTCTTCCGGGATTTATGAGGAGATACTTTTGGAAATATTTATTAAGGCATCCAAAACTTGCTTATACTAAAATGGGAAATGTAGCAATTACTTCTATTGGTATGATGGGACAAGTTAAAGGGTGGTTTATTCCAATTTCGATTCATCCAATCTGCTTCGGATTAAGTTCGATAATAAAGAAACCAACTGTTGTAGATGATAGGATAGAAATAAGAGAAATCCTAAATATGTCAATTCTTTTAGACCATGATGTGATTG
Organism: Ignavibacteriae bacterium HGW-Ignavibacteriae-1; assembly: GCA_002839825.1. Classification (GTDB taxonomy): domain Bacteria; phylum Bacteroidota; class Ignavibacteria; order Kapaibacteriales; family UBA2268; genus PGYU01. The sequence goes on along the minus strand of PGYU01000011.1, from coordinate 45,807 downwards.
ACGGAGCTCAAATGGCACGATTTATAAATAAATTATCAAAAAATATTGAAAATGGACTTAATTTATAAATAGCACGATATGCTAACAAGCGGTATTAAAAATTGTTGGGGAAGTGGTTAAATCATGATTTGTGCTTCTATAAAAGTTTATGATTGCTTGCACTAATATTATAAATTTGCAAATACCCAATTATTTTGTTATCATACAAAATAATTTTGTAGATACAAAAATTTTTATTAGATTTGTATAACATTATTTGATAGTATGAAGTAAATAAGTGAGTCTATTTAATCTAATAATCAATAGGTAATTATGAAAAAAATACAATTCAAAATACGCATAAATGCACCTGCAAGCAAAGTATATGAAGTGATGCTGGGCATTAACAATAAATCAACTTATGAACAATGGACAGCTTTGTTCAATCCAACATCTACATATGAAGGGAGTTGGAATAAAGGCAGCAAAATATTGTTCATAGGATTTGATGAGAATGGAGAAAAAGGTGGTATGGTTTCTGAGATAGTTGACAATACTCCTTACCGCTTTATTTCAATTCGTCATTATGGACTATTAAAAGGTAATGTAGAAATTACAGAAGGACCGGAAGTAGAAAAATGGGCAAACGGATTAGAAAATTATACCTTCGAAGAAAACAACGGAACTACTACAGTTACTGTTGACTTAGACACTACTGAAGATTTTTTGGATTATATGAACCAGACCTACCCAAAAGCACTCGACAAGTTGAAAGAACTATGTGAAAACACAGAAATAATCAACGAATAAATATTAATCAAATGAAAAAATATGTGATTTTAAAACTAATTGGATTGGCAATAGCGACTATGATAACCTTAGTTATCATTTCATTCCTTGAAGTTGCAGTATATTCTTATCTCATAAATCCTGGACAAGAACAAAGTGTTTATGAAGCACATGCAAATTCTTCTGCTCCTTATATTTCAGGTATTTTTGGGTTTGTCGTATTCTTTCTGGTTGCACGATATTGGAAGAACAAAGAATACCCGAATGTATTCAAATTGATAATTTTTTTTCCAATCATTTATATTTTGTTGGACTTCATCATCATAACGGCAGCAGGCGTGAAATGGTCTGACTTCATTTTATTTTTTGCAATTGCCAATACTGCAAAATTTTTGGGCAGTTACTTAGGATATAAATTAACCAAATGAAATTATTCTCTGTAAAAAATTTTGAAAATGGAAAAACAAAAAATACAACTCAAACACCCGCAGGGAAAGAAAGCTGTCAGCATCAGCAGAGACAAGTTTGAGATATTGAAAACAGAAATAGTAAAATATCTGACTGAAAAAACGGACGGAACTTTTTCTGAGATATCAAAAACTATTGCCCAAGACTTTAAGGAGAAGAAAATAAAATTTGATGGCTCATTAAATTGGTATTTGGAATGGGTAAAACTTGACCTAGAAGCACGACAAATTATTAAACGAGTTCCCAAGACAGCGCCGCAGAAATACATACTGAACAAATTAAATGACACGGATGACAAAAGCTCGAACCGTTAACAGCATTTACCCAAAATCGGTATTTCAATGATTAAATCAAGCTGTTCTTCTACCAAAGTCTTTGCTCGATTACAGCATCGCTAAGAATTTGGAAATTTATAAATATTTTGTTTTTCATACAAAATAATTTTGTAGATATTAAATATATTGTTAGATTTGTATAACGATATATGATATTATTGTGTAAATAAACAAGTTGGCGTTCATTGGGGAAAATAATAAATATTGTAAGCTATTTTTATTAAAAAATAATAATCATGCACAAATAGAAACAAAGTTGAAATATTATGAAAAAAGCAATTCTTTCACTTGTTATGTTCAGTCTTTCCCTTTATGCATTAGCCCAGGATGATGTCCAGGGTTGCATGAAATCTGCATTGCCTTTCCTTCCTTCCTTTGAAGGATACTACTTAGGTGACTATTGCAAATTCTCTGAATACTTCTCCTATGATTTTGTCGTTGACAGGAACAGCAGATCCATACACAAGGTAGGAGTATATCGCGAAGCCTGGTACAAAAGGAAGGCAGACAATTACAAGCATATTTCAGGACAGCAGATCCTTAAGCAACAGTCCGATGCAATTAAAGCGGCAGGAGGAGAAGTGGTGCCGGAATCGGACGGGTCCGTATTTACATTGACATACCAGGGTAAAGAATTCTGGATCTATGTGAATGCCAACACCTACAGCGAAGACCTGGATAATTACGGAGTCATTTCTATCGAAATGGATGGAAGCAGTCAGGAGGCAGGATCAACAGGAATAACAGGACAGCAGGGACAGCAAGATTCTCTGGGGTCTGCCAACCCGTCTGGTGTTTCAGGAGTATCATCAATTCATACCATTGGCGAACATTACGGAGGTGGTATTGTGTTTTATGTTTATGATAACGGACAACATGGATTAATAGCAGCAATAGATGATCAAAACTCTGGAATAGCTGGTTTTCATGAGTATACAATGGCAAGAGCCGATGGTATTGGTGCAGGTAAAGCAAATACAGCTGTCATAATTGCAAGTCAGGGAAGAGGGAATAGCCAAAAATACGCAGCCTTGATTTGCTCTGAGCATCAAGTATTTGAAAACAATGGTCTTGTGTATGGTGATTGGTATTTACCGTCGCTTTACGAGTTGAATTTATTGTATCTGCAAAAAGATTTGTTTTACCGATGGGGCATGGAGACTTATTACAGTTCCACGGAGGACGGAAATGGAATCCCCCAATGCCAGAACTTTATCACAGGAGTACAAAGCACTGTTCTTTATTCTGTAGAACTTGGGGTTCATGCGATTCGCTCTTTTTAACTATTAATTAAAAAAACAAAATATCATGAAAAAACACATCTTATTACTTCTTTTATGCGCAATACCTATACTCTCTTATGCACAGAATGACAATCCGGATTGCCTTGAAAAAACCTTTAAATTTTTCACCGTTTTTGATGGATTTTACGTGAAAGATTATTGCAACTATTCTGAATTCGGATCTTATGATTTCATTGTCGACAGGGGAGCACGCTCCATTAAAAAGGAAGGTGTATATCGTGAAGTGTGGTTTAATAAAAAGGAGGATAACACCAGGAAGGTATCAGGACTTCAGATACTTCAAAATCATGCAAATGCTATCAAGGCAGCTGGAGGGGAAGTATTAAAAGAATCCGACGGATCTGTATTTAAAACCACTTACAATGGCAAAGAATTATGGATTTATGTGAATGCAAACACGAATAGCACCGATTTGGATAATTACGGCATCATATCAATAGAAGTTGATGTGATGAAGCAGGAAGTAAGTGCATTGGATATAAAAGAGAGTATTGCTTCACAGGGGAAAATAGCCCTGTATGGTATTCTTTTTGATACAGGAAAATCTGACATCAAGCCTGAATCGGAGAAAGCGATAAGCTCAATTGCAACCTATCTTAAGGAAAATCCTGGATTAAATGTTTACATCGTTGGACATACAGACAACGTGGGGAGCTATGATATGAATCAAAAACTTTCAAAAAGCAGAGGTGAATCAGTTAAGAATTACCTGGTAACAAAGTATAATATCTTAGCAACCCGATTGACAGGTGATGGCGTTGGTCCTGTATGTCCTGTTACAACAAATGAAACAGAGGAAGGCAAAGCACTCAATCGCAGGGTGGAAATTGTTAAGAAGTAATCATGGCAAAGTACAATGAAACAAAAAATAATAAAAACCATAGCTGTTCTACTGGTTAGTTTAAGTTTTACAGCAGTTAAGGCGCAAACAGTAAAAGACATTGATGGAAATATATATAAAACCGTAACCATAGGGACGCAGACCTGGATGGCAGAAAACCTGAAAACCACAAAGTATAATGATGGTACGCCAATACCATTAGTTACCGATAATTCGGCATGGATAAATCGTGATTCAATATCTTTAACAACCCCTGCATATTATTGGTATGATAATGATTCAACATATAAAAACCAATATGGAGCATTATATAATGGATATGCAGTAAAAACAGACAAACTTTGCCCCACCGGCTGGCACATTCCAACTGATGCCGAGTGGTCAGAACTAACAACGTATCTTGGAGGTGAAGATGTTGCTGGTGGCAAGCTGAAAGAATCAGGAACTTCCCATTGGGAGACTCCTAATTACGGAGCTACAAACGAATCAGGCTTTAACGCGCTCCCGGGTGGATATCGTTCCATGGATGGAATATTCAATATAATTAATAACGGAGGTAGCTGGTGGACTTCTACTGAATTTAATGCGGAGCGTATCTGGATAAGAGGTATGAACACCAATATCGAACTCGTGTTCAAAGGTCCTGCAGAGAAACCAGAAGGTTTCTCTGTCCGCTGCGTTAAGGACTAAACCATTTGATTAAATAACCAACGAAACGCTAACATGGGTTTTGTGTCAGGCGGTGGTTCGGTGCTGGCAGTAATCTCAGCTCCCTTGCCCTCCCCCAACCTACCAAAAAGCGGCTCGCTCTAATTCAACAGATCCGCCACCGCAGAAGTAATACTGATGGAGATTGGATCAGATGCAGTGGATAAAATACTTGTTGAATTAAATTGTCAATATATAGAATGTTCATAATTCTATAAGAGAAACATGATTTTAAAAACACATTATTAATTGAGTCTATTAAAGTGGACTCATATGGAGAAAATTTTGAATCCAAAGAAAATTGTTGTTGCTTATTCCGGTGGACTTGATACATCAGTAATGGTAAAATGGTTAAGCGAAAAATATGACGCTGAAATTATTGCTGTTACCGGTGATTTAGGTCAGAAAAGCGAATTAGTTGGCTTAGAAGAAAAAGCATTAAAAACGGGAGCTTCAAAAGTTCACGTTATAGATTTAAAAGAAGAGTTTATTAAAGAGTACGCTTTTAGAGCACTAAAAGCTGGGGCTCTTTACGAAAACGAATATCCAATGGGATGTTCAATTGGCAGACCTTTACTTGCTAAAATGCTCGTTGATGTTGCAATAAAAGAAGGTGCAGATACAGTTGCTCATGGCGCAACTGGAAAAGGAAATGATCAAGTAAGATTTGAGGTAGGAATTCAGGCTCTTGCTCCACATTTAAATATTTTAGCTCCACTAAGAACATGGGAGTTCAAAAATAGAGAACAAGAAATTGAATATGCCAAACTACACAACATTTCAGTTCAAGCAACAAAAGAATCACCTTATTCAATAGATGAAAATCTTTTTGGAATTTCTATTGAATGCGGCGTTTTAGAAGATCCTACTGTGGCACCTCCGGCAGATGCATATCAAATTACTACAGATCCTAAAAATGCACCGGATGAATCTGAAACAATTACAATTTCTTTTGCAAAAGGTATTCCTATTGCTATTAATGGAGAAACTAAATCCCCGGTTGATTTGGTTGTTGAACTAAATACACTTGGTTCAAAACATGGAATTGGTAGATTAGACATTATTGAAAATAGAGTTGTTGGAATTAAATCCAGAGAAATTTATGAAGCACCGGCAGCCACCATTTTACATAAAGCACATCATGAACTTGAAAAATTAGTTATGGATAAGGACACATTTAGATATAAACAAGGTGTTTCAAATCAAGTAGCTAATATGATTTATGATGGATTATGGTTCACTCCTTTGTTCAATTCGCTTATGGCTTTTGTTGATTCAACTCAAGAATATATTTCCGGAAATGTTAAAATTGAACTTTATAAAGGAACTCTAAAAGTGCTATCAAGAGATTCTGAGTTTAGCCTTTACAATGAAGAATTGGCAACATACTCTGATGGAGATAGATTTGACCAAGTAGCTTCTATCGGGTTTATTCATCTTTATGGATTGCCTTTTAAAACTGCTAGTCAAGTTAGAAACAAATAAATTTAGATGAATGAAAGATATTAGATACTATGACAGAAGAGGGTTAACTCCGTGTTTTGTCATGTATTTAATGTCTTTTATTTTTATTTCTAAAATAATAAGGAAACACAATTATGCTTTGGGGCGGAAGATTTAAAGATAAACTAAATGATAATGCAATGGAATTTTCTTCATCGCTTTCATTTGATATAAATTTAATTGGTGAAGATATTAAAATAAGCATTGCACATGCAGAAATGTTGGCATCCGTAAATATTATTTCCGAAGATGAATCCATAAAAATTGTAAACGGACTAAATTCTATCCTAAAACTATATAATAATAATGAATGGAAACCGGAAGAATTTGAGTTTGAGGATATTCACTCCGCAGTTGAGGCAAAGCTTTTTGAACTAATCGGCGAAATTGCCGGTAAACTTCATACAGGAAGAAGCAGAAATGACCAAATAGCAACAGGATTTAGACTTTGGACTAAAAAAGCAATTTCTAATTTGATAGAGGAAATATCTAATTTCCAAAAAGCACTAATTAACTTGAGTGAATTGCATACAGAAACCATAATGCCGGGATATACTCACTTGCAACGCGCCCAACCAATTTCATTTGCATTTCATCTGCTTGCTTATATTGAAATGCTCGAAAGAGATAAAAATCGCTTAAAATTTGTTTTTGAGGAGACCAACATTTCACCACTTGGTTGTGGAGCCCTTGCTGGCTCAACTCTTCCACTTGATAGAAATTTAACTTCCGAAAAATTGAATTTTAGCAAACCCGCTTCAAACGCTTTGGATGCAATTTCGGACAGGGATTTTGCCCTCGATTTCTTAAACGCATGTAATATTGGCATGATGCATATAAGCCGCCTTTCTGAAGAGTTAATTATCTGGTCAACTTCCGAGTTTAATTTTATTAAATTGGGTGATTCTTTTACAACCGGCTCTTCACTAATGCCTCAGAAGAAAAATCCCGATATGGCAGAACTAAGCAGAGGTAAAACAGGCAGAGTTTATGGAAATTATACAGCCGTTTCCACTATGATGAAAGGATTGCCTTTAAGCTACAATCGTGATATGCAAGAAGATAAAGAGCCGGTTTTTGATTCATTTAACAACTATTATCAAGCACTTTCTATGATGATTGGAATGATTAGCACGCTTACTGTTAACAAAAACAGATTTGTAAATGAATTAGAAGGCGATTTTATTTTTTCAACCGAGCTTGCAGAATGGCTTGTTGTTAAAGGAATACCGTTTAGAGAATCACATCACATTGTTGGCGAAGTTGTTAAACTTGCCGAAGAACATAATTCTAAATTGCACCAACTTTCATTAGAGCAATTACAAAAAATCAATCCAATTTTTGATGAAACTGCTATTGAAGTATTTAAAGTTGAAGGCTCCCTCTATCGCAAAAAAACTTTTGGTTCACCAAATCCAAATTTTGTAAAAGATGAAATAAATAGGTGGAAATTATTATTAAGCGTTGAGGATTAAACCTTTAAACTTCAACTTTCCTTATCAATCATTGATGAAATTGCTGATTAACGAAGGTTTGGAAAGAAGGAAAAAAACTGAAGATGTCAACATAAGTGTAGGCTGACTGTGAAGATGTACTGCCTTAGCAAAGTTCATTTCTTCAAATAAATTATGTTCATCAATTCGGATTTCAAAGTCGAAAACTCCAATCTTTTCATTTCGAAAATGACCACGCTTACTTTTGATTAACAAAGTCTCGGACAAAATTGCGTGGCTATGTAATAGATTTTTTTGCATTCAGAAGATTGAGTTGCGCAAATTCGTATGCCGCAACCAAATTCTCAATTTCTACTATTTCCTTATTATTTTTGCCTTTTGCTTTCAACAAAGCATGATTCATAAATGAATTCAAATCAATGCTATTGCCCTCGATATTCGGCGAATAGTTCGCAATTTTATCGCCAACACTTAATTCGTAATCCTTCAAATATCAACCATAGGGTTAACCCTATGGTTGCAGAAGCACAACCCTATTGTTCTGCTGAGTCTCATTCCCTGTCCATCCCGAAATCCTGATAATCTTATTCAAAACTTTTGAAGAAAAAAAATTGGATATGTAATTTTTTTGCAATACTTTTGCGTAGTGAACGTTCACTAACATAAAGTAACTTTAGATTGGATATCATCGAAAAATGACAATGACTATAACAGACAGACAAATGGAAATCATTGAAGCTGCCGGCAGAATACTTACCTCATCAAGTACCGGCGGATTGACCATAAAAAACTTAGCCAAAGAAATGCAATTCTCTGAAAGTGTTATTTACAGGCACTTTACCGGGCAGGAGGAGATTATTGTAGCTTTGCTTGAATAACCTTGCACAGATTATTGATGAACGATGCACTATTGCAACTTCATTAGGTAATTCGCCTGAGGAAAAGTTTACATTACTATTTCAAAATCCTTCCTATCTAAGATAGGATAGTGTTGACGCGTATTTTGCAACAAAAAAAGAAAAGGAATAAAAATGAGAATGAATAAGAATCATAGAAGTATCATCACTATATCACGGTTTATAGTGCTCTCCCTATTTGCTGTAGTTACTTTAAACGCCCAAATCAAGATTAACAAAAATCTTCCGGATTTAGTTTTGCGAAAAGACAAAGGAGGCAATATTAACGGTAACGAATGGAAAAGCTCTGATCTTAAAAACAAACTAAATATAGTTTTTTATGTTGCGCCGAACCAGCAAAAGGATGTTGAATCGTTGCTTAACAAGATAGATAGTAAAGCTTATTCTCGCAAATCTGTACAAGTAACAATGGTAATTAATACCGAAGCTACTTGGATTCCCATCGGCATTATCGAAGGAAAAGTTAAGGGAAGAGCAAAAGAAGATGCAACTAAATCATACGTACTTGATAATGATGAAGTTTTATTAAAGGGATGGAATTTATCCGAAGATAATCCAAACATAATTGTGGTAGATGCTACGGGCAAAGTTATCTCTTTCTTCAATGAAAAACTGACCGACGATATCGCAAATAAATTACTTAGCATTATTGAAAAAGAGATAAAAAAAGAAGGAGTTCTAAAATGAAATCCATAAATGTAAATAACACTAAAACTTTTAAAGGCAGCAATCTTTAGTATGAGTTTATATAATCAAAAAGAGTTTCTATCTCCAGCCGATGTTAGAAATGCTCCCTTTATAAATTGGAGCTATGATAATGAGGGTAAAGACGACGCTCAGTGGATCGGACAAAAAGAGCTTGACGACAAAGACGGATATCGTCTTAAAAATCTTACCGTCAAAAAGCTAGATAAGATTGACGGTTTTTGGACGATACTTCATTCCGAAATGTACAATATTCAAAAAGCTCACAGAACTATAATGAATTTGATTGAAGGATAACTAAAAATGAAAAAAAATATTTATAAGCTAACCTTTAATTTTCTTGTGATAATATGTTTGTTCTTTATTTCTCAAGACATAATTGCACAAGATAATAATCAAAATTTACCTCCAGGTTTGGCTGTTTATTCGGAAAGTTTTAATAGTGAACAAACCAAAATAATCTCTCAACCGGAGAAAAATTATCTGCTCCCTGCTGTTGAAATTATCGGGTTAAATCTTTCTCTCGGTGCAGTTAACACATATATCTTCGATAGTGATTTTGCTAAAATCAGCTGGAGAACAATTAAAGATAATTTTAAGACCGGGTTTGTTTCGGATGATGATCGTTTTTTAATGAATCAATTTCTTCATCCATTTCATGGTGCAAATTATTTTAATGCCGCACGTTCAAACGGATTGAGCTTTTGGGAGTCCGCCCCCTATACAATCGGCGGAAGCTTAATGTGGGAGCTTTTTATGGAAAACAAGCCTCCTTCTTATAACGATCTTATTACAACATCTTTCAGCGGAATAACTTTAGGCGAAATATCATATCGTGTTTCAAACTTAATTATAGATGAAAGTTCAACCGGATTTGAAAGATTCTTACGTGAGTTTACATCAACCGTAATAAATCCTATGCTGGGTTTTAATCGTCTAATACGAGGTGATATGTGGAAATCGGGTTCACCGAATATAAGACCCGATTTCAAACTGATTGTCTCTACCGGAGTTCATAACGTGTTTTTCAGTAAAAACATTAATGAAAGCAAAGCATATTTAACTCTTAGAGCTAATCTTAATTATAGTGATCGGTTTGATGTTGATAAACACACAAAACCGTTCGACTATTTTTCACTTCACACTGAAGTTAATATTGCCGAAGGAGATGAAATAGTCGCAATATTTGCTAGCGGGGTTATCACAGACAGTAAATTAGAACTTTTTGACAACACCGATAACATAATCGGTCTATACAAAGAAATTGATTTATTTATAAATAATGTTTATAAATTAACCGCTACGAGTGCTACAGGGCAATTGATCAACCGAGTTCTACTCTCAAATTCACTAACAATGGAGAATAATATAAGTATATCGGCAATATTAATGGGGGGCACAAATTCACAATATGCAGTTGAAGAAGAGAAAGATTATAATCTTGGACCCGGCGCAAGCGGAAGTATCGGAGTAAAGTTTCTTTTCAATGATTTGGGCGAAGTCTATTCCAACTATAAGAGATATTGGATACATACACTTGCCGGTGCAGAAGGAAATGAATTCGTCGGTTTGCTTAATACCGGAATTAATCTACACTTATCCCGAAAAACTGCACTCGGTTTAGAATTCCTTTTATATGAACGTTACGGCGATTATAAATATTATGAAAACTACAGCAGCTCAAACACAGCGTTGAGATTTTTTATTTATCATTCGATATAAATATTTTCACAAATGTTCAACTTGAAAAGTGATAATGTCAAAAACAATCAACTTGCTTATAATATATTAACTACTCTACTCTTGTCGGAAATAAATGGGCAAACTTTTGATAAAAATTCTCTACCAAAAGTTTTAGCTCTCGACTTCTGGGCCGTCAATACATAAACATGGTATAGTTACTATGTTGATGGTGTTGATCCTCAGTGGAATTTAATAAAATAATATCACAGCCTGGCCTACTCCACAACTACTCCCAGAAACGAGTCGCTTTGATTCGAAGTTACCATCAGCTTTGACAATTTGTAATCCATATCGTTGTCGTTGCCATTTTGCTCGGTATATCCCAACTCATTTCACTCACAAGCAAAATTAATTTTAATTAATGATACTTCAATTGTTTATTAATGGAAAAGTGTTATATTTGTTGTTCTATGTGTGACATTAATTAGGAATAAATGTGAAACGTCAGCGCTTATTCGATTTGTTATTTCATAAATTGTTCCTGTTATCCGACCATATGGGTGAAGAAATTTTACATGGACATACAGAATGCACGAACTTACACTTTGGACAAACAATTTTCTAACATTAAGTAATAATTTTATATTCACCATCCTTTGATTCTGACTTAAATTGATAACCCACCGTTTCCCTGAACGAGATTTTAGAATGAGCTTTAAGTATTTTGATATATAGAATTTATACATTTAACAAATGGATTAACTTTATTATTGGAGTCTATAATGAAACAAGTTCTTTTCTTTCTAATTATGCTCTCATGGCATATCGGCTTATTCAGCCAATCAGTGATTACTATCACTTCTCAAAACGGAACAACTAAGGTGGCGACTGATTTGATTAGCGCTATCGAGTTAGCTCAAACAGACGACATCCTGTATTTGCCCGCAGGAAATTTCGATCTAAAAAATGTAGTCGTTAACAAGAAATTGCACATCATCGGTGCAGGTTATAACCCCAAAATCAACGGAACTAATTCAGTTACATATTGTACCGGTACTTTGACAATTACTGATGCCGGCAGTGGCGGATCAGTTCAGGGTCTTTATATCTCGGGAGCAATAACATTCGGTACCGACCATGCGACATCTAACGTGAAAAATTATGTCATCCAACGATGCTATTTCAATGTTCTACTAATGGGATATACTTGGGACGGTTTTAATAATGCAGAAAATATCGTAATTCGTGAAAATATGGTAGAAGGTGCTATTTATGGTGGAAAGGCCAAAAATGTCATTGTATGCAATAATTATTTAAGACAAACAGGTGTTACTGCACGTTTAGTAACTCATTTCGCTAATGCAAAATTCTATAACAACATTTTTGTTACAATTGATAACAACCCTTTCAATGGCATTTGGGGCTGTATTTTCGAAAATAACATTGTAACAGTTGGCAATTTTGGATATGTAAATGCTTTTGAAAACATTCAATACCTGAATAATCTTTATTGCCACGAGCCGGGTTTGAATGGTAACGGTGTTGTCCGAAGCGAGGGCAATGTTTATATGCTATTGGAGGATATCTTTGTTAATTATTCAGGCGGTCCTCTGAGTTTTGATGATAATTACCACCTTACACCTGAGGCACTTAGCGCAATTAATGGCACCGATGGCACACAAGTAGGAATTTATGGCACGTCAAATCCATTTAAAGAACTTGGAATCCCTGTCAACCCGATCATTCAAAACAGCAAGGTAAGTTCAATGACAAACCCAAAAGGTCAGCTGAAAATTGAATTCAAAGTTGAAGCACAAAACAAATAAAGTGAGGATAATATGAAAAAGTTTATTTTTTTCTTATTATTTCCTATTCTGATTAATTCAATATCCGCACAAAATCAAATTGTCGAATACGAATATTGGGTTAATGAAGATGTTGGAAATAAAATTACTCGCTCAGTAGCGCCAACGGCTGTGCTCGAACTTGAAACCGAATTAGATTTGTCCGCAGTAATTTCAGGTTTTAATACAATTAATATTAGATTCAAAGATAAAGTCGGCAAATTCAGCCCGACATTTTCTCAATATTTTTTCAAAGCAGGCAAATCAAATTCAGATGTAAATAATATTGTCGAGCTTGAATATTGGGTTGATGATGATTATGATTCACACCAAATTATTGAAATTGACGGCGGTATTGATATCAGCGAATTTGCTGATTTGAAATCATTGAGCACGGGCTTTCATACTTTGAATGTTAGGTTCAAAGATGAGTCTGATTTGTGGAGTCCGGTAATTTCTAAGATATTTTTCAAAGCGGGTTCGGGAAATTCTGATGAAAATTTGATTGTTCAATATCGCTATTGGATTGATGGGAAATTCGATAATGCGAAAACTGTAAAATTGCAGAAAGCTGTCAAACTTTTTGAGCTTAACAGCATCATAGAACTTCCTGACGAAAGTGCGGAAACATTTTCTATACAATTCCTCGATACAGCCGGTTTATGGAGTAGTGCTTATACAAGGGCTTTCATACCCGAAGCTGAATTTGATATTTTTAATACTATAAACACGTTCACATTCCAAAATCAGACAACTTTTGGCGGTACTTACAATTGGGACTTTGGCGATGGAAACAAGTCCGAACAAGTTCACCCTTCGCATACTTATAAAATACCCGGAGTATATGATGTTTGCTTGATTGCAAATAACAAATTAGGGAGTGATACCTTATGCAAAATTGTTACTGTTAACGGAATTCGGGAAGTCTTTGTAAAGAGCGCCGGGAATGAAGGTTATGCTACAATAAATGTCTATGGCGGAGGATTCAAAGAGGGAAGTAAAGTTTGGCTCGAAAAAGGCGGAGTTAAATACCTGGATCCGGAAAGTGTGCGACTTGCGCAACTCGATGCATTGGAAGCAAGATTTGATTTAACTGATCAAGCACTAAACACATATGACGTAGTTGTTCAATTGCCAGACGGTACAAAATGGAAGCTTGAAAATGGATTCGAAATTGTACAAGCTACCAAACCACAACCTTATGCTAATTTCAATGGTCGAGATAGAATACTATTCGGAAGATGGCAAACATATACTATTGATTTTGGTAATATTGGCAATAATGACGCTCTCGGTGTTCCGATATATTTCATGATTACAATGCCCACGGGACTTGAGATTGAATTCAAAAACTTGAAAATGTCGCAGAGTGAGTATTGGCAATCCAATCCCGAATATGCCGAATTGCTAAATGAGCCTGATTTTATTGAACATTACGGCTATTTTGACGGACCTCAAAAAGTCAGATTATACTCATTTTTTGTCCCGATAATCCCTGCTAATTTCAGCGGGCAAATCGAAGTAAGAATCCGTACCAACGAAAGCTTCAAAGCTTACACGTGGTTTAACGAGCCAATGTTTGAAATTGTTCCCGGTGGAATTGTTCTTAAAGATGAAGAGGTACTCAGTGCTGCTATTGACAAAAAGACAGCCGCATGTTTGCGTGCAGTAATGTTCCAGGCAATGAAAGACGGAATTGCGGATATTGTTAATAATTTAATTCCGGGCGTTGGATGCGCCAATTCAATTCTTAACCTCACTATGGATCCGGCAGGATATTTAGCACCCAACCCTACAAACCCTGATTATAATCGTCCAAAAACTTGGAGAGAAAAAATTTGGGGTTGGGGTGGCACAGTGAAGGATGTTGCATTTGTAATTGCCGGATGCGCCAGCGATGCTTTGCCACTCAAACAAGCTTATAAAACGGCTGTCGCTGTGGTTTCGGTCATTAACAATATCTATGGTGGGATTCAAGCCGGCAGAGAGTGTTACACTAAATATGGCAATGGTAAAAAGGATATAGCGGCAGTTTCGAGTTTTGACCCGAATGAAATTGCCGGTCCAGGTGGTTATGCATCGGAAAATTTCGTCAATACATACGGATTTGCATATACTATCTCCTTCGAGAACTTAGCCGCTGCGTCAGCTCCGGCACAAGAAGTTGTCATAATTGATACGCTCGATAAGACAAAATATGATTTGAATTCATTCAGTTTCGGAAATTTTTCATTTGGCGGCAAAACTTATGCTCCTATGACAGGATTGAAACAATTTACTTTAGATATCGAACCCGAAGGTAGTTTCAAAAATATAGTCCGTGTTAATGCCAATTTTGATACCGAAACTGCAATTGCTTACTGGCAATTCATCACACTAGACCCCGAGACAATGGACTTGACTGAAGACCCGGACGGAGGTTTCCTTCCACCAAACAAAACTTCGCCGGAAGGAGAAGGCAATGTGTCATATTCTGTTAATTTGCTCAACACTTTGGGGAATGAAGTCGAAATTAATGCGAAAGCTGATATATTTTTCGACTTGAATCCTCCAATTACTACAAATAATTATTCCAATAAATTGGATTTAGTTCCTCCAACAAGCAAATTGAATTCAATTCATTCAACATTACAAGCGAATTTGTATCGAATCGAGGGAATCAGCAATGATGACGAAAGTGGAGTCAGATACAGAATCATTCACGCTTCGATGGATGGAGGCGAGTATGTGCCGATTGTAACCGGATATGAAGAAACGGTTTACGTAGAATTGGACTTAACCCACACCTACCATTTATTTAGTCAAGCAATTGATAGTGTAGGCAATGTTGAGCCAATGAAGTCAAACTATGAAATCACTTCGCTAAACGTTCAATCTGTTGACGATGTGGCGATTGGATGCGATGTTTCAATTATGCCAAACCCGACATCGGATAAAATTCAAGTGAAAATTGCTTTGGAAAATCCATCAGATGTTATAATTTCGATTTATGACATCAACGGACAAGTGATTTTACTTCGCAATTTGGGGAATGTCTATTCAGATGAAATAATTGAAGAAATTAGCTTATCAGAATTTAGCAACGGTAGATACATTGTCAGAGTCCAAACATCGGAGCAAAGTATCATAAAAATGTTAAATATTATCAGATAGTATTTAATCCCGGAAATTGAATAACCCGTCGTCAGAATTCGGCGGGTTTTCTTATTTATATCACATCTTCAATTTCATAAAAAGAGATTCGGGGATGGATTTTACTATGCACATGATTAAACGCCAATAGCCCGGAACATAAATTGCACCTGATTTTCCCGCTTTTATTGCATCGAAAATACTCTTGCCGACGGCAGCGGATGATGTGAAGAGAAAGTTTTTCGGAACATGTGATGTCATTGGCGAATCAACAAAACCGGGCTTGATTGTCAGTACAGATACGCCCTTATGGAACATTCGATTGCTTAAACCTTGGAAATATGTGCTGACAAAGCCTTTCGCAGCGCCGTAAATGTAGTTGCTTTGTCTGCCACGGTCTCCTGCCACGCTGCTTATCACTGCAATCATACCTTTGCCCAAAGGTTCAAAATAATTAGCGGCGATTGTTGCCAAATTAACCACAGAAATGCCGTTAGCGACGATTTCGCGATTGATGGCATCTAAGTTGCCCGAGATTTTATCTTGCTCGGGCAAAGTACCATGGGCTATCAAAACGGCATCAATCACTCCGGCACTTGCAAGTGCTTCATCAAAGGATTTTTTATATGTTGCCTCGTCAATTGCGTCGAAATAAAATGTTGCGACATTTGCCGAATAACGAGTTTTTAAATCGTTCGATAAATCTTCTAATTTATTCTCATTTTTTGCGACAAGCAATAATTTCCATTTATCTTGAGCGAAATTAACGGCTGCAGCTTGAGCTATTGCAGATGTAGCGCCATAAATTAATACTGTTTTCATGATTATTCCTTTGTTACTCTTTTCCAAAAACTTGACGAAAATTTTGGGTCTATATAATTAGCGAAATCTGTCCATTGCGGATAAAATGCTTTGAAATTTTCGGATGACATTCGAGCGTCTTTGCAAGGATAGACAACTCCCCCGACTGATTTGACGATATTATCGGATTCGTCTAATATTTTAAGTAATGCATCGCCTATCATTTTAAAATCAATGGCAAGCGTAACGCCCTCTCGTGGGAATGACATCATGCCGGGCGATTTAATATTTCCGAATGTTTTTAATACAGTCAAAAAAGATGACAATTTTGAGCGTGTAATTAAATTAAATATTTCTTTTAGTACATTTATATAATTATCGAACGGAATTACAAATTGATATTGCACAAAACCTTTTTTCCCGTAGGCTTTGTTCCAACCGTCAACTGCATCGAGAGGATAGAAAAATGGCTCGAAAGATACATCTGCTTTTTTAATTCTAGACAATTGTTTATTATAAAATAATGTATTAAATGCTTTTACGGTTAATGGATTAATTAATTCCATATTTAACGGAAATGGCAACATCTTGCCATTTGTGGACTTATACGGTTTTTGTCTGCTTTTGGGAGCGAAATTACCGCGATTATATAATCCTCTGCCTGGTTTAGTTGTATCAACCCAAGCAACGGTATAATTATAATTTTCGGAATTTTGCGTAATATCGAAAAATTCCTCAAATGTCCGAAATTTAATACTTTCTGATTCGATTATTGGTCCCGGACATTCCACAGTTTGGAAGCTGACTTTTGTAATAATGCCCGTAAGCCCGAGCCCGCCAATTGTAGTCGCAAATAATTCAGAATTAATTGATTCGGAGCATTGAAGCAATGTGCCGTCCGAACGGAGCAGTTCAAGCTCGGTGACATGACATCCGAATGTGCCTGCTTTGTGATGATTTTTGCCATGCACATCATTTGCAATAGCACCACCGAGTGTTACATATTTAGTTCCCGGAGTGACCGGCAAAAATCGCCCGCGAGGAAGCAAAAAGTCTATGCAATCAGCTAAAGTCGCACCGGAATAGCAGGTCAAAATTCCTGATAATTCATCATAATTAATGAATTTATTCATTCCGGAAATGTCGAGCAATGTTCCGCCGTCAATTAGGCAACTATCTCCGTAGCTTTTGCCCAAACCATAGGGCAAAATATCGCCCTTAATTTCGCCAATTCTTTGTAAATCATTAACCCAAAAATACTTGATTAAATTTTGATTGCTTAATTTGGGGTAATTTCCAAATGATAATGTTGTTTCCATTATAACATTCCAATTACGGATAAAATAAATATAATAATTACTACGAAATGACTTGCTCGGTCACGAAATGCAAAAACGACCGGGTCATGATGAATTTGCCCGCGATTGGCTAAAAGCCAAGTCCGTGTAATCCAATATAATAAAACAGGTGCGATAAGATACATTAAAAAAAGATTTTTGTACAGCACCGCAACCGCCGGTGAGTTTATATAAAGTACATAAACAAGCACTGAGATTAATCCGGACGCTACACCAATTATCATCATCAATAATGTATCGTCTGTGTTGTAGCCGCGAACGGATTTGCTTGAATTATTAATTTCAATAGATTTCAGCTCTATAAATCGCTTCAAACTTGCCAGCGATAGGAAGAAGAACATCGAAAATGACAAAAGCCAATGCGAAATTAATGTGTCCGTAGCAACGCCCCCAATCAATAATCGCAATGTATATAATCCTGCCAGAATTATAATATCTGCCATGTTTAATCGCTTGAACCACAAGGAATATAACACAGTTACGGCAAAATAAATCAAAATCACACCCAATGTATCAAAACCTTTGGCATAATAAGCTAATATTACTGCCATAGTAAATAGGATTGGGACAAGTTTAGCAGCAGAAATGATTTTAAGTCTGCCGGATGCTAGTGGGCGATTTTTCTTGTCAACGTGCTTACGGTCTGCTTCAATATCGAATAAATCATTGATTACATAAATTGCAGATGCCATGAAACTCAATGCGAAAAATGTAAGCGTACTGCTGACTATCATGCTTTGGTCTATCACATGAGCAAGCAACATCGGCAAAAACACAAGCGTATTTTTTACCCATTGATAAACGCGTAATTGTTCGGTTAATAATTTTAGTTTCGATTGACTTTTGTCGTCTATTATTTGGGTTTCCGGACCTTGAAATTCATTTTTCATTTCGTCAGAACAATTGACTAATATTTTGCCATGAGAATTTTGCCAAACAAATCGGTCTTTGTAGCTGTCGCCCGCATAATCAAATTGTTCTTTGCCGAATTGTTTGACTAAAAAGTCGGATTTCGTTTTTGCCACGAGGTTAATTCCGTCTTTCGAAGCATAGGTTCCCTTGAAAAAGGGGAATTTCTGACCGACTTTTTCCGCAATAGTATGATACGAAGCAGTAACCAAATACACATCTCTCCCGGCGGCATGAGCGGCTTCGGAAATGCGTATGACTTCTTCATTATATGGCAAAATATCAACATTTGGCTCGACGTGCTTTGCCAATTGTTCTTTTAATTCATAACGCCCTTTCATCAACCAAAGGGGAATCATGAAAATATAAAATATATTTTTCTTCAACAAAAGGAAAATTGACTCGAACATTATATCAGTTCTAATCAAAGTGCCGTCCAAGTCCACACAAAGAGGGTATTTGTTCAAATCTTGCATTATGTTCTTAAATTTGCTATACTTTTTTCAAATTTCTGTAGAGTCACTCCAACAATCTGGTCCATATTATAATATTTATAATCTGCCAATCTGCCCACAAAAATCACATTTTTGAGCTTCTCGGCTTCAGCGGCATATTTCTTGAAAATTTCGTCATTTTCTGCTCGCGGAATTGGATAATACGGGTCATTTTCGCCGATAACATATGGCTGCGGATATTCGTAAGCCACAGTTGTGCGGTGATGCTTTTGCATTGTCAGATGTTTGAATTCGGTGATGCGTGTATAATCATGATTATTGGGATAATTGATTTGAGCTCCTGATTGGAATTGCTCTAAATCGAAATTTACGAGAGAAAAATTCAAACTTCTGTATGGCAATTCACCGTGGGAATAATCAAAAAAGTAGTCAATCGGACCTGAATATATGATTTTGTCGAATTTAATATCGTCAATAATTTCTTTATAATCGGTTTTCAAAAGGATTCTGATATTTTTGTTGGCTATGATTTTTTTGAACATTTCTGTGTAACCATGCTTTGGGATGCCTTGATAAGTATCTTGGAAATACCTGTCGTCGCGCGAAATGAAAACAGGCACTCGCGAAGTAACCGAATAATCCAATTCTTCGGGTTTCAAGCCCCATTGCTTAACCGTATAGCCAAGGAAAACATTCTTGTAAATATATTCGGCAAGAAATTTAATATCCGTGTCGTCGGTTTCACGCATTTTCAATATCGGGATTTTCAGTCCAAAACCATAATTTGCAATCAGCTTATTTTCCAATTTTCGGGCGAAATCGGGAGGGAATACTGTATATAATGAGTTCAGATTGAAAGGAACAGGAACTAATTTGCCTTCTACGACTGCTTTGACATGATGAACATAGGGATTCCATTCGGTAAATTGCGACAAGTAATCCCATACTTTTTTTGATGAAGTATGAAAAATATGCGGTCCGTATTTATGCACGAGCAAGCCCGCTTCGTCGTAATAATCATAAGCATTTCCGGCTATGTGGTCGCGTTTGTCAACAATCAGTACCTTCTTGCCCAATTCATTTGTAATGCGTTCTGCCATAACGCATCCGGCATAACCCGCACCAACTATCAGATAATCATATTTCATTTCTTCAAATATCCCTTTATTTCGTTGAAATCAACCAATTTGGTATATAAATAAATCAAAATACATGCCGTAACAGTAACTATGACGGATAAATACATGTTTAGTCCAAGTGCGAGCATAACAAATCCGGGCGATACTCCGATAAGTGTTGCTACGAAAGCTTTAGCCAGATTGGAAAGATATAAACTTCCGTGTACTTTTCTAAATAAAAATATCATCATTGTCAAAACCGAAAGTTCGCTGAATATCGTAGCAATTGCAGCTCCATAAAATCCGTAAATGGGAATTAGAATCATATTAACGATTACATTCAGAGTCAAACCGATTAAAGTGGCTTTTATTACTTTATTTTCAAATTTCCATGCTATCAATGGTTGGAAAAAGTTTACTACAATGTATTGAAGAAATATCGTCACAGAGAGAATTTTCAAAGCACCGGAGGATTCTGCATATTGATTTCCCAATAGCACAACGATTAAGTCGGAGTAAAGGAATAGATTCAGAGCTATAAATGAGCCCAAAAGAAAGTTGATTCTCGAAAAAATACTGACTACTTTATCTCTTTCCTCAAAGTTTGTGGCTCGGGAAAATTTCGGGAAAAAAGCTCCCTGAAGGATTAGCGTAGGCAGTATCAAGAACGCGAGCAACTGATGAGCAGCGGCGAAAATTCCTGTTTCTCGCTCACCTTTGATTATTCCGAGCATCGTGATATCAATGTTATTGTACATTGTTGCTATCAAAAAAATCAAGCCAATGCTGAAAGATTGGCGGAGCAAACTCAGGATGAATGTTTTATCAATCGAAAAATCAATTTTGCCGAAAGTGCTTTTGTAATGCACAAACATCCAAATCGAATTGACCAAGAATGAAAATGTGATGATAATGATAGCAATTTCGACATCGCTTTCACTTTTGACGAAGACCATAATGCCAACCAAATTCAGAATGCCAAGAACAAGCGACCTGATTGCTAATATGTGCATTTTCTCGACAGCCATATAGACCCATGTGAGCAAAGTCGCTTGACCGAATAGCAAAATGCCGTAAATATAAATCATTCGCTTGGTGACGTCTGCAATCGGCGAGAATGAATCAATTATGTGAGTAGTGATGATAATGCCGATGTAGCCCAAAATTGCAAGTGCCGTTCGGAGCATCAAAATCGAACCGACGTACTTTGGCAACAATGCTTGATTGCGAGCTACATCACGTATGCCTGCTTGGTCAAATCCGAGCATAACAATTATAAAAAAATACTGAACGATTGATTTGGCAAAGCTCAAAGCACCATTGCTTTCGGGACCGATTGTACTGATTAGGTACAATGTATAAATTACAGCCAATCCCTTAGCGGAGATTTCGGCTGTGCCCATCGAAAGTATATTTTTTACAATTTGATTTGAATTGCTCATTGGCAAACAAATATTAACTAAATGGTTCCGCCCACCATTCCGGATTCAACTCCGGGAAGATGGAATTGCGTTCTTCTGTTTCGCGCAAATATAGCTCATCGTTCATTTCGATTTCAGATTTTCCTGCATAATTTTCAAATAGGTCGCATAATTTATTAAAATCGGAATGATGATATACAAATCTTTGCTCGGCATAATCTTGTGCCGAACGTGTATAAATCAAGAATTGCCAATCCGAAGATTGGAGCAGCATTAGTTCTCTCAATGCCTGAGTCAAGATTCTTCTTTGCAAGGCTCCCAAATCAGGAATCGAATTGCTTTCGTATATTTTGCTTAATCTCAATTCATTATTATAAATTGCTTCCCAGGTCCAATTATTGTCATCATTCGACCATACTTCGTGGCTGTTGCCTTCGCCCCACGAACCTTCAGGCAATTTGATAACTTCGGTCGGGTTGATTTTGTTATATTGCTCCCAAGCTGTTGCCGCTTTGGTGTGCGGAGAATTATGCATACCTTTGAGCAAAGATTTGATGAAAAGAGGTCCCTCGAACCACCAATGACCAAATAGCTCAGTATCGAACGGAGTGCACAAAGTCCCAAACATTCCGGTGATGTTGTGGTAATAATTCAAAGCGTTTTCGATATGATGAATGAAATGATTTGTCTGCAAATCAATCTTATCAAAAGTCCAATCGGTATGATAGAGTGTCTTATACATCATATCGGCTTTTGTATCTGTCACTCGCCAATATCTCAAGCCCGAATCAACGTGCTTTTTGTGGAAGTCTAAGTAATCCGCTTGCCCGGGATAGCCGACTTCGCCACTCCAGACTTGCATCGAAATATCTTGATGACGCACAAATGCAGCAGCAGTGCCATATTGAGTTTCGACTCCCGAACTTACTTCGTACAATCTAAGCGATGATTTGTCGAAATTCCAAGCAGTATGTTGGAATGATGGAGAATTGACAGGCACAAAAACGTCGTTTTCCTTGTCTGTAAATTTGCCTAATGGGACAGACTTGAGCAATAAATTTTCATCAGTGACAAAATATTTTATGCCGTGCAAGGCAATAATTTGCTCAACTCCGGCGCGTAATTTCTTTTCGTTAAATGGTGCCACCGGAAGGTAAGATTGCCATTCATAAGCCGGGCGATAGGCACACTCGGGCAACCATGTGCCGCGAGGCTCTCTGCCAAAGTGCTTTTTGTAATTTTCTACGGCAGCCTTGACTTGCAAATTCACACTTCTATCAAATCCGAGCATCGGGAAATAGCCGTGAGTGGCACCGCATGTCATTACTTCGATATGACCATCATCCTGCAATTTCTTCAATCCTTTTATAATAGACATATCATATTTATCTGTGAATTCAGTTTTGCGTTCTCTGAACCAATCTTCCCAAAATTGTGTCAACCAAATATGGTGCGGGTCGTATCCACGGGAAGTAAATTCGATTTTGTCCCTTTGAGCAGCTGCAATTTTTTCGTCACAATAATCAATGAATATTTTCTTGAAATCGGGATGCTCAAGTTGTTCGCAAAGAACAGGGGAAATATCGAGTGTAACATTGGGCGAAATACCTTCGGCTACTAAATCGTTAAAAACATTTAGCAGCGGGATATAACATTCTGCCACAGCTTCGTTCAGCCAATCCACTCCGTGGGGAGATTTGCCATGATGCAAAACCCAGGGCAGATGAGTATGCAGGATTAGAACATAATTTCCTTTGTACATTTTATTTCCGATTTTAGTTAATAAGCCAATTTATATATGCAATTTATGCAAAAAAAATGTCATCCCAAACGTTTCATTTCGATTTTTGACCGAAACATTTGGAATGACGTTGAATATTGTTTTTCTTGAACACTATCATTGCCTTCGGGTTAATTCACCTTCGGGCTGCCTCCGATAAAACCGGGGAAATTGTTCAAATTGTTGGGATTGTCAATGGTGATTTCGCCGTGTGTGTTCTCGAATCGTGCAATATTGTCATGCAATGCTCTCATGAGCAATTTTGCATGTTGTGGTGTCATAATAATTCTTGCGTGTACTTTTGCTTTTGGTACACCCGGTAAGACTCTCGTAAAGTCCACAATAAACTCGGCAGGCGAATGTGAAATAATTGCCAAATTTGAATAAATACCTTCGGCTTCTTTTTCGCCCAACTCGATATTTATTTGTTGTTGTTTAGGTTCATTTTTATCATTCATATCAAATCCCGTATATAGATTATAAATTGTCGTATTTGGCTCTTACTTCTTGCAATTTTTGTGATTCTTTCAAATCGCCATAAATTTTCATCAGTATGAGATAGTATTGGTCTCTTTTGTTTTTTGGGACCGTGCTTTCAATAGCTTCGAGTTTGTTCAAAATTTGCTTCAATTCATTGGCTTGGTCGAGCACAGTGTAAATATTTGCCAATTCGCCCATAACTTGGAAATCACTTGCAAATTCGGATGTTTTCATCGCTCTCGAAAAGTATTCGGCTGATTTTCTCAAATGAGGAAAATACTCTTCATAATCGGGCTGGTACTTTGAGTCGGCTTCAATTTTTTCCTGTTGTTTGCGCTGAACGTCGCCCGCTAAATTTTTATAAGCCGATGCTATATTGCGAAGAACAAATTCGTAATTTGGATCAATTTCCAAAGCTTTTTCATACTTTTGAATAGACTCTTGATAGCGGCTCATATTTTGGAGCAAGTCGCCATATTGTGCCCAAGCGTATTTGTTCTTAGGGTCAGATTTAGTAAGTTCCTCAACTGATTTGAGTGCATCGTCTGTTTTACCTAATTCTTGGTAAAGTGCAACTAATGAAGTGTTCGCTTCGGGGTTTGTAGGTTCAATTTGGGCAAATAATTGTATATATTTTAGCGATGCATCGAATTCTTTACGTACATAATGAAGTTGCGCCAATGCTCTGATTGGAGTTGTATTCATATTGAATCTCTGTGAACGTTCTACTTCAAGCCTTTCCATCGGAGGGTCATGTCTCCATCCTTTTAGCATGAAATTGGCTTTGTCTTGGTCATAAAACAAGTACAAATCTTTGTCATTGATTACAAAATGGTCAATGATTGTCGTATCGCCTTTTGGAGTTGATTTCACTTGGCTGTCTTTGGGCTTGCCCAATTTTTCATTCACAGTTCTACGAGTCATGTCGTAATAAAATCCGTTGTTTTTCGCAAAAGTTATGTCGGGCATGGATTTTTCGACAAATAGTTCATATTGTTGCAAAGCTTTCAAAGTGTCGCCCATGACTTCGTATGCAGAACCTTTGAAATTGTAGAAATCTGTAATTTCTGGTCTGATTGAAATCCCAAGGTCGAAATATGCCATTGCTTTGTCAATGTGGACTTTTTCTTTAGTTTCTAAGTATTTTGAATAGCTTTCGACGCCGCGATTATAAGCTTCAACCCAAATCTGGTTCATGCGGATTTTCATAGTGTTCCGTTGGGTTTCGTCAATGTTGCTTTTCAAAGCTTTTTGAGCAGATTCCGCCGCTAAGGCGAATTCATTCTTTGTCATGTAAATTTCTGTCAGTAAGACATATGCTTCACCATTTGCAGGGTTAGCAGCCAATTCCATTTTCAGATATTCTATAGATTTGTCATAGTCTCTGTTGTTATAAGCGACTTTTGCAGTAGTCATATTTCTCGAAGCGCATTGAAAACCCTGGAAAGCGATTGTGCCTACTATAAGCATCAAAATTGAAAGGGCTATTTTTTTCACGAAATTTCTCCGATATTGTTTTTAAACTTGTTGATAATTTGTTGGTTTATCATTTATTAATTATGTAACTAATTAGACTGTAAAAATAACAAATTTTTTACAAATCCTAAAGTTTAATAATGCTTTTATGATATTGTTGGAACCATTTAACCATCAATTAACATAGAAACAGAGACTTTTTAAGTCAAAAGTCTCTGTCGTATCCAAAATATCAAACTTTTTCTTAAAATGAGAAGAGTTTCCATCCCACAGTAACTTGAATCAGAGAGTTCTTGGCATTGAAATCTCCACTGTACACACTGCTCATACCTAACTCATAGCGGACATCGAGCGTTAACATCAGCACGTCAAGTCCCAGACCAAACTGCATAGCCCACATTGCATCATTGTATTCAGCTCTCTCAACCTCGTCAGGGATTTCCAGAAACCCTTTTTCAGTAATGATTGAAGCCACAGGACCGGCTTGAACATTGAGTTTCGCTAATTTGAAGTCGAAAACATAAATCCCGAATAGTGCAGCCAAATCAATTGTTTGGTGAGTGCTACCGTATTGTGCTGAATTGTGGGTCAATACACCACCCTTTTGTGTCATCATTATTTCAGGTTGTATAAACCATTCCTCTCCGATTCGTGCAAAGACGCCATATTGGAAAGAACTGCTAAATGAACTCGAAATATCATCTTGGTCAAACGATAGTTTAGAAGCGGTATAACCTATTTTTGGACCAATACTGATTTGTGCGAAAGCCGAAGTTGCTATAAATAGACTGAACAAAATGCTAAATACGATCCTTTTCATCATTCACTCCTAATGATTAATTCATTAACTACTAAATTATTCGACGTGAAAAATTAAAAATGATTACAATTACATTAAAAAAAAAAGAGATTACTCTTTTGTGAGCAATCTCTTTTTTCAGATACACTTAGCGATTAGTCGCGGTTATTATCGTTGTCGTCATTATTTTTACGGTCGTCTCTACGGTCGTCTCTACGGTCATCTCTGCGATCATCTCTGCGATCATCTCTGCGATCATCTCTGCCGTCGTCATCGCAATCATCGTCTTTTTTGCGGTCGTCAATATTGCCATCACCGTTGGCAATTTTTATGAGCCATTCTTCAAAAAGTGCTAATTGTTCTTCGTCTAAGATGCTTTTAAGACCACTGATGAAAGTATCCCAACAAGCTTTAAGAGCAACTCTAACTGTTTCATTGACAGGATTGTTAATTAACTGTTCACGAAGAGCCATGTTAAGTTGATTAATCAATCTGGCGGCTTCTTGTCTAGTGATTTCGCCGGATATGTATTTAGCCATGATTTCTTGGCGTGCTGTTTGTCCGCTCATCATGATGGCGCGTCTTGATTCTTGGAGCATCTTTAACCATTCAGCTTCACAAGCTCTGTGAGCAATAATCAACTCTTTAACTTTCTCGATTTGTTCAGCAGTTAGGTTAAGTTGACGTAAAATCATACCGATTGCCATCATTCTGCGTATTTGTGGTGGTCTTTTGTCATTTGGTTTCAATCTGTCATAATTGGCAAATTCACCTTCAATCAACGGAGTGAGTGCGAAATCGGTTTCGAGCGTTGCTTCTTGTAATTCAAACCCTATTGGGTTGAAATCAGCAATAGCAAATGATTGGTAGTCGTAATTGGAATTGTTCTCTGTAGCAATCGGTGATTCGCTGCATGAACTTATAAATAGTGCCAAAGCGACTGTGGTAGCGATAAGCAAGTTTCTTAACATATTTAGTCTCCTAAAAAAATAATAAAATTGTTTGTTCTATCTATTAGATTCAAAATCTTTCAAATGGTTTAATGCTTATTATTTTTTAATATCGCATTTTTATCGTTCAATTTACATTACAATTTGAAATACACACGAAGTCTAAATTGGTTGCAAAAAAAAATACAAAAAGTGATGATTATTTTTCATCTTCTTCATATACTCTCTTGACATCACTCACACCCTTGACTGTGAGCAAGCGTACCATGATATTATTCAGTTCTTCGACGTTTTCGACCAAGACCGAAAGTGCACCATCGAACATCGAATCGGCTGTATCGAGATTGATACGTTTGATGTTCGATTTGCCGATGGCTTCAGTAATATCGAGCAACATCAATTCGCGATCTTCGCCACGAATGATTAATTTGGTATCGTAATTGCCGTCAGCCTTCTTCTTGAGTAAAGTTTTGGGTGGATTGAGTTTGAAATATTTGTGGAGCATTGCCACAGCTCTATGCGAAACTACGCTTTTTTGCCACTCAAATTTCGGCACTGCATTGTCAGATTTGATGATTTCGACTTGGTCGCCGGAATTCAATTTGTAGTTCAAATCATGAAATGAGCCATTAACTTTGCCTGTTACGCAATGCAACCCATATTCGTCCGAAAGTACAAAGGCATAATCCACTAATGTCGAACCCTTTGGCAGGGAAATCTGTCGTCCTTCCTTCGAATAAACTGTGAGCTCCGAATCAAAGAGATTCACTTTAAGCGAATCCCAAATAATTTGCGAAGCATTATCGCCATATTCTTCAATCATATCCTTCATCCATTCGCCCCATTCGTCAATATCGGAATCGGTGAATTGAAGTGCTCGCACCCTACCGGTTTTGAGTGAAAAGTTTGCGGCAAAGCCTTCTTCGGCAATAGTATCCATCTCTTTGGTGCGAATCAGTATTTCGATTCGTTTTCCGTCGGGACCTATGAGTTCTGTGTTTAGAGATTTGTACCAATCAAGTTTGGGTTTTGCGATGTAATCTACAAAACTAATCGTATTGAATGCGTTAGCCAATACGCCCAAAGCACGATAACATTCGTGTACGTCGTTGGATTGGAGTATAATCACTACAGAATAAAAATTATCTATATCACTTATTGATTTCCCGTTTTGGGTCATCTTGTGGATTTCGTATTCGTGCTTATGTACGATAGACAAAATATGCTTAAGATTTTGTGCGTCGAGCGAATTTTGGATTAAATCCGAAAAAACCCTGATGTAATCAATAAATTCACGACGCTTTTCGTTCAAAGCTGACCTGATAGCTTCGTAATTCTCACGATTGGAATAGTAAAATGAGCGATTTTCCAATTCCATTTTAACTTTGAGTAAGCCCAATCTATGCGCTATCGGAATGTAAAAATTCAATGTTTCTTGAGCGATTTCTACTTGCTTTTTGGGCGAAAGATAGTGCAGAGTACGCATATTGTGCAATCTGTCGGCGAGTTTAATCATTATCACACGAGCATCTCTTACGAGTGCCATAAATAATTTTCGATAAGTTTCAGCCTTGCTCACTCTTGGTTTAATAGGTCCAGCCAGAGTATCTTCGCTAAAGTTTTGAGGCAATCTGTCTTCGGTATATATTTCTGGTTTGATAATTTCTGAATGAGATATTTTTGTTACGCCGTCCACCATCTCTGATATATCTTCGTCGAATTCGCTTGTAATCATCTCCGTACTTACGATTTCTACATCTTCAATCGTATCATGGAGCAAACATGCCGCTAATGAATTTGAATCATGCAGTTGCAACTCATTCATCAATAACAAAGTGACATTGAGCGGATGTGTATAATATGGATAGCCCGATTTGCGGTATTTACCCTTGTGCATTTCGACACAAAAATAAAAAGCTTTGCTGATTAACTCTTTGTCAAGATTACCACCGACTTTGTCAATAGCATCCATCAAATAGGCATGGTCGGCATCTACGTCCTTACCAAACGGGGTATCCTCGTCAAATTCTACATCATACTGTAACAAAAGTTCCATAAATTACCCATTTGCAAATAATAATACTACAAAATAAAACGAATTAATCGAAAAATCACTATATTTATAATCAATTTAATCAATAATCTCATAATATTCAATTTTTTATGAATAGAAAAGAATTTTTAAGCATCGCATCGCTTGCACTCGGCTCGCTGATGCTCTCAAAAAGCATCGCAAAAGCCAATGTAACCCAAAAATCCAATATCAAAGCTGCAAAATTAGTGCCAGGTGACACGATTGGCATTGTTTCGCCCGGAACTTCGGTAAGTTCGCCGGATGATTTGGCAAAAGTTGAAGAAATTTTGAAGTATTTGGGATTGAATTTCAAATATGCCAAAAATACTACCAAGGGCAGCGGTTATAAAACGCGCTCAGTCCGTGAACGTATCGAAGATTTGCATGAGGTTTTTGCCGACAGCACTATCAAAGGTGTGATTTGCACCAGAGGAGGCTACGGCTCAGGGCGACTGATTGACGGGCTTGACTATGATTTGATTCGCCAAAATCCGAAAATTTTCGTCGGATATAGCGATATTACTGCTTTGCATCTGGCAATAAACAAAAATGCCGGACTCAGCACATTTCATGGACCCGTTCTCATGTCATCTTTTAACAATTACACGGCTACAAATTTCCGCAACATCGTGTTTGGTGATGTTAATTTCCCGCTTGTATTGAGCAATCCTCAATCCGGTTCATCGCCACGGAACCCCTACCCTACTCGTACTATTGTACCAGGCGAAGCCGAAGGAATCACGCTCGTTGCAAATTTATCATTATTGACTTCGCTGATGGGAACGAGATTCGAACCTGATTTTGACGGTAAAATTTTGCTGATTGAAGACGTTGGCGAACCACCTTACCGAATAGACCGAATGTTGAATCAATTGAGGCTTGCGGGCGTGTTTACTAAAATATCAGGATTGATATTCGGGCGTTGCGATGATTGCGGTTCCGGCTCTACTCAATCTACTTGGGATATGTCATTGGGCGAAGTATTGGACAGCTACTTGGCTGAACTGAAAATTCCGGTCTTTTACGGGTTCATGTTCGGGCATACCGATAATCAGCTGACTATTCCGCAGTTGTGCAAAGCAAGCATGAACGCAAACGAAGGGAATTTGACATTGCTCGAATCGCCCCTTATTCATCACTAAATTATTAATACAACAAATATTAAAGCAAATCAACTGAATTTCATTAGTATATCGTAAATTTACAAATTAATAAATATATCTTTTGGAAAAAATTATGCAAGTTGAAAACGAAAGAGAATTATTGCGTAAGGTTCATGCCTATCTCTCGAATCCTTCGCAAGTATTTATGACGCAATCAAACAATCGGCTGCAAATTTTATCACCGGGCAAGATGAATTTGTACGATGGTCCCGACCTCAAAAATATTGCAATTCTGTTGAACGGCTACGTAGTTGTTGGCGATGCGGAATTTCACAGAAGCTCATCGGATTGGCTACGCCATGCCCACTCCACAAATATTGAATATGATGACGTTGTGATTCATATCGTATTCAAGGACGATACGCCGATTAAAAGAGATTTTGAAACCTTAGTGATTGATGAAACTCAACTTAAGTTGCTCGCTCCGCCTGAGAAACGAACGGAAATTGATATTGCCAATGACATCGAAGAATTGCAAAATTATGCTCTGATTCGCTTGCTCCGTATGACTGCTAAAGCTAAAAAAATGTTCAACAACGCCGATTTGCGCCAAGGATTTCATTCAAATTTGGCTGATTTTTTGCAAAGGTACGCTTCAAAACGGCGACGCCCATCGTATGATGAAAAGCGATTGAATGAAATTTTGGAAAATTTGACAAATTCGGAGATGATTGATTTTTTGAATTTTCTCGAAATCAAGGAAACGGTTTCAATTCCCGACACAATGCACGGATTTATCAAAAAACGAATTGCTAACGAAGGCGCACATCTGCGGCGAGAAATAGTGCTGAATTGCTTGCTGCCGTCAGCCCTTAGTATTGCTGATGATAATTCGCGGATTAGTCTATTCTCGTGGTTTTGGTCCACATCGGCGCTGAATACTTACGGTGTTTTGAAAAAAAGATTCCCCAATATTCCTCAAAATTTTCTTTGGCAACAACAAGGAATGCTGGAATATATCAAAGAAAACGGCAGACAACCTGATTATATTTCCGAAACTGCCAACACATATGGTTTTGGGGAGATTCTGAGCTTTTATAAATTAGGACGATTGCCCTTAGAATTTTTTGAAGATTAGAATTTTGTAGTGTTATTCTGCTATTTTTGCATTGTAAAAAAATGATGGTAAGCATGAACAAAGAAAAAATCACTGGCATTCTCAAGACTATTGGACCCGGAATTTTGTTTGCCGGAGCCGCAATCGGCGGTTCGCACCTAGTACAATCTACTCGAGCAGGAGCCGATTACGGATTTACATTGCTATGGATTGTAATAATGGCAAACTTATTCAAATATCCCTTTTTTGAATTCAGCTACAGATATACTGCGTCAACAGGCAGGAGTTTGCTCGAAGGTTACAATGACATGGGCAGATGGATATTGATAGCATTTACCATTTTGTCCGTCATCACGGGTGTAATCAATCTTGCTGCACTTGCCTTAGTTAGTTCGGGGCTTGCCGGATATATTTTCGGAGGTGGAATTGACCCTTTGATGATGAGTATCGGATTGGTGCTTTTGTGCTTCTTGTTATTAGTAATCGGCAAATATCCTGCACTTGATAAATTGATGAAAATCATGGTTTTTCTGCTTGGAGTTTGCACTTTTATAGCCTTTTTGTTGGCGATTGACAGAGGACAAAATATTCCACCTGATTTTACACCTATGGATTTATATACCAAAGGCGGAATAATATTTATCATCGCATTGATGGGATGGATGCCTGCGCCCATTGAATTGTCTTCGTGGACTTCGCTTTGGACATTGAGCAGGAGCAAGCAAAAGAAGTATATCCCTACATTGAAAGAGTCGCTTATTGATTTTCATATCGGCTATATTGGTACAACATTGTTGGCGATTTTCTTTTTGACCCTCGGTGCAACTTTGATGTATGGCACGGGGATTCAATTTTCTAATTCGGGGGCGGTTTTTGCACAACAGCTCATTAGTCTCTATACCAAATTATTCGGCTCCTGGAGTGCTGTAATAATTGCTCCCGCTGCATTCATCACAATTTTTAGTTCATTGTTGACTGTTATGGATGGCTATCCGCGAGCTATTACCGGGAGTTTGTTCTTGTTGAGCAAACGAATCAACCAATTAGAGCTAAATGTTTACTTCGCAATTATGATAACAATTAGTGTTTTGGGACTTATCATTGTCAGCTTTTTCGCTAAGAATATGAAATTGATGATGGATGTAGCAACGATTGTGTCATTTCTGGCAGCACCAATTTTAGCATTCTTCAACTATAAAGTCGTTACTACAAAATATTTCCCCGAACAAGGCAAACCACCGCTCTGGCTCCGAATACTCGCCATTGCCGGTATGGTCTTCTTGACCGGATTCAGTTTAATATATTTATGGACTTTGTTCTTTTTAGACTAACTCTGTCTGATGGCGTTCAATCACAGCGCCCAGCTTTCTGAGTTTCTGTTCGATATTGTCGTAGCCTCTATCCAAATGATAGATTCTGAGCACTTCTGTAGTGCCTTTGGCTACAAGAGCCGCCAATATCAAAGATGCACTTCCACGCAAATCTGAGCTCATTACAGTCGCACCGGAGAGCTTCTCGCCTCCGGAAATAATCGCCGCATTGTCAACGATGTCAATTTTCGCTCCCAATCGCACTAATTCGGGAATATGTTTGAATCGGTCTTGATAAATATTATCGGTCACTTTGGATGTGCCTTCGGCAGTTAGCATATACGAAGTCCATTGTGCTTGAATATCGGTCGGAATGCCCGGATAGACTTCTGTAACCAAATCAACAGGCTTGGGCGGAGCATCGGCTTTGAGGTAGATTTTGTTGGAATTAATATCCATTTCGCAACCTGCTTCCTCTAATTTCGCAATTACAGATGTAAGATGATATGGATTGACATTTTCGAGTTGAATTTCACCCATTGTCATTGCGGCTGCAATCAAATATGTCGCAGCTTCGATACGGTCAGGAATAGTCTCTTCGTTTACAGGCTTGAGTTCGTCCACACCTTCGATTATCAATTCCGTTGTTCCGATACCGTCAATTTTTGCACCCATTTTGATGAGCATTTTTGCTAATGCTGTAATTTCAGGTTCGATGGCGCAATTTGTAAGTACAGAAGTGCCTTTTGCAAGAGTCGCCGCCATCAATACATTGCCCGTAGCGCCAACACTCGATATATCGAAATGAAATTTGCAAGCTTTAAGTCTGCCATTGCTTTTTGCAATTACATAGCCTTGGTCTAATGTGATTTCAGCACCTAATTTTTCGATACCTTTGATATGCAAATCAACAGGTCGCGGACCCCATGCACAGCCGCCCGGCAATGATACTTTTGCTTCGCCGTATCGCGCCACAAGCGGACCAAGCACGTAAAACGATGCTCTCATTTTCTTGACATGCTCGTATGGTGCTACCAATTGGGTGATTTCGCGAGCATCAATGAAAAGTTCGCCATTATTAAGTTCGCAAAATACTCCGAGCGCTCCCATCAGACGCGTCATTGTCCATACGTCTTTCAAATCCGGTGTGTTTGAAATATTGTAGATGCCCGGTGCTAACAAAGTTGCAGGTATCAAAGCCAAAGCTCCGTTTTTCGCTCCGGCAATTTTTACCGACCCTTTTAATCTATTTCCGCCCTCAATTACAAATTTATCCATTATACTTCAATTTTGTTTATATATTATAAGCAAAAGTAACGATTACTAACATATTTTGATGTTTTTCATTTTTTAGATTATAAACAAATAGTTATATTTAGATATTAAATTAACGAGATTTCAAAATGGCTAAGCAAAATATAAAATCGGCTCATGAAGTTACTCAGGAAAACGAGACTCATTCAGAAACAACGTTCATGAATCTGGCGGAGCAGCTTTCTACTGCCGTCATTGTCATTAACAAGGAAATG
The DNA here is from genome assembly GCA_002839825.1 of Ignavibacteriae bacterium HGW-Ignavibacteriae-1. Classification (GTDB taxonomy): domain Bacteria; phylum Bacteroidota; class Ignavibacteria; order Kapaibacteriales; family UBA2268; genus PGYU01. The sequence goes on along the minus strand of PGYU01000011.1, from coordinate 11,465 downwards.
AAGATAACCTTTGCGAACAATGCTGCCAAAAAATATCTGAAGACAAAATTTCCCAAAGGTTTCCAAATTCAGCATGATTACTCGGGCGATTTCGACAAAAATGAAATCATGAGACTCTTCAAAATTGACAACAAGAAGCATTTCAGTTGCCAATCAATCACATGGGAAAAAGAGGACAGCCTTTTGCTAATTATCTCCCTTGACTCTAAATCCGACAGTGAGGCACTGCCAATAGCACACAATTTGGGCTTTTTGTATCACTATGCTTTCGATATTTCAACAGCTAAACTTACCGAATGTAGCGATGAATTTAACCATTTGACCGAATTTGGCGCCGGTGATGATTTGGCGGAGCTCATCCATCCCGATGATTACAAGGATTTCCTGAAGAGAGTCAAATCACTCGAAAAATCTGATAATATAGGCATCATAGTTGACCACAGAATCATCAGCAAAAGCAACAAAGTTTATTACGTAAGGAATCGGCTGACATTTGAGTCTGTCGAAGGCAGCTCGGCTATTGTTCATGCTTTTATCACATTGATTTCCGACCTTGTTTTAGAAAACGAACATGCAAGATTGACAAAAGAGTTCTACGAATCACTCCTGAAATTATCCGTGAATGCGTATTTCAAGTACGATTTGATAAAAGACACCGTTTATTACAAAAATACTCGTTCAGACCACTCAAGTGATTTGATTAAGAATCGAAAAATTTCGCGTAATACTTTGAAAAATTTCATGGATTCTGATGTTTATACGGATGCAATCGCAGATTTCGACAAATATTTGAGCACTCCAAAGGGCATTTTTTCAACTAAGTTGAGGGTGCTTCTCAAAAACGATTGGAAATGGATTGAAATAAAATTGATGGTAATCGCAAATGATGAATTGGGCAATCCTTCGATGTTGGCTGGCGTAATGATTGATATTGATGATTATTATGATGAATACGTGAATTTGCAGCATAGATGCTCGGCGATTGATACTTTGATTGAGCATTTCGACAAGGGCTTCATGAGGATTGATGATATGGGAAAAATCACCCATTGGAACAAAAGCATCGAAAAGCTTTCAGGTTTAGAATCAGAATCAGCACTTGGAGAGTATATCTGGGATTTGCAATCAAATTATTTCAACGAAAATACTTCCTTTGTGATAGATAAAGATGTGTTTGAATCTGAAATTCGGACGAATTTATTGAATAACAGCCCCGAACCTATTAAGAATGAAACAAGATTCAGAACGATTGATGGTATTGACAAAGTTGCCGCAAGTGTGCAATTTAAATTGTCGGAAGGTGGCAAACCGGCAATTTATTACTTTTTTGAAGATATAAGTGAACAATATAAAAATCCTGAGCATGACTTTCATGAAGTTACAATGCTGAAAGAAATTTTGAGCTTCACCAATCAAATCATCTACAAGAAGAACCTTGTAAGCGGCAGATACGTTTATATCAGTCATTATGTAATAAAAATATTGGGATATACTCCCGAAGAGTTTATGCGACTGACCGATGCGGAAATATTTGCTTTGATACATCCTGAAGATATTAATCATTTTCAAAATTTTCATCTTTCTCCCAATTTGCGAAATGATTTCAACGAAACGACTTCTCACTTAGAATACCGGATAAAAACAAAATCCGGCAAATATAAGAGCATCAGAGACACTCATACATACATTATTGATAAAGCTAATAACAAAGCATTTCTTATTGGACGAATTGAAGACATCGGCGAACAAAAAATTCGCCAACAAGAGCAAAGCGAGAGCGCCGAGAAGTTCAAGAAGCTGCTCGAGCACCAAAGCGATTTATTGATAACTAAGGATGACAGCGGAGTTGTAAGCTATCTTAGTCCTTCTTTTTGCGACTTGTTTGATGTAGATGAATTGGAAATTATCGGCACCAAATACGAATATCAAATTCATCCCGATGATAAAACCGGGCTTGAAGAATCGCTCGTTGCATTGAATTCGTCAAAACCATGTAGTGTCAATTCGGATCATCGTGCTATGACAAAATACGGCTGGAGGTGGTTTTCATGGGCATGCACAAGCTATATTACTTCTGATGGCGCCGCAGAAACGCTATATGCCGGACGTGACATCACAAAGCAAAAACGAATAGAAGAAGCGCTCAGACTATCTGAAAACAAATATCGGAGTATTTTCGAGCTTGCTCAAGATGCTATTATAATATTTGAACCAAACAACGAAATCGTGCTTGACGTCAATCGCAAAGCCACAGAAATGTACGGCATTGAAAAAGCGCAATTCATAGGAATGTCACTCGAGGAAATTTCGACAGATGTAAGTCATGGAAAAACTCAGATTTCGCGAACATTCCGCAGCAACGAAAAGCATAGATTTGTTACAACTCAAAAACGTTCGGACGGAACAATTTTTAAAGTAGAAATCAATGCCGCAATTATCGAATACGACGGCAAATCAGTTGTTCTGAGCATTAACCGAGAAATTGTATAGAAATACAATTTTAATTTTGCTTTGCAATTTTATCGTTAAGCGTTGCAGCAGATTTCACGATATAGAGAATTTTATCGCCAATGAAATCAACGTCGCTCAGTATATTCAAGTAAAGCATAGATTTTTTGTACTGACCCGATGCTTCTTTAATCCTATAATATTGGATTTTGGACAACTTTTTCATTTCAGCTTCATTCAAAGCATGTTGAATTTCGAGTTCTTTCATGATTTTTAGGTCGAAAGTATCCAAATACTTTAACGACCCGTCAATTAATTTATTCAACCCTTTGATTAGTCCACCGATTTCGGTTATTTGCTCGGGAGTAAACTTATGGTGATTGTTGTCAATATATTTATGATTTTGCTTGGAAAGCAGTACTACTCTGTCTGCTAAATCCTGCAAACTTATTAGGGATGTTGAAAAATTGTAAACTTCGGAAATTTCTGATTCTTTATTCTTATATAATTGTTTCAGAATGTTTTTAATTAGCATTTGGCAATTTTTATCGTGTTCGCCTGCTTCAACCATACTCTTTTTCAAATTTTTCAAATTTGAAGCAAGTAATCCGGAATAAGACAAATTCATGATAGTTTTCAATTTGCCGATATTGTTAGATATATTATTGAATGTATTCTTAATCAATATAGACGTTGCTTCGTTTGTGTAGCTAATCATCGAAAGCAAAGCTTCGTCTTTCAAATCACTATCTTTGCGGAATTTTCCGGTTCTGAAGAATGTAAATGCAATCAAGCCGATAAAACCAAAAATTGCATAAAGTTCGCCAAAGAAAATAATCGAAGCTATAATACCCGACATTAAGAATGCAGAGAGAGCTGTTAAGAACCAACCCCCGATTACAGTAACAACACCCGAAACTCTATATACGGCAGATTCTCGACCCCACGATTTGTCGGAAAGTGCAGCAGACATAGCAACTATGAAAGTGACATATGTAGTAGAAAGAGGCAATTTCATAGAGGTGGCTAAAGAAATTAAACCTGCAGAAACCATCAAAATCACAGCTGCGCGCAACAAGTCAAATGCAGGTGGCATGCCGTTTTCGTCCAATTCAGGTTTGTATTTTGATAAATCAAATCTGCTCTGAATCCACCTATTGACAAAAGTTGGAGTAATGAATTTTAATCCGTTTCCTATGGCAATGAATAACCGTACTATATTACGTGCAATCAAATTAGATTCAAATTTTTCAATACTATCTTCTTGACTGCCAAGCCCGATTGTTGTATTTGAGACATTCCTTGCCTTGCGCGACACGAAAAGCGTAATTACCATGATTATACCGGCTAATAGCAATAAAGCAGTATCTACTTTAACCGGCTCAGACATTACTCCCATTGTCATATTTGCGATATTGGGATGTTCGAGTGAATACTGATAAGCATGAAGCCCGGCAATCGGTGCTCCTATAAAATTGACTAAGTCATTTGCTGCAAAAGCCATTGCAAGAGCAAAGGTCCCGATTAATACTATGACCTTGAGTACATTTACCTTTGTAAACCACATCAATAGTTGCATTAACATTGTCCAAGCGACAAACATATATGCAGATAATATTAATTGATTTTGTTGTATCCATGATGAAATATCAGGCGGAATAAAAGCAGCGCCTTTTGCACCTTTTATCAGGATGAATAAGGACAATGAAGTAAGCGCCAACCCGCTCCAGACTGAACCAAATTTGCGAAAATTTGCCTTATAACTGTATGTAAATAATAATCTCGTCAAATATTGGATAACATATCCGAATACAAAAGCAAACAAGATTGATAGCAATATTGCGGAAATAATCACCAAAACAGAATCGGTATTGATATAATCCACTACATATGATAAATCTTGTCCTAATTGGAGGACTTTGATGATTGCAACACCTACTGCGGCACCTAACAATCCAAAAACCAAGGATACAGTCGTTGATGTTGGGAGACCGAAAGTATTGAATAAGTCCAAGAGCAAAATATCCTGGAACATCAGAGCTACAAAGATTATCAGCAGTTCTGTCAGACCAAAATATTGGGGGTTGAAAATGCCGCTTCGGGCAATTTCCATCATCCCGCTCGAAAATGTTACACCAACCAAAACACCCAAAGCGGCTACAATCATAGCAACTCGGAAAGTGGAGGCACGGGAGCCTAACGCTGAGTTTAGGAAGTTTACTGCATCATTTGCGACACCGACTGTCAAATCGATGACTGCTAAAAGGAGCAATACGATGACAATTATTAAAGTTAATTCCACAAAAATCTTTTTTTAAATTGTGAAAAAATCAAGTTCAAATATATAAAGAATTAAAAACTTTATTGTTAAGATACCTTAACAATTGAAAATATTTCTAATAAATTTTACGATTTTTCTCTGCAAATTTCATGAACTCTATGGTAATCCTATCACTTATGAAATATCCTTTTGATGTGAGTTTGAGTGTATTTGAGCTTTTATTTTCAGCATATCCGTCAGCAATTAATTTTTCTATGAATGGATTGCTTATAATTCGTAAATCAAAGCCGAATTTATCCTCAAAAGACTCGAAACGCAATCCTTCAGAACGCAAATCCAAGTATATTCGCTCATTGATTTGTTGTTCCAAGGTCAATACTTCCGAATTTTCTATTGGAAGCGTACCCTCGCCCAACAGTTTGAAATATTTATCCAGGTCGCGAAAGTTCCAATATCGCTGCTTATTGTAAAGTCCGTGAGCTGATGGTCCGTAAGCAAGATAATCTTCAGACGTCCAATATTTCAGATTATGAAGGCATTTGAAGTCTTCTTTGGCAAAATTGGAAATTTCGTAATGCTCGTAATGCGAATTGGAGAAATTTTTGACTGCGAGTTCGTAGAAGTCTTGGTCAACCTCTTCGTCATGCACATTCAATTCTCCGCGAATGAATCTATCGTAAAGCGGTGTTTCGGGTTCGTAAATCAAACTATAAGCCGAAATATGTTCTGTTTGGAGCGACAATGCTTTAGCAATTGAATCACTCCAAGTATCGAGCGTTTGCCCGGGAATTGCGTAAATCAAATCTATGCTCAAATTTTCAAATCCTGCTTTACGAGCGATATTGACAGCGTTGTATATTGATTTCTCGTCATGAATTCGTTCTAAGAATTTGAGTTCTTCGCGATTGAAAGATTGCACCCCAAAGCTGATACGGTTAACTCCGAACTGCTTATAATCAGCAATAAATTTTGCATCTATAGTGCCCGGGTTGCATTCCATAGTCCATTCAGTCAATTGGCTCATATCGAAACAATCGTGCAATGCTTGAGTAATTTGCTCCATGTGTTGGGGTTTCATCAATGAAGGCGTTCCGCCGCCGAAAAAGATGGTTTCGACTTTCAACTTGCTTCCCAAAACTTCATTTCGGAGCTTGATTTCCGTTACGGCAGCTTCGGCAAATTTATCGCGACTCGACAGCTTTTCGATGGAATAGAAATCGCAATAAGAGCATTTATGAACGCAATACGGGAAATGCAGGTATATTCCCACACTTCCCGTTTGATTTGATATTATATTCATGAACGTTTAATTGTAGCGTTCAAAATTGATACTTTTGCGACTGAAACCCATGTCAAGCAAAGTTTGACGTGCTTCGGACACCATATCTCGCCATCCGCAAATATAGAAATCCACAGGAGGCTTATCAGCAAAAAGTTCTTTATAGACTTGGTGCAAATATCCACGTCTTCCAACCCATTCGTCTGAAGTTTCGCGCGATAGAACCGGAATAAAAGTGAAATCCCCTCGTTGGGTCAATTCTTCCATTTCCTCCAAATATACCATGTCGTGCATGTATCGAGTACCAAAAATCAAATACATATGCCTATGCGGAATTTTGTTTTTGATAATATCCAAATACATTGACCTGAGCGGAGCGAGCCCCACGCCCGTGCATATAAAGCAAATGTCCTTATCGGCATCGGGTTTATGAACGAAACTTCCCCTTGGTTCGGAAACTTTCAAGGTGCTTCCAATATCAACTTCATTAAACAAATAGTTAGTAGCCAACCCGTTTGGGTCTAAGACAATGAGTAATTCAAAGACATTCGAGCCGTTCGGAGCATTCGCCAACGAGTATTGGCGATAGTTCTTCTTAATGTTGAACGGAAACTCGATTTTGATGTGCTGCCCGGCTTGAAAAATATATCTTTCAAGCTCCGGCACCTGTATATAGAATCTTCTGATACTTGGCGTTTCTTTAATAATATCAACGACTTTTCCCTGATACCACAGCAATATTATATTTCTCCAACATGATTAACATAGTTAAGGTATGACGAAAAAAAAAGTCAAATATTATCAAAATTATAATCAACTATAAATCAAGAACCGGCTACCTTAAAATAATTAGTTCCAAATACGTACATAATTTCATATTGATAATGTAAAAATGGATTTATTTAAATGGCTAAGACAAAGAAGCAAATTACTAAAAAAAGCGATTCGATTTTTTTTACGGATGACCAAGACCCCGAAACCTATTCGCTCAGAAATCAGATTGCCGAGCATCTCGAATTCCGAATGGTGAAGGACAAAACAACAGCAACGCTCGAAGACACTTACCGAGCCGTTGCTATGGCTGTGCGAGACCGGTTGATTAGAAAATGGCTTCGGACCCAGAATCATTACTACAAAAACGATGTCAAAAGAGTTTACTATCTTTCGATGGAATTTTTGATGGGACGACTATTAGGAAATACACTTATTAATATGGGTTTTTACGAAGAAGCAGAAAATATAATCAAGGAAATGGGTTATGATTTGGGCGAGATTGTTGATGCCGAACATGACATGGGATTGGGTAACGGAGGTTTGGGCAGACTTGCGGCATGTTTCTTAGATTCGATGGCTACTATGGAACTGCCAGCTTTTGGATATGGCATCAGATACGAATACGGAATTTTCGAGCAAGATATAATTAACGGCTACCAAGTCGAAAAGCCCGATAACTGGCTTCATTTCGGTAGTCCATGGGAAATTATGAGACCGGAATATACTTATCCTATCAAATTCGGTGGCAAAACGATAGAACGTCAAAACGGCAATACATGGGTCGAATGGATTGACACTACCGACGTGCTCGCAGTAGCTTATGATATTCCGATTCCGGGATACAACAATAATACATGCAATAATCTTCGCTTGTGGGAAGCTAAAGCATCTAAGGACTTTGATTTTCATTCTTTCAACCAAGGCGATTACATCAAAGCTGTTGAAAATAAATACGAAACAGAAAATATATCCAAAGTTTTGTACCCTAATGATAATACCGTCGCAGGAAAGGAGCTCAGGCTCAAGCAGCAATACTTCTTCGTTTCCGCTTCATTGCAAGATATAATCAGGCGTTTCAAGGTCAAGCATGATGATTTCTCCAATTTTGCCGAAAAAAACACCATGCAATTGAATGACACACATCCGGCGATCGCAATTGTTGAATTGATGCGAATTTTGTTGGACAAGGAGCATTTGCATTGGGACGTCGCATGGGAAATCACCCAGAAGTCATTTGCATATACAAATCATACCGTGCTGAGCGAAGCTCTGGAAAAGTGGTCAGTTGCTTTGTTTGAGAAATTACTCCCAAGGCATTTGCAAATTATTTACGAAATCAATGCCAAATTTCTCGACAAAATCCGTATGCACTTCCATAATGATTTGGACAAAGTTCGCGATATGTCTATTATCGAAGAATCGAAAGATAGAAAAATCAGAATGGCAAATCTGGCAATCGTGAGTAGCTTTTCTGTCAACGGTGTTGCCGAATTGCACACCAAGATAATCAAAGAAAAAATATTCAAAGATTTTTACGAATTCATGCCCGAAAAATTTAATAACAAAACTAACGGAATCGCTCAACGTCGTTGGCTTGTGAAGGCAAATTCGGGATTATCGGATTTGATTAACTCCAAAATCGGCGATAATTGGATAACAGACCTATACGAACTCAAAAAACTTGAGCAATTTATAGGCGACGAGCAATTTTTGACCGATTGGCAGAATGTTAAACAAGCTAATAAAGCCAAACTCGCAAAATACATCGAGGAAAATTGCCATGTCAAAGTCAATATTAATTCGATATTCGATTCGCAAATCAAAAGATTCCACGAGTACAAGCGACAATTGCTCAATGTATTCCATATAATTCACCTTTATAATACAATAAAGGATAATCCGAATGCCGAATTTGTCCCCCGCACAATGATTTTCTCAGGGAAATCTGCTCCGGGTTACTATACAGCAAAGATGATTATAAAGTTAATCAATTCGGTCGCAAATATCGTCAACAACGACCCCGACATTGGCGATAAAATGAAAGTAGTATTCATCAAAAATTATTCGGTAACATTGGCTGAACTCATTATTCCTGCATCAGATTTGTCCGAACAAATTTCGACAGCCGGATACGAAGCCTCCGGAACGGGCAACATGAAATTCCAACTTAACGGAGCCCTGACAATCGGAACTTTGGACGGAGCAAATATAGAAATGATGGAAGAAATGGGCATAGAGAACATGTTCATCTTCGGGTTGAACGCCGACGAAGTTGCCCATTTGCATTCAAACGGATATCATCCGAAAGAATACTACGAGAGCAAACCGGAAATCAAGAAAGTAATTGACCTAATTAGGAGCAACTACTTCTGCGCCCTCGAACCCGGGATTTTCGACCCAATGCTCGACGAAATACTTTACAAGGGTGATAAATATTGCCTATTTGCCGATTTCGATGCCTACGTTATGGCTCAAGAAATCGCAGCCAAAAATAATTTGGATAAGCGAGATTGGACAACCAAATCCATCCTCAATACCGCAAGGTCGGGGAAATTTTCGAGCGACAGAACCATCCAAGAATATGCCGACGAAATTTGGAAAATTCAAGGTTGCAAAATAAATTTGAATAACAAACTCTGAGAGAGCTGTCTGAACTATGATTTGGGTGATTAATATGATTAAGAAGAATACATAAACAAAAATGAAATCATAAAAATCATTTAAATCAAAAAAATCATAGTTCAGACAATCATCTGTCACATCTTCACAAACATCTGCGTCCGGCTGCCAATACGGATATAATACACGCCACGAGGGAGATGCGAAATATTAATTCTTTGTAGAGACACGGCATGCCGTGTCTCTACGGACATTACGCATTCGCTTAAAGTATTGTAGATTTTGATTTCTGAACCTTCCGAAGGTTCGAAACCTTCGGAAGGTTTCGTAATTGTGATATATTCCGTTGCCGGATTTGGATATAGTATTTGCTCACCCGAATTTGTTTCATCTTCTACTCCTACTGACCAATCCATACGATATTTTCGCAAAATATTTCCACTGTGGAACCAAAAATATTCATTATCAAAATATGTCATTACTAATCCTGATTTTAGATTCAAAGGTCTTAATTTTTCTAAATCAAATAGATAACTTTTTGAATCCATGTCACGATGTAATATGAATTTGTCATCAGGTCTGATTAACATAAGACCATACCATTCAATTTCTGATAGTCTAGTACGTTCAGGCAAACTCCTACTATCTAAGTCATAAATATTAATATATGAATATGCTCTATCGTCTTCGGGTAATTTCTTAGAAAATATCTCTATAAGTTTGTTTGATGTGTTATAAAATCCGGGTGAATATGAAGGTCCATAACTAGGTTTATCCACATATCTCTCAAAAACAATTTCCTTAGCTTGCCTGTCATATACAAACCAATTAATCCCTGCAGATGTATTAAATTTATAAAATAGACCAAACTTAAAATATCTACCATCAAAAGAGAACTCTCCTTTATCAACCATAGAAAATGTTGAATTGTCGGGGGTATTTTGCACTTTGAAGCTATCCAAGACAGCCCCTGTATAAAGGTCTTTAATCACGAACGAATGTGGATGAGGGTGAAATTCAAAATAGGCATTATCAGGTGATATTCTTTTGGGATGCATATACCCATTTATAACATGTGGGAGTTTTTGTATCAATTCCTTTGTTTTAATATCATATTCTTCATATGTGCTTTCTGTTAGATTTCGTAAATAAAACTTATCTCCCACATCGTTAACTAGGAGGGAAGCTTCAGTCCCTTTCGTTGTCTTATAAATGATTTCACCTGTGTTAAAGTCATATAGATACCATTCTCCATCGGATGAATTAACAAGAAATTTCCCTTTTTTGCAAACTTGTTCAACTGCTTGCGAAAAAAGACCTAAGTACTTAACTTCCCAGACTAATTCCAACTCCATCTCATCCTGCGTCCACAAAGGAGTGAATTGGCATAGAAACAATATCGCAAAAGCGGCTAAAAGGAATGATTTCGTTTTCATAACAACTCCCATTATCAATTTTTGTAAATATAGGAAAATTTTTCCATTTCCGAATATTTAAAATACACATCGTGAAGGGAAAAAGTTACAGATTATTTGGGGAAATGTGTTTTGGGCAAAAACAATCACCTCACCCTGACCGAAAACAATCACCTCACCCCGACCGAAAACAATCACCTCACCCCGACCCTCTCCGAAGGAGAGGGAGAAAGACCCGAGACGTAAGGACAGGACAGCGTTCTGTCCAATATTTTCACGCTTTTAATTCATCCGATGACTCCCACCTTGATTTGCACAGCTTTAATAAATTCAATAATCTGAATACTCCAAGTCATCGGATGAATAGTAATGTCCCGTCAGGTGTTACACCTGACGGAACCAATTCATAATCATAAAAATCATTCAAATCAAATAAATCATAGTTCAGACTATATTTTCCCACGAATAAATTCATGGGCTATGTTTTTGGACAGAACGCTGTTCTGTCCCTACAGACAAAAAAAAGAGGCTGCCCATATGGACAGCCTCTACTATAAGTATGTGAATCGTATTATTTTACAATAATCATCTTCTTAGTGTCTTTGAATGGACCGCTTACCATTTCGTAGAAGTAAACGCCACTTGACAA
>PGYU01000010.1 GCA_002839825.1 Ignavibacteriae bacterium HGW-Ignavibacteriae-1 | reverse complement strand
GTCGAATGGCTTCAATTTCACGACAGAGCCGCGATTATTGCCACCTGCGATGACATCACCAATAAATAATGCGACTGATATTGTAATTGATTCTGATTTGCAATGGAATTCGGCAACGGGAGCATCAAGTTATGATTTGGAAATTGCAAGCGATGCAAATTTCAATAATATCATCAAAAATGAAAATAATCTTGTAGCAACAAGCTATTCATTGACAAATATTCCGGCTGATTTCGCAAATCAATATTATTGGAGATTACGCTCAAAGAGTGCTACACAAACAAGCGATTGGTCGAGTGGCTTCAATTTCACAACTGAACCTCGATTATTGCCACCTGCGATGACATCACCAATAAATAATGCGACTGATATTGTAATTGATGCCGATTTGGAATGGAATTCTGCAACGGGAGCTTCGAGCTATGACTTAGAAATTGCGACTGATGCTAATTTTAATAATATCGTCAAAACAGCTAACAGCCTTGCGGCATCAAGCTATTCCTTGACAAATGTCCCGGCTGATTACGCAAATCAATATTATTGGAGATTACGCTCAAAGAGTGCTACACAAACAAGCGATTGGTCAAGTGGCTTTAATTTCACAACCGAGCCGCGATTGTTGCCACCGGCGATGACATCACCAATAAATAATGCGACTGATATTGTAATTGATGCTGATTTGGAATGGAATTCGGCAACGGGAGCTTCGAGCTATGACTTAGAAATTGCGACTGATGCTAATTTTAATAATTTAGTCAAAAATGAAAATAATCTTGCTGCAACAAGCTATTCATTGACAAATGTCCCCGCTGATTACGCAAATCAATATTATTGGCGATTGCGTTCAAAAAGTGCGTCTCAAACAAGCGATTGGTCGAGTGGCTTCAATTTCACAACTGAGCCGCAATTGCTGCCACCTGTGATGACTTTACCCGCAAATAATGCAACTGATATTGTAATTGATGCTGATTTGGAATGGAATTCGGCAACCGGAGCTTCGAGCTATGATTTACAAGTTGCATCCGATGCAAGTTTTAATAATATCATCGAAAATGTGAACAGTCTTGCCGCAACAATCTATTCATTGACAAATATTCCGGCTGATTACGACAGTCAATATTATTGGAGATTACGCTCTAAGAGTGCCACCCAAACAAGCGATTGGTCGAGTGGTCGCAATTTCACGACTATAATGTTATTGAGTCCTCCGGATTTGATTTACCCGGCTAATAATGCCAACAGTATTTCAAAAATCGTGCTTTTAAATTGGAGTGATGTTCAGAATGCTGATGAATACAGAATTCTATTAGCCGATAATGTTAATTTCACAAATCCTAAAATTAATCTTTTAGTTTCAAACGATTCCGAATATCAGGTTCCAAACGGCTTACTGAAAGGCAATGTCACTTATTATTGGCGTGTGAAAGCTTTGAACAGTGACGTAGAAAGCGATTTCTCAACAACTTTTAAATTCACTACCGAAAACAAAGTCCCGGATACTTGGTCTTTTGTTGATGATACTCCTACAAAATCTAAAATCGTTGTCCCGACTTCTATCAATCCTCAAATCGGTGGTAGAAATATTGCGTCCGGTGATGCAATAGGAATATTCTACGATGATGCCGGAACTCCGAAATGTGCCGGATATGCATATTGGACAGGTGTGATTCTCCAAATTACTGTTTGGGGAGATGACCCTTTGACTATTGAAAAAGACGGATTCTCTACAAATGAACTCTATACTTTCAAACTTTGGGATTCGCAGACAGATTTGGTTTATACTGCAGAAGTCACGTATTCGAGCGGTCCGAATAATTTTCAAAATAATGCCACTTCAATTCTTGCATCGCTAAATTCTTTGACCGATATTCAGGTCATTAATTTAAGCCAAGGCTGGAATATGATTTCATCATACATTGCTGCCGATTTACCTTCTATGGAAGATGTTTTTGGCGATATTGACGATAATCTCGTGATATGCAAAAATGGCAGCGGTAATGTTTATTTGCCCGAATTTGAAATTAATGACATTGGTGATTGGAATAAATACGATGGCTATCAGGTTTATATGAATCAAGCTGAAACTCTTATCTTAAGCGGTACAGCAGCCGAACCTGAAAATGAGCCAATCAATTTGAGTACAGGCTGGCATTTGGTATCGTATCTCAGAAAATCTGCTATGGATATTTCAATCGCTATGGAAAGCATTGACGACAATTTGATAATTGCCAAAGATAATTTGGGGAATGTGTTTTTGCCTGAATTCGGCATCAATACCATCGGAGATATGCTCCCAGGGCAAGGATACCAAACTTATCTGTCATCGCCGGATGCTTTAACTTATCCACCTAATTCGGCAGGGAAGTACAGTGCTCCAAATTATCGCTACTCAAGAAGAGCAATCCCTGTTCTACCTCAAATTTCGGGAACCGGAAATAGTATGACTACTATTGTCGAATTCGATGAACGCTACAACGGACATTTGTTCATTGCAAATGATGATAAAGGGCGTCTCGTCGGTTCAGCGATTATCGAAAATGGCATTTGCCCAATAGTAATCTGGCAGGACGATGAGCGGAATAGCAATTATTCTGCAAATTCAACAATTCAATATAGTGTTATAGACCAATCCACGAATCTCGAAATTTCGGGATTTGTCATCACTCGTCAAACAGATTTGCTTACAAAGCTGCCTAAGGATATTTCGCAATATGGAAAAAATGCCGTGAATTACGGCAAAGCATTATTGCCTACCGGAATTAGGATGATTCAAAATATTATGCCGATTCCTGCGGGTTCGGAATTTTCGATTGAATACGCTGTTGCCGAAAATAGTAATGTTAGAATTAAACTATTTAGCATCAACGGGCAAGAAGTTGCAGTTTTGAAAGATTTGCCAATGCAATCGGGAATTTATACTGAGACGTACTCAACAGGGATTGTCGGCTCCGGCGAATACATTATCATGATTGAACAAGGCAGCGAAATTGATACAGAACGAATGATTATCAAGAAATAAATCGTCAAAGTATCGTCAATAAAACTGTATTTTTGAATATGTTTTAATCATTAAATTGGAATTTTATTTTGAACGAAACAACTATCAGAGAAAAAATCGGCACTATCAAAGACCCCGATTTAGCTAAAAGTTTGAATGAATTAGATTCGATAAAAAAAGTCGTTGTCAAAGATAATGCAATTCAGCTTTATGTTGAATTAGTTGGTCCTTTTCATTGGGTTTATGCCGACATCAAGAGTCAAATCAAAACGGCATTGCAAGAAATTGCACCTGATTATACTCATGAAATATTTATAACTGAAAGACCGTACCAACTCACTAATCGTCCAACTTTGAAAAAAGTTAAAAATATTATTGCAGTGGCATCGGGCAAAGGTGGAGTAGGCAAATCTTCGATAGCTTCAAATATTGCTGTGGGTTTGAGCCTGAGCGGTGCTAAAGTCGGCATCATTGACGGCGACGTTTACGGTCCAAGCCAACCGACTATGTTTGGGATTTCGGATGGCAAATTGAACGCTATGCAAAATGAGGACGGAACCGTATCAGCCGAACCATTAGAAAAATATGGTGTCAAAATTGCATCAATGGGTTTCATTATAAATCGTGACGAAGCTGCGATAGTTCGCGGTCCGATGCTCGCGGGATATTTTTCCATGCTTTTTGAGCAAGTCAGTTGGGGAGAATTAGATTTCTTAATTTTCGACCTTCCTCCGGGAACAGGTGACATCCAACTTACATTGACCCAAAAAATCCCTCTGACAGGTGCAGCAATTGTGACTACACCACAAGAAATTTCACTTGCCGATGTTCGCCGTTCCATTACAATGTTTAATCGCGTCAAAGTAGATATACTCGGCATCGTCGAGAATATGAGTTATTTCATTCCGCCCGATATGCCCGACAAAAAATATTACATCTTTGGTCAAGGCGGCGGAGAAGAAATTGCCCAAGAATTTGGCGTAAATGTATTAGGCAAAGTGCCACTGAATATTGATATGCGCGAAGGCAATGACGGTGGAAGACCCGTAATTCTCGACACTAATAATGGTATGCAAGCACAAATTTTGAAAGATGTAACTGCAAATTTGGTGTCTCGAGTGCGACAAGTAAATTACGACAAATCCGCAACTGCAATGCCCGAGATTTCGCTCTAATGTTTGATGACTTACGACATAGGGTCGAAATCGAATTAGATAAAATTCGCCCTTATCTTGAAAAAGACAAGGGCGGAGTTGAATATGTCCGCTTTGAAGAAGAAACCGGCACCTTAGAGCTTCGGATGACCGGCAACTGTGGCATTTGTCCTTTGGCTCTGATGACATTACGCGGTGGTATCGAACGATTTTTGTTGATTTCGATTCCCGAAATAAGAAGAGTTGAAAAAGTTCAATAAAATAATTTTGTATATTGAAAAAATTTCGTACTTTTGTAATCTGTTTTACGGGCGATTAGCTCAGCTGGTCTAGAGCACCTGCCTTACAAGCAGGGGGTCGGGGGTTCGACTCCCTCATCGCCCACTCAGAATTAACCTTGACATTGTCAAGGTTTTTTTTGTGCCAAATCAATTTTGCACTATAACTATAACATAAAAAAACGGCTACCTTGTTGGATAGCCGTTTTTTTGTAAATCGCATTTGTACGATTCTTTCGTACAGAAGGCGGGAGTCGAACCCGCACGGGTGTTAAGCCCACTGGATTTTGAGTCCAGCGCGTCTGCCAGTTCCGCCACTTCTGCTCAAATTCAGAGTACAAATATAGCAAATTTTGTTAAATCAAAAGCCAAAAATTTTTCAAAATTAACTTAATGCTTCGATTACATCTTTTGGAGCTTGTACAAGTTCTACCAAAACGCCTTCGGAACTAAGCGGAAATTCTTCGTTTCCTTTGGGGTGAATGAAGCAAACATCAAATCCTGCGGCGCCTTTGCGGATTCCACCGGGAGTGAAACGCACTCCTTGCGCAGTAAGCCATTCGACACATTTTTCCAAATCGTCAATCCACAAACCTATGTGATTTAGCTGAGGTTCGTGCACTTTGGGTTTTTTTTCGGGGTCTATCGGTTGCATCAAATCAATTTCTACGGCGAAGGGACCTTTGCCCATACGCAAAATATCCTCATCAACGTTTTCTCTTTCGCTGGCAAATGTATGGACTTTTTCCAATCCCATAATATCTACCCAAAAGTTTGCTAATTTGCCTTTGTCCAATCCGCCGATTGCAATTTGTTGGATTCCTAAAACTTTAAATGGTCGCATAATGTTTTCAATTTTTAAATGATAAATACAATACAAAAATAATAATAAAAAGCTGTTTGTGCAATATATTATGGTACGATTGTGACGTTTTTATTTCGGGTAAGTACAAAAATGAAGTCATCATCTATACCATATTTAATATAGTCGCTTTCGTTTATCAATTCTCGAGTAGAAATCATCTCGCAATTCAGCTCCGTTTGCTCGATTCGTTTTGCAAAATCCATTCCGTACAAGCGTACGTGGTCGCTTTGTCCGAAATGTTTAAGCCTTTCCTTGGGCAATATTATACTTTTATCTTCATATGTTGTCTCCAAATCTTTTTCAATCGGAATCATTATTAGAATTTTGCCGTCTATTTTAAGTACGCGCCCCATTTCCCGAATTGCCGCAATATCATCATCAACATGTTCGAGAACGTGGCTGCATATTATCAAATCGAAACTTTCATCTTCGAATTTGAGTTGCTCGACATCCATTTGCAAAACTGATTTCGGATAAGCGTATCCTGAGGCGAATTTGTCAATAGCTGTATAATTTTGCATCTCGGACATTATATTGAACATCGAAGGTTCGGGAGAAACGTGCAAAATTTTGATACCGGATTTGAGCATATCATTGTCTTGGAGATATAGCCACATTACTCGGTGACGCGGAAACGAACTGCAAAATGGGCAATGGATAGCTTTTAGCTCTTTCCCTGCGGGCAAGAAGAAAGCAAGTTCCTTAGTGCAAATCGGGCATTGTTTGAGCTTTCCGCGCTTATTAATGTTGAGATGATAGGCATATTTTATATATCGTTTGATTCTGCCAACTTCAATTCTCAATCCATAAGGCAATATCTTCAGTAGAAAATTTCTCATTTCGCAATTTTATAATTCTTATATTCACCAATTCTGTAACCTGTAAGACTTTCAATGAAGCGTTTAATTTTTTCTTTTGGCGAATAGTTCTTTTGGGAAATATCGTGGGAAAATTTCCAATTCATTTTTTCAATTCGTTCTAACATTACTTTGGGGTGAGTGTTATCAAACAAACTCAAGGAATCAATTTCCGAATAATCAAACTCTGCATCATTAGAAATATTGGTTTCAATCCATTTGTCATCATGCCACAGCCGGTTGAAATCTAATTGCTTCGCTTGTTGCTTGCGTGGGTCTTTGACCCATCCGTAATGATAGATATATGCCTCAATCAGCTTCACATTGAGCTTCTCATCATTATTCTTTCTGAATCCTTGGGCATCGCCATGCGAATAAATGCTCTTATCGTTGCGAACTATTCTGATTTCGCGGCGATACCATTTATATGATTCACCGACATAATCATAAGAGCCGTAAAAATGCTTATAGTTGAACAGGAGCCCGTCAATAGCTTTATTGTGAAGCTCCTTTTGCATTTCAATATTAATCGTTTCTATGTATTTTTCATGCAAAATTTCATCGGCTTGAATGTAAAACGCCCAATCGTAATCATCGGGAATTGCTCCGAAAGCCTTATTGGTTTCGACAGCTAAAACTTTGCCGCCATGCCTCAAGCTATCGTCCCAAACTGTGTTTATGATGTGAATCTTATCATCGCCGATTGAGCGAATCAGATTCTCTGTATCATCTTCAGATTGCCCAACAGCCACGAACACTGCATTACACAGGGGTAATATAGATTTAATAGCTTCAACAACGGGGTAATCGTACTTGATAGCATTTCTGGCAATAGTAAATCCTGCAACTTTCATTATAAATCCATTTTTATATTAAGTACAAAAGTACATACCAATGTTGATTTGAGCAATTATATTAAGATTATGTGATAATTGTAGATTATTCAGCCGTATTTTAAAAATTTTATGTGACAGTGCTATTTAAACAAAATCGCTAAGAATATCAATCGAAATATTTCGATGATGCCAAAAGACAGATTGAAACACAATTACCAATATGTTAATAATGAAAAATAATTCATAAAATAGTAATACGTCAGAAAAATGACAACAATTAATAATTTTTGTTTAAAAAAAAATTTTTTTATTTATATAAAATGTCTTAATTTGGTTTGTGATTTATTTGTATTTCTATAAATTTGATTAAATCGTAACAAGATTTTACTTGTTCTTTAAAATTAATGTTTAATAAATGGGAGATTTTTATATGAAATCGATACACTCTAAAACAGTGTGGCTCTCTATTTGGGGAGTTATTATTTTTGCTTCTATGCTTTTTGCTAGCTGCGAAGGACCAGCGGGTAAGGACGGACTAGCCGGTAAAGATGGAACTGACGGCAAAGACGGTGCTGATGGCACCCAAAATTGCGGTACATGCCATGACGCTTCAACTGACCTTTTCGCAAAACAATTGCAATGGGCTGCATCGCAACATGCTGTCGGTACTAACTTCGAACGCTCGGGTACTTCTTGTGCTCCTTGCCATACCAGTGAAGGCTTCCGTGAAGTAGCTGAAACAGGTCTTACTACAACTGCTGCTGCAATTAATAATCCATCTGGACAAAATTGCCGTACTTGCCATAAGATTCACGAAACTCATACTGATGCAGATTGGGCTCTTACTTATACCGGTACGACTAAATTGCAGTTCACTAAGACTGAAATTGACTTAGGAAAGGGTTCTTTGTGTGGTCAATGCCACCAAGCTCGTCCTTTAGCAGCAATGGTTGATTTGACAGCCGAAAATTACGAAGTTAAAGTCAGATTCGGACCTCACCATTCATCTGCGGCAAATATGTTTGCAGGTTCCGGTGCTTTCGAAATTCCGGGAACTGAAGCTTACGGTAGTACAGCGGCTCACCAAAACATTCAAAATGCTTGTGTAAATTGCCATATGGGTCCTGCTTATGGTGTCCAAGCAGGTGGTCACTCTTTGAAAATGACATATGAATATAGTGGAAAAATCGTTGATAACGTTGCTGTTTGTACACCTTGCCACTCATCCGCTACTTCATTTGATGTTAATAGTGTTCAAGAAGAAGTTCTTGGTTTAATAATTGAATTGAGAGGAAAATTGGCTGATTTGGGCATGTTGAAAAAAGACGCTTCAGACAATCCTAGTGATTTTCATTCTGACGCTGCTATACCAGGTGTTTACTCATCTCTTAATGCTGCCGTTTTATACAACTATTTGTATTTAGTCAACGACAAGAGTTGGGGCGTTCACAACCCGAAATATACAAGAGCAGTTGTTAAAAATTCATTACAAGCTTTGAACTAAGAGTTTATCGTAATGAAGAAATTATTTTGAAAGATATGGAGGATAATATATCCTCCATGTCTTTTTTTTATTTTGAATTTGATTTTTACAAGAAAAACACATATATTGCTAACTGAGATTTAACAATTACGAGAGACTGATATGAAAAAAACAATCCTGATTCTACTCGCTTTTTTCCTAGTGAGCGAGTACGCTTTTTCCCGACCGCAATATTCGATTTTGCAAACATATGGCACAAAATGTACTAATTGTCATGCAAATGCTAATTATGGCGGAGCAAGGAACTTCGGTGGCTTTTTAGCCCGAAAAGATATTGGATTAATCCAACCTGATGACATCGGTTTGCAAGGACTATATGATTTCCTTGGCGAAGGTACCGAATTGTTTGACGGAAAAGTAAATTGGGGACTCGATATGAGGCTCCAAAATGCACGTTGGGCTCAAACTTCTCGCAAAGAAGAAGTTAGAGTTGACACAAATGTAGTCAGACCAACGATTGAACGCAAGACAATGCTTATGCAACTTTCACCATATGTTCAAATTCAAGCTGCTAGTTGGCTCAGAATCGAAGGTATGTACAATTTTGCTTATGATATACACGACGATATGCGCTATCCCGGACAACAAGCTTTTTATGCCGGAGTTACTATCCAACCTTGGCAAGATTTGCCATCTATTCGGGTTGGGTATTTGAATCCGCCGATAAGCCTTGATTTCGACGACCATACTATGCTCGTGCGTCAAGTTGCCGGTTTGGGCAGAAGTATGCCACTTATTCCTGCTGACTACGCTGAGTTAGGCTTCGAGATTAATTATGACGGTTTAGAATGGCTAAATGCATCTATTGGGATGTACGAATCCAAAAATATGGCAAAAATTATCGTAGAAGGCGCTCCAATAGTTAATGAAAACACTATGTCCTCTGTTATAAATCTATCTGTTCACCCACAACTGCCTTACGGATTGCAAGGCTTTATGGGATTGAGCCACTTCTCTAATAGTACATTAAAAACTGATGACGGAATTTATTTCGGCAACAACTATTTGACTATTTCATCTGTTTACATGGGATTAGGACTTGCTGATCGAGTGGCACTTATGGCTGAATACATTAATTCGACTAAACAAAGCTTGCAGGAAGTAAATAATTATTCGCTCGAACTTACCTATCAATTTATGGAACCAATAGCTGTATTCGGACGTTACGAAAGTGGCAAGACAGACATAATGAGGTCAGGTCAAATTTGGGAAGCCAAGCAATACGTCTTAGGAGCTCACATTTATCCGCTCCCGTTTATTGACGTTATCCCTGAATACAGAATTTACGACAGAGCAGACGTTCCGGGCACAAGTGCTCAATGGGCATTCCAAATACATGTATTTTATTAATAGAACAAGCAAGGAGAATAATAATGAAAAATAACACCGAAAGAAGAGATTTTCTGAAGAAAGCCGGAACCGTATTTGGTATTGGTATTTTTGCTACTGCATTTGGTTCTGTAATATCTTCGTGCGAACGTGACGAAATCGTTGCCGCTCCCGACCCCGAAACTATTGACCTTGATATGTCAAAATATCCTCAAGTTTCTGCTGTTGGCTCTATGGCAATCATCGCAATTTCGCGCTTAGATGGTTCACCATTGAAATTGTTTTTGAAACGTGCATCGGAAGACCATTACATCGTACTCGAAGCTCTATGTCGCCACCAAACAGGTCCGCTCGAATTACCAAGCGCTGACGGTGGTCCATTAAGATGTATTATCCACGGAGCAACATTCAATACTGACAATGGTTCGCTCGTAAACAACCCGACTTCAGACACTATTCCCGATTTGGTAAAGTTTAGAGTTTTTGAATTTAACAAACAAACAAAAATTTTACGCATCGAAGTTTGATTATGTTACAAATTTTGCGTAATTTCGTTATATAAATATACGGTAATATATTAATTAAAAATTATACATAGGAGTATAAAATGTTAGGTAAATTTTTGACTTTCGCACTATTGCTCGGTTTGAGCATCAGCTTTATGAATACAGCTAATTCAACAGAAGCTAAAGACGGCAAAACAATTTTTGAAGAATCCAAATGCACTACTTGTCATTCAATTGACTCGCAAGGCGTCGAAACTCGCAAAAAAAACCCAAAGACAGTTGATTTGTCTAAATTAGAAGGCGATCATGATGCTGCTTTTTGGATGGGATATTTGAAGAAAGACCAAACCTTAAATGACAAGAAACACCCAATCGCATTCAAAGGCGACGATGCTGAATTTGAAATCTTGATTAATTGGTTGGTTGCAAATTCTGCAGAAGCTTCAGCAGAATAATTAGACTTTAAACGAAGAATTAATAGGGCGCTTGTGATTAAAATGATAATTACTCCGCCCTTTTTGATTTAAACGTAAAGAGCAAAGAGGTTTTAAGGCAACATTTTTGCTTATTACGTTACATTAACAAATAAAACTTGTTAGGACATGAAGGGAGATAAAATGAAAATTATATTTACTATTGTTTTATGCATCTTTTGCTTTTTTGCACATTCGCTAAACTTGTATTGCCAAAGCGATGAAGATTGCATGGAATGCCATTCCGACCCCGATATTTCGATGGAAAAAAAGGGTGTCAACCGACCTTTAACAGTCAAAAAATTTGTACTTGCACGCTCTGTACATGCCAGTCTAAAATGCGTTGACTGCCACGCCGGATTCGATCCTTACGATATTCCCCATAAATCACCGATGACTCTAATCAATTGTTTGGATTGCCACAAAAATACAGTCCAAATTCATAGATTTCATCCTCAAATGGTAGGTTCAAAAGGTACAGAAGGCAGCCCGAATGTGAACTGCAAAGGGTGCCACGGCACTCATGATGTATCATCACCCAAAGACCCAACATCACCGAAGCATTTTGCAAATTCAACTCAATATTGTGGGAAATGTCATGCTGACATCTTGGCGGACCATCTCCAATCCGAACATCACGTCGAAGTCGAACACAATAATCCCAATGCTCCAACTTGTATTTATTGCCATTCGAGACCAATAACCAAAGGCAATTTAATTGATAAAGTACAACTCAAAATCAACCAAGAAAAACTATGTTTGGATTGCCATTTGAACGACCCCCATAATCCGAGTAAATTTGCGAAAACTTTGGTTGATTATGAAAAGAGTGTTCATGGTTTGGCAATTTTGAGTGGTAATTCGGATGCAGCTGTTTGTGTTGATTGCCATGGAGCACATAAATTACAAAAAGCAAGCGTTCCAACTTCATCAGTACATAAAAATAATATCGCAGAATTATGTGGAAAATGCCACGGGGATATTACAAAAGAATACATTCATAGTGTGCATGGTCGAGCTATCAAATTCGGAGTAGGCGAATCCCCAACGTGCACATTTTGTCATGGTGAACACAATATAACGGCTGTACCTCATATTGAAAAGCAAGTATTTACTGAAACAGGAATGAAATTTGATGTGATGGTTGATAATCAAATGGTATGGTGTATTAGTTGCCATAGTGACAAAGCTATGATGACAAGACGTGGTTTGCTGACTATCGAGGAAGCGCATAAGTGGCTTCCGGCAGCGCCTACACATTATAATACCGTTCGATGTGTGGATTGCCACTCATCTTACGACCCACCAAACCTATCTCACAATATATTAAATCGTGAAGAAACTATCAATAAATGTGAGGAGTGCCACTCCCAAAATTCTGTACTCATGTCCAAATTATATGTACATGAAAAAGAAAAATCGCGTAATCAACTTGGATTTGTCAATGGCACCTTACTTAGTAATGCATATGTTATTGGTACTACAAGAAATATATATCTCGATGTAACGAGCGGAATTATTTTCGTATTCACAGTCTTTGGAATTTTTATACACGGCTTTTTAAGATTTCGTTCACGTAAAACACGCAATGTGGAGCAAGCATGAAAAAATTGTTTTTATATCCTTTATGGCTTAGATTTTGGCATTGGTTAAATGCAGCATTATTTATACTTTTGATTTTAACCGGAATCAGCATTCATTATTCCGCTTCCAACGATTTGCTCATGCCGTTCGAATATGCAATTGTAACGCATAATGTCGCAGGAATAATGTTGAGTTTGCTTTTTCTGGTTTTTACAATATTGAATATAAAATCCGGCAATTACAAGTATTACATTCCGGTAATGAAAGGAATTTATGAAAGATTGGTGAAGCAAGGCAGATATTACATTTACGGTGTATTCAATGGCGAACCGCATCCTTATCATATATCGGAAAAAGACAAATTCAACCCACTGCAGCAAGTTTCTTACTACGGAATCATATTTTTCATGATGCCTACTATTATAATAAGCGGTTGGTTGCTACTGTTTCCGGAATTAGCTCCCGGGGAAATCATGGGAATGGGTGGTGTGTGGCCCATGGCAGTTTTGCATAGTGTAGCAGGATATTTGTTGAGCATCTTCATGTTCGGTCATATTTATTTAGCTACTCATGGCGATACAATAGGAGCGAATTTCAAGTCTATGATTGACGGCTATCATCATGTGCATGAAGAAGACCACGTCACACCCACAAACTATGAGTTGCTTTCTGATGATATAGCGTATGAAGATAAAATCGTTGACACAAATCATTTGCCTGAAAAGAAAGAAATTGTATCTGTATCTGAACCTAAATTGGATACAAATGCAACTGAAGAAGACAGCCCAACAAAAAATTAAAAATTGAATTTTGTCCAAATGAATCAATATGAGGCTCACTCATTATTGATTCATTTTTTTTTACGCTATACTATTTACCGAAAACTTGACCTTTCCATACAATCTTTTTGTCTAATAACAGGGGTGGAATAATCAATTCGATAATCATAAAATATAGTATAGATGAAAGAATTCTACTTTGAAGATGTTCGTGCTTTAGTTTACCGATTGATGACATAATAAGAGAGAAATCGCCAAATAGACGGACAAAAAGCACGGCAAACAACCAAATAAAATTCCCGGAAAAAATTGCGATTATAATAGCAGCCCAAATTAAGATATTGCTCAGAACAAACAAAGGGGCTACCCAACCCAAGTTCAAACCACCGATTGCCCATCTGCGATGCTGCGAAATATATTCGGCAAATGTTTCGCAAGGCAAAGTTGACACACTTGATTCGGAGCTACACGGATAATAAATTTTGTCACCAGTTTTGTGAACTGCCTGAATCAAAGCCAAATCTTCGGTCACTGAGAATTTGATTTTTTCGTAACCACCGATTTTATCATAAATACTGCGTCTGATACTTAGATTATTGCCAAAACAGCCCAAAGGTTTGCCCAATGCAACTCCGGCACTTGCCATTGTGTGCATATAAATCCATTCGACAGCTTGAATTTTATCAAATTCACTTTCATGTTTGACCATTGTGAATGCCGCCACAAGTCCTACTTTGTCATCAGAAAAATATGCTGAAATAGATTGAATCCACGTTTTGGATACAACGCAATCTGCATCAGTCATCATAACTATTTCGCCCTTTGATTCATTGATGCCTCTGTGCAAAGCACCGGCTTTTCCCTTTAGGTTTGGATTTGCAGTTGATTCGTTGATTTCGACTATTTTGAGATTTGTGTAAACTTTCGATAGGCGTTTTAAAATTTCGCCCGTTTTATCAGTTGAGCGGTCGTTTACAGCAACAATTTCAAATCTATCATGAGGATAACTTGTCTGCATGAGAGAATGAATGCATGTTTCGATGTTATTTTCTTCATTCCGCGAAGGGACAATCACCGAAACAAAAGGCTGATAGTCTGAATCAGCTTTTATATTTTGATTCTGTTTGGATTTAATGGAACCCGCAAACATAATTACAGAGCGAATGAAATAGACGACAATGGCGGAAATGACAACATAAAATAGCATCTAACACCTGTATTCAACAAAATGGTTGAAAAAACGTTTATTTTCAAATTCTAAGTCGTTTTTACCAATATATAATTTCATGTGAAAAACCGAAACGTTGATTTAATTAACGGCAACATTGATTCCTCTTTACGCGAATATGCTCTGCCACTTGTATTTAGTTTTATAATCCATATGGTCTATTCCTGGGTGGATTTGTTTTTTGTTAGCAGACTCGGTGCGTCTGCGGTTGCAGCATTAGGTATTAGCGAACGAATCTGGTTTTTTACATTTGCCATTGGTAGTGGGTTTGCAATCGGTACTTCAATTATTGTTGCACGTCGAGTGGGAGAGGGCAACTTCGACAAAGCCGGGGAAACATCTGTCCAGGGTTTGCTTTACATGTTTACATTCGGAGTCCTGCTCGCTGTTCTCCTTTTTGTCAATTTAGACCCGATTCTGAGCCTGCTGGGAATTCACGGCGAAGTTAAGGTGCTATCCAAACGATATTTCGAAGCATTGTTTTGGGGAATTCCATTCAATTTCTTGATTTTTCAAATCAATGCTTTGATACGAGCTTCCGGGAATACTTTTTACCCGATGTTGATATTGATAACCGCAAACGTGCTTAATTTCATCTTCACACCTTTATTGGTATTCGGCATAGGACCATTCCCACGATTGGAAATTTTTGGAGCGGGCATAGGAACAAGTATTGCCCAAATATGTGGTTCAATAATTGCATTTGCTGTTCTGCACTACAAATTTGAAAGAATCCAACTGAAAATGAAGTATTTCCGACTTCGTTTTGATATTTTCAAAAGGATAACCAAACTCGGTATGCCTGCATCATTGCAACTAATCGCAGTTAGTATTACTAGTATGGGTTTAGCAGCCAACGCAAATATTTTTGGAACCGAAATTCTGAGTACATATATAATAGGTCTCAAGATTGACCTTCTCGTTTCGATGGTGATTTTTGCAATGGGAGCGTCACTCGAGGTAATAACAGGTCAGAACATTGGCGCAGGAAAGCCGGAGAGAGTATTTCTATACCATAAATCCGCCATTAAACAGCTGACTGTATTGCTTGGCTCTCTTGGCGTGCTCGTCTTCTTTTTTGGCAAATACATCGGTTATATCTTTGTAAACGATGAACTTATAATCTCCGAGTTGGACAAATACCTCAAATTTGCAGCATTCAGCTATATCCCATTCTCCATCGGAATAGCTTCCATCAGGGTTATTAGTGGAGCAGGTGATTACTTCCGCAGCCTTGTAATCGTAACTTTAGCATTGATTTGTATTCAACTACCTTCCGCATATATAATTTCAAGTCTGATAAACGACCAAATTGGAATTTGGTTTAGTATGCTTATCGCTATAATATTTTTCGCAATTATCGGATTTAGAGAAGTAAAAAAAGGCAAATGGTTAGGGAAAAATGTTTAGCCGAGACTAACTTTGTGAAATTCTTTAATGATTTTCCAACTTTTTTCACTTTTTTTCACTTTTTCTTAACTTTTTTCAACTTTTTTCATTTTTCCTGAGATAAAAACGACTTTGTTGTGTCATTATAAATGAGAGAGAATATTTTTTGTAAAAATATATGTTCTTTGAAAATTGGAATCTGCGAAACGTAGCCTAAAAGATTATTTTTCAAAAAGATTTGGCTGTAATGCTGAAATTTATTAATTTACAAGATAATGTTAGCCTTTTTTCTAAACAATTTTTTTGGATTTGAAAATGAATATCGAAGGATCAAAAATTCTCGTTTTAGGCGGTTGGGGACTGGTAGGAGCGGCAATTTGTCACAAGCTTATGGAACACAATCCGGCTCAGTTAATCGTATCTTCGCTGAAACAAAGTGAAGCAGAAGATGCTGTTCAAATGTTAAGAAATGAATATCCGAACAAAAATCCGGATATGTTCCAGGGTAAATGGGGAAATATTTTTACAAGAACTGATTGGAAAGACATAGATTTCCGTGATGTTCTTGGTGAGTCAGATAGACGGAAAATTCATATTAAAGATATTTTCTATGAACTAACTCCCGATGTAGTCGAAAACTCTGCACTTTATCAGTTAATTTCCGAAACTAAGCCCGATATTGTGATTGATTGTATCAACACAGCTACTGCTATTGCATATTTAGACATATATAATACTACAATAAATGCAATAAAAAGAATCGAAGAGGACAACCTCGACGAAGCTTTGGTCGAGCAAATCATAGCAAGTGCTTACATTCCTCAACTAATTAGACACGTACAGTTACTTTACAAAGGTTTACAAGATGCCGGCTCGAAAATGTATTTTAAAATTGGTACTAGCGGTACAGGCGGAATGGGATTCAATATTCCTTACACACATAGTGAGGAACGCCCGTCCAGAGTGCTATTATCTAAAAATGCGGTTGCCGGTGCACAGACTTTATTGCTTTATATTTTAGCAAGAACGCCAAACGGACCATTAGTTAAAGAAATCAAACCCACTGCAGCTATTGCATGGAAAAAAATCGCTTATGGCGAAGTGAAACGTAAAGGTAAAACTATTCAGTTGGTAGATATGCCTTTCGATAATGCTAAGAAATCTGATGGTTGGTTAGTATTTGACGATAGCGAAGGTGTGGTGGATACCGGTGAAAAATTCAAATCAGTATTCATTGATACAGGCGAAAATGGAATTTTTTCACGTGGTGAGTTCCAAGCTATCAGCGCTCTTGGTCAAATGGAAATTATTACACCTGAGGAAATCGCCGAATATTTAGTTCACGAAATCCGTGGCGGAAATACCGGCAAAGATGTTATTCAAGGACTCGATGCTTTCACGATGGGACCGACTTACAGAGGCGGCATCATGAGAAATATAGCCATGAATAAGTTAGACAAATTGGAGCAAGAACATGGTGTTAATAGTGTAGCTTTCGAGTTACTCGGACCTCCAAGATTATCAAAATTGCTTTACGAAGCATATTTATTGAAGCGTATTGTCGGCTCAATGCGCAACATCAATGATTTTTCAGCCGAAAATTTATCACAACAGGCATTTGATTTATTAAATAATGATACACAATTACGTTCGCAGGTTTTATCAATTGGTATAGCAGTATTGCTTCCCGACGGGAAAAGTTATGTACGCGGTGCTGATATTAAGATTCCGGTTAGACGAGGAGAAACTAAACTCGAATTGACAGAAGCAAATATCAATGCTTGGTGCAACGAAGGATGGATAGATTTACGTCCGAGTAACTTTGAAGAATGGAAGCAACGCTTGAATAATATAATGGAACATTCTAATACGTTCCCGAAAGATGATACAAGTTCACGATATAATTATACTAATGAATATTGGGATAATTTCGGTAACATTGACGAAGGTAAAATAGTAGGCTGGATCTTCGAATTTGAAGATAAAGGCTGGAGATTTAAAAGATAACATTGACATAATTAAGTAACAATAGCTTTAACTGATTTAATTAATATTTTTTGTTTTAATAATTTGAGGTTTTTCTCATGAAAAAGTATTTACTACTACTCGCGCTCTTGATAGCACTACCCCTCGACTCTGCCTATGCAAAGGACAAAGACGAGGATGAGTTGCTCAGAAAGAGCAAGCTTGGTGAGCCCATACCCTTTAACTCCGGTATGACTTCGTTTCCTCGTAATTTCTCGGAAACGACTCAGCAAAATAACCCAACTCAGGCAGCAGTATCAACCGGTTATTACTGGATTGATTCTGAAGAGTCGCTTAACCAAACCATGTTCCCCAACATGCGTCCAAATCCGACAGTCATTGATACGAACTATCAACCTGAATTATGGCGTAAAATTGTTGCCGGACCACGTATGCTTCCAAAAGAATATTGGCAAAACAACAAGCAAGAAGGGCTACCTTTCTTCCGCCAACCTGCTGATGCTGATTTTTGGGAGAATCCTACAGATTCGACAGACGAAGCCATTGCAGGTCCTATTCCCTTAGGTATCAAAGGTGGGTTCTACTTTAACGGATTACGCTATGACTCATTCTATGTGTCAACAAACGGTGTAATCGCACTAACAAATCGTAGATATTTCTATGATCCAAATGGAAACCGTGTAATTCCTCCAGGTGCTACAAGTGCTTACGACCCAATGAGTATGGACTGGTTCGCCGGTGGTGTTCGTGGTCGTGATACACTATGGGTTCGCAACTGGGACAATACTCGAGATTCAGTCAACCCTACATCCGGTTTAAGAATACCTGATAGAGATGGTTTGGGCAACGTTCAATATAAGAATGGTTTGAATGATGGAGTTCCTGATAACTTTGGTTATCAATTCTCTGTATTAGGAATGGACCCAACGAACCCTCAAGGTTTCAATCCATCAAACACACTCGGAGGTATAAGAGCTCGCGGTGGTGATGTTATGTCTGCGATCAGTCCCAATTCAAAAACAGCTCTAATTGCTGTATTTTGGGGAGATATGATGCTGTCGCAATTCGAACCGGAAAGTAAAACTCGAGATGAGCATGGTATGGCGTTCTACAAACGAACCTATACTAACGACTCTCTTATTATCGCATTCTATAATGCTCAACCTAAAGGTGGTTTAGCAGGTCCTTTTGGTGGCGTAACTATGCCACCCGATGTAAGACCTACTACTACTAATAATTATGTAACTGTAGATGCTCACGTAGTTTTATCCGCTCTTGATAGTAGTATTACTATTCACTTTACAAGATTGTCTGACGGTTGGAACTCAACTTACCGTAAAACTCCTGCTCGTGAAGTAATTAGATACAACACTACTAACGGTGTTCGTGGATTTGCACGTCACGTCAATTTTGGCAAGGGCGGCATTCTTGACGGCTCACCTTGGGCAGGCGAATACATTCAAGGAACAACTTGGTTCCAAAAATATGCTTCGAACGCTACGACAGTTTTATATCCTGATGAAAAATCAACAGTGAAGTACAAACAATGGCAAAACACTATTCGTGTAGCTGATATTCAGTATCGTATTAGAAGTTTGGATCCGAAAATTGATGAAGCGGATAAGTTGAAATTCACTCAAACAATTCCTTCAACACTTGTTAACGATTATGAAATGTTAGCCGGTCATGAAAGATTGGGTGCAATTCAACCGATTGCTTTGATTCAAAACCTTACAAATGAAATTCAAGGACCAAGCGGCGTTAACTTCGTTAAGCAAGACCTTAAATTCCGTGCCAGATTCCAACTTCGTAACGTTATCACTAATAGAGTAATCTATAATAGATTAGTTCCTATTGATGAACTTTGCTTAGGTTTGACTGACGAAAATACACAAGAATGTATGGGCGACCCTTCAGTTAGAGTTCGTTTAGGTCAATCAGTCACAGTTTCTAATGGTAACTACACCTTTACTCCTGTAGGTAACTTCCAAGCTACCGGTTTCAATGGTGTACCTCCTTACTATTTCGTTCAAGTTCAATTCCCTCCATTCGAAGCTAACGAATTTATTGATAATCATATTGGTAAATTACGTGCATATATTATTGCAGAAGCTGTTGACCCGAAATCGGGTGAAAAACTTCGTGATAACTGGCCTTTCGATGATTCATCTAAAGTTAATCTTTTCGTAATGAGAAGATATTATGATGAACATCCGGATCCTTTATATCGTAACTTCGAAGATGATGGTAGAGTATTCCACGTGGATACAGAAACCGGCGACGTTATTCCTTCAGCTTGGAAATGGGTCAATATCAATGCCGAAATGGTATCGGGTGATATCGTTTCTAAATACCCACTTCCACCAAGAGGTTCTTATGTTGCAGCGAACTATCCTGTAGGAATTTCTTCCCCAAGAACTTTACAGTCACCTGTAATCAAAATGAATCGTGTTCAAATAGACGGTTTTAGTGAACCATTACCGGCTTATATGGATAAGAGAACACCTGCACGCGGTGGTGACGAAATTCGTTCTTTCCCGATAGATTTACGTGGAAAACCGAATCCTGTTTTGACTTTATCTGTACAAAGAGCTACATTTGAAGAAGACTTACCAAGAGGTTTCAGTGACGAAATATTAAAAGGTCCTGAACCAAGAGTTTATCAAAATCCTAATCCGTTGAATCCTTATTTAACCGGTGCAGCTGCAAGTGCGGTGCCTGATGAATTAGTAGTTGAATTTGCAAAACCTACTAGTGATGGTATCAACCGTATTACTAATATTAAGTTAGAAGATTGGAGACATCATCCATTCAGACGTGGAACTAAAGATGCCGCTCTTACCAATATGGCAGCTTTGACTGTATTTGGTGGTGGTGGTCATTTGATTGGTTTCTTAGAATCATTCAAAGACTCTACATTAGCACTTCCGGGTGCTGCTACTAGTGGTGTTTTCAACTCTTTGAGACACGATCCATATGACGATGGTTTTGATTGGGAATACAAGAAATTTGCAATCGCTATCCCTGATACATTTGTACTTTGGGAAAATGATGGTTCTAAGTACTTCAGATTTAGAGTTAAAGTTTATGCAACAAATGATAAGAAATGTATTACTTGTATCGAAGATGATACTGATGATTTCTATGTTGATAACATAAAAATTCTTTATCGTGCTGAAGTAACTGATATCGAAGTAAACTCGGTTAAAGTTAACTGGCCTTACACACTTGTTCCTGCAAGCCAGGCAACAAATGTACCGATTTCAGTTCGTGTATCGAATAATACCGATATTGATGCTCCGGGCTTCTCCGTGAAAGTCAAGATATTTAGAGCTAACCAATTAGGTGAACAAATTGAAGATGACCCGATTTATTGCCGTACTCAAGCTGTTTCAAACCTTGTAAGACGTGGAACATCTGACGTAAACATGCCGGGATGGAATGCTCGTCAAAGTCAGAGAGATACAATAGGCTTCTACGTTCTAAGAGCTATGATAGTGATGTCAGAACGCGACTTGGTGCTTGAAAATGACTCAACTTATTCTAACTTTACTTTAAGATTCGGTAGATACTTTGCATATGATCCTCCGGTTGCACAAGCAACTAACTCAGTGCCGGGTACCGTACCTACAATCGGTGGCAAAGGTTTGAACTTCTTAGTTCCTTTAAATCCTGCCGGAACTGCAAGAACAGGTCCTGCTTATGATAGAATTCTTGATGGTACAGGTGCTGTTGGTGGTAGTGGTTCAGGTGCAATTGCTATGAAATTCAATTTGCTAAACTCAGACACATTGAGAGGTTTCTCAATTTACTGGGCCGGATTGAATCGCGCTGCTGACCAAGTAACTTTCTCATTATACGAAGGTGGCGATAGATTGCCTAATAGTAATAATGAAAGAGCTAGAATTATTACTACTCGTGGTGGTCCAGGTTTCCAAAATATTTATGAAAGATATGTTGATTACTACTTCTCTAATCCAATGGTTCTTGAAAAAGGTACTTATTGGATAGGTATTTCTCAAGATGGTCAAACAGGTATGGAACTTGGTGCTTCAGCATCACGTATGGGTATGAGAACTATGGCTACATTTGTTTCACTTCAAGGTATTTGGGGTGAATCAGGTATAACTTTAAATATTGACAAAAACTTTAGAAAGGTTATTCAAGGTAAATTACAAAATGACAACTATTTCGCGTTCCAAAACGTTGCAGGTAGCTTATCATGGATTGAATTTACTCCTGCATCCGGTAACCCTGCATTTGCCCATATCAATCACTGGGGAACAAACCCATTTGATGGTACAACACAAACATTAACAAACGGCTCATGGATACCGATGTTGCGTCCTTACTTTGGACCTAAAGCTCATGGTTATAATGCTGACGTTTTCCAATGGTGTCTTGATGATGTTCCTGTTGAACTTTTATCATTCAATGGTAAAGTTCGCGAATCAGGTATTGACTTATTCTGGGAAACTGCTTCTGAAGAAAACAACTATGGTTTCTACGTAGAAAGAAGACTCAATGACAAAGACGAATTCGACCAAATCGGTTTCGTTGAAGGCGTTGGAAACTCTACTATTTTGAACCGTTATAACTTCAATGACAATGACGTGAAAGTTGGTACAACTTACCAATATCGCTTACGTCAAATGGACAGAGATGGTTCGCAAGCATGTGCTTATTCACAAATCGTAACTTTAACTTACGACAGAATTGGTGCACTTGTTCTTGAGCAAAACTCACCGAACCCGTTTGCTAACCAAACACTTCTTAAGTTCAACTTACCATCATCACAAAATGTGAAACTTGAAGTTATTGATATATTCGGTAACGTCGTTCGCACTCTTGAAAATGGTATTGTTAGCGCAGGTCCACAAACTTACACATTCGATGCAATTGATGGCAATGGCACTCCGTTATCTAACGGTAGCTATATTTATCGCTTGACTGCTGAAAATGAAATCTTATCAGGTAAGATGACAATTATTCGTTAATCATACTTTGATATATTAATTATAGCCCTTTGCATTTGCAAGGGGCTTTTTTGTTTATATAAGGAAAATACATTATGTCAGAATCAATATTCACTAAAATTATCAATCGCGATATTCCTGCAAATATAGTTTATGAAAACGATGATGTTATTGCGTTTGAAGATATTAGCCCGAAAGCACCCGTTCATATACTCGTTGTGCCCAAAAAGCCCATTGCTACAATCAATGATGCAGTTGTTGAGGATGCCGAATTGCTTGGAAAAATAATATTAGCTGCAGCAGAAATCGCTAAGAGCAAGGGTATCGCCGAAAGAGGCTACAGATTGGTTATTAATTGCAACGAGGAAGGCGGTCAGTCCGTTTTTCATATTCATTGCCATCTAATCGGTGGAAAGAAGTTAAGTTGGAATCCCGACTAAGTCTGAAGCAAAAAAATGGGGTTGATAATCAGCCCCTTTTTTATTTTTTCTAAAATCTCAGAAATTCACCAATATACAGATTTATCAAATCAAATTTATCTGTATAATGCGCATGTAGTCGGTTGACTTCGCGATATGGGTCTCCAATTGGCTCGTCCGATAAATCAAATGTGCCAAAATGCGTAGGAATCAGATTACGAGCTTTCATTTGTTCAGTAGCTTTCAAAGCATCAGCAGGTGAAGTGTGTACAGGACCCATAAACCATTCAGGCTTATATGCACCAACACCGATAATTGCATAATCCGTTGTAGAAAACAATTCCCCGACTTCTTTGAAATGGCTGCCATAGCCTGAATCCGAACAATAGTAGATTGATACATCATCGCTTTGGATATGAAAAGCTCCCCAAAGCTTTTTGTTAAATTGCAAAAAACCGCTGTAACTCCAATGCCTTGTGGGCAAAAAGGTGATTTTAATATCATCTGACACGATATTATATTGCTGGTACCAACCGGCTTCTTGATATTCAGCACCATCAAGCCAATCTTCGATATATTTACCTAACCTTAGCCCTGTAAGTACCTTTACTTTGGGATTGTTTTTAACTAACAATTCGATACTTTCTTTGTTCAAATGGTCGTGATGGTCATGCGAAATTAATATATAATCCAAATTTGTAAGTTCATTTGGGTCAAACGGCAACTTTGAATAGCGTTTCATAAACGAAATAGGAGTGGTGAAAATCGGGTCAGTTATCATCAATTTGCCATTGATGCGGAAAAGATACGATGCGTGACCTACCCAAAGCATACCATCTTCCTTGCTTTCCAAAAATTCCTTTGCATGCTGGACTTTTAGTCTGAAGGTGTCATTTTCCTTTTCTTCGCGTTGTGGATTGCGAGAAAATTTCCACTTTATAACCTTATTAAAATCATTCTTGAAAGGAAATTCGTGATTTACAAATTTGCATTCACTATCTATCGGGTTACCTTTCCAGCCATCCTTAATGAATTTTAACTCCGGATTGGATTCGTAGCGTTCAGCTTTTGGTTCAACTTTCATCGTAAAATATAAAATTAATCCTATTGGCAAAATTAGTATAATTGACCATTTTAAATATTTCATATATGTTTTTCACTAGTGATTGAATTTGCTTTTAGTTATCAATAAATTATTTTTGTTAAAACGAATTATTAATATGATTCTTTCATTTTAAGATTGCATAGAATAAATATATGAATGAATCGTCATATTGTTTATTATTCATATAGTTTAGGTGTTCACTTGAAGATTGCAATATTGGGATTTATACTTAGTTTATTCGGACTGACTGCTTGTGCAAAGGATAAACCGACAAAACACGATAATTTTGATTTGAAAGATATCATCGTCATTGATGTTAGAACCGTCGCAGAATTCAATGCCGGACATATCGAAGGGGCAAAGCTCATTCCGTATGATGAAATTGAGCGAGAAATTGCTAAAGTAACCAAAGACAAAAACGCACCGATAGCTGTTTATTGCCGAAGTGGTCGCCGTTCGGGTATAGCTCAACAAACATTAGAAGCTATGGGATACGTAAATGTCGAAAATTACGGTTCAATGGGCAATGCCAAAAGCATTTTAGAGCGTAAAAAGTAGCGAATAAATAGCATAGTAATATATTAAAAAAGGGGCGTTGAGCCCCTTTTTTTAGTGGTGAATTTAAAACTAAACGATTATTTTGCAAGTATGAACTTATTCATATTTGAACCCTTGTTTGATTCTGTTCGTATAAAATATGTTCCATTCGCTAAATTCAATTTGTTCAAATCGAAGAAATGATGATAGTTGCCGGAAATTCTGTGATTGTTGAACAATACGACTATATCTCTGCCTAATTCATCTACTAATACGATTTTTAATGGTGTATCGGTGCTTAGGTTATAATCAAAAACAATATATTCGCTTGCCGGATTTGGATATACTTTGCCGAAATTTTGATAGGATTCGGATTGAATTACTTTCGACGCGATGCTACTGTAATATTCCTTATAAACTTGCTTTATTTTGCCAACAAGGCTGTTGTTTTCCGCGTCTTGTAATTTTTCGTCATCGCTACCTTTGACTTTCTCTATAAACCCGGTAATATCTTCAAAAGTACCGTCAGCTTCGCCACCTTTGGCAGGCAGTGCAAAGTTCAGTGCAAATGCTATTCGAGCCTTGTCATTTGGACGCAAATGGAATGGACCTGTTGCAAGTATTGTCCTTATATCACCGGCAATTTGTTGAATATCAATATCCTTATTTGAAATATAATCATATCTTTCATTGTCCGCTAAAATATCATCTTCTATTCTCCATGATTTAAAAGTAACTAAGCCTAATTGTTCTTTTGGTTCAAAAAGCAGCTTATCTGTTCTCAAAAAACCATTAGCATCTACGGCA
Organism: Ignavibacteriae bacterium HGW-Ignavibacteriae-1; assembly: GCA_002839825.1. GTDB lineage: Bacteria > Bacteroidota > Ignavibacteria > Kapaibacteriales > UBA2268 > PGYU01. The sequence continues at coordinate 66,427 of PGYU01000010.1, read as the reverse complement.
GGTGATTGCAATACTGTAATACCCATATATCCGAATTCGTGACCACCCTCACCTCCGCTTGTATCAGTCCAAGCAACAACAAGATTCAAATCTTCCTCTTCAAAATATCTTACCCTATCATTTTTTGCACCTATTATTCCATTTGCAGATACTCCAATATCAGGGTCGTAAACACCCGCAAACCAACAATCCTTGTACGTTTCCGATGATTTGTTTTCGATTACATAATATTGGATAACTACATCGTGCATATCGCCTTGACCCCAAGAGTAAATATGCGATTCAAATTGCATACGTAAGGGATAACCCATATTAGCTCTTTGTGCAACTCCACCTTCATATAAGCGTAAATCTGTATCCTTGAAAACTGTTATCAAATCTTCATCTGAAATAAATAATGGTCCTTCGGGATAATTTTGCAAATTTCTTTTATTTTCGTCAAATACATAGTCATAAAGCGGTACTCCATAATGATACTTTCTTAAGGGGTCTGTTACCCAAAGGGGCCAATTAGGTCCATCACTTTCGATTTTTGGAACTCCGTTTTCCGCAAACATATCAGTAGAAAAATATATTCTATACCTATTTGCATCATTCAAAAGTGTGTCACTCTCTTCAATTCTTCCCGGAGAAATCCAATTTCGCCCTGAGTTAGGGTTGTATCCAATAAGTACCATTTTATTTAATTCACCTGTAAGAGGGTCAGTTTTCCTGGCGCCAAGCCAAAATCCGCTTGCGAATAAATATTGATTGTCAGAACCTCGGGGCCAAAATCCACCTGCTTGGCCAGTTTTTAAGTTAAATCCCAAAATACCACGGTTTGAATGGTAAAACTCGAAATTGCTTTTTGTGTTTTTCTGTAAATCATATTCACCTAAGGATTGTCTTTGAAAATCTTCAGAAAACTTTGATTGGGCATTAACATTTGCTGAGCAAATAATAACTGTTGCTAAAAGGCATAGTAAAAATTTCATGGGAATTCTCCTATATTTAATGATATTAGTATCTTGTTTGGACTTTGATTGGAATCTGGAAATCAATATTATTGTTAATGATAAGTGTGTCATAGTATAAGCCGGGCACGAAAGAATCTGCAATGAATACAACTTCGATTTTGCCCTTATCTGCAATATTCTCTTTTGGTGCTATATCAATAGGCAAAGTCTCTTTGAATCTGTAAGAAAATAGTCCCGTTTTGTTAGTGTTTTCTACTGAGTAAATTGTTATCGTCATTGTGTCTGATTGATTTGTTATGTTAATGAAATCGTTGATAACCGAACGCACTTTCATCGAGCCCAAATCATGCTCAGAAAAATCGAGAAAGGACAAACTATCAACACTGTCAAACACTTTGAAAATTAATTCTTGTCTGTAATTTGGCTCTGTATTGATAATGTCCTTGCAGGAAGTCAAGCCAAGCAAAATCACAATGCTGAATGCTATTATTAGCTTAATCATAATATAAACTCCTTTAAAGTTTGTAGGATATTCCGTAGTTAAATAAAAGTTTTCGGGTATCGAACCATTTGTCTTGTTGTACAAATCTGAAATAATCCAATCCCGCTGAAAATACAATTGACAAGTTAGGATATGCTTTGAATTCTAATCCTACTGCCGGTTTGAATACAAAACCCGAGATATTGGCGCCTAATCCCAGTTGAATGTATGTCTTGAACAAATCTGATTCGTAAGGTGTTAAGTGACCTAATGCACTAAAAGTAGTTAAGTTGGGTTGTTGAGTGTATCTGTAAACTGAACCAATATCATCGGTGCCTTCATAAATGGTGAAGAATGTGCTTTGGTCAATCGCGACGCCAAACTTAATTACATCTGACAATTTGTAGAACACTTTGATTGCAAGATTATTAAATTTATTGAATGATGCAGGATTGATTGTTTCTTGTGGCAAATGCCATGGGATTGATTGTTCCAAATTAAACGACCAGTTACGACTAATAATTTCATCTGCCAAATTAATCTCGAATTCATGATTTGGGTAAGGGGTAGATTGCAAACGCATTGCAGCTTGATTCTGCGAAGCTAAGTTGAAATCTTTCTCTACCGATAGATTTGAACTATATATCTCGCTTTTGTTTTGCAAATTATCTTCAATTTTTTCCGAAATCGTTTCATTACCATTTTCATTTAAATATACATAAACATATTTAATTGTTTCTTTCTGTGCATATTCAGGATTTGACAAAATTTCAGACTTTGTCTGCATTTCTGCATCGCCATCCAAATTATTATTTATAATTGTAGATTCAGTAATAGCTGAGTTATCATGCAAATCTCCTTGACCGTCGGGTTTGAAAAGTAAAAGCATAATCACAGCTGTTAGTGCAGTTGAAAATAGTATAGGTAAAAGCGTACTCTTGAATTTTGTTGCATAAAGAGCAGTTTTGCTCGTTGAAACCATGGGAGTATCTATAGGCATAGCAAGTCCTGCTTTGGCAAAGATACTGCTTTTTATTTCCGGTCGTGGCGACCAATTTGCCAAATCCTGATTGATTGAGCTTCCAATTGAATTAAAAGCTCGAAATTCTGACCTGAACTCCTGATTGGAAGCAAGCCTTGCAAATAGTTCCGATTCTTGCGAATCATTCAAATTGCCATTTGCAAATTCTATAAAATCATCTAAGTATTCCATTTTATACCTCCATCTTAATCAGCGTTGCTGAAAAGTGGTTTTACATATTTCATTATTTCTTTCATTACTCTGTGGTTTCTCATTTTCACTGCCGAAAGCCCAATACCCAACTCGTGAGCTATTTGGCTTTGGCTCATCCCGCCAAACCATTGCATGATGAATGTTTCGCTGTATGCGTCGTCTATTGTAGCCAAAACCCCCTTGATGATACCTATAATCTCATCATTTTCAATTTTTTCTTGAAGATTAAAGGGATTCATTAATTCGTCAATATCTTGAATGTCACGATATTCTATTGTTATATTTTTGGAAGATTTGTGATTACGATATTTGTCTATTGCTAAGTTTCTGGCTATTGTATATAAAAATGGGAGTATCGAATTAAGCTGTTTGCCCTGTTTTATTGCTGAGATAAACTTCAACCACGTTTCTTCAAACAACTCTTCGGCTTCATGAATATTTTTTGATTTATAAGTGCAAAAGACATTCAATTTTGCAGCATATCTATTATAAATTATATCAAATATTTTACTGTCAAATCCGGTGTTGGTCTTGAGTTTTGAGATTAGTTCTGCGTCAGTATGTATTGTAAAATCGGTCATTTAGTTTTAGTTTTTTTTGTACCCTTCTACTAATACAAACGTAACCACAAATCAATCGGTCACAAATTAAAATATCATTTTTAAATTGACTTAGATTTGAAAGATGTGCTTTGGTGGTGAAGTATTTTGAAAAGAATATAAATGCAATTTTTAAACAAAAAAAAAAGCAACCGGCATTAAGCGAGTTGCTTTTTTAAAGTAAAAAAGGTATCTCTCAAAAATAATAGCCCAGAACGAGTCCTATTGTGTATAGTACACCGAAAAGGAGGTGCAATTGGGCACTTTTCACGTCGCCCATCATAATTGCATGTGGGTTTGATTGGTCAGCAGCTGCTATCATTTTGATATTATCGATTGCCGGTTTGAGACTAACTAATACGAGCAATGTCCAAAGCGGAATGAAACCGCTCGCTGCCATAACAATAACCGAAACATAGGCTAATGCAACAATTGCAATATATTCTATTTTAGTAGCCTTTGCACCGAGCAAAACTGCTGTGGTTGTGATTCCGGCAACTTTGTCATGTTTGATGTCGCGTAAATTATTTGCTATCAAAATTGATGCTACGAGACAACCAACAGGTATGCTTATCAAAAATAAGTTATAGTCAATGATTCCGGTCAATGCAAAGTTTGCACCGATAACCATAAGTGGTCCGAACATCAAATAAACGAATAAGTCACCGAGAGCTACGTATTTGTAGCCGAATGGAGTTCCTGTATAAAACATTCCGCCTATTAGACCGATAATTCCGAGAATTAACATTGGGTAGCCATGATATGCAACTAAAATTAATCCAAGTGCAAAACCTAAGGCAAATGATGCGTATCCGCCATAAAGAACTGTTTTCGGTTTCATCAAACCGTCAACTAAAATACGGCTGGAACCAAATGTTTCGGGGCGGTCAACACCTTTTTTGTAGTCGAAATATTCACCGACCAAATTTGTACCGGTGTGAAAAAGTATGCCGGCAATCAAAATTACCGGAATAAGTTCCCAATATATTACACCAACATTATTGAACAAAGCCCAAGCTATCGCTACTATTATCGGAACGATTGTAGCGGGAAATGCAAATGGGCGAATCGCTTGCACCCATAAGCTGATTTGTGTTCTATCAGGAGCCATTGATACTGATGCCATTTATACCTCTCAAAAATATTCTTGAATAAAAAATTGCAAACGAATTAATCCAAATTTTATTAGTTATTCCTAAAAATAGGGAATCTGCCCGGAGTCCAAGGTGCATTCAATCTGTCTAATTCATTTTCTAATGATTGTAACTCGCCCTCTTTGATTAGTTTTAGCTCATTTATAATACCTGTCAAACCGTCCGCTGCGATGCTATAACTTTGTTCGTTGGTTACAGTAGGTGTGGAGCTTGTGTACCACGATGTAAATACAATATAACCTATTCGGCTTGCAATATCGAGAACTTGATTACCCGCTCTCTTGCTGATTGTACTATTACCATTCAATTTTAAATTTATATCAGACATTTTGCTTTCGAGTGTATTCAATCTTACAAGTATATCTGAACTCGCTCCCGGAGTGTTTTTGTACGAAATTTTCATTAATTTAATTCGCTCGTTCATGTCCTTCATCGTGCGGTTGCTGGCTTCGACTGCCGCTTGCAATCTGACTACGCGATTTTGGAATTCAACTAATTTTTCTCTATTTTCAGCAGGTAGAGCGACATGATTTAGTGGTTTGCATATGAACTCGACAGCTTCGGCAATTGGAATGATTTTACCTGCAACAACTTTCGACATCGAAACATAGTATTTGCCGGGTAATACGGGCATTCCTGAGTGAGTGTTCGGATTTGTTGTAGCACTAACAGGATACGGGCTTGGATAACGTAAATCCCAACTTATGCGATTCAATCCGGCTTTTGGACTTTCTTTTAATTGGCGGACAACTTCCTTGTTAGAATTCATAATTGTAAATATTAAATATGGCGCTTCTTCTTCATCTTCTACTCTAAGTTCAGACCATGTCGGGTAGGGGAGAGCTTTCTTTTCTTCAGTTAATTTTTTGGCACTATCCAATCGAATTTGCTTCTTTGTTTTTGGCGCTTCCTTCATGTAGTAAGTGAAAATTGCTCCATAGGGTGGATTTTCGGCTCTGTAAAAAGTTTCGCCCTCGTTGCGTCGGCTTTTTGCCGATTCGGGAATATACATCAAAGCATCTTTTATGGGGAAAATTACAGCTTCTTTTTCAAGGAAATCTTTGTTTACTTGGCGAAGTGGTGTATAATCATCGAGTATATAAATCCCACGCCCGAATGTGCCTACAACTAAGTCTGATTCGCGCTCTTGAATATCTAAATCGCGAACAGCTATTGTTGGAAATTTCCCTTTCAAAGCGATCCAATTTTTTCCGCCATCAATTGTGAAGAACAAACCGAACTCTGTGCCTGCAAACAACAAATCTGGATTTACGTGGTCTTCTTCGATTGTCCAAACCGGTCCATGCTCGGGCAAATTACCGGAAATTGACGACCACGATTTGCCTTTATCGTTTGATTTTAATATGTATGGTTTGAAATCGGCATTTTTATGATTATTAAATGTAGCATAAATCACATTTTCATTATGTGCAGATGCCAGCAAATCGCTTACATACGTTGTTTCCGGAACTCCCGGGAATTTATCGAATTTAGTCCAATTAGCTCCATCGTTTTCAGTCATTTGAATTAATCCGTCGTCAGTCCCGACAAGCAACATTCCTTCACGTATTGGTGATTCGACAAGCGATATTGTATTGCCGAACAATGACGTTGATTGATTCTTTGCCACTGCTTCGGGCATCCAAACTTTGCCCATGACTGATAATTCGTCGCGTGAAATTTGCCGAGTAATGTCCTCGCTGATTTTAGTCCACGAATTTCCTCTGTCATCGCTACGGTAAACCTTATTCGCAGCAAAGTAAAGCCGAGTATGCAAATGTGGGCTTATGATTAGCGGAGTATCCCAGTTAAATCTTAGTTCCTCATCTTTTTCGGGTTGCGGCTGAATTCCGGTTATTTCGCCACTTTTGCGGTCGAATCGTATCAAATTTCCATATTGCCATTGCCCGTAAACCAAATTTGGGTCAGTTGGGTCAATTTGTGGTTCATAGCCGTCACCGCCAACCACGAAGAACCAATCTTGATTCAAAATTCCATATTCATGTGTCGTCCGAGATGGTCCTGCAAGTGAATTATTATCTTGAGTGCCGCCATATACATAATAAAAGGGTTCGGAATTATCCGCTTGAACGCGATAATACTGAGTAACGGGCAAATTTTCGAAGAATCTCCAAGTTTCGCCTTTGTCAAAAGTTTCGTATAAACCGCCGTCACCGCCAATAATCAAATTCTGATTATTTGCCGGATTTATATAAAGTGCGTGGTCATCAACATGTCTTTCTTTCAGGCCCAATCTTTTCCACGTCTTGCCACCGTCTTCAGTGACTTGTGTATATGTATCAAGCGAGTATATTAAATCAAATTGCACAGGGTCGCAAACGATTTCCTGATAATATTGCGGGCTCGAAGATACGTAGCTGCTTTGTTTAGACCACGTAGCGCCTCTGTCAGTTGATTTATAGAAGCCGCCTTGCTCTTCGGCTGCTTCAACTAAAGCATAAACCACATCTCGATTCATAGGCGAAATTGCAAGCCCAATACGCCCCAAATCTACCGAAGGCAAACCCTTATTGATTTTTACCCAATTTGCTCCTGCATCGGTACTCTTGTAAATTGCACTTTCAGGTCCGCCGTTTATCAATGTCCAAACGTGTCGCCTTCTTTGGTATGCCGAGCAATATAGCGTGTTTTTATCCATCGGGTCAACTACAATATCCGAAACGCCTGTGTTTTCACTTATAGTCAAAGATACAGTCCATGTTTTGCCACCGTCAATCGTTTTGTACAATCCTCTGTCACCGCCCGGTCCCCACAAAGGTCCTTGTGCTGCAACGTAAACAATGTCTGAGTTATCGGGGTCAATAATAATTTTCCCAATATGCTCGGATTTTTTAAGCCCCATATTTTCCCAAGATTTGCCGCCATCAGTGGACTTGTAAATTCCGTCACCCCAACCGACGCTTCGTTGGCTGTTATTTTCGCCTGTTCCCAACCACACGATATTCGTGTTGCTCGGGTCAATCGCCACGCAGCCCATCGAGTATGAGCCATGATTGTCGAAAATCGGTGTGAATGTAATGCCGTTGTTTGTGGTTTTGAACAGGTTGCCCGAAGCCACGGCTACGTAAAATTCGCTTGTGTTGTTTGGATTGACAGCAATATCCGAAATTCTGCCCGACGTAATTGCCGGACCGATTAATCTAAGTTGTAATCCTGTAAAAGTACCCGAAGACATTTTATCTTTATCTGTCTTTTCCTTTTCTTGAGACATTACATAATTGCTTGGGAGGGCTATGAAAACGATAAATAGGAGAATAAAAAATTTCATGAAAATAATTCCAATAACTTGAAAAAATGATAATTTTAAATTTAACACTTTTCAAGCATTTTATGAAATAATTATCTCAAAATCGTCATTTTTTTATTTAGTTCGAGATTTGGTCCAATGAGTCTGTAGATATAATTGCCCATAGCAAATTTTGAAACGTTGAAGTGCACTTCAAATAAACCGGGTTCTAAATCATCTTCAAATACCAATGCCACAAAGGCACCGGTAATATCAACAATAACCAGTTTGTGAATGCCGCGCTCTATGGCTGAAAATTTGAACGTCGTTGTCTCAGCAGCCGGATTGGGATAATTTTGCAACAAATTGAATACACCTGTATTAGCCACCAAACGCACGCCGCCTTCAATACAAAGCGAATCCAAGCTAAAATATCCTGAAACTTCCTCTATCGTTATTTCTTCCGAGGATATTGCCACCGAGTTCTGAATTCGTATTTCCGTATCAGTCGTATCTCCCAAAGTGGCAAGGAAGGGAATTTCTATTGCAGTATTGCCGTCAATCGGATTTGGAGGCAAATCTATTTCCAGAATTCGATAATTGCCATCCAAAATACCTTTATCTTCAGTCAGCGGGTACATGATTTTGGAATTGAATCTCAACTGAGTTTTATAGCCTTGAGTTTGTGGCAATCCAACATCGCTCGGTGAATATAAATAAAGAGGCAACATTACTGTATCGCCGGGTTTTGCCGATATAATTCCGGCTTTGATTCCCGTTGAAGCCAATCTGCGGACATCTGCGAATAGTTCGAGCGATAATTCATAATTGCAGGGCAAATCGAAGTCGAATTTTTCCGTATAATTATTCCCCGTCGTTCCACCTTTGAAAGTGACGAATAGGGTAGAGAATCCACCGGGAGAAGTCATCTGAGGAAATATCGAATCAATTGAAAAATGCGTGCTTTCTATCGGAAATTCCCAGAAAATCGGGATATTACTTTTATTATTTATTGTGGTAGTTTCGTGATATTCTTTGTTTTGAATCAATGATTCGAAAAATATTTGCGATGGTGCCAATTCAATTTCAATATGTCCGGCGAAAGCATTGATTTCAATCAGGTTTATGCCTTCTACCGAATTTGTCGCATTTGATTCAATTGCCAAAAATGTTTTTTTAATTCCGGGCGTTTGCGGTGTAAATTTTATTCGGATAATTCCCTTGTTTCCTGCATCAATCCTGTCACTTGCGGGCAAGCTCACAATTGTAAAATCAGCAATATCGCCATTTGAAAAATATATATTATCAATAAATAGTGGCGTTCCACCTGCATTAATAATTTCAATTTCATATTCAGGGCTTTGACTCTCGCAAATTAAATCGGGCAAATTCAAGAAATCAAGTATTTGGATTTGTGCCGAATTTGGTCCAACATAAGCATCAACTATAAGTGATTGGATATTATGGCAAGTATCGCGGAAATCAAATTTTGTATCAAAATATCCTAATGATTGAGAACCTTTGAATGTCACTGTCACTTCCGAGCTATCATCGGGAAGCGTGTTAAGCGGAAAAATGCTCTCCACCACGAATAAACCATTTGATTCGGGCAAAGTCCAAAATATTGGAATTGTTCCCGTATTGCGTAATTGGAATGTGCGTGTTTGGCTGATATTTATATCATCAACTAAAAATCTTAGCTTATTTTGCGAAAATTCAAATTCAGATAATTCACGTAATCCAAGAATATTTTTTTTATGAATTGTTTTCCATTCATTTGTAATATTTGTTTCTACGACGATTTGCGCTTGGTCAAACCCTATTTTCATACTTTCGTAAGTGATTATAAAGCCGGTCGAGTCACCAATCGGCACTAATAAATTAGTCTCTGATAAGTCTAATTGAAATTTATTATTCGGATTATCTTCAATTGTTATATTTTTTATTTGCAATTCATGGTTGCCAATGTTGTAAATAAAGATTTCTTTCCGACCGATACTGTCGTCACAAAGCACTTTGATTTCATCCACATATCCTCCCGAGAAAGCTAACTCAGGAGCAATTCCTTCGCCGTGTAATTCAAAGTCGTATGTCAAATTCTCGATTAAGACATTGTTTTCACTCACTTCGGAAACTAAAAGTTTTGACGTTTTCCCACTTACCTTAGGAAGGAATTTCAAATTAATATCTCTAAAATTATTCTTAAGTATCGTAGCACCAATTAGTTCCGAAAAATCAAAATCATTAGTTTCGGGTATGAAATCTGCAATTGAATTTATAGTATAATCAAACTCGTCTGACAAATTACGTATTCTTATTGATAAAGAAATCGAATCGCCCAATGGCACATTGCCAAAATCAATAATATCGGAAGTGCTGAGCATAATTTGCTTGCCGATTCCATATCGCATGACTGATTTGAAAATACCTGCACTTGTGTAATAAAGCAAGGTATCAGCTTTTCGTTTCGCATCTTTAAAATTTGTTTTTAATTGTGCAAATAATTCCAAATTTTCATCTTTTGTTAATTCAATTGGGAAATAATTTGAAAATCTGTAAATTGCTTTGAAATTATCCACAGGGTTTGCATTATATTTAACGGCTATCGAATCAATTCTTATAGTCGCGTTATTTCGATTAATCAGCGCATTTTCAAAAACAATATTTTTCACAAAATTTGCATCTACTCTGTCTTTGTAGTGCAATGCTCCAAAATCCAAAACCGCTGTTTCAATATTTGGCAAAATAATCGAAAATGTATTGTCTGAAATATCTATTTGTGTAAATTGATTTTCAAAAGGCAAATCGTCCGGAGACCAAATCAACACTTCGCCATCAATTGTCCCACTTGCAATTTTATTCCCTTGATAGCTCCATTCAAAAGCACTCACAATATTGTTATGAAAATTGAATCTGTGCTTTACAGTGCCGGTTGATGGTTCCCAAAGTGAAATCGTGCTGTCCAAACTTGTCGTAGCCACGTATTTGAGTTTTGGGTCCCACGAAGTAATCATCACATTTTTGCTTGTATTTTGCAGATTAAGTACTATGCTCTGAGTGGACAAATTCCAAATCGAAATTGTTTCCAAATCGGAAGCAACGGATAGAGTCATACCCGAAGCATTAATGGAAACGGAATTTACTTTTGCATCGGAATTTTTGAGCACTGCGACCGAATCATCTGCTAAATAGCAAATTGCAATATTGCCGGAGGAATATCCCGCAACAATTAAATCGCCCTTTGGTGACCATTTTGCATCATTTGCTCGTGAATTATCAGGAGTATATACCTTTATAACAGAGCGACTTATCGCATCAAATATTATTAATTTGCCGGATTCCGTTGCCGCTAATAATTGGAGCTTTGCGGGATGCCAATCAATTTTGCTAATTATTTCATTATTATATGACAAAGTAGTCGTAGTCAAATCTGCATCGAGCTGAATTATATGTATTACGCTGTCAGCTCTTGAAACATGTGCCACAAATTGGTCATCGAAACTCAAATCCATATCAATAATGTTGAATAAACCGCTTGCAATTGTGGCGAGTGGGTCCGCCTTTGCAGGGTCCCAAATTCGGATAAATCCATCTTGACCAGCTGTAAATAACTGATTAGACAGTTGATTCCATTTCAAGGATACCACGCGGTTGTTTAATCCATTTAATCTGACGATTTTTTTCGTAGAACCCTCTTTGGAGAGATGTCTCAACCGAATCTTATTTTGGTCATTAATTCTGCTTGGAACAGGATTCCAACTAAAACTCATCTGGTCGCCGATTCCGATTGTATTCCAAAAATTTCCGTTATCATAAGAATGGTCAATCGTAACTTCATCAGTGGGCAAAATCCCTTTCCACTTAATGTCGTAATTGCTTCCGACAAATAGACTTTCGCCGCCGTTTGGTTGCAAAATCTTGAGAGTTTCGACAAAATTGGGCGAAAAAACCGAACCACCTGCCAAATGGAGAATCGTTTCATCGCATAAATCGCTTTGAATACGCACCTGACCATATCTGTACGCTGTATCAGTCGGCACATATTCGATTTCGAGTTTCAATGTTGAATCTTTCAAAATTGTAAAAGGCGTAGCGGGTTTATTAACTATCCTAAAGGGCAAGTCAATAGTCATATTGAATACTTTTACATCCGCATTCTTAGCTGTTATAAATAGCGAATCTCTTCGGATTTGGGGTGATTTGATAATACCAAAATCAATGCCCGTCCCATTGCTGAATTCAAATATAGCTTTATTTTGATTGAGCGTCAGATAAATAATCTCGCTATTTATGCCTAAATGAGACAGCACAACAGAAGCAATCTTGGTGCAAGATTTGTCGTAAAATGAAATCTCGTTTGGCTCAAACCCTGCAGCATGCAGAGTAATTCCGCTTAAAGCATTTTGGAAATTTTCGGCATCGGAGACTTTCTCGAAGTAAGTTCCGCCGGTCAGTTCGCACAATTTTTTATAATTATCGGATGCAAATCCGTTCAGCACAATTGCATAATACGCAACATCACCGGCAATTAAATCATCAAGCTCGAAATCGGGCAAATCGTCGTAAAATTCGTCAAAAACTAATATAACCGAGGCTTTTCTTTCCCGATTTGCAATTAAATTGCCCAATAAAGGGTACGAATCACCTTTTAAAATTAAATTTGAAATATCTTCCGAATTTGAAAAAGGCAAATCATTCAGAGCATTGCTGAGCTTTGCCGTGTCATCGCTAAAATCGCTCAGATGTATGAGGGATTCGGAGTATCCTACTACTGCCGTTTTACTTTCGTTGACTTCTAACAATGTCAAATAATGTTGCCAAGAATCTTGAATCAGCTGCTGTTTTGATTGCATTGATTTAGATAGAGACATGCAAAAGATAAAATCATTAGCCGCCGGTTCAACATTGGCATTGCCGGCGATAAACTCGAAGTCTGCATTCCCGAATGAATTTTGCAGAGAAAGCTCCGATGAAATCACATTTATCGGTGTATTTCCGTCCAATACGTAAAATTGGCTCGAAATCTTAGGGTAGTTCTCATTCGATGTGCCGAATGAAACAATGTTATCAACTTGCGAAAAGGCAAAAGAATGCAGTATCGCAACAAGAGCAGCGATGAGTATTGCCCGGACTGACAATTTTGCATTCATTTTAAACCCATATCAATAATTCACATTATCAAATCTAACAAAATTAACAAATTCTTTACTTATTGCCTAACATTATATTTAGACTCATTCAACTGTTCAAAATTGTGATGAGGTGGATTTGGAAAAAGTTGAGTTTTAGCAAATAATTAAGCTCGTGCAACGTGTGTACCAATATGGTAACAAAAGGAAGCAAATATGATTATAATTAGCAGTCGCGAGTTCAGGCAAAATCAAAAACATTATCTTGATTTGATTGACAAGAACGAACATGTCATTATCCAGCGCGGAAAGGACAAATCGTATAAAATTTCTGCGGTAGATGCAGATGAACGCTTAATGTCTGAGGCGGAATTCATTGAGAAAATTAAAAAGTCAATCCAACAAGCTGCGGAAGGCAAATTGAAACCAATTTCTAAAGAGCACCAAAAGGAATTGCTCGGTTTATGATATGATTGTCTTAGTATAATATCATACAACTGTAAATTATCGAATTATGCCTCGAAGCTGAACAAGACTTTGTGCAAAACGAATTTATCGGGTTCCAAAAGGTGTTAGTTGAATGAGCAATTTAAAAAGCTACACAGGTAAGGAGCTATTGACCATACTTGAGAGTTTAGGGTTTAAGCTTGACCGCACCATTTTAAGATGGACTCCTCTTGACTCTGAAAGAGTCACATGTTTATAGCAAAAAAATAGTGAACCCCTCTTGACTCTGAAAGAGTCACATGTTTATAGTATAATTGTCAATAATATACATTCGACCTCTTCGAGGTCGCGGCGCAACTTACATAAATCTTATCTATAAACATGTAATCCCTTTGGGATTAAGCCACCAAAAATTGTAAATGAATCCATCAAACGCAAAACCCACGGTTGAAACCGTGGACTATGTTTTTGTACTGCCGTCCCTACCCCTTCATTTCGGCGATTTTGTTTCGGAGGTATTGTTCGGAGACTCCGAGTTGGATGGCGGTGTATTTTAGGGGTTTGTCCTTGTTTTGATTGTAGAATCTGATTACAAATCTGTCAAATTTGCTCATCTTGGGGATGTAGAATTGTGTTCCGCCCAAATGGCGCAGTATTTGGCGCATGGCTTCTTCGCCGCAAACATCTGCCAGTAGCTGCATGTCGGGCGTCACTTCGTCAATTGTGATTATATCATAGACATCCATAAAAATCCTCCTCTTCTTCAAAATTATTTGAATCTAATAAAAAATTGTCGTTACGTAAGATTGTATTGTTTTCCATGTAGTCCTCGAATAGGAATATGAGGTCGTCGGCGTTGCTCGCTTCGATGAAGGCTTTCTCGGTCAGCAATTTGACCATTTTCCCAAGAAAGTACAAGGCGATTGCGTGTTCCAATTCGTGTTCGTCGCTTTGCCGAGTGTTTGCCGGACATGCGAGCCGGACTACGATAAGCCCATCACTGACATCGAGCGAATCTGCGATTGAATGAGTATTTGACATAATTTACTCCAAAAATTTTGATATTTAAAAAAAATGCTTTATATTGCATATGTAATTATTACACATAAGGTAAATATTTTACGAAACAAAAATATGTAGATTCTACACAATATGCAAGAAAATTATTTAGAAAATATTTATGAATGATTATAATAATGAAGTAGGGCGCCGATTGCGACTTATACGCAATGTGTTCAACGAAGGTGGCAAATTGACTGCCGACCAGTTTGCGTTCTTGCTTGGCGAAACGCGCGATAAAATCACGAATTACGAGCTTGGCAGGGCTTCGATTCCCATCAGGCTGCTCTATGAGTTGTATAATAGGGGCATCAATCCGATTTACCTCATCACTGGCGAGGGTTCGTGCTTTGCAGCAAATAAAGCCGGTAAAGATTTTGCTGCTAAAATGCTCTATCGGCTTGAAAACGGCTATATCACTGACCGCAAGACGATTGCAATGTTAAGCGAATTTGTAGGTGATTTTGATAGCATTAAATCTAAACAGCCGGTGCATGTTTACAAAGTATCTGCCGGACGATTGGAGAAGGATAAATAGATGGCAAAAGTAGGCGAAGTTCGAGGGAATGACAAAGATGAAATCAACTTCATGAATGAGGTCAGGAAAAATTATCTGCTCAGTTTGAAAGGTCTCAAACATGCCGAACTCGAACTCGAGCGACTACATAAGCTTGCGATTAACAAAAGTATGCTTGAAAATTATGAGCATGCGATTGAAACGGCTGAATCGGAAATTAACGTATCTGTAGGATTTGTGCCGGATATAAACACGCTTAATCACGGTTTCAAGGATATATCTGCGGATTTGCGGATGCGTATTTTGGAATATTTCCCAACTGATAATGAGAATTTCAAAATTACAAATGAAGACTTATTCGACAGAGTTGGAATCGCAGAAGCTGATTTAATAGTCTGCGATGTTGTGGGTGATTCGATGATTGGAGCCGGAATCAAATCAAGCGACATCTTATTGGCAAATTCATTTGAAATTCCTGAAAACGGTCAGATTATAGTAGCTGAAATTGACAGCAACTTATATGTCAAACGCTATACTGTCATTGATAGTGTTGTTCATCTTGTTTCTGAAAATTCGGATTATCAACCGATTATAATCAATTCGCAACATAAATTTAGAATAAAGGGTGTAGTCAAACATATACTGAGTAAAATTTAATTTTGTGAGTAGCCAAAATTTATTTATATTACATTTGATTTTGACACCAAAAACTTTTACTTTTGAACTAAATTGATTTAACAGATAGGGATAATTAATGAACAGACCTTATGTATTAGTTGTAGATGATAACAAAATAACTACGAAATTGCTTAAGCGCTATCTCGAAGCAAATGGATACGAAGCCGGAGAGGCATTTGACGGAATCGAGTGTTTAGAGAAAGTGGATGCACGAATGCCCGATGCGATAGTCTTAGACGTGATGATGCCGCGAATGGACGGCTACGAAACGGTTTCCAAACTTAAGGAAAACGACGCCACAAGACATATCCCCGTGGTTATTGTCACTGCCCTCAACGATATACCGAATCAATTAAAATCTATCGAATCAGGTGGCGACGATTTCTTGAGCAAACCAATAGAAGAGAAGTTACTTGTTGCGAAGGTCAAATTGATGACTAATTTGAATCTCGCCCACAAAGAACTTATTAAATATAAGAGTCTCGTTAATGATTTAGTGGAAGGCAAAATCTCGAAAGATGATGCTAAGAAAGCATTAGAACTGTGAAATTTCACATATTCGATTGAGACCAACGAATTTATTTTTGTTGGTCTTTTTTATTTTGCAAATTGATTCGTCATACTGATGTATAAATTAACTATTATGGTGAAATTATGAAAAAAAATGTAATAATATTGACAGCTTTAGCTTTTGTGCTTTCAGCTTTCGTTTTTCAAGGTTGCAACGCAATCAAAGACATTTCCAACACGCTCGCAAACGTCTCCAAATTGCAATTCAAGCTCGACAATGTTACCAATTTCCGCCTTGTCGGGATTGATTTAGGAAGCAAGCGCTCCGTGACGGATTTTAACATCAGTGATGGAATGAAATTGACCAATGCCTTTGCTACGAAAAGCTTTCCGGCAAGCTTTATCGTCAATCTGAACGCTTTGAATCCAAATGACGGCACAAATAATACTCAAAAAACTAATGCTACAATCGCAGGTTTGGATTATCGGTTGATTTTGGATGATGTTCCAACAATTGCAGGCGATATTCAAGCACCAATCAGTGTTCCCGGCACCGGTCAATCTGTGACTATTCCGCTTTCGATGTCGCTTGATTTGTTGCAATTCTTTGGTAATCGTAGCTATGAAAGTATCTTGAATTTGGCTTTAGCACTTGGCGGAGTAAATGGAACGGCATCAAAAGTCAAGCTTGATATCAAACCAACTGTAAACACCGCGATAGGTCCACTTACATATCCCAGTCGTATAACAGTTATTGACAAAGAGTGGAGATAGGACGCTTCTATTTTTTGTTCCTATGTTTCCACAATGATTTAAGTCGTAAGGCAATTTCGGCTTCTTTGCCAATTTCTGTGGCATTGTAATAGATTTTGGGCTTTAGTGAATCCGGGAAATATTTTTCATCAACAAAATGTCCTTCGAAATCATGAGGATACTTGTAGTCTTTGCCGTATCCTTCAGATTTCATGAACTTTGTCGGAGCATTTCTCAACTTCATGGGCACCGTCGTATCAATTCCATTGCGAATATCGCTCATAACTTGGTTGATTGCGATGTATGAAGCGTTCGATTTGGGTGCCGAAGCAAGGTAAGTAACGCCTTGTGCCAAATTAATGCTACATTCGGGCATTCCGATGAAAGTTACAGCATTGAAAACCGCTACTGCAATAGTCAATGCCATTGGGTCGGCATTGCCTATGTCCTCACTGGCAAATACTACCATTCGTCGAGCGATAAATTTCGGGTCTTCGCCGGATTCGAGCATTTTTGCCATCCAAAATAATGCAGCGTCAGGGTCGGAACCACGCATAGACTTGATAAATGCAGAGATTGTGTCGTAGTGGGATTCGCCCGATTTGTCGTAGAGCGGAACTTTGCTCTGGATTACTTTTTCGATTACGCTTCTGTCAATTACCACATCAGTTTCTGATTCTGCCGCCACAAAAGCGACAGACGATTCCAAAATATTCAGTGCAGTTCTCGCATCCGAGCCTGACGGAATTAGTATCGCTTCCCAATCAGCAATTGTAATATTGAATTTTGAAAAAGCTTCATCTTCGGTGATAGCTTTTGAAATCAATTCCTTCAGGTGCGAATCTTGCAATGGCGATAATTTATAGACTCGGCATCGGCTTAGAAGAGCTGAATTTACTTCAAACGATGGATTTTCTGTAGTCGCACCAATCAAAACTAAGATTCCACGCTCGACTGCATGGAGCAAGGCATCTTGCTGCGATTTGTTGAATCGGTGAATTTCATCTATAAATAAAATTGTCCGAATACCGCGAGAGCGATTTGCTTGTGCGGAGTTGATAATTTCGCGTAATTCTTTGACTCCGGCTTCTACCGCCGAAATACGCAAAAATCTGTAGTCGCTTTCGGATGCTATTGCGTAAGCAAGAGTCGTTTTCCCGACTCCCGGAGGTCCCCAGAATATGATAGATTGAATATTTCCCGATTTGACCATACGAGTAATCGCACCGTCAGCGCCGAGCAGATGTTCTTGACCAATAATATCGGATAATGCTTTGGGTCGCATGCGTTCAGCAAGCGGAACAGAAACGCTGTCGCTTAATGATTCCGCCGATGCAAAGAGTTCATCCATTATTGTTGGTGTATTTTATTCGGATTTCAACCGAATGATGAATAAGACTGTGGTTCTTGCTCTCGAGCTTGTCTGGAAGCCGTTCTCATAAATCTGATGAAATATACGATAACATATATCACAATCAAAAATGTAAAAAGCTTACCGAAACTGAATGATGGCGGATAAACGTCAACCGTACCGTCCTCATTTTCTACGTAATTAGGTCGTGTGTAAAAGAATGCCGGAGCAGTCATCCACCATGCCATATTGCCCATCATGTAACCGGTCATCAATGAGCTCGAGAATCCACCATAATGATTGACGCGGTAATCTGTTTGACCACCGGCTGCATTACTTGTACGCATAGATTCGGTTCTTCTTGGTGCACCGTATTTTGCTTGGGCAGTCTGACTGGTCATGCGTTGACCACCGAATGATGGTTGCTTCTGTCTATTAATAGGTGCTGTTTGAGTTCCGCTGCGAGTGCTCGAACGTGTACGAGTACCACGTGAACGTCCGAAACTGCCACCACGACGTGATTCGAATGATTTTTGCCAATCGAATGAATTTAAATCTATCCCGAAATTTGGAACTGAAAATTTGAATTTAATATCAAAATTAGATGTGCTTTGAAAATCGGAACTTGAATATGAAATGCTTATATTTATGAAAAATGTTACAACAAAAAAAATGATAAACTTCATCAAAAAATCTCCTCTGTTTCTAATGTATTATCCATATTCCTGTAAGTTATTTCTGCTCTGAATTCAACCAAATCAGGAATGGAATTTTTATTAAATAACGACTTTAAGCCACTTTTGTTTTCGGTGGGTTTGATGTGAATAAAAACATTTACAACTCCGTCAAGTGGTTCTTCATCTAAAAAAATCTCAGTATTGTCTATGATTCCATCGCTTTCGATAGTAAATAATCTCAAACTTTTCGCCTCTTCGGCAGTAAAAACCGGAGGAGTTACCTTGACATTATCGAAGTAATCAAAAAATATATCCTTTGTATGGATTTTCTTGTCGGTGCCTTCGTATTGTATGATAGCATCATAAGTGCCGTCCTCGTCCATGTTCAGAAATAGTTCTTTCAATCCCGAAAGTTGCTCACCATTATAATAAATTGCCGTTCTTTCCAATCTGCCATTGCTTTCAATTGAAAATGTTGCCATAAATCCCTTAAATTATTGTGCAATATTCAAAATGCTGATAATATCTTGCTTATTCAATTCTTTGATTTTCCCGACTTCGCCTATCAATAAAGCATTTTCGGCGATTTTCTCGAACTCATCCTGCTCTATGTCTAATTCGCTCAAGGAAACGGGTGCTCCCCAGTATTTGAATTTTTCTTTCATTTTTTCGATTCCTGCCGCGACTGAATCTACTTCCCAAACGTTTTTAGCCCAGCGCTCGAAAATATGCGGCTTGAGCGAACTTACGTATTCAATCCATGCCGGAAAAAGCACGGATAAACCTTCGGCGTGGGCTACACTTGGGTACAATGCACTAATTGCGTGTTCGATTCGGTGACATGCAAATTCTCCGCCACCCATCGAAACGCTTGTGATTCCTTGCAATGCAAGAGAGCTGCACCAAGCCAAATTTGCCCGCCAATCGTAATTGAGTGGGTCTGACACCAATTCATCAACTGATTTGATGACAGTCCGCATCAATGCCTCGTTGATTGATAGCGTTGATTCCTCGTTCTCGCCCATGAAATAGAATTCCATTATATGCGAGAGTGTGTCAACGCCACCGTTTATGGTTTGATTTATCGGCAAATACTTCTGAACTGTTGGGTCAATGATTGAAACTTTGGGATAAACATGTGGCGAGCCACATGACCATTTTTTGTTCTCCCTGTCATTTGTCAAGACAAAAAAAGAGTTGATTTCGCTTGCAGTTGCTGAAATTGTCAGCACTGTAAAAAGCGGCAAGGCATTAGTCGCTTTGTAAGTCTTTTCGAATAAAGACCAAACATCAGGTGCGTAGTATGCTGCAGCAATTGCTTTAGCTTCATCAATGACAGAGCCGCCTCCAACAGCTAAAACTGCCTGAACTTGTTCTTTGCGAGCAATTTCGAGAGATTCTTCAGTATGGCTGAGAATAGGATTGGGTGTTACTCCCCATTGTTCGACATAATCTATGCCGTACTTTTCGAGCGAATCAGTCACTTGCTCATAAACTCCGTTCTTTTTTACTGAACCACTACCCATCAAAATCAATACTTTCGAAATGCCGTATGAATGTATCTCGGAGCCAATTTCGCGAATTGTATCTTTCCCGAAAATGATTTTGACAGGATTGTGAAATTTAAAATTATCCATTATCTATTTCCAATTAAAATTTGTTTGTCGGAGTTGGCGTTTCGGTTGTGAAATCAAGCTCTGAACCCATTACGCTGTGAGGAATCAAATAAATTGCCAACAAAACTCCGGCTGCAATCAATGCCCACCAAGTTTGTTCCGGATGACGTTTTAGTCTCCAGAGTGCAATCAACCAAGCCACAAATGAAATCAGTGTTTTGTTGTCGGTCAAATCAGTTCCGAATGGCAGCCCCGTCCAAAAATCCCCGAATGCATACCATTGGATGATTGGTCCGAGCATAAATCCACCAATGAAAAATAAAATCGTGGTCCAAAGTGCAAGTTTGTACACCTTATTTCCCTTGAAAAGCACTTCAAGTGCAGCACGGGTAGAAAACACCATTGCCAAAAACATTGCCAGAATGTGAGGGATCAAAAAGTAAGTAGGCACGTAGCCTTTGTATCGCATTACTACATCTTCCTGGGTGATTGATTTGAGCAAATCATCTTGTTTGCCAAGTAAAATTTCATATTGCACCTTTCCGGCAGGTGGCTGACTCGGAATATACGAAATCAATGTATCGCCACGACGCTCCATATCCACAATTGTCCATTCGTCATGGCTTTTGAAACGTTTGTATTTCATCTTGCCGATAATCGAACGGTCTTCGTTCACTATTATAACAGGACAATCTCCCGGGTCTCCAAAACTTCTTGGCAAGCTGAAATCAACCGTAGTACCGCTAATTTCAATCTCGCCTTTTTCCGGATAAGTCGGTCCGGTTGAACGCTGATAGATTGCAATTACAACCATGAACACCACAGCGAATACCCACAAAAGGATGTTTTTACTTTTCGACATATATCTTATACCTTCAATAATTATTTAATCAATGCTTTAGATTCATTCATAATTTCGATTGACTTTTTCACAAATGGGTCAGTCCTTACCATAACTTTGTTATATTCGTTCGAGCCCCATTTCACATAGGCAATCAATGCTTTTAAGTGAAATAATATGTAATGTCTGTCAATCTTGAACATTTCTGCATTCCAAATTTTGTTTGCAACACAGAAGTTTGCAAAATGTACAATATCATCATTTGTAAAATTAAAGGTTTTATCGAACAATTCAAAAGTTTTATATTCATTTTCGAACATTTCGTAATTTTTTTCGATAAAATACATTGACCAAGTCATCATAATTGCCTTTGCCCTTAGGACTTTCGTTAGCGTCGTTGTTGTATCATAATTTACGAAATAGTCCGGGATGATGCCACCACCGCCAATGACAGTACGTCCTTTGGGTGTCTTGAAAATCGGCATATGAGTTTTTCCGCCATGCTTTTGAATCATTTCGTTAATTTTCGAAAAGTTCTCGTCGTCCATGTGCATTCTTGCCGAAGGGTCCAATTCTACTTTTTCGTCTGAAGATAAATTTTTCTGGATTGCCCGCCCAAGAGGAGTCTCGTAATGAGCTACTGTAATTCTGAAGGAGGAACTATCAGCTATGTTGAAAAATTTCTGCGCCGATGCTTTACCGTAAGATGGCATTCCCACAACTAATGCTCTATCGTTATCTTGCATTGCTCCGGCTATAACCTCAGCCCCGGAAGCAGAATTTGAATCCATCATAATTACAAGTGGCATATCCTTCAGAGTGCCGTTGCCTGAAGCCGCAAAAACTGAATCAAATTCCGGTGTTTTGGATTGTGTTCGGCAGATAATTTGTCCTTTCTCCAAGAATTCATCTGCAATTTGAGCCGATTGCCCCAAATATCCACCGGGATTATTTCTCAAATCAAGCAAAAAATAATCATAATCACTTTTGTTTAGTTCATTTAAAGCTTCAGCAAACTCTGTTGGCGTTTTTTCTGAAACTCTATTCAACAAAATATAAGCTACTCGAGTACCTGCGATTACAAAATTAGCTCCCACACTTGGCGAATCATATTTAAGTCTCGAAATGCTATGCTTCTCGATTTTTCTTGTGGGGAATTTCCGTATTTCAATTTCAATTTTTGTGCCTTCGTCTCCTTGCAAGAGTGTCAATACATCCTCGCGATTCATTCCGACTGTGCTAATCAAATCAATTGCCGAAATTCTATCGCCGATTCTTAAACCGAGAGCCTCGGCAGGGCTACCTTCGGCAACGTTGGCTATAGTAGCTGTATCGCTAATTACGATTAAATCAACTCCGATGCCGACAAGAACACCTTTATAGCGTTCGCGAATGTAACTTGACATTTCTTTTGAATAATACTCTGATTGCGGGTCAAATTCTTTCAGTAAACTTGAAAAAGCCTTGTCACAAGCGGCAACAATATCGAGCGAATCGAAATGATATTTCTCTGCCATTTCGAGAATATACCTCAATTTTGCTGACTGAAAGTTGATTAGTTCGTCTCGATTTTCTTGCGGGAAGCATTCGGTGTTAGGTATCACAATAAGTGATAGGATTATAAGTAGCTTGTAATGAAAATAAAATACAAAATTATTCTTCATAGTCATAATAATAATTGCTATATTTGAAAATCTGTAACTATAAGACGAAGATTAACGTCTTTAGATGCATTTCAAATGTTGAAATTTGACGATAATAATTATTGCGGAGTATCCGAGTGTTGATAAAAAGCTACATCACCATTGCAATTACAAGCATACTGCTACTATTATTTCCGGCACAAAACGCCCAATCTAACTACCTACTCGATTCCAATCTTGCTTTCAATGGTACTGTAAGAGCAATCGTCAATCACAATGGAACCAAATATATAGGTGGCACTTTCACCAAAATTTCCTTGTTGACAGGTAGTGGTACAATCGTTGACAAAGATACAGGCGAATTTTTGCCCGGATACCCTAAAATCAACGGCAAAGTCAATATTGCTATTCCTGATGGTAACGGTGGTTGGTTTATCGGCGGCGAATTTACAAGAGTTGGTGACTTCGAGAGAAATCGGCTCGCACAAATAGATGCTTCGGGGAATTTGACTTCATGGGCGCCGAGCGTTGATATAGGACGTTACCCTTATGTTTATGATATGGTAAAATATGGCAATTTGATTTATGTCAGCGGTTCTTTCCAAGGGATTAACAACGAATTTCGCAGCTATATGGCTTGTATAGATTTGAACGGCAATCTTACTACGTTCAAACCCAAAATTGATGATGAAGTTTTTTCGATTGCAATTGCAAACGATACAATTTATGCCGGCGGAAATTTTCGAAAAATAAATGATGTCAAACGTGATTTTTCAGGAGCAATAAGTATCAATGGAACTCTTGCTTCGTGGAATCCTGAGGCAAATAATTTCGTTCGTACTATTGAAATTGACGGCAATCAAATTTATCTCGGTGGTGCATTCACCAAGCTCAAAGGTGAAATTGTCAACCGACTTGGTATAGTTAAGACAAACGGATTGCTCGAACCATGGTTTCCAAACGTTAATAGTGTTGTCGAATCAATTTCCCTTAAAAATTCCCAAATTTACATTGGTGGCAGATTTACCAAAGTCAATAATTTGAATCGTTTATATTTGGCATCTTTCGATATGAGCGGGGCTCTCCAAAATTGGACACCCGCAGCAGATGGCAATGTGTTTTTTGTTGATTTTTTCGGCGATAAACTCTATGCCGCCGGAGCTTTCGGCAAAGTAAATAATCAAGACCGTGCGGGATTTGCTTCAATTAATAACGATGGCACTGTTTCGGATTGGAATCCTTCATCGAATGGTACAGGATTGGCAATTTCGATGATAGGCGACGATATTTTTATTGGTGGCAATTTCACAGGATTGGGTGGGGTGAATCGAAATTACGTCGCTGCAATTGATGCGGACGGCAATTTTACATCGTGGGACCCGAATCCAAATGCTGACGTTTCGAGCATTTCTTATATGAACGGCAATATTTATATTTCCGGCAATTTTACAAAATTGGGGGCTGTAAATCGAAAATATTTAGCAGCAGTAAGATTGGACGGCACTCTCAGTCCATTTTCTATCACTCCAAGCGCTCCTATTTACGCAGTAAAAGCTAAAAATGATTTGATATATGTAGGCGGCAATTTTTCAAAAATTAATAATATTGACCGCAAGTATATCGCAGTGTTAGATACCAACGGGGCGCTTACTCCTTGGGAATGCACTCCAAATGCTTCAGTATATTGTTTGGACGTTAATGAGGGCGATGTGTATATCGGCGGTTTCTTTACAATGGTCAATGGCAGTCAACGTAATCGTGCAGCAGCCATAGATTCGGATGGCAATTTGATGTCGTTCAATCCTGATGCTAATAACGTTGTTCTAAGCATACTATATTATAAAGAGAATATTTATCTTGGTGGTTGGTTTAGTAGCGTGATGGGTGAATCGCGAAGCCGTTTAGCTGCTTTCGACGCAGATGGCTCATTATTAAATTGGAATCCCTCGCCCGATAATACAGTTTGGACAATTTATGGCTATCACGAACCCTTTGATGTGATATACATCGGTGGCGATTTTACGAAACTTTCCGGTCAAGATTTCCTAAATCTCGCTGCAGTTGATTTATTCGGGAATATTTTGCCTTGGACACCCAATCCTGATAGACCCGTTTATGCACTTGCAGGTAGCCCCGATGCAATTTATTCGGGTGGCGATTTCCGTAGTTTTGAAAATTCTCTTTCTCCAAATTATGCCTCACTATCGTACTATACTCAAATTCCTGAAATTGCAATTTTGGTTTCGCCTGTTAATAATGCCCTTAATCAACCAATTATCAATGATTTTATTTGGGAACCCGCAGTTTACGCTTCTCATTATCGTTTGCAAATCGGCAGCGATGCTAATTTTGCGAATCCACTATTGTTGGATATTGATGTTTTTGATGTGCAATACACACTGCCGGATTCAATTTTGGACTTTGCAACCCAATATTTTTGGAGAGTTCTGTCAAAGAATTCGCAAGAAAATTCTGTTTGGTCGGAGGTTCGTTCATTTGTGACACAAATTGAACCTCCAGATATTCCGGTACTTATCAATCCTGAAAACGATGCCGAAGAAGTTGATTTGGCGCCCATGTTTGTGTGGAACGAAGCTCTTACAGCTACGAGTTACTCTATTGAAATAGCATCAGACTCTGCTTTTACAAATATCATAAGCACGATTTCAAATATAAGCGATACCACTTTCCAATTGCCGGGAGGATTTTTAGCATCTCTAACGCAATATTGGTGGAGAATGAGAGCTTCAAATGAGGGCGGTGCGGGACTTTGGTCGGATTCGTTTACATTTACAACAATGGAATATATTGTCCAAGAAATTCAACTTGGCACAGGATGGAACTTGATTTCAATGAATATATTTGCTGCCGAACCTGCTTTGGAAGATATTTTTTCCGATATTGTAGAAGCTATTGAAATTGTGAAAGACAATGCCGGAAACATATATTTCCCGGAATTTGAAATAAATACAATCGGTAATTGGAACTTCAAGGAAGGATATTCGGTTTATACCAAGTCAGCAGCTACTCTCGAAGTAATCGGATTGCCCGTTTTCCCGGCAGAAAATCCAATCACTCTAAGTGCCGGCTGGAATCAGATTGCTTATTTGCGCAATTCGGCTATGAATATTGAAATCGCTTTAGAAGATATAACTGATGATAACAATTTAGTGATAGTCAAAGACAACAGCGGTAATATCTATTATCCCGAGTTTGGTATCAATACGATTGGTGACATGACGCCCGGTCAAGGCTACCAATTATTCATTATCCAAGCTGATACGCTCGTTTATCCTGATAATTGATTCTACAAATTGCATTTGCAAGCTTTTTAAAAAAAAAAACCATACCCAATTTATAAAAGAACCCGATATCTAATCGGGTTTTTCCTGCTTTTCCTCATAAGCTACACTCATTCGAGCTCAATGGGGTTTTTATCAAAATCGCAAATAAATACTGTCAAAATACATTCCAAAAGGAGTGATAAGTATAAGAAATATAAAAAATTATGTAAGATGCTCCATTATATATAAGTTACCTTTGTATTGCAAATGAATCCGAATCTAACAGATTCATGAACAAGTTTATCATAATGATAGAAGTTCAAATTTATAAAAGGAGTAAGGGTTATGACAAAAAATTTAAAAATTGCGGGGATATACAAAAAATCTTTACATCTTCTCGGTGCTATTTTGATTTTTGGTTTGACGATGAGTACGATAGCAAATTCAATACCTGCATTAGACCTTCTTTCCACATCAGATTTTGTAATATTGTCGGGTTCTGCAGTAACCGGCATTCCACCGGTAGCGATTAAAGGCAATGTTGGTTTAAGCCCGGCAGCAGGCAGTTTTATTGTTGGTTTTGACGGATCAAATGTTGATGGAACAATTTATGTAGTTGATGATTCCGGTCCAGAAGGTTCGGTAGTCAATGCTACGTTACTACAAACGGCAAAAAGTGATTTAACCACAGCATATAACGATGCTGCTGGCAGAACTCCAATACCAACAGGCGATTTTCTCAATCCCGGTGATGGCAATATGGGTGGATTAAACCTCGTTCCGGGACTATACAAATTTACATCTTCTGCCGCAATAACCGGCAGTGACCTTACATTGACAGGCAGTTCGTCTGATGTTTGGATTTTTCAAATTTCCACTTCATTTAATATGGGAAGCGGAATCAAAATCATACTTGCAGGTGGTGCACAAGCTAAAAATATTTTTTGGCAAGTTGGTACTTCTGCTACAATAGGAACTTATGCAACAGTAAAAGGTACAATTTTGGCTGACCAATCGGTTACTTTTGGCACCGGTGCATCTTTAGATGGCAGAGCTTTAGCGTTTAATGCGGCTGTCACTTTGGCTTCAGGCGTTACAACCAATCTTCCTGATTCAGAACAATTAAATGGTCCTGTATTCTCGGTTGATTCTACCAATGTAGATTTTGGACATGTCAACAATGGTCAAACTAAAAGAGATTCTGTAACAGTAACTAATACAGGTGATGAAAACCTCGTTATTTCAAGTGTTACAAGCACGAATGTCGTTTTTACAGTTACACCAACTAACGGTACAATTGCACCGGGTGATTCTCTAAAATATTATATAACATTCGCTCCTTTGTCTAATAGTTTAAGAACCGGACATATCATTTTTAATCATAATGATGAAGGTGAAAAGGATTCCGTAAGTGTTAGAGGGAGCAGTTCATCTGCTATATTTAGTGCCTCACCGAGTACATTATTCTTTGGACAAGTCAATACAGGTACTCAAAAAGTGGATACAATTACTGTAACCAATATGGGAACTTCGAATCTTGTAATACTAACAGTAACATCTTCGGATATGGCATTTACAGTGAATTCAACATCAGGTGTAATTGCACCAGGTCAGAGTATGAAATACGCAGTTACATTCTCACCGACTGTTGACGGATTAAAAACCGCCTTTATTCATTTCACTCACAATGCTACCAATCTGAAAGATTCAGTAAGAGTTACTGGTGTCGGCGGACCGGATGGTACGAACTCAGAATTTACCGTAAACATATCTTATATCAACTTTGGTTCAGTAATGGTAAATACAGAAAAAAACAGGACTGTGATTATTACTAATAACGGTGATGCTGATTTGCTTATTTCGAGTATATTCTCAGATAGTGACCAATTTACATTTTCATCTCCTGCCGGAAGTGTTGAACCGGATTCCTCAATGGAAGTCGTAATCACATTTAAACCCACATCCGAAGGTCTGAAAGCCGGATACATATTTTTCAATCATAATGCTGCTAATGCATCTGATTCTATAAGAGTTAGTGGTACAGGCAGAGTTGATAATACAGCTCCTGAGTTTTCAATCAGTACAAGTTTTCTTAATTTTGGTAAAGTATTAATTGGGACACAAAAACAGTTAGAAGTAACTATTACTAATACAGGTGATGCCGATTTAGAAATCTCAGATTTATTCTCTGACAATTACCAGTATATTATCTCACCAACAAGTGGAACTATACCACCAAACGGTACACAAACATTTTATATAACATTTGCTCCTACAGTTGTGGGTCAAGTTGATGGGATCATTCAATTTACTCACAATGCGGGAATTGACTATATAAATGTAACCGGTATCGGCGAATATATTGTCTCGATTAGCGACGCAAGAGACCTTCCTTCGGGAACAGAATTTGCAATCGAAGGTATCGTAACACGTACTTTAGGAAGATTTACTAGGATTCAAGATGAAACCGGTGCCATTACTTTGCACCAATCTTCAGGCGACTTCCATTATGATGTTGCAACAAATGAAATTAAAATAGGCGATAGAATTCGTGTCCAAGGTAGATTATCAGAATTGAATCACTTAACTGTGATTAACGGTGCCGATTTGACAGGATATGAAAGATTATCTCCTACAAATTTGTTGCCTACACCTATCAAAGTTACATTGAATGATATTGCGACAAATGGCGAGATGTACGAAAGCCGTCTGATTACAATTGAAAATCTTACCATCACTAACGTAGGCGATGCAACTTTCAGAGCTTCTACACTATACCAAATTACTGACCCTACTGACAACACAAATCGTGTTTCGCTCAGCATAGGAAGCAATTCGGATACCTATTTGGTTGGGAATCCTTTTATACAGAACGGCACCTTTGTTGGCGTACTTAGCCAATCAAGCATGAATTCTCCAAATAATGGATATCAGCTATTGCCGGTGCTTCTAACCGATTTGGTCTCAGGAGCAAGCGTGGTGGATAACGAATATTCGCGTAATTTCACATTATCGAATAACTACCCGAATCCATTCACAAATACTACAACAATTCAATATAGTTTGCTAAATTCAGATTATGTCAAAATGAATATTACCGATATGCTCGGAAATGTAGTCGCAACAATAGTTGATGGCTACCAAACGGCAGGTACACACACAGTAACATTTGACAAAGAATCTAAACTTGCAAGCGGAGTTTATTACTACACATTATTCTCCGATAAATTCTCAATTGTCCGTTCATTTGTAATAGTTGAATAAGCAAATACTACAAATATGAAGTAAGTTCAAACTTCAAAAACGACATTTGGTACAACATCAAGCCCTTCTTAGACTTAAAAAGTTAAAGAAGGGTTTGTTGTATTTGGGAAGGACTGAAATACCTTGCAAACATAGCCCACGGTTATATTCGTTTGGAAAAAAATGAACGTAAACATAGCCCACGGTTTCAACCGTGGGGGAGAAATGAACGAAAAACATAGCCCACGGTTTCAACCGTGGGAAAATGATTGCAACCTATTTATCATTAATTATGTTCTTACGCATACGCATCTCATTATGAAGAGAATCAATTCGGGAAATGTCATCACTTGTCCAGTCAATATTTTTTCTTAAATAGTTTATATAATTATCAATTTTGCCTGTGTAAAGATAAAAATCGAAATTCTTAACTTTTTTCAATTCATCAAAATTTTCATTAAAATGTTCGGGATCCCAATGATTGCAATCAAGGTTTACTTTGTCTTGTGTGCAAATTATCAAATAATAGTGATTATCTTCAATGTCTAAAAAATGTAGAACAGCGCCTGAAGCTCGCTCCCAAGGTCCAATCCCGCGATGAATATAGATAATATCAGATTCAATTGAATTAATCAAATTAAAAAGATTTTCATTGTGAATTGAATCGCCAAATATAATGTTTGTTCTGCTCAATCCTTGATCAACCATATCAAGGCTGTCATAATGATTTGGATTGCCCCAATAGTTGCAGGGTCCGAAAGAACCTTTTATTGGTTCAAAAAAATCCTCATCAAATTGAACATCATTTTGACAAATTGCAACGCTAAATAAAGCGCACGATAAAAGCAGAATCATAAGTTTCATATCATTTTCTCCGCAAAATATCATTATGTCTCATCCTAAAATCCTGAAATAAGTTGACAGCTGAAATGTCTCGTTCCCCCTCTATCAAGAGGGGGTTAGGGGGTGTGTCGTATTTCGCTTTACATGCAAACATCTCATTTCACTTTCGCAGATTCAAACTCAGAAATGAAATTCTTTAGTTTTTCATACACCTGATTTGAATTACCAATTACTTCATCATCGGTGAATCTTAGCAACTTCAAATCCAATTCAGATAAATAATCCGCTTTAACTTCATCTGTAATTTGCACTAATCTATCAAGATGAGTGATACCATCAATTTCGACTACCAACTTCAATTCAAAACAAAAAAAATCGTAAATAAAATTTCCAATTGGTTTTTGGCGGTGAAAGTCGTATCCCAATTGACGACCCTTTACCATATTCCAAAATATTCGTTCTACATAAGTTTGCTCCTTTCTAAGTATTCGAGCATATTCGAGCAATTCGCTTTTGTAAAATATTTTCACGATTCTGAACTTATTTTGATAGAAAATTTAATCACACACCCCCTAACCCCCTCTTGATAGAGGGGGAACAGCTTTTGCGATTCATTCTACTTCATCCCGGTATTTCATGTTTACTTGAATACTTTTTTTAACAAACATATAAAAAACGAATAGCACAAATTCAGTTACTTTATATTTATAAACAATTGCGATTCGCTGTTGCATTCATAGTTCAGCAAATCAATCGAGCAGCCATCAGCTACTTCGGGTGTGTATTTGTATCGAGTATCAATTATGTAATTGCAAACGTCGGATTGGTATCTCCAGAGCATCAATTGAGAGCCGACTTTGTCCGCATCTCCGATTTCAATATCGCGCAATTCCATATTTGCGCGCCCGGTCCCTTGCAAAGCATTTTCAAAGAACACTTCTGTAATCATCTCGATTGACAAATACTTGATGTATTTAGGATTGACATCATTGTCGAACTCGAGAACTACATTGCGAGTTATCTTATACGATGATGAATTATCCTGGCTTGAACCACTATATTTTTTCCCATCTCCGGTGAGCAACATTTTCTGAGCTCCCGCAGTGATGTTGCCTACGGCTTCTGAACTGTTGTCGGGGCATGTTGTGAGGTGATTGCCCGATACTGTAATCATACCGAGGAATTCAATTTGTTTCTTGGGAGCGAGTTTGAATCTGATTGTATATCCGTCGAGATAAGTTCCGCCATCCGACAATACAAATTTCATCATTACATCGAGTTCTTTCTTATTATCGACCAATTCCGAAAGCGGGATTTCGGCTTCGACGTATTGAGTGCCCGAGTTACACGTTTTCGAAGTGTTTGCTTCGAAAATTAGCCCTCCGGCTTTGTAATCATAAGCACGAACATCCACATTAAGACTTTTCGATGATTTCGTAGCATTGTACACAGGCAATCTCAATTTCAAGCTGGTTGCCGAATCCGGAATCACCTCCACTTTCACATTGCCATAACTGTAAATCCATACGTAAGATTGGCTAACGTCATATTGCATTTGCACCGGAAAATCAACCATCTTCCCGTCGGAAGCGCGTTTGATTGGAACAATGAACGATAGCTCGCCGAAATAGTCCTTGAGTGGCATTCCAAGCGTATAGAGTGCTCTTGTAGTAGGCGCTGCCTGGTCTGCATAAAGTATTTGAAATGCTTCTGTTGCATATTTATCCTTGACAAGCCAATCATAATCAGCCTTTTTGTAAAATCCGTCAGTCGCTTGGTTTTGTGGGTTGTGATAAATAAGTTTTACAGAAATTTTTGCTGCAGTTATTAGGTCCACTTCGTACCCAACTACGAGCAAAACATGTGCCCCAACGCCGGGATAGCGAAGGTTGAGAATTACAGGAATGTTTTGGTCTAATTTGCGGCGAATTTCGCGCAAAAGATTTGATTTAGATACAAAAGATGATGCTTCAAATTTGACACCGGTCATACTTGTTAACTTAGCCGGTAATGTACGGCTGAACGCCCACAGTCCGAGACCTTCATCTAAGGAAGAATGACCCATGTTCTTGACAAAATCAATGATTCTAATTTCCTTTTCGCGGTCATTAACAGGCGAGTAAGCTCTGCCAAGCATTGCGGCGCAAGTAGCCCAACAAGTATTTCCCGGTTGCTCGTAAAAAGGCATTTCGATTGTTCGAGTGTCAGGACCGTCGGCAAGCTCTTCACGACTTGTCCAATTGACAGCTACACGCGAATATTTCCCGCCGCCACTTTGTAATTCCGGTTTATCACCTTTCGCAGAACTTAAAATCGGATTGTCTGAGGGCGCTGCAAAAATTGCTCGCAAATTGCCACTTACCTTGTCATAAGTGAAATCAATTACTTCAGCATCCATTTCTACTTCCGAAGTTCCCGGCGAGTAAATGATTACCGAAATATCTTCTGCAACAAGGTTTGACGGCAGTTGTTGTTCTAATTCAAATACCAAAGAAGCTTTCATTTTCGAAAAGTCAAACACAAGGTTATTTGGAGAATTAAAATACCGCTCTCCGCCGATTTGTGATATGCTGACACTTTGTTTTGCGGTACCGGTATTGTTAAGTCGCGTAACTTTGAACGATACTCCATTGGCAAAGTCGAGTGAAATATCGTTGTCGTCGTATTCCTTTGTGATTTCGTTAAGTACAGATTCATTTTCAACGAGTCCTGTCAAATTATTGTCGGGGTCGGGTTGGGTAGTTTCGTCACATGCCATAGAGCATAGAAGTAGGAAAAGAGTAATAGAGACCAATAGAAGCAAAGACTTTTTCATTTTGACTCCAGATTGACTTATTTTTCAAATAAATTAATTCACAAGTTCAACAATACGAAAAAACCTGAAGATTTCCAAGAAAAAAAATGGCTGCTCCAATCGGAACAGCCATTTATGTAAATATTTCTATGTAATTAATTCGTTGGTTCGGCTAATAAGCCACGCTTGCGAAGCAATGGTTCTATTGAAGGCTCGGCACCGCGGAATTTGACGTAAAGTTTCATCGGGTCGTCTGAGCGTCCGCGTTCTAAGATGTTTTTGCGTAAGGACGCTGCTGTCTTTTGGTCGAAAATGCCGTTTTGTTTGAATGCTTCGAATGCGTCAGAATCTAACACACCGGACCAAATATAGCTGTAATATCCTGAAGAATATCCACCTGCAAAAATGTGGTTGAAGTATGTGCTTCTATATCTAGGAATGATTTCGCCGATAAGTCCAATTTTCTTCATCTCTTTATCCTCGAACGAGTTAACGTCCGAAGTAAGTGGGCTTGATAATGTGTGGTATGCCATATCGAGGTACGATGCAGCAAGGTATTCGCCGGTTGCAAATCCTTGATTGAAGTGCTCGCTGGCACGCATTTTATTCAATAATTCACGAGGAATCACTTCGCCTGTTTTGTAGTGCTTTGCATACATTGCCATTACTTCGTCTTCTGCTGCCCAATGTTCCATCACTTGCGATGGCAATTCGACGAAATCACGCGATACACTTGTACCGGAAATCGAGACGTATTCGCATTGCGAGAATAGTCCATGAAGTGCATGTCCGAACTCGTGGAATAGGGTAGAGGCTTCGTCAAATGTTAGAAGCGAAGGAGTGTCTCCCGTAGGTGGCGAGAAGTTGCAAACTATGCTTACCACAGGGTGAATTCGCTTGCCGTCTTTGTTGAACTGTTCGCGGAAGCTGGTCATCCATGCTCCGCCACGTTTGCTGGCTCTTGGGTGGAAATCTGTATAAAACACTGATAAATGGCTTCCATCTTTGTCCAAAACTTCGTAACATCTTACGTCTTCGTGATATACGGGAATATTTTTTATCTCTTTAAATGTAATTCCCCAAAGTTTGTTTGCAACGGTGAAAGCACCTTCTAATACATTGTCAAGTTTGAAATAGGGGCGGAGTGCTTCTTCGTCTAAGTCGAATTTTTCTTGACGCACTTTTTCGGCATAATATCTCCAATCCCAAGGCTCGAGATTGAAATTGCCACCTTCGCGGTTGATAAGTGCTTGAAATTGCGTAGCTTCGTCCTTTGCAACTTTTAGTGCAGGTTCCCATAATTGGTCTAATAATTTGTAAACTCCTTCGGGATTTTTTGCCATATTTTCTTCTAATATGAAGTGTGCATGGCTTTGATATCCGAGCAATTGAGCGCGTTGAATTCGCAAATTTACTAAATCTTTGATTATTTGTTTGTTGTCGTATTCGTTTCCGTTGTTGCCGCGAAGCATATATGCTCGCCAAATCTTTTCACGTAATTCGCGTTTACCGGCATATTGCAAAAATGGCAATAGGCTCGGGTTTTGCAATGTGAACATCCATTTGCCTTTATGTCCGGCTTTTTCGGCAGTTTCGGCAGCAGCATCAATAAGCGATTGTGGCAATCCTGCCAAATCTTCCTTTTTATCCAAGATCATTTGGAAGGCATTATTTTCAGCTAGAACATTTTCACCAAATTTAAGAGTAAGCGATGATAATTGCTCATTGATTGTACGCAATTTTGCTTGGTCAGTATCGTTGAGTCCGGCTCCATTTCTGATGAAACTCTTGTATGTTTCTTCGAGCAAAACGGCTTTTTCGCCAGTCAAATTCAACTTATCTTTTTGCTCATAAACGCTTTTTACTTTGCTGAACAATATTTTATTCAATCTGATATTGTCGCCATGCTTTGTGAGTTCGGGCGAAATTTCACGGGCAAAAGCCTGAATATCAGGGTTAGTATTGGACGAGTTGAGGTTGAAAAATACTCTTGAAACCGAAGTAAGTAATGAACCCGCACGTTCCAAAGCCTCGATAGTGTTCTCAAAAGTAGCGGCGGCACGATTATTAGTGATAGCACCAATTTCGAGATTATGTTGGTGGAATGCTTCATCAAAAGCGGGTTTGAAATGCTCTATTTTAATCTTATCGAAAGGCGGCACCCCAAAAGGCGTATCGAATGGCTTCAAAAGCGGGTTGTCGTCTTTGGCATTTGCA
Source organism: Ignavibacteriae bacterium HGW-Ignavibacteriae-1 (assembly GCA_002839825.1). GTDB lineage: Bacteria > Bacteroidota > Ignavibacteria > Kapaibacteriales > UBA2268 > PGYU01. The sequence continues at coordinate 31,154 of PGYU01000010.1, read as the reverse complement.
GACATAATATTCATAAATAATACCCCAATAAACAGATTCACAATCATAAACTTCATAATTCTATTCCAATTCGTTAAACTTTACATATCTTACAGATTTACGTATAAAACAGCTATTTGTTTCAGAAAATCGGAAAGCAAAAACAAAAAAAGCCCCAAACGAATTTGAGGCTTAAGTTTAAAATTTTCTAATACATGATTAATTTAAACGGGCGGTTTTAATTTTGAAACTCTGAATATCTCCGGCTTTTCCACCATCTATTAAATTATAAAACTCACCTGAACCCGATATTTCGAACATATCACCGACTTTTTGGGCGAAATTGCTTATAACGGCAGACCCAATAAATTTATAGGGCATTCCTTTATACATAAAAACAAGACTTGTTTGAGACTCTCCTTCGAACACCAATGTCTGATTGCTTTTGTTCTCGATATTTTCTGCATAAATTGAAATCCCCAAATCGAAGAATTCGTCATCTTCATCATAAAGAAATACACCCACTGCTAATAATCCGCCCTCTACTAAATAATTACCATCACCTTCTAATTTATCGTCAGCGAAATCGAGGCTTTCTCCGCTTACAGTTGTCATTTTTATTTCCATGTATGAATATGACAAATCTTCATCGGGGTCTCCATCATCCTCATCATCTTCCAATCTGGTAGCTTTGAACGATGCTGAAGTTACAGTAAAAGTCGCTCCACCTGTTGCACTAACGAACTGACCTGTGAAAGTACCTTCGATAGTTTGTCCAACCGCGCCATACTTTGTGATATTGATTTTGCCCGAACCCGGTACTGTCTGATATACTATATAATTTTTCATTATAATTATACCGTTGTCATCATCGTCAAAATTGTATGAAGCAACTCCATTGCCTCTGAAAGAAATAGACATAGCATATCCGTCTGTTGTTTGGCTACCGCTTGGCACAAATGAAGTGAATACTATATCAGTCACACCGTAGAGTTTGTCGAAAAGCCCCATTCCAAGTTTGAATGAAAAATTCTCTTTGTCTGAATTGACAACTGCTGCATTGTTGCCTGTACCAGTGTCTATGTTGCTACCGTCAGTCGGATTTGACGAGTCTTTGCTGCATGAAGCCAATAAAATCACAGCAGTTAAGAGTAATATTGAATAATATTTCATCATAAGTTTCCCTAAAATGTTATAAAAAAATTTAGGCAAATATAAGAAATATTTTAATTAAGGCAAAACATAATAAGAAAAATCCCTATTTACATTAAATCTTCACAAAACAAAAAAAGCCCCAAACGAATTTGGGGCTTTGATTCAAAATGTTTTGCGCATCTATTCTTTTGTTCGTTTAACTTTAATCTTAAAACTCTGAATATCACCAACTTTAGAATCGGTCAACATGCTAAAAAACTCACCTGAACCTGATATTTCAAATTCATCACCGACTTTTTGGGCGAATTTGGTCATAACTGCTGTACCATAAAAATTATGAGGATTGCCATTGTATAAGAAAACTAAGGTCATATCTGAATCATCATTAAAATCTATAGATTGATTATTTGTCTTTTCCATACCATAACCGTAAATTGCAATTGCTAATCCGAATACCTTTGTATCTTCGGGTCGACTATTTACACCAATGATTAACATTCCGTCATCTTCATCATATGTAGCAGTCCCTACTAATTTATTATCCGAATAATTTAGACTTCCTCCGCTCACTGTTGTCAACTTTACTTCCATAAAAGAATATTCTGAGTTGTCGGGGTCGTCACCTTTATCCTGCAATCTGGTTGCTTTGAAAGATGCTGAAGTTACAGTAAAAGTTGTGCCGTCAACAGGATTAAGGAATTGACCTGTGAAAGTACCTTCAATAGTTTGCCCAACTGCACCATATTTTGTGATGTTTATCTTACCGGAACCGGGAACCGAATAATGCGTAACAAGATTTTTCACGATAGTGATACTGTTGTCATAAAGGTCAAGATTGTATGAAGCAACACCATTGCCTTTGAAAGTAATAAGCATACCATAACCGTCTGATGTTCCTGAATTGAATTCTATAGCAGTCACCTCGTAGGACTTGTCATACAGTCCCATTCCAATTTTGATGGTGAAATCCTCTTTGTCAGATTTGACAACAGCTGCATTGGTGCCTGTGTTGTTATTATCACTCGGGTTAGTCGAGTCTTTGCTGCACGATGCTAATGCTAATGCAACTGTTAAAATAAAAATCGAAAAATATTTCATCATAAGATTCCCAAAATTGTTTATAATTTGTTAAAGTAAATTCTTAAGTTTTACGTAGAACTTTGACTTTGAAATACTGAACATCACCTCTTTTATGATCGAATGGAATTTCGAAAATTTCACCTGAACCCGTTATTTCAAACATATCACCAACATTATGAGCAAATTTAGTTATACGGGCAGAACCAATTAAATTATGAGGGTCAAGATAGTAAAAAAGCTCCATAAAAGCGTCCTTGGTGTCTTCAAAATATATTGCTTGATTATCCCTTTTTTTAATATACTTAGAATAAATATAAATCATTAGGGCGTGTGTTTCATAATCTTCATCTCTACAACTAATAATAAGGGATAATGTTTCTTTTTCTTCATCATAATGAGCTACACCATCTAATTTATCATCCAAATAATTAAAATTGACTCCTTGGACAGTAGTCATTTTTACTTCCATATATGAGACTAATGTGTCAATGATAGGCTCTTCTTCTTCATCTCTTTCATCAGCCAATCTTATTGCTTTGAACGAAGCTGATGTGACAGAAAATGAGCCTCCACCTGATTGGTTTTTGAATTGACCCGTGAAAGTACCTTCGATAGTTTGACCTACTGTATCATACTTTAGAACGTTGATTTTACCGACACTATACATTGACTCATAAACTACATTTTCCTTCATGATAGTTATTTGGTTATCGTCATTATAGCTGAAATACCCTGTTGCGTTCCCCTTGAATTTGATAGTCATAGAGTAGCCTGCGGTATCTTGATTGCCGGTTGGAACATAATTTGTAAAAGACAAAGTTGTATTTTTATGCAAAGTTTCAAAGGACCCCGTTCCGGTTTTGAATTCCAAATCACCGGCGCTTGTTTTGATGGTTGCCGATTTTGGACTTGAATCAATGTTATCAGTCGGGTTTGTCGAGTCATTGTTACATGATGAAAAAGCTAAAGCAATTGTTAAAACAATTATCCAAAAAAATCTCATTCATTGTCTCCCAAAATTGTTAAAATGAACATAACAAATATATAAAATTATCTGAAGATTAATTACTTTAATTTAGTAGATTATCTACAATTATGATTTTAATATCTCCGACGCTCGCGCCAATGCTATATCTACATTAGCACATATATCCTTTTCATCAACTTTTTTCAAGAAGCCCATTTGCTCGAGAGCTCGGTAAGGTTGGGCGTGCATTCCCGAGAAAACAACATGAGTGCCGGATTTGGTGACATCGCGATGAAGTTCCTCCAAAAAGTGTATCCCTGTCGAATCTATTGCAGGAACATTTCTCATCCGTATAATTATGATTTTCGGCTTGACTTTGTATGTGGATAGTGACTCTTTGAATTTATTTGCAGCTCCAAAGAAGAATGGTCCGTTAATTTCGTAAACCAAAACTCCTTCGGGAATCATTCGCTGGTCAATCGCAAAATCATCGGGATTGTCCGGTGCGTCTGATAGTTCGCGTGTTATTATGCCAACATTCGACACCAAAGACATTCGCCTCATGAACAAAAATACGGACATCAACATGCCGATTTCAATCGCTAGAGTCAAATCGAATATCACAGTCAAACCGAAAGTTGTTAGCATTACTATCAAATCGCTACGCGGGTTTTTGAATATCCCTGCAAAGCTTTTCCATTCAAACATATTGTAGGAAATGACAATCAAAATAGCTGCGAGCGCCGTCATAGGTATCATCAGAGCGTATTCGCCAAGAAAGAGCAAAATCAGAAGCAACACGATTGAATGTATTATCCCGGCTACCGGAGTTTTAGCACCGCTTTTGATATTTGTAACAGTTCGTGCAATTGCACCTGTTGCTGGGATGCCTCCAAACATCGCCGAGCCGACGTTTGCTATGCCTTGCGCCACAAGCTCTGTATTTGAGCGATGTCGCCCACCTATCATACCATCCGCCACAACTGCCGAAAGCAATGATTCGATGGCACAAAGCACCGCAATTGTAGTCGCAGGCAAAATCATTTTTTGGATTAATTCGAAATTAATATTGACAAATGAGGGCATTGGCAACGAAGCATTAAATTCTCCAAATTTCGAGCCAATAGTTTCTACCGGCAAATTAAAGAAATATGCCACTAATGTGCTCACGATAATCACGATGATCGAACCGGGCACTTTGGTTTTGATTTTTCGCCACAAAATAAGAAATATTAATGAGGATAGTCCCAGTGCAGTAGCAGTGAAATTGAAACCCGCAAAATGCTCTAAATAAATTGTCCATTTTTCGATAAAATTGGCAGGTAAATCGTCAATTCCCATTCCAAAAAAGTCGTTGATTTGCGTTGAGAATATCACTACACCAATTCCACTCGTGAAGCCGACGATGACAGGGTAGGGGACAAATTTGATTATAGAACCGAACTTTGCAAGACCCATGATAACAAGAATTATGCCTGCCATAAATGTGGCAACAATCAGCCCTTCCTGTCCGTACTCGCGTACAATTCCATAAACCAGAATGACAAATGCACCGGTGGGTCCGCCGATTTGAACGCGGCTTCCACCAAAAAATGAGATAAGAAATCCGGCGATAACTGCCGTTATGAGACCTTGCTCGGGGGACACTCCTGATGCGATAGCAAATGCAATAGCCAGCGGAATCGCCACTATCCCTACAATTAGTCCGGCATTTGCATCAGCGAAAAAGGTCTCTTTGTCGTAACCTTTCAGCTGAGTGAATAATTTTGGTTTGAACATACAGCAAACAATTATATTTTAAAGTACAAAAATAAGTGTTTTGGGCTGTAATTGTTCTCTCCGCTAAAAATCCTTTCGAGTAAATATTCTCTTCGTGAACAAAATTGGTGATGCTGTCCAGATTAACATTAGTACAATTGAAATGATTAAACCGAGCGAGGTGCTGAAATAGTTTCGGAATACTAAGCCCGTATAGCCAAGTACTGCGGCACTTTCAAAGTTCAGAATGACAGAAACGCGAGCCAAGTCCACCGGGTTGATGATTGTCGTGATGAGTATCATGTTGTCAAGCGGATAATCTTTAAGTAGAATTATCATCGAAAGGATGAGTGCATCGTAAAGTACCGATGCGAATAGCCACAACACGATTCCAAGCCCGAACCCGATAATTCGATTTTCGTTTTTCAATACGATGAGCAGCGATATGCCCGTAAAAATGAATGTCAGTGCGATTCCGCTCATATTGAGCAGGATTAAACTCGAAATGCTGTCAACATGTTGCAAGTTGAGCAAAATGGGAATGTTAATTCCGACCATAAGCCCGAGTGACAGCGCCAACGAGATTCCCAAGTAAATTCCATAGATTATACTCTTGCGTTGGATGGGCATTGTGAGCAATAATTCTATGAAATGTTGGGAATTATAATAATATATTGTAGTATAAACTATTGATACTAATGGTGTTATATAGATTATAATATTTGAAATGCTGATTAGGACTTTCCCGAAATCTTTATCGAGGTAAAAAAGTATTAGCCCGAACGCAAGATAGAATAATAAATACGCCAGCAGCCAACGACTTCTGGTGATATCAGCTATGCTGTATTTGAATATTTTATATATTTCTTTCATATTGATGTGTCAGTTGTGATATTGCAATGTCGTAATTTTCGCTTTGTGTGATTGAGTTAAGTTCGTGTATTTCGCCATCAAAGAGCGTGTTCCCTTCTACAAGATAAATTAATTTGTCCGCAATATCTATAATTTCAGATAAAATATGCGTGATAATTAAAATACTTTTGCCTTCGTTTTTCTTTTTGATAATCAATTCTTTCAACGAAAGTCTTGAAACAGGGTCGAGACTTACAGTCGGCTCATCTAAAATTAAATAATCGCTGTCAAACCCGAATGCCTGAATAAGGTTTATTTTTTGCTTATTCCCGCCCGAGAGTGTTTTAAAAGGCTTATTAATATGGTTTTCGAGTCTCAAATGTTCGATGTATTCAGTGAAATCAACTTCGCTATTTCGTAATTTCTTACAAATATTTAGTATTTCATTTCCTGATAGATTTTCGGGGAAATTCGGCATTTGTGGCATATATCCGATTTTATTTTTGTAATGTACTCCGGCATTGATATTTTCGCCATCTAAATAAATCGCTCCGTTATCGGGGAAGACAATGCCGAGAATCAGTTTGACTAAAGTAGTCTTACCCGAACCATTTGGACCGGATAAAATCGTGACTTTGTCCGACAAAATATCCAAATTTGTATTTTTCAGCACATGATTTTTGCCATAGTGCTTATTTATATTATCTATTTTTATCATATTTATGCGGTGCCATTAATGGTCTATCGTCAACAATGTCCTTCGGTGTTATCGAGGGTAACAAGGTTTCCGACAGATTCAATATTTTAATAAAAAAACTTCTGTTCAAAATTAAAGTTTCGGAATAATTCTCGACTAAATATGCAAATAATGTCATCGGACGATGCGGTATATCGCTAATTCCGTCTCGATTCAAGTCGAAAATCTTTGCCGAACTCCAGTAGTTATTTTCCATTTTATTTCTGAAAGTGCCTTTGTTCGTTGCAAATTCAAATGTATTTGTATAAAAATTGTTGAATGATAAAGTATTATCGAAACAATTTGACAAAAATCGCAAAGCCCAAGCATTATTCCTAAAATCATTTTCGCTTATTGTGCAACGATTTGTCCCTTCGGCATATATCCCGACTGTGTTTGAAGTGAATACATTTCGATTAATTGCACTATTTGAAATATCTTTTAATAATAAGCCGTAAGATGCCGTCCCGCGGTTGAGCGAAAAATTATTATATGTCATCGAAATATATTTCGAATACATTACTGCTACTCCGGCACCATTGTGATTGAAAGTATTTCGTTCGTAATCGCAACTATCGGAAAACATAAAATGCAATCCGTAGCGCAAATTATTATGACTATTATTATTCGTAATCAGACAATTTTTGGAAAATTCGATGTAAATTCCGTCTCGATGTCCGGAGAGATTGTTTTGGTCAGCTCTAACATTAGTGCAATACCAAATGTGAATAGCATTTCCTGACAGAGCCTCCTTGACTGAATTGCCTTTTATTGTATTATTATGCAATTCGATGTTTTCGGAGCGTTTTATATATATAGCAAAAAATGAGTTTTCAATTTTATTATTTTTCAATTTAATATTACTCGCATTTTCAATCAAAATTGCAGAGTTATCTTTGAGCGAGTTATAGACTATGTTTTTGAGATTAAGACCAATAATTGAGACATTATCAGCTTTTACGATGAATAATTCAGCCGTATTTTCTGCATCAATTATTGTATTGCTTTCACCAATAATTGTTATTGGTTTATCAATCAATATTTTCCGTGATTTATAGTATCCCGTTTTGATTAAAATTGTATCACCCGAATTTGAATTACTGATGATTTCTGAAATTGAATTCTTAGTTTTGGGTGTAATTGTATGAACTACGCAGATGGACTCTGCATATGCAAAGAGAAAAATTAGGCAATATAATAGCAAGTGCTTCATTTATAATTATTATCCGGATTGATTAATTCAAATCTTGCTTTGAATAATTCATTGAGCGAATCCCAATCGTATAATTGTCCGGCTTTCTCGGCATACATTGCTTCGGCAGTCGTAACGTCTTCGTATCCGCTCAAAAATGCTCCCATAGGGCTTGGCAAATTATCACTAATTAAATAAGAAGCAATTGTAGCATCGAATAATTCACCCGGATTGTTGAAAGTATTGATTAAATATAATGCTATTTTATCTTTCGTAAAATCATCATCATACATATAATCCATCATACACTCTATCGCATCGAATTTGTAAACTTTGCCCTTTTGTGTGACCACTTCGGCTCCAAATTTTGGGTCCATGATAGTCATTTTGCAATATTCGCAATTGTCGTGACCGTAGTTGATTTCTTCAGGCTCAGGCGAACATGCAGCTAATATTACAATTAGAATTAATAATATATATTTCATTTTTTATCCTCCACTTCTTCATTTTTGGGTTTATTTGCTTTTTTCAACATAAAATATGTCGCACCCATCATCAAGAAACTCGCACCGATAAAGTAACTCCCAACATGTGGCAGTGAAGTCGCCTTGAAATTCAATAAATATTGTGAGCCGATTAAAGGTGGTTGATATGTTTGCCCGGGCACTTTAATTGGTGCATTCGGGTTAAGGTCATGTCCGTAATCATATTCCCACATGTAGAAATCAACCATGCCGGCAATTCCTATGATTACTAATGTAATCATCCATGTCATCACGATTTTCTTTCTCATAGAAATTGCAGCTGCAATCCCAAATAAGGTCATAAATACAATAATATAAGGGAAATAAGTCAATTCGGGTATTGATTCCGGCTCGATTGATTTCATCCCTACATAATGATTCAAAATATTAACGTTTTGCAGAGTATGAGGCGTATCGCCCGATATTTGATTAATCCAAATATACATGTTGATACCGCCCGGATACTGAGGAGCTTCTAAACTAATTGACCAAATTGGGAATAGGAACGTTGCTAATAAAAGCAACGAACCTACTATCCCAATAATTATGCTAAACTTTTTCATTTATTTTTTACTTAATTTTGTGACTATTATTAGTCGCCGGTCCACCATTTCAATTCAGGATTGCTTCCTGCGGGTGAAACTCTTATATAACCTTGCATTTCTTGATGCAATGCAGAGCAGAAATCTGTGCAATAGAATGGATATACACCTACTCTTGTCGGTTCCCAGTACAATGTTCTGGTATGACCCGGCATTATCAACAATTCCGAATTGCGAGCTCCCATCATAGAAAATCCGTGTGGAACGTCCCAATCTTGTTCTAAATTGGTTACATGGAAGAATACTTTATCGCCAACTTTGATACCTTCGATATTATCCGGAACAAAGTGGCTGCGAATTGTTGTCATGTAAATACGAACTGTATCTCCTTTGCGGACTACTTTTGCGTCAGCTTCTTTTTTCGTAACGTGTTCGTGATTGTTTTCTTCTATTTTGAAGAATTGTTTCGAGTTAGGTACGATTTTCGAAGCAGGAATTGCTTGTGCATAGTGCGGTTCACCAATTGTGGGGAAATCAAGCAAAAGTTCCATTTTACTACCGGAAATGTCATATAATTGTGCAGAATGTGCTAATTCGGGTCCTGTAGGTAAATATCTGTCCTTAGTGATTTTATTCAAAGCTATTACATATTTTCCGTATGGTTCTCTCGTGTCGCCGCCGGGAATCATCAAGTGACCGACTGAATAATAACATGGCACTCTATCAACGACTGATTTATCGTCTAATTTCCATTTTACTATTTCCGATGAAATAAAGAATGTTGTGTATGCAAATCCTTTGCCGTCAAATTCTGTATGTAATGGTCCTAAGCCCGGTTGTAATACGATTCCGTCCAAAACTGATTCGTATTTCAAAACGGGAATTCCGTCAATCGTTGTTTCATAATCTTGATTTTCGATTGTAGTCAACATTTTGTCGAATGAATATACTGACATATCAGCTGATAATTTGCCATTACCAACAATATAATTACCTGTTGGGTCAACGTCAACGCCGTGTGGCGATTTCGGTGTCGGGATATAGTACACAACTCCCGGGCATTCTTCAGGTGTCAAAATCAGCACTTCGTCTTTTTTGTATGAAATTGCTGTTTGTTTGTCCTCGTCATATACATTATGATAGTACGATGTTTTCATCACTTTCCCCTTACCCTGGGCAATGTATTCTTCGGCTTTTTTCCAATTCACTGCGGTGATGAAATCCTTGTCCAGTTGCGATGCATTGACTTCTTTCAAAGTGTTAGCTTGTTCGACGTTGTAACTTGTAAAAAATGACCAACCGTGAGATTTGCCCTTGCCGGCAGTTGCCAAATCATAATCAAACCCGGGCATAAGAAGTTGGAATGCAACGCTCATAGTGCCATGAGTGGGTTCAACTTTGATGAATGTAAGTGTACCTTTGAATTTTTCTTTATATTCATTTATAGATACATCTTCTTGTGGCGTTGGGAGACTGAATCTTGTTCCTGCCACGAGATACTCGGTATTTTCCGTTACATATGGCGATGGGTGATTGCCACCGGAATTCGGAATTTCGATGATTTCGGCTGTCTCGAAAGTTGTCAAATCTATTCTGGCTATTCTGGGAGTGTTATTCCCGTTTATAAACAACCATCTGCCGTCAGTCACACCGTTAGTCCGCGATAATTGCGGATGGTGTGCATCATCCCAAGGAACGAATCCCCAAGATGTCATCAGCATATTCTTAGTTTCCTCTGCATAACCGTAACCTTTCTCGGCATCTTGCGAAAACACCGGAATCACACGAAACAATCTTCCCGAAGGCAAACCATAGACGCTGACTTGACCGCTGAATCCGCCCGACATAAAGGCATAAAATTCGTCATATTCGCCGGGAGCGACATAGACTTTTTCAGCGGCTCCGGATGCCGTCATAGCTCCCGATTGCTTTGATTCGCCGCACGATGCCAAAGCTATTATAAGCATTGCAAATGAAATCAATGCTGTAAATTTTATATAAATTCTATTCATACCAAACACTCCTAATTGTTATTTAACAGTTCTAAAATATTCCAAAATCTTTCTTGCTTCGTCTTGCTTTATACCCTGATTTGCCATTGGAGCCGAGTATTCTTTCATTAGCTGCTTGGCAATAGGGTCTTTTTTGAGCATTTCCTCAGGATTCAGAATCATATTCATTATCCATTCGGGAGTACGTCTTTCTGTCACACCTTTCAACATAGGTCCAATGTATTTCGATTCCATCTTATGGCAGGCTGAACATTTTGAATCAAAAATTTCTTTGCCTTCAGCTGCCATTGTCTGGTCAATTTCTCCAATTGTCACCGTTTTTACCGGTCCGATACCCTTGTTTTTCATCGGGTCGTTAGAAGCAGCATCGTCCCCGCCACCACATTGCACAAAGAACAATGTCGAAGTTGCCGCTACTATTATTAAAGCGTATAATTTAATCCTGTTTTTCATTTAAGTACCTTTTATAAAATTGTTCTAAAATCACAATACAAATTTATGGACGCTCTAACAATTTTTTTATGACTTCAATCATAAACGGATAAAAAAATCCGCTTAGATGATTTTTTTATCGAAAAATGTTCTATTTTTGTATGTAGTAAATATTCAGAAGGGTTTTTTTATGTCTATAAGTGTTGATTTGTTGTTGAGTTACGGGGCTATCGAAAGCAAGTGCCCCAAAAACCATGAAATCTTTGCCGAAGGGGAAACGGCGAAATCCTTCTACCAAATCAAAAAGGGTATCGTAAAGATGTTCACCTACAACGACCAGGGCAACGAGCTGATAATGGGATTCTTTGCGGATAACGACAGCTTCGGCGAACCGGCAATCTTCGGGAAGTTCCCCTATCCATGTGCTGCGGTCTCGGTGATTGATTCTACAATCATGAAAATTGATATTGAAAATTTCAAAGAGCTGATTAAGGATAATTTTGCATACCATCTTGAGTTGGACAAAATCCTCAGCGAGAGAGTCAACTACAAATCCTTTTTGCTGAAGGAAGTGCTAAACGAATCCACAGAACACAAAATTGTGAGCATAATAGACTATTTCAAGCTGAAAAGTATGAAGCGTTACGACGACGAAGGCAGAATCAAACCTATATACTATATCTTCCCATTCACACGAAACGAATTAGCGGCAATGGTCGGTTTACGCGTCGAAACAGTCATCCGTCACGTCAGGAAATTAGCAGATTCGGGGCAAATCGTAATTAAAAATCGCAAAATTATGCGGAAGTATTGAGATTTTGTTCCGTCCTATTCTCTTAAACTTCGGAAGTTTACAAAAGTTTCATTAAGCAAATTTATAATGCTAATCACTAAAACTTCGGAAGTTTCCCAAATTTGCACCACAAAACTTCCGAAGTTTGGAATCTATTTGTTCTGCCAGTTGTTACAAAGACGAAAAAAATACAATTTGTAGGGACAGAACAGCGTTCTGTCCAAAACATAGCCCATGAATTTATTCATGGGTAATGATAACGTCAATTTCCCTTACCCACGGTTGAAACCGTGGGCTATGTTTTCGGTCAATTTTCCAACCAACGGTTAAAACCGTGGGCTATGTTTTCGGTCAATTTCCCTTACCCACGGTTGAAACCGTGGGCTATGTTTTTGTTCTGTCAGTTGTTACAAACCCCAAACCCCAAAACCCTAACCCCTTATTCTTGCGTCCGCAAATATTCGAGCAAATTGCGAACATCACTTTCCGCCAAATCGCCAACTGCCATAGTAGCGGCTCGCTTTCGCTTTAATTCCATTGCAATCGGGTCTTTCTGAAGCATCTCCGATGTATTCATGACCAAGTTCATAATCCATTCCGTGGAGCGTCTGTTTGTAATGCCCCTCAGTGCCGGACCGATGTGGTCAGCGTCTAACTTGTGGCACATTTGACAGATTTGCTTGAAAGTCTTCTCGCCTTCGGCTGCCATAGCGGGATTGATGTCGCCCAATGTAACAGATGATATCGGACCGATACCCTTGTTTTCCATCGGGTCGACGTCAGGAGAATCGCTGCCACAGGAAATTACAAAGCTTACAAAAGCTAAAGAGGCTAAAATTTTAAAGAGATTTTTCATATTCACTCAGCACTAAGTTAAAAAATCAAATATAAGTGCTTTAGATAAGAATATAAAATCTGATATGAATATTCTAAATCGCTACATCTACCAAATGCCATAGCTCATCGTCTGTTTGCACCAACAATTTAGCTATTCCATTTTCGACGCTGATTAGATAAGTATAGTAGAACTTGTGAAGCTCAGAATAAAAGACAAGCTCGGATTTCAAGCCCGAATCCGCATCATATTTTTGGAGGATGAAATAGTCTGTTTTCCGGTCTTTCATTTGCTGAATCATGATGTAAGCATCGACATCGCTTATGTACATATTATTGATGAAATAAGAATTCCCCGCCTGCTTACTCACTTTGACCGCGTTCAAAAATCCGCTAATATCGATTTGCTTCATAACGTCAGCTTTTTTGACAATAAAGGCATCATTCCATGGGTTGACGTAAAATAATGCACCGGAAGCGGCAATCTTCGCTATCCCAATAGTTTTATCATTGTAGGATTCAATCCCACATGCAACAATCAATTCCTTATGAGTCAGCAATGGGTGAATCGCATCAGCATCAAAAGAGTTATAGGAAACACAAAGCATTGCATCTTTCGAAAGCAGTTCATCATGCGTCATCAAATTTTTATATTTAATTAGCGAATAATACTTTTCGCCATCAAAATCAACATTAATAAATTTAAAATCGGGACTTAAGTTTATAATTTGGAATGATTTGGGATTTGAAATATCAATTACTGCGAGAATTGTTTTCGGTTTATAATTTTTGTAATTCCTTTGAGACGAATCACCGCTTTTATTGACATAAACTAATGTGTCATACATCACATCTTCAATAATGTTTGCCGTTGTAAAAAGTTGACCATTAATTATTGCGGCATTTATAAACGTTACAAATGGATAATCTTCATTTATTAGCGATTGGAATTCATCCATTCTATGACTAATAAAATAATACTTCAAATCATCTGCGGCTTCGAATGATTGAACAAAAATTCCATTATTTACATCATATAATTTTATAATATTGTCTGCGGGGTCAATCAAAACTATCAAGGAATCGCCTTTATTGAACTGTGGCGGTCGTGCTTTTATAAGAGGTATGGTGCTTTCATCTATCACATTGCTATTGCTTAAATCAATTTCTCGCACCGACAATTTATTCGACAAATCGGTGAGAGCGATTGGGTCGTCATTCAAATTTTCTCTATTGGTATAAACATACCCCTCCAAATTGCTTATAAATAGAGCCGGTAACTTCAAATTTTGCACATCAGGTCGCAATAAAAAGACTGAATCATAGATAACTCTCTCGAACGACAATTTTTGCTTGAGGAGTGCAATCTCTTTTCGCCTGTTGTTGGTAACGTAAATCGTCAATGACTCATCAATTTTCAGATGCTTAAACATCCCAATATAATGCTTGAGCATCGCAATGTCGCAACTCGTGCAGAGGGAATTGTCAAACACAAGGCTTGCTTGGTAGAACTGACTATACTTACTCTCGGATTGTGCTTCAAATCCAAGCATTACAAAGGCAATTACCACTACAATTAGAATTCTGTTAAAATTTTTCATTCATTCATGACGACTAAGGAGTAATGAGGTTTCAGTACAATGAATCCTATTTGATATCATAACTAGTAAGAATAGTTCTTATCCAACTTGTATCCGGTGGATTTTCATGAATTAAAGTTATACGCTCTTGTTTAATTAGACCAATTCCTGGAAAATAATATACACCATAGAACTCATGTGATGCATATTCAATATCGCTGTATCTAATACAATTAAATGTTCCTGCGAGTGTTACTACTTCGGAATTTAAACTAACTGTTATACCAGAAGGTGGAGTAATTGGATAAATCTCGTTCAATTTTGTAGGATATTTAATCGCTAATTTTGCAGAATCAACATTTATCAATGTCTGATCTTTAAAAGCGATTACCCATAATCCATCTTTCCGATTAGACCAAACTTGTTTTGTTAGCTTCCCATCTACTTCTAAAAAAAACCAATCCTCTCCCTTTAAAGTCACTTTATCAGTAACCACCATAACGCTTGAATCAAATAATCTAACTGAATCTTTATCAGAGCTTCTATAAGTATAAATATTACTATTCCATGAATTACCAATTTTCAAGGGCAAAATCTCTTTAGCGTTGTCGCCGTTGTTTACGCCTGTTTCCGAACAAGAAAGAAAAACTAAGAAAGATAAAATTAATAATACTGAGTATTTAATAAAGAATCCTACCATTTATAATGAAATTTGTAATAAGATAGCTGTTTTGTACCACTCACATTAAAGGCTTATATAAAGTCCTACTTGATAACATAACTTACAAGAATAGTTCTATGCCATGAAGTGTCAGGTGGGTTCACATTATTATCAATATTTTTTATCCATTCTTGTTTAATATCTCCAATTCCCGGAGCGCAAAATACTCCTTCATTTTCATGTGTACCAATATGATTATAGTTTGAATACCATATACAGCTAAATTTACCTGCCGGAGTGACAACTTCTGTGTTTAAACTTCGTGTTATTGCTGCTGGCGAATTACTTGGATAAGTCTCGTTTAATTTTGTTGGATATTTATACCTTAATTTTGCCGAATCAACATTTATCTTTGTTGAATCTTTAAAATCAATTGTCCATAATCCATCTTTCCGATTTGTCATTGCTACTTTAACCATTTTTCCTTCTGATTCAAAGAAATACCAATCTTCATCCATTATAGTTACTTTTTTTGAGACTCGTAAAGTTTGAGTAATTAAAAAACTCAAAGAGTCCATATCTGAACTGAAATAACGATAAGTATTATAAGTCCATGAATTGCCAATTTTCAAGGGCCAAATCTCTTTAGCGTTATCGCCGTTGTTTACTCCTGTTTCCGTGCAACTAACAAAAACTAAGAAAGTTAAAATTAGTAATACTGAGTATTTCATAAGAATCCTACCATTTATAATGAAATTTGTAATAAGATACCTATTTTGTACCAATTCACAAAACACAAACATACAGATTTTTTTGATATTAAAAAAAGTCGCAAATATCCATTCTTAAATTCCCGCTCCCTGAGCCTTCCGAAGGATGAGGGGTGTCTGCGCAGCAGACGGGGTGGTTGGTCTTATCTTCTCCCACGGTTAAAACCGTGGGCTATGTTTTGGGACAGTACGCTGTTGCAGTCCCTACGACTTAAATTCCCCTCTTGAGGGGTGGATGCGCAGCAGATGGTGTGGATGGTCTTATCTTCTCCCACGAATAAATTCGTGGGCTATGTTTTGGGACAAAACGCTGTTGCAGTCCCTACGACTTAAATTCCCCTCTTGAGGGGTGTCTGCGCAGCAGACGGGGTGGATGGTCTTATCTTCTCCCACGAATAAATTCGTGGGCTATGTTGGACAAAGTGGTGGAGCGTATCGGGTGTGGGTTACTATAAAACAAGGGCTTGACGGAACGTTAAGTTCTATCAAGCCCAATTGCAAGTGGTGATGAACACCATTATGTTATTAATACAATTAGTTAGACGGATATACCGAAACTTTCTTGCGGTCTCTGTCTTTTCTTTGGAATTCGACTTTGCCGTCAATCAATGCAAAGATTGTATAATCTCTGCCCATTCCAACGTTATCGCCGGGATGGATATTAGTGCCTACTTGGCGGATAATGATATTGCCTGCGACAACATTTTCGCCACCGAATTTTTTTACACCACGACGCTTGGATTGCGAATCTCGACCGTTTTTGGTCGAGCCCATACCTTTCTTATGTGCCATTGTCTAAGCCTTAATTAAATGTTGATATTTGTAATTTCAATTTGAGTATATTTGGCACGGTGTCCGTTTAATTTGCGGTATCCTTTGCGGCGATGCTTGTGGAATACAAGAACTTTGTCGCCTTTGCCGTGCTCAATAATCTTTGCTTGAACGTTGCCTGTGATATAAGGTGTACCAATTTGAGTAGCACCGTCTATCTCAGCAAATAGAATATTGTCGAATGTCACTGTGTTGCCGGGCTCGCCAGGGAGCAATGGAACATTGAGCATATCGTTTTGATGTACCGTAAATTGTACACCTGCTATTTCAACTACTGCAGTCATTTTAAATTATTTCCAATTTTTTACTTAATAGAACTACAAATATACGAGTTAAATTTGTTAGTGCAAACAAAATATGCAAAAATTTATGCAGTTTGCTTATTTTTTTTGTAAATATATTGCGGTTCGGCGTTTTCGGAGAAGACTTCCTTAGAAATAATCACCTTTTGGAGATTTTTCTTGTCCGGCACTTCGTACATAATATTCAACATTGATTCTTCGACGATTGAGCGAAGGGCTCGTGCACCCGTTTTGCGTAACTTAGCTTTGGCAACAATGGCTTCTAAAGCATCGCTTGTGAATTCGACTTCAACATTTTCGAGGGAAAACAGTTTCTCGAATTGCTTGATAATCGCATTTTTAGGACGTGTCAAAATATCTAGCAATGCAGAATCTGTCAGTTCATCGAGCGCTGCAAGCACGGGCAATCTACCAATAATTTCGGGTATAAAGCCGAATTTGAGCAAATCTTGTGGCTCGGCATGTTTGAGCAATCCCAAATTTTCTTCGACCGTTTCGGCTGATTCGGCAGTAAATCCAATTGTGCTGTTTTTCAGACGCGTTGCAATCACTTTCTCCATTCCTTCAAATGCTCCACCGCAAATGAAGAGAATATTGGTTGTATCAATATAAATCAAAGGTTGTTCGGGATGCTTTCTTCCACCTTTGGGCGGAACTCCCGAGCGAGTGCCTTCGAGTATTTTCAACAATGCTTGTTGGACACCTTCGCCGGAAACATCGCGAGTGATTGATGAAGATTCGCTTTTGCGTCCGATTTTGTCAATTTCGTCAATGTAAATTATTCCGCGTTGAGCGGCTTCTACATTATAATTAGCATGTTGGAGCAAATTGAGCAAGACTGTTTCGACGTCATCGCCAACGTAGCCCGCTTCTGTAATCGTTGTGGCATCGGCAATCGCAAAAGGTACTTTCAAAAATTTGGCAAGAGTTTTTGCCATCAGAGTTTTCCCCGTTCCGGTTGGTCCGATAAATAAAATATTGCTTTTTTCGAGTTCGATATCATTTTTGCCGGAGCGTTCTTCGTTGGAGCGAATTCGCTTGTAATGGTTATAGACAGCGACGCTGAGAACTCGCTTAGCATAATCTTGACCGATTACATAATCGTCCAAATATGATTTTATTTCCGACGGCTTGGGAATTTCGTGGCGGTGTTGCAGTTCGAGCGAACTAACTTTATTGTGCCGCAAAATATCAACGGCACTATCTACACAAAAATCACATATAAAAACTTTTTCCGGACCTTCGATTAGTCCGGTTACGTCTTTAGCATGTCTGCCACAAAAGGAACATTTTACATTTTCTTTAGTTTTCATTACAATTATTTCAACTCTTCTGGTTTAGCGTTGGGCGAATCGGGAATTGTCTCCAAAATAGAGTCAATAATTCCATATTCGACTGCATCGCGAGAAGACATATATCTATCTCTATCCGCATCAATTTTTATTTGTTCTACATCTTTGCCGGTGTGTTTGGAAATAATTTGGTACAAGCTGTCTCTCATACGTATAATTTCTCTCGAATAAATTTCTATATCAGAGGATTGACCTTGGGTTCCGCCCGATGGTTGGTGCAATAATATTCTCGCATTTGGCAATGCGAAACGTTTGCCTTTAGCTCCTGCACACAACAATACTTGAGCCATCGAGGCTCCCATGCCCATGCAAATGGTGCTGATGTCAGGTTTGACAAATTGCATTGTATCGTAAATAGCCAACCCGGAAGTAACGCTGCCACCCGGTGAATTGATGTACAAATTGATGTCTTTTTTGGGGTCTTCGCTCGATAAGAATAGCAATTGTGCGATTACTAAGTTTGCCATGTAATCATCAATTGGTTGCCCAATAAAAATGATTCTCTCTTTCAGCAAACGTGAATAAATATCAAATGACCGCTCGCCTCGGCTTGTTTGCTCGATTACAATCGGTATTAATTGGTTGTTCATTAGAAATTCCTAAAATTTAAAAATATGCCTATCTATAAACGAATTCAGATAGGCATTAATTTAAAATAATCTGTTTTGAATTTGGGGTCAAACAAATGAATTATTTGTCTTCTTCTTCTTCGTCATCTTCATCGTCATCATCATCATCCATATCGTCGTCATCGTCGTCAAAATCCTCGTTCATCAATTCATCGTCTATCAAGTCGGAGTCTAAGATAGCGTCTTCGTCGAAGTCAATATCATCATCGAATTCATCATCATCATCGATTTCGTCATCGAAATCATCAATTCCGCCCATTGCGAGTGGGTCATAATCATTTTCACCACTGCCGAACGGGACTTCGTTCGTCACTGAAAAGTCTAATAATAAATCCATTGTCTTTTTAACCAAAATAGTGTTAGTAAAACGTTCATCATGTAATAATTGATGTCTTAATTTTTCCGGTTCTAATCCTGCCTTCTCGGCATTCTTTTGTATGAAATCCTCGATGTCGTGGTCTTCGACTTTCAAGTCTTCGAGTTCGATAATTTTAGTGCGTATTAACTCCCATCTGACAAGTCGCTCCGCGATTGGAGTGATATGTTCTTTTAATTGGTCGGGCAAAGTTTCAATTTTGTCAACTTTCGCTTTGGGGTCGTATTGCTTGACCATATCGCGATAATAATCTATAGCTGCCAAATTCACAATGGATTGTGGCAATGGGAATTCGAGATTGAGCTCGACAATTTTATTGATAAGATTGTTTTCCATCTCGCTGCGGCTGCGTTTGTCCCAATCGTCTTGAAGCATAAAACCGACTTCTTCGCGGAAATCTGCAACATTGGAATACTTGCCTTTGGAAATTTCTACAACGAATTCATCAGTGAATTCGGCTGGAACAACTTTTTGTACTTCATTTACCGTAACTTGGAACTTTTTTGCTCCTTGATTAGGAATTTCATGAATGTAAGTGAAAGTATCGCCGCTTTTTGTGTTGAGCAATGATTGTTTGAGCGAATCTGCCAACTGTTTATCATTCAAATAAACGTGCATTTCTTCGGTTTTGGCACCAATCAATGCCAATCCCGATTGCTCGTCAATTTCGGAGAGTTTGATTCCAACCACATGGTCGTAATCTACAACTTGCTCAGTATTTTCGAAACTTGCATTTTGGACGCAAAGATTTTTGACATAATTGTCAACTTCTTCATCATTGACCGTGTGAACGGGCTCGTCAATCACCAAACCCTTGTATTCGTTAAGGGTGATTTGAGGAATCACTTCGTAATGAACGATAAAAGTCAAATTCCCGTTTTCATGCTTGACGTCATGCAAATGAGGTTGCCCGACCACATGAATTTTGTTATCTGTGGCAATCTTCGCAAAAGCATCCGAAATAATGTCTTGTTCAGCTTCGGCTTCGATAGATTTGCCGTAAAGCTGTTTGATTAAATTTATGGGCACTTTTCCTTTGCGAAAACCCCCATGTTGAATATCGGGTTGAACTTTCCTGTAAGCCTTTTCGTATTCAGGACGCAAATAGTCTGCGCCCAAGGTTACAGTAATTTCTTGTTCGCTCGCATTCAGTTCTTTTATCGAGTGTTCCAATTTCAAAATCCTAAGACAATTATTAAAGTACGGACGGAGAGAGTCGAACTCTCACACCTTTCGGTACTAGATCCTAAGTCTAGCGCGTCTGCCAATTCCGCCACGTCCGCAAAAATATAGATTACAAATATAATATCATTTTAAATCACAAAAAAATTACTTTTGCAAATATTCAAAAATTTCTTTGAATTACATGACGAATGCTTGTTACTTTTGTACATGAAAAAAGTGATTATTATCGGAGCAGGTGTTGCCGGAATTTCGGCAGCGATAGAGATTTGCCAATCGGGACATGAAGTTGAGTTGCTTGAGCAAAAGGCTCAAATTGGTGGCAGAATCTACTCTCTCGAGGATAAAGCGTCGGGCGATTTGATTGATAACGGGCAACATTTACTTACCGGAGCTTACCTCAGATTCCTAAAAATTCTCGAAATTTTGGGCACGGATGATAAAATCAAGAAGCAAAAATCTCTTGCAATAGATTTTTATACAAAAAATGGAATTACAAGTTTAGACACTTCAAAATTGCCCGGAAGTTTGGGAATGCTTTATGGATTATTAGCTCTAAAAAATATCAAATTTTCGTCAAAACTTGCTGCAATTTCCCTTGCAGTCAAGCTGAAAGCGGGTGGGGAAGGCAATGCTGATGAAGATTGCTACACTTTTCTCAAGAGGCATAATCAGGGCGACGACCTAATTACATTGTTTTGGGAGCCGCTGATATTAGCCACAATCAACGCCGAAATGAAAATTGCTCCGTCAATATTACTCGTAAATGTCTTGAAAAAAGCATTTTTCGCAGATAGAAAATCCGCCGTGTTGATGTTCCCCACTAAAGATTTGAACCATTTGTTGGAGCCGCTCGGAGAATTTCTTGCGATGCATAATTCCAAGCTCAGATTATCGGCAAAAGTTGAGAAACTGAATATAGTTGACAATGTTTGCACCGGAATTACTTTATCGAATGGAGAAATAATTGAAGCCGATGCTGTAATAATAGCCGTACCGCCGTATTCGCTCCAAAAATTACTTCCTGCCAATTCGCCGATTGCGGAATTCACTTCAAAAATGAACTACTCGCCAATAATATCAGTTTATTTTTGGTTTGAGCAGGATTTATTCGATTTTGATTTTGCAGGAATTGTTGGCTATCATTCGCAATGGGTCTTTAATCGTAGACGCTTGATAGATGTGGATTCGCCCAAGTATGTCGGACACATTACCGTTACCGTCAGCGCTGCCGAAAGTCTCATGAAAATGTCATTAGATGAAATTGCGGAGCTCGTATTCGAGGAAATTAGAGAGATTTTCAAATTAGGCAAGGAAATCAGGTACATAAGACATAAAGTTATAATCGAAAAATTTGCGACTCCACTTTTTACTTGCGAAAACGAAAAGCAACGCCCAAGCGAATCTACAGATATAGAGAGATTATTTATTGCAGGGGATTGGTGCAATACCGGGCTTCCGGCAACAATCGAAGGTGCTGCAATCAGTGGATTGAATGCGGCAAAATTGACCAAAAAAGCTTTGGATTAGCGGATTTCAAATTGCAAATCAGTGAATCGTTTGGCAAGTTTCGAAGCAACTTCTTCGGCATCCTGCTGAGTTTTATATCCCCAAATTTTTACGCGATACAATGGAAGATTATTCTGCAAAACTCGGTCGTAATACGAGCGATAGCCGATGTTTTCCCATTCTTCCACTTGGAGCAGTGCCTCATATTCCGAATCTTCATAGCTTGAAATTATTTCAAACGGCAAATAGTCGGGGTCGAGCCAACGCAATTCCACTCGGCGATTGTAATATTGCGCCCAATAGGAATTTTGCAAATAATAAATCGGATTGTTCGAGCCTTCGGAACGAATCCGTATCCCAGCCGGGTCGGCTCCTAATTCGATAAGTCTGCGTCTGACTTCTTGAGCACGTTTTAGAGCCAATTTGTGGGATTCTTCATCGTTGCCTTCGATACTGCTATTGCCAATCAGTTCAATCTTTCGTCCCGGACTTTCGGACAAAACGCGAGCGAGTGTGCTGATTGTCTCGTCGAAATCGCGGCTCAAGACGGTATCGCGTTGCTCGAATGATGCAACGGCTTGATAGCGGAAGAACTGTTTTTCGCGAGTAATCGGAATCTTGACTGTATCGGCAATTTTGGGTAAAATCGTATTGTGGCTGACGATAACATTTCGATAATTTTCATTTAGATTTTCGTTCGCTTTATACGACAAAGTCAGTGCATAGCCTTTTTGGACTGAAAAAGCAATCTCATTGAAAACTTTTGGCAAATCCGTTAATTGGCTATCGTCCAAACCGTAATATTTTCCGCCCGTGTTATCGCAAAGATATTTTAATGAGTAGGTATCTACGGCATTCCCGATTCCAATAATATAAATCGGAATACCTTGCGATACGGCAAACTCTACCATATCATTTCGGTCATAAACAAGTGAGGCATTATCCGTGCTATATGCAATCAACACGAAAATTTGTTTATTGTCTGATTTCTGCGATGCAAAAGCTTGCAAAGTGCTTAGACCTGATTTGTAAACTGCACTGAAGCCACTCGCTTTTTCGATACCGACATTACGAATGAAATTATTAAATTTGTCGGCATTTTGCAAAGCGACTGATGTATTTATTTTTTGGTTGAATGAGCGGAACATGATTCTGTCTTTATCGCTCAATCCTTTAGTAAATGCTTTAAAATTATCGAGTATCGGATAGTAATCACCTGCGATTGCGGAGTTATCGAGCAATACAGCCATATCTATATGCTTCGATTCATTTTGATATTTTTTGAATGATTTTACTTCAAGATTTGTAATTTTTTCAGATGGATTATCAATCATATTGGCAATCAAATCATTGCCAAATTTTGAATTATTATCAAGCCCTTTGATGAAATTTCCGAATTCATCGAAAACTAAGAGATTTAGATTGATTTTGTCGTTGTCAATCATATGAGAGATTATGCGGAAACTTTTCGGCTTCACATTGGCAGTATAATCAATCAATCCTGAAAAATATTCCGATTGCAAAAATGAGGGAGTTGCATCGGTAACTTGGTCTGTGCCGGTTGTGATAACATCCTCGGGCACTTTGACAAAGACATGCCACTTGAACAAAACTGTGTCCACTCCTCGAATAGCAAGGAAATTATAGATAGTAGTGGCGTCAGGTTTGACGGTAATGCTGTCCGTTGGGTCGTAATTACGGCGCAAATTTTCGATTCTGATTTTTTCAGCACCTTCAAATTTCCAAGATAATTTTGCGGATTCACCCTTCTGAATTTCGGAAACAGCCGGGAAATAGAGCGGTTTGATGGCTACTTCCTTAGGCGTTGAGCATGAATTGCCACCCATCGCTGTAATTAAAACAGCGAATGCCATAAATAAAATATGTTTTTGAAAGTATAACTTATTCATATAAGCAATTTATATCAATTTACTTTTTTGAAAAAATAAATTTTCCATTTTCTAAGCAATCTATGTAAATTTTATCTCCCGAACTAAATTCCGCTGAAAGCAATTTGACCGACAAAGGGTCAGTAATATGCTTCTGTATAGCACGTTTGAGTAGTCTGGCACCAAATTGCGGGTCGAAACCAATATTTGCAAGCCAGTCTAAAGCACATTCGGAAACTTCGTAACTAATATTTTTCAGAGCCAGCATTTTTCCAAGTCTACCCAATTGTAGTTCTGCAATTTTTTTGATTTCTTTACTTGTCAGCGGTTTGAAAAGCACTATTTCGTCCACTCGGTTCAAGAATTCGGGTCTTAATCGTTTATGTAATTGCTCTACAATTAACTTTTTAATATCGGACATAATTTCGTCACGTTTGCTTTCATCAATTAATAAGTTCAATTTATCTTGGATAAATTCCGTACCCAAATTTGATGTCATAATTATAATCGTATTTTTGAAATCTACAAGCCTGCCTTTGCCGTCAGTCAATCTTCCATCATCGAGCACTTGCAATAAAATATTGAAAACATCTGCGTGAGCTTTTTCAAATTCGTCCAAAAGCAGTACAGAATAGGGTTTCCGGCGAACAGCTTCGGTAAGTTGTCCACCTTCTTCATAGCCTACATAGCCGGGAGGTGCACCCAACAATCGCGAAACAGAGAATTTTTCCATGTACTCGCTCATGTCAATGCGTATTACGGCTTGCTCGTCATCGAATAAAAATTCTGCCAATGCCTTCGCCAATTCAGTTTTACCGACTCCTGTAGAGCCAATGAAGATGAATGAACCTATTGGGCGATTTACATCTTGCAAGCCCGCTCTTGAGCGTCTGATAGCATTGGAAACAGCGAAGACTGCTTCTTCTTGCCCAATTACTCTTTCGTGGATGCGTTCTTCCATTTTCAGCAATTTGATTAGTTCGGATTCCAACATTCTATTAACGGGTATTCCGGTAGATTTCGATACTACTTCGGCGATGTCTTCAGCATCTACTTCTTCTTTCAGCATTTTTCCTTCGGACTGAATTTTTTGGAGAAATTGATTTGCATCATGAAGTTTTTTCTCGATTTCGGGCAATTTTCCGTATCTGATTTCGGCAACTTTTGCAAGTTCACCGTCGCGTTCAAAATTTTCCGAAGAAATTTTCAGATTCTCTAAATCTTTTTTACACGCTCTGATAGTGCTAATAGCGCTCTTTTCCCTATGCCATTTCGCAGACAATATTCCTTGTTTAGCTTTTAATGACGTGAGTTCCGCCTCAATTTCATTCAAGCGTTTGCGGGTAGCTTCTTTTGCCGTTTTATCATTCATGTTTGAAAATACATCAATTTTACATAATGAATGATACAACGGAGTAACGTTTTTTTTATTAATTTTGGAAATTGGAAAATGTTTAGGTTTTTGAAAATGTGTGAAAGATTTGCACTAAATGCAACAATAAAAGATGTTGAAAAAGTAGTGCCAAAAATAAAAATTCAGAATGAAATAAGGAATAGCTATAACATAGCTCCTACAGCATCTATCGCATGCTTGAAGGGCGAAGGTGAAGCGATTACTCTTTCGTATTTCAGATGGGGACTGATTCCGTCTTGGGCTAAGGACAGTTCCATCGGGAATAAAATGATAAATGCACGAGCTGAAACACTTATGGAAAAAGCTTCGTTTAAGCGGCTTTTGAATCGCTATAGATGTATAATTCTTGCATCAGGTTTTTACGAATGGTTCAAGGCGAGTAACGACCAAATCCCGCATTACATCACAATGAATAACGACGAATTGATGTGTTTTGCCGGTTTGTACGATAACTGGAAAAATGAAAACAACGAAATAATTACTACGGCAACAATTATTACAACCGAGCCAAATACGCTGATGGCACTGATTCACAACCGAATGCCCGTAATATTGGACCCTGATGATATTAGTCTGTGGTTGGATACAAAAATTGACTTTAATGAAATACGCGATAAGCTGAAGCCGATACATTCGTATAAATTGAGGGCGTATCCTGTGACTCATTCGGTAAACAATCCGCAATATAATAATGCAGATTGCCTTACTCCGCAAGGCGATGACTTAGTTGTCAGTTGATTTCGGAAATTTTCGACTCGAAATATTGTTCTTTTTCGGGCTGAATTTTGATTAGTTCTCTGTAAATTGCCTTTGCTTTGCTGAAATTACCTTGCCGGATAAGAATATTTGCATAGGTTTCAGTCACAGGCAAACCGCGAATATCATCCAATTTGAAAAATTCATCGCTTTCGATAGCGATTGTTCTGACTATTTTTTTACGATATTTCGGAGCTAATTTGCGATTACCGGCATCGGAATAAAATCTCGACATTGTTAAATCATATTTTTTTTGTTCATCGGACGCTTTTTTCTTTTTAATTTGCATTGCTTCATCAGCAGATTTCGCATAAAAAGCTGTTAATTTAATGTCTACATGAACCGGAATTTCTACCTCATAATTCTGCTCAAATTCAACTTCAGTTTCAGCATCAGTTGTTTCATCAATGTCATCAATCGTCTCAAACGTTTCGGCAATGTTTTGAATTGGTTCATAATGCGCTTCTTTTGCCCGATACTTGGCAGGCTTGTTTTGAATAATATTGTCGGCAAATTTTTCGATAACTTGTTGCGAACGCTGCGAATCTCCGACAAGTGAATATGCATGAGCTAAGATAGCAACAGCGGCAGCATAATCGGGGTAAATTTCGAGCCCTCGCTCGCAAAGCGATATAGCCTCTTCAATCCGACCTTCGGAAATCAGTTCTTCCGATTCAATTGCAAAAAGTACATTAATTTCTTCCATGCTAATCAAATCCCAATTTATTAATTTGTACGCAAAATAACAAAATCAGCAAATTGCAAAAAGGAAGTCTTTGCCGGTGATTCAGGGAAAATTTCAAGATATGACTTCGCTTTGTCAACGTATTCTTTTGCAATTTTTTCCGCATAATCAATACCTCCCATTTGCACTACTTGCTCGATGAGATCGGCAATTTCGCCTTTAGTCATTTTCCCTTTCAAAATTCTGTTTTTGATTTTACTTGCATCTTTTTCGTCCAATTTGCTCAAAGCATAGAGCAATGGTAGAGTGATTTTTTTCTCTTTGATGTCGTTGCCTACGGGCTTGCCGATTAAAATGCTACGTGAAGTATAATCGAGCATATCGTCTTTGATTTGGAAAGCGATGCCAATATTTTCGCCGTATTCGCTGAGAGCTTGGTGATATTCAGTGTTTGTGGTGGCGCTCAAAGCACCGATTTTGCAACATGAAGATAGCAATGAAGCAGTCTTATCGCCAATTATACGGAAATAAGTTTCCTCGTCTATTGATGTGTTGCGGCTTTTGTCAATTGATAATAATTCCCCTTCGCTCATCCGTCTTACAGCCACGGAAATAGCATGAAGAAAATCAAATTCTTCGTTTTCAATAGCAGTTAACAAACCCTTGGAGAGCAAGAAATCGCCAATTAGTACAGCAATTTTATTATTCCATTTGGCATTAATTGAAGCCAAGCCGCGACGCTCGGATGCTTCGTCAACTACGTCGTCATGAATCAGTGTAGCCGAATGGAGCAATTCTACCAAAGATGCCCCAACAAACGAACGTGGATTAACTTCTCCACATATTTTCGCAGAGAGGAAAACCAAAATCGGACGTAGTTGCTTTCCTTTACGTTGAGCGACATATTTGATTATTAAGTTCAACAACGGTACATTAGTGTTCAGTGTGCCTTTGAAATAGCTCGAGAACTCTTTCAAATCATCTTTTACCGGTTTTATTATATCGTTTAAAGTCATCATCTGTTTAATAAAATTACTTAATGTATGAGAAATTCACACTTGAATAATAAATTAATAACGAAAATATATTACTTATCGTATTATTCATCTTTTGGTTTCTTTTCGACTAATTTAACAATCCAAATACTAACTTCATATAAAATAAAAAGTGGTAGCGCAAAAAACATCTGGTTAATCGGGTCAGGCGTTGGAGTCAGAATGGCGGCTAAAATGATAATCACAACAACTGCATGCCGCCAATACGACCGAAGTCCTTTAGATGTGATTAAACCGGCTTTAGCCAAGACATAAGATACCATTGGCATTTCGAATATTATCCCCGACGCTAAAATCATTAATGTCACAAATCCGAAGTAGGCGTTGACATCAATATCGGTTCTGATTTTATCGGTGCCGAAAGTTGCCGCAAACCCAAGCATAGATGGAATCATGAAAAAGTATGCGAATGCAACTCCAATGAAAAATGATATCGAAGTAAAAAAAGTAATCTTACTTGCCCACTTTCTTTCATTCTCGTACAAGCCCGGAGCTATGAAAAGCCATAATTGCCAAAGTAAAAATGGAAATGATATGATGAAGCCGGTGATGAATATCACTTTGAAATACAAAAACGGTATGCCGAATGGCTGCAAATTCTGCAAACTTAATTTCGCTGCTTGAGCAGGTGCGAGCAGTATGTAATCCATCAATTGTTCGATGAAGAAACCCGATATAATGCAGCCGATGACAATGCCAACAAATGCAAAAATTATCCGCTTTCTGAGTTCATCCAAATGCCCCATGAAGCCGATTTCTTCTTTTTCCTCGCCTGATTCTATATTTTCTTTCTCGTTATCCACTTTTTTTCAATAAAAATAAGTAAAGTGTTAAAAGTACAATTTCACTAACTACAAAGATATAAGCTATACCGTTAATACCATAAAAGAAATTTACTATCACTACTGCCAACAATGTAAACAAAGCAGTGCCAAACAATGATTTGGAGATTTGCATTTCAAAATTTCGCGACATCAAATATGATTCTATTATTTTATGCATCGAGATTGGAATGATTGCCCATATCATTATTCGCAGAATTTCAATCGCTTCGGGAATTTGAAATGTCAAATCAATGATAAATTCTGCTAAAGCAAAAATTGTGAAAGCAATTGTGACAGTGATTATAAACATGTACGAAAGCGATTTTACAAGTAAAGATTTATGTTCCGCCTTGTTTTCGGAGGAAAATTCAGGCAAAAGCACATTGATTGTGGATGCCGGGAGCAACTTAAGTAGCGTGACAAATCGCATTCCCACGGTATAAACACCGACCATGTAGTTGCTTTGAAGCATAGGCAAAATCAGCAATGTTGACCTGTATTGCAACATCGTCAGCAAATTTACAAACGTAAATCCACGTCGCTCCTTGATTCTTGCTATCATCGAACTGAATGAGAACAGTGACTTATTATAAGGGAAAAGCAGACTTAATGGGAAATTCTCGATTTTGCGCACTGTATATAAATACAAGAGCATTTTAATAAACTCTGAGGCTACCAATACCATAAACACATAAGCAATACTCTCAGTAAACCACAGAACGAAAGCCATTGTCGGATACATGAATAATGATATGCTTATTTCGATTCTCGAAATGCTCCTGAACATCTTGAGTCCACGGCAAACAGACCTCAAAGTCATATTCGTAGAAGCCGGAATCACCCATGGGATAATTGCCAGAAAAGACATTTCGCCGAGAGCAATGATACCATAAAGGCAAAAAATCGGGAATCCGAACAAGAGAATCCGCGATTTAAATATTTGGGCATCGCTGATTAGTTCCTTCATCCTGTCGGGCTTTTGAGCAATTTCACGCGGTATTTCGATTTCATAACCGGATTCGCCCAAAGTCCAGAGCATTGTGGCGAGCATAAATGAAAAGGTATAAATCCCAAGATACTCCGCTCCGAAAAATCTTCCCAGAACAAACGCAAATAATATACCTAATACGGCGTTGACAAGGTCAGCGGACATTAAGTAGAGAATCGAAACCGATATATTTTTTTTTAAAATTTGATTTCCGTTTTTTTTATTCATACTTTGCAATTTAAGAATTATCTGTCTAACAATAAATATAAATTTTGAAGGTGATGCTTAATGGGTAACGAAAAAAAGTATAGCCCGCAAGAAATATTGACTGATAGCAGGGAGGGATGGCAGCCTTGACTTTTATTTTTGCAGTGTTCGGACATTATCCCGAATCCATTCGGGAACTTGTCACCAATAGATTTGCAGACAAAGTGATTATCTCTTCGCCGGATTACATGCTCGCAGGTGGCGGACTTAAAGAAACTTTTGCATACAGACGAAATTCGGAAACGGATATAGCTGTATGTGGAGTGCCTCTGCAAAAAACAAAAGACAAGTATATATTAGTCAGAAATGAAAATCTCGATGAAGTCGCTCAAAACCCTTCAAAAGCAAGTTCTTTTGAAGGACATTTTGTTTTTTGCACCAAACGAAACAATACGCTAACTGTGGCAAATGATATTCTGGGCTTTCGTGAATTTTACGAATACACAGGCGACGGATACAGTATCATAAGTACGGAAACGAGATTAATAGCTGAAATTATTGGCGGATTCAAACTTAATCAAAATTGGTTAGCTACCGGATTTTTGCTCAAAGTTCAGCTTGACAAAGAATCTTATGCTCATGGCATCACAAGGTATTGTGGTGCGGAGATGTTGCAACTGAAATTGACCGAGAATGGGCTGAATCGGGAACGCTCCAAATTGCAAGCCCCCACAGAATTTCCAAAATCTGAAGAAGAAATTAAAAATGAAATCATTCAACTTTCATTTCCGGAAATTGAAGATTTCCAGTCGGTAATATCAATGTCCGGCGGATTAGATTCGAGATTTTTATTGTCGTTGATGAAGCCCGCAAAATCGGATTTGAAGGCAATCAGCATAGGATTTGCCGATCATCCCGACAATATTACCGCCGCAAAAATTTGTAAAATAGTGGGTTTGGAACATTCGATTTTGGATACGGACGATTTGGAAAGCTACCCTTTTACTTTTGATGATATAATCAATTATGTAGAAGGAAACAGGAGCCAATCTGTCGCTTCAGAATACTTGTTCATGCGACTAAGTGACTATATTTACAATTCAGGACTGATTCAAATAGATGCCGGTTGGGCAGAAATCGGTCGGCATAAATTATTCTCGAAATTGCAGTATTTATCGAAGTACGGATTTGTCAAAATTGACAAAGAGCGTTTATATGAATTGCTTAAATCATCTCGTTCGATGTTTTTAGATTCAGATTTGGCTCAACATTTAAAAATCACAACATT